>DASXYY010000030.1:0-57405 GCA_036502225.1 Opitutaceae bacterium
GGAATTCCCCCGGCCGCGCGCGGAACGCCGCAGATCGAGGTCACCTTCGACATCGACGCCAACGGCATCCTCCATGTCTCGGCCAAGGACCTCGGCACGGGCAAGGACCAGAAAATCACCATCCAGGGCTCGTCCGGCCTCTCCAAGGAGGAGGTCGACAAGATGACCAAGGAGGCCGAGCTCAATGCGGCGGAGGACAAGAAGCGCCGGGAGGCGGTCGAAACCCGCAACCAGCTCGACTCGTCCGTCTACCAGCTCGAGAAGACCTTGAAGGACGCGGGCGACAAGCTGCCCGCCGAAAAAAAGGCGAAGGTCGAGTCCGCCCTGGCCGAAGCCAAGAAGGCCCTCGAGAGCAACGACGGCGCCCGGATGAAATCGGCCCTCGACGACCTGAGCAAGATGGGCGCCGAGTTCTACGCCGACGTCCAGGCGGCCGCGCAGGCCGCCCAGGCCGCGGGCCCCGAGGCCGCTCCGCCGGAGCCGGGCCCGGGCGCCGATTCCCCGCCCAAGACCGAGAAGAAGGCCGACGTCGTCGATGCCGACTTCGAGGTCGTGGACGACGAAAAAGGAAAGAAGTAAACCCCTTCCGTGGGTGGGGCGCCGGGCGTCCCGCCCGGATCTTCAACCCAAACCCAAATCCATATGGCTAAAGTCAAAATCAAACCTATCGGTGATCGGGTCCTCGTGAGGCATCTCGAGGACAAAGAGCAAGTCCGGGGAGGCATCATCATCCCGGACAGCGCCAAGGAAAAGCCCCAGGAGGCCGAAGTGATTGCGCTCGGCACCGGGAAGAAAGACGAGAAGGGCAACGTCCAAGCCTTCGAGGTCAAGGTCGGTGACCGCGTCCTCGTCAGCAAATACGGCGGCACCGAAGTGAAGCTCGACGAGCAGAAGTACACCCTCGTCCGTGAGGACGACATCCTCGGCGTCATCGCCTGAGGCGGGGAGCGAATCAACCGAATCAAACAGAACAAAACTCCATCAAAATGCCTGCGAAACAACTTATATTCGACGAGTCCGCTCGTCAAAAAATCCTCCGCGGCGTCGAGCTGCTCTCACGCGCGGTCAAGGTGACGCTCGGCCCCAAGGGCCGGAATGTCGTCATCGACAAGAAATTCGGGTCGCCGACGGTGACCAAGGACGGCGTGACCGTCGCCAAAGAGATCGAGCTCCCGGATCCCTACGAGAACATGGGCGCCCAGATGGTCAAGGAGGTCGCCTCCAAGACGTCCGACGCCGCCGGTGACGGCACAACCACGGCCACCGTGCTCGCCGAGGGCATCTACCGCGAGGGCCTGAAGAACGTGACCGCCGGTTCCAACCCCATCTTCCTTAAGCGCGGCATCGACAAGGCCGTCGAGGCGGCCGTGGCCGACTTGGCCAAGGCTTCGAAGAAGGTTTCCGACCGTGAGGAGATCCGCCAGGTCGCGACCGTCTCGGCCAACTGGGACGAGACGATCGGCAACATCATCGCCGACGCCATGGACAAGGTCGGCAAGGACGGAACCATCACGGTCGAAGAAGCGAAGTCCATCGAGACGACACTCGACGTGGTCGAAGGCATGCAGTTCGACAAGGGCTACCTGTCGCCGTACTTCACCACCAACGCGGAAAGCATGGAAGCCGTCCTCGAGGACGCCTACGTGCTGATCCACGAGAAGAAGATTTCGAGCCTGCAGGACCTCCTGCCCCTGCTCCAGACGATCGCCAAGGGCGGCAAGCCCCTCCTGGTCATCGCCGAGGAAGTCGAGGGCGAGGCGCTCGCCGCGCTCGTCGTCAACAAGATCCGCGGCACGCTCAACGTGTGCGCCGTCAAGGCCCCGGGCTTCGGCGACCGCCGCAAGTCGATGCTCGAAGACATCGCGATCCTGACCGGCGGCCGCTGCCTGACCGAAGATCTCGGCATCAAGCTCGAGAACGTCACGATCACCGACCTGGGCCGCGCGAAGCGCATCACCGTCGACAAGGAGAACACGACCATCGTCGAGGGCTCCGGCAAGTCGTCCGACATCCAGGGCCGCGTGAAGCAGATCCGCCGTCAGATCGACGAAACCACGTCGGACTACGACCGCGAGAAGCTGCAGGAACGCCTGGCCAAGCTGGCCGGCGGCGTCGCCGTCATCAATGTCGGCGCCTCCACCGAAATCGAAATGAAGGAAAAGAAGGCCCGCGTGGAGGACGCTCTGCATGCGACCCGCGCCGCGGTTGAAGAAGGCATCGTCGCCGGCGGCGGCGTCGCTCTCCTTCGCACCGGCAAGGTCATCGACAACCTTCAGCTCGAAGGCGACGAAAAGATCGGCTCCCAGATCGTGCGCCGCGCCGTTGAGCACCCGCTCAAGCAGCTCTGCGCCAACGCGGGCGTCGACGGCGGCGTGGTGGTCAAGGAGGTCCTTGGTTCCAAGGGCAACCTCGGCTACAACGTGGCGACCGACAAGTTCGAGGACCTGGTCAAGGCCGGCGTCGTCGATCCCACCAAGGTGACCCGCACCGCTCTGCAGAACGCCGCGTCCATCGCCGGCCTACTGCTCACGACCGAGTGCATGATCACCGAGCTGCCCGAGAAGAAGGAGTCCGCTGCGGCTCATCCTCCCGGCGGCGGGATGGACTACTAAGAGCTGACGTCCAGTTAAGCATTCTCAAGCGCCCCGCCTTTACCGGCGGGGCGCTTTCGCGTGTACCCATGGGAAACGTACCCGGCCGAGCCGACGTCGAACGTGAACGCGGATCCCACAAGCGACCCTTGCTCTCAAGTTTCTTGCATTTCGGTTTTTTCCTGTAAGGTTGCGCCGTACATTCATCCAGCCTCCGACACGGCCAAATCGCCGAATGGCTTTTCTGGCGCAACATTTAGTCACCCCATGAACACACGATTGAAATTCCTCTGCCTGGCCATGGTTATGGCGATTCCCGCGTTCGCGATGGCGCAGGATCAGACTCCTCGGGCGAATACCGACCTGGCTCGCCTCGATCAAACGGTTCCGATATCCGAGGATCAGTTGGGTTTCGCCTCCGGCTTTCGCCTGCGCGTCACGGGCGTCACGAGCGATCAAAGCGAAATGGTGCCGGGCGGCACGTATCTCATCGAAGGAGAATATCAAGTGGCGCCCGGTCGGTCCGCCCGGCTCGCACTTCTGCCGCCGCACGGCAGCCTCCAGAATTTGGCTCCCAGTCAAACGACCATTGTCACAAGCGGGAAGGGGCACTTCAAGTTGATGGCCAAGATGGAACACGACGGCTCCTTTAATCTGGTGCTTTTGGATTCAAAGGAAACGCAGACGGACCTCTCTCGCGTCAAGCTGCTCGGCCGACTCCGCCTCATTGACGGGCACCAAGCCGCGCTTGCCACTGCGTACGACCGCTGGCCGGAAGTCACCTATCCGGTACAGAACGCCCCCAAGTCGGTGGAAAGCTTCCATCCGCCAATCCACGGGGGTCAGATAGCTTTTGCGATAACACCCTTGGCGTCCCCCCCCGGCGCCCCAATTGCGTCCAGCAAGTAGCCGCGGAGCGAGGTGGAGCGCGTGGTCCCCACGCGCTGTTTGACGTCGAAAGCGGAACTGCCGGGGTCACCGCCCCCCGGCTACAGCGGGTGGAACGCGTGGTCCCCACGCGTTTTGATCTCTATCCGCGTTTGGCGTCGAAGCGCAGGGGGACCATGCGCTCCACCCGTCAGGTATTCGGCATCTCCCCCTGCAGCTCATCGCAAAGCAGCGCCATGCTATGCATCCAAGCCGCGTCCGAATAAAACGCCTCGACGGCGTCTGACCCCGAATGTCCCGGATCAATGTACACGGGTTCTCCCGGCACCGGCGGCGGCGCCCGATTGACTCCGACCTTGGGCGGCGACGGGTGGCCGTGCGAAAACGACGGCCAGAGATGCCCGCCGCCATGCGGCGTCGCAGCGCGGCCGGCCAATGCGGCCGCCGCGACCACCAAAACGATGGTCGCCACTTTGACTTCGGTCTCCTTGGTCTCGCGGCTGGCCTCCTGTTTTCCCAATTCCACGGTCGCGACCGCATCGCGCTCAAACCGAACCCGCGACCCCGAAAGCGCTGCCCGCGCCACTTCATAACGGTTGCTGGCTTCCTCCGCTTTCCCTTCTCGGGCCCGCCGGTCGGCCACCAGCTTTTGATCGGCGCCGTAGAAAAACCGGGATTCTGCGGTGTTGCCGATCCCCGGGACGGCCGCTCCCGCGTCAACCAGGAGTTCGGCAATATCAATGTCCTGACGGATCAGCGCGATCGTGAGCGCCGAGTAGCCATCCCAATCCACGGCCACGATATCGGCACCCGCGCGAACGAGCGCCTCGCATTCGATTCGGTCCCCTCGCTCGGCCGCGAGGATCAGCGCCGTTTTCCCTTCGGCCCCTCGCACGTTCAGCGGATAATGCCGCGCAATCAGGTCCTGAAGGCTTGCCGTATCTCCGGCCGCCGCCGCCGCGATCAAAGCCGGATCGGCGTGGACCAGGGCGGCGGTGATGTCCTCCTGCAAATTGTTCAGCCACCGTTTGGGCGTCACCCTATCGCCGCGCTGGCCGTTCCTTATCTTGTAGGCGTCGGAATAGGCCTGAATAGCGGCATCGCGAAAAACAAACGTGACCGTGGCGTCGACGCCGTGCTCCTTCAGCTCGAATACGAGAACATTCGGATGGTTTTCCTTCTGAAGCCAGCCACGCCCCAACGCCGCCTTTTTGACGACCGAGCCCACCTCATTGTCGGTGGCGACGTTTGCCGGCACAGCGACCGTAAACGCCAAGGAACCGCCCGGAGGAGAAACGACCGGCGTCTCCGCGGCCGCGACCATAAAGGGCGCGCCGACGCCGGCAAACCAACCGAGGGCAAGGATGAGCTTGGGAAGGGTCATGAAACGAGTCAGCCTCAACGCTTGGCATCAGGCACCTGGTCGGGCGAGCAAATCGTGGTCGCTGTAGCCGGGGGCGCTGACCCCGGCAGATCCGCTTTCGACGTCGATCAGCGCGTGGGACCACGCGCTCCACCCGACTGGCGTCGATCACGGTTGAACGACCGCCGCGGAATTCAGATAAGGCTGCATGAGCAACCGCTGGCGCGTCGGATTGATTTTGGCTCTGGCCGGAGTAGGAACGCTCGGCGCGTCCGCGGTCGACTGGCAGGTCGCGCCGTCCGGCGACGACTACAATCGGGGAACGGCTGGCGAGCCGTTTCGCACGATCCAGCGCGCCGCGGACAAAGCCCGGCCGGGTGACACGATCACGGTTCACGCCGGAGTGTACCGCGAACGCGTGGATCCCCGGCGCGGAGGCCTCTCGGACGCTCAACGAATTGTCTACCGCGCCGCCCCCGGCGAGCGGGTGGAGATCACCGGCAGCGAAAGCATCAAGGGTTGGTCGCATCTCGATCATGACACCTGGACGGTCTCGATCCCCAACTCCTTTTTCGGTGGCTTCAACCCGTATGCCGATGTCATTCACGGCGATTGGTTCGATCCCGAGGGACGGGTGCATCACACCGGCGCGGTGTACCTGAATGGCGACTGGCTGACCGAAGCGGCCAAGCGCGAAGACGTGACGAAGCCCGCGGGGGCCGCTGCGTTGTGGTTCGGCGAAGTGGGGCCGAGGCAGACGACGCTCTGGGCGCAGTTTAAAAACACCGATCCCAATCGGGCGTCGGTCGAGATCAACGTGCGGCAGACGGTGTTTTATCCCAGCCGCATCGGCACCAACTACATCACCGTCCGCGGATTCATTCTACGCGATGCGGCCACGCCTTGGGCGCCGCCGACCGCCGAGCAAATCGGGCTGATCGGCACCCATTGGAGCCGGGGCTGGATCATCGAAGACAACGATGTCGAGTACTCCGCCTGCAGCGGAATCTCGCTGGGCAAGTACGGCGACCAATTTGACAACACGTCGGCCGAACGGGCGGTGGGTTATGTGGAGACGATTCGGCGCGCCCAGGCGTTTTCGATCCCCTGGCGTGGCGACTCCGTGGGCCACCACATCGTTCGCAACAACGTGATTTCCCATTGCGAGCAGGCCGGAATCGTCGGGAGCCTCGGCTGCTCCTTCAGCGTCGTCACCGGCAACGTCATCCATGACATCCACGTGCGGGCGCTCTTCGGCGGCGCGGAAATGGCCGGCATCAAATTCCATGGGGCGATCGACACCGAGATCAGCCACAACCACATCTACCGCTGCAACCGGGGCATCTGGCTGGATTGGATGGCCCAGGGCGCCCGCGTATCCGGAAACCTGTTTCACGACAACGGCCCGAGCGAGGACCTCTTCATGGAGGTCGATCACGGGCCGCTGCTGGTCGACAACAACGTGTTTCTCTCCCCGGCTTCGATCCTCGATGTCTCCGAAGGCGGCGCCTTCGTCCACAATCTGTTTTCCGGACTCATCACGCGGCGGGCGGAGCCCAACCGCGAAACTCCCTACCTGCGGGCGCACTCGACGGAGATCGCCGGTCTGGCCCGTGTCCAAAGCGGCGATGACCGATATTTCAACAACGTCTTTTTAAGCCGGACGGCGGCCGCAGCCGACGCGGGCGCCTGGATCGATCAGGCTCCCCACGCCGCTGGGTATGGTCTGGCCGAATACGACGGGGCGCCGCTTCCCCTCTTTGCGTCCGGCAATGTTTACGACCGCGATGCCTTGCCCTATGATCACGAGGACCACGCGGCCCTGTTGGCGGAATCGGCCGTTTGGACGCTGCGGGATCACGGCGCGCACTGGCAGTTGATCCTTCACCTTCCGGCCGAATCGCTCCGCACCCAAACCCGCCTGGTCACGACCGCCGCGCTCGGACGGTCCAAAGTCGGCGGCGATGCCTATGAAAACCCCGATGGTTTGCCGCTGGCGGTCAATCGAGACTACTTTGGCCATCCGCGCAGTGAAGCCCACCCCACCCCGGGCCCTTTCGAAGCGATCGCGCCGGGTGAATCGGTGTTGAACGTGTGGTGACACCCCCATTACCAATCTGGTGGCGATGCCGAACTCTCCGGTAAGCATAAAACGGTAGGCGTAGGAAAGCGGCGAGTCGCCGCTTCCACTTTTTCCCCACCTAGTTAATCTCCAGGCATGGAACTCCTCTTCATGGGGACGGGCACTTCGCAAGGAGTGCCTTCGATCGCATGCGATTGTGCCGTGTGCCGATCGACCGATCCTCGGAATCGTCGGTCGCGCACCTCGGCGCATGTCGTGATGGACGGCGTGCATTTCCAGATCGATGCGGCGCCGGAATTCCGGCTGCAGTGCCTTCATGGCGATGTCCGGCGCATCGACTATTTCCTGCTGACGCACGGGCATTCCGACCACATCGCGGGCATGGACGATTTGCGCCGCTTCTG
Organism: Opitutaceae bacterium; assembly: GCA_036502225.1. Taxonomy (GTDB): domain Bacteria; phylum Verrucomicrobiota; class Verrucomicrobiia; order Opitutales; family Opitutaceae; genus Palsa-1447. The sequence continues at coordinate 7,330 of DASXYY010000030.1, forward strand.
CGATTTGCGCGGAGGCACGGCGATACCCGTGTTCTCGACGGCCGAAGGCCTCGCGCGCGTGCTCGCGATGTTTCCCTACGCCATCGCGGAGCGGCCCATCGCGAAAGGCTACCCGGCCTTCGCTCTCACCGAGATGCCGTCGGTCCTCGAGCTGCCATGCGGCGTCATTCGCACCACCTCGCTGCCGCACGGCGGCGTCAATACCCTCGGGCTGGTCTTCGAGGAACGCTCCACGCGCCGGCGCCTCGCCTATTACACTGACTGCAAGCGAGTGCCTCGCGAGGCCACTGCCCTGGCGCTGGATACGGACATTCTCGTAATCGATGGGCTGAGGCCTGATCCACATCCCACCCACCTCAGCATCCCCGAAGCGCTGGCAGCAGCGCAGCAAATCTCCGCCAAGCAGACCTATCTTGTTCATCTGACGCATCTTTCGGAGCACGCTGCGACCGAACGCGAAACCGTCCCCATAGCCAAAGTCGCGTATGACGGCCTACGTGTCATACTGAATTAATTGCTTGCTGCCTAATCTACACCAATTTTGTCTGGTTTCGTATGGATCCGAAACCAAGCCAAATCTCCTTACGCTTGTTGCTCGCGCTGTTTGGCACGGTGACCGTGCCGCTCCGCGCCCAACCGCCCCAAGACTCGCAAACCGAGATTCAAGCGCTTCATCAGGAAGTTCGCCTGCTTGAGCAGCGTCTCGACGCGCTGGAAAAATCGCGCTCAATCGCTCCCAATCCTTCCGCGCCGGGCGCGGTCGTTGAAGCGGGCCCAGTGATCAACAGCTCGGTGCCCGGCCCGGCCGGCGGCGCCGCGCCCAATCCTCCGCCGGCCAAAGGCGGCGCTCACATCAACGCCGACGACAGCGGCTTCCATCTGGTGTCGGGCGACGGCTCCACCTCGCTGCACCTCGGCGGCATCGTCCAGTTCGATTCCCGGGAATTTTTCGGGGACGGCGGCGGCGCGCTCAATAATTCGTTCGTGCTGCGGCGCGCGCGCGTCCTCACCGACGGCACGTTCGACAACCTGTATTCCTTTCAATTCGTTCCGGACTTCGCCCCGACCACCGGCGTGACGATCTTCGACGCCAACGCGGGCATTTCCGTGGCCGACTGGCTGCAGGTCCGCGTCGGCAAATTCAAGTCGCCGGTCGGTCTCGAGCAGCTTCAGCAGGATGCGTACACGTTCTTCACCGAACGCTCGCTGGCCACGAATCTCGTGCCGAATCGCGATCTGGGAATTCAGTTCGGCGGCTCGCTCGACAAGGGCACGCTGATCTACCAGGTCGGTATTTTCAACGGCGTGCCCGATGCCGCCAACAGCGTGAATCAGGACTTCGACAACGACAAGGAAGCCGAGGCTCGCGTCTTCGTGCAGCCGTTCGCGGCGTCCGGCGATCCCTTGCTTTCCGGTTTGGGCTTCGGCGCCGCGGCCACCCGCGGCCGCGAAAAAGGCACGTCGGGCGTTGCCTCAGGCTACAAGACCGACGGTCAGCAGACCTTCTTCAAATACAGCGCCACCACCTATGCCGACGGCGACGTGTGGCGCTTCACCCCACAGGGCTATTGGTACGCGGGACCGTTCGGCATCCTCGGCGAATACGTCGTATCGGCCGTCAACGTGCTGCCGACGGCTCCGACGAAACCGGTTTCGAGCCCCACCCAGCTCGTGAACCGTTCCTGGGATGCGCAAATCGGCTACACGCTGACCGGTGAGAACACGACCTTCGCGGGCGTCGTTCCCAATCACCCCTTCAACCCCAAGACCGGGGAATTTGGCGCCTGGCAGGTGGTCGCCCGCGTCGAGGGATTGGACGTCGACCCCGACGCGTTTCCCCTGTTCGCTTCTTCCTCCACGAACGCCAAGGATGTCTTCGGCTGGGGCTTCGGGCTTAATTGGTATCTGAGCCGCCTCGTCCGCATTTCAACCGACTTCAATATCGATCGCTTCACCCTCCCGGCCGCCACCTCCTCCACGCAAATTCTCAAGCAAGACGAGCGCTCTCTGCTGAGCCGCGTCCAAATCTTTTTCTGATCCTACCGTGAAACGCCTCCTTCCCTTTCTGCTTGCCCTGGCGGCCCTGCCGCTCGCGGCGAAAGACGTCACTATTCTGAACGTATCGTATGACCCGACCCGGGAACTCTACTCCGAGTACAACGCGGCCTTCGCGAAGTACTGGCTGACGAAGACCGGCGACAATGTCACGGTCCAGCAATCGCACGGCGGATCCGGCGCCCAGGCTCGTTCCGTGATCGAAGGCCTCGAGGCCGACGTGGTCACACTCGCGCTCGCGGCCGATATCGACAGTCTGAACACGCACGGCAACCTGATCGCGGCCGACTGGCAAAAGCGCCTGCCCGACCATTCCGCCCCCTACACGAGCACGATCGTCATCCTGGTTCGAAAGGGAAATCCCAAGGGCATTCACGATTGGGAGGACCTCATCAAACCCGACGTCAAGGTGGTGGTGCCCAATCCCAAAACCTCGGGCGGAGCCCGCTGGGCCTATCTGGCGGCTTGGGGCTACGCGCAGCTCAAATACCATGATCCCGAGCGCGGGCGGCAGTTTGTGACCGAGCTCTACAAGCATGTGCCGACGCTCGATACCGGTTCGCGCGGCGCCACGGTCACGTTCGCGCAACACGGCATCGGCGACGCCCTGGTGTCCTGGGAAAACGAGGCGTTTCTCGCGCAGAAGGAATTTGCGGATGCCGGCTTCGAAATTGTCGTGCCGTCCGCCAGTATCCTGGCCGAACCGCCCGTCGCGCTCGTGGACACCGTTGCCGCGAAACACGGCACCACCGAGGTGGCGACGGAATACCTGAAATACCTCTATTCGCCCGAGGGCCAGGAAATCGCCGCGAAAAACTTCTATCGGCCGCGCGACAAGACGGTCGCCGCCAAGTTCGCCAGTCAGTTTCCGAAATTGAAGCTTTTCACGATCGACAAGGTCTTCGGAGGCTGGACCAAGGCCCAGGAGGTCCACTTTGCCGATGGAGGCGTGTTCGACCAGATCTACGGCAACTGACGGTAATTTCCTTCGACGAGGCTCCGCGAATTCGGTTGAATAGCGGAGCTCCATGACCGTCACCTCCTCCGAACATCCGGGCTTCCGCGGCATGGCGTCGGCGCGGGCCCGTCGCACGCTGCTGCCGGGGTTCGGCCTGTCGCTTGGCTTTGCCGTCGTTTACCTGAGCCTGATCGTGCTGCTGCCCCTGTCGGCGGCGTTCGCCCACGCTGCCGGCATCAGCTGGCCGCGGTTCTGGCATGCGGTGACCAGTTCACGGGTGATGGACGCGTACGAACTGAGCTTCGGCGCCTCATTTCTGGCGGCGGCGGTGAACATGTTCTTTGGGCTGATTGTCGCCTGGGTTCTCACCCGCTACCGCATCCCGGGTCGGCGGATTATCGATGCTCTCGTGGACCTGCCCTTTGCGTTGCCCACCGCGGTGGCGGGCATTGCGCTGACTTCCCTTTACGCTCCCAACGGCTGGGTCGGCCATCTCTTTGCGCCGCTTGGCATCCAGATTGCGTTTACTCGCCTGGGCGTATTCATCGCGTTGACCTTCATCAGCCTGCCGTTCGTCGTCCGCACGCTCCAGCCGGTCCTGGTCGAACTCGAGCCGGAGATCGAGGAGTGCGCCGCGAGCCTCGGCGCGACCCGCATCCAAACGTTTTTCCGGGTGATCATCCCCGAATTGATGCCGTCCATGCTGACCGGCTTCGCTCTGGCCTTTGCCCGGGCGCTGGGCGAATACGGCTCAGTCGTGTTCATCTCCGGCAATATGCCGCACAAGACGGAAATCGTGCCGTTGCTGATCATCACCAAACTGGAGCAATTCGATTTCACCGGTGCCACCGCCCTGGCGGTGGTGATGCTGACGGTCTCGTTCGTGATGCTATTGGTCATCAATTTGCTGCAAAAATGGAGTCGGCGATTCCAGCCGATATGACGTAATTGCCCATTGGTCCTGTCTTCTTTTGAACTAACCTAGCCTATTGCGATGGCCGCTGCTAGCTCTCAGACCCTGACGAGCCGTTCCGGCACCTCCGCGCCGCGCGCAAATCGCGACCCGGCGGTGATCCGTTGGACGTTGTGCATCATCGCACTGCTATTCCTGGCCTGCTTCCTGTTCCTGCCGCTCGCGGTGGTGTTCGTGCAGGCGTTTTCGCGCGGAGTCGGAGCCTATTTCTCGGCGCTGGCGACTCCAGAAAGCAAGGCGGCAATCAAGCTCACGCTCCTGACGGCGCTCATCGTCGTGCCGGCCAATACGGTGTTCGGTGTCGCGGCCGCGTGGGCGGTCGCCAAATTCCGTTTTCGCGGCAAGAGCATCCTGATCACCCTGATCGACCTTCCGTTCGCCGTTTCGCCGGTGGTGGCGGGCTTGATTTACGTTTTGCTCTACGGGCGCGACGGGTGGTTTGGCAACTTTCTGATCAGTCATGGGATGAAGATCATCTTTGCCCAGCCCGGCATCGTCCTGGCGACCTGCTTCGTCACATTCCCTTTCGTGGCCCGGGAGTTGATACCGCTCATGCAGACCCAGGGCACCGACGAGGAGTACGCGGCCATTTCGCTCGGCGCCAGCGGCTGGCAGACCTTTTGGCGGGTCACGCTGCCCAATGTCCGTTGGGGCCTGCTATATGGAGCGATCCTCTGCAACGCGCGCGCCATGGGCGAATTCGGCGCGGTCTCGGTGGTCAGCGGCCATATCCGCGGCGTCACCGACACGATGCCCCTGCACATCGAAATCCTCTACAACGAGTACAATTTTGCCGCGGCCTTCGCCGTCGCGTCGCTGCTCGCCCTGCTCGCTTTGGTCACGCTCGTATTGAAAACCGCCCTGGAGATGACGGCCTCGTGAGTATCGCCGCCAACGGTCTCCGCAAACGCTTCGGCACGTACACCGCCTTGGACGGTGTCGATCTTCACGTCCCGCGCGGCAAGCTGGTCGCGCTCCTCGGCCCCTCCGGCTCCGGCAAGACCACCCTGCTGCGCATCATCGCCGGATTGGAGCTCCCCGACCCCGGAAGCGGCCGCATTCTGTTCGATGGCGAGGACGTCACCGATTTGCCGACCGGCAAGCGCCGCGTGGGCCTCGTGTTTCAGCACTACGCCCTGTTCCGCCACCTTTCGGTTTTCGAAAACATCGCGTTCGGCCTGCGGGTGCGGCGCCGACGCGACCGCCCGCCCCGGGCGGAAATCGCCGACCGGGTGCGAAAGCTCCTGTCGCTGGTGCAGCTCGACGGACTGGGCGGCCGCTATCCCCACCAGCTTTCCGGCGGCCAGCGCCAGCGCGTCGCTCTCGCCCGCGCGCTCGCGGTCGAACCGCGCGTCCTGCTGCTCGATGAGCCGTTCGGCGCCCTCGACGCCAAAGTGCGCCGCGAACTCCGCCGGTGGCTGCGCCGCTTTCACGACGAGATCCATCTGACGACGGTGTTCGTGACGCACGACCAGGAGGAAGCGCTGGAAATCGCGGACGAGGTCGTGATCATGAATCAGGCCCGCGTCGAACAGGTCGGTTCGCCCCAACAGGTGTACGACCAGCCGGCGACACCGTTCGTTTACCGCTTTTTGGGCAGCGTCAACGTGCTCCGCAGCCAAGCGCTGTCGGCGGCCGGACAGGTCATTGGCGGGTCCCAATCGGATACGGCCGGACAGGTCTACGTTCGCCCGCACGACATCGAAGTGATACCGCACGATGAGGGCACCGTCGGTCTGCCGGCAATTTTGCGCGCCGTGCATTCCGCAGGCCCCTTTGCCCGCCTGACCCTGGAGCAGGTGCAGGACCGCGGCGAATTGGTCGAGGCCGAGATTTCGCGGGCCGAACTCGCCGCCAAGCAACTTCGGGTTAATGATTTGGTGCGCCTGCGGCTGCGACGTTCGCGCCGTTTCGAAGACGATTACTCAATCTGATTTTCCTATGGCCAAGATACATGACGACATCACCTCCACGATCGGCAACACGCCGCTCGTACGCCTGAATCGGACCGCCGCTGCGCACGGAGCGCAGGCGGAGATCCTCCTGAAACTCGAATTCTTCAATCCGCTCTCGAGCGTGAAGGACCGCATCGGCTTTGCGATGATCGACGACGCGATCAAAGCCGGCAAAATCAACAAGGACACCATTCTGATCGAAGCGACGAGCGGCAATACGGGCATCGCCCTCGCCTTCGTCGCGGCCGCCAAGGGCCTGAAGCTGATCCTGACGATGCCCGAGACGATGACGTCCGAGCGCCGCAAGATCCTCAAGGTGCTCGGCGCCCGCGTGGTCCTCACCGAAGGGCCCAAGGGCATGAAGGGCGCGATCGCCAAGGCGGAGGAGCTGCAGGCCAAGATCCCGAACAGCGTGATCCTGCAGCAGTTCTCCAATCCGTCCAATCCGGCGGTGCACCGCCGCACGACGGCGGAAGAAATCTGGCGCGACACCGACGGCAAGGTCGACATCGTCATCTCGGGCATCGGCACCGGCGGCACGATCACCGGCATTGGCGAGGTCATCAAGCCGCGCAAACCCTCGTTCAAGGTCATCGCCGTCGAGCCGTCCGGTTCGCCCGTCCTTTCAGGCGGCCAGCCTGGCCCGCACAAGCTCCAGGGGCTCGGCGCCGGCTTCATCCCCGCCGTGCTGAACACCAAAATTTACGACGAAGTGATCACGGTAAAGGAGGACGACGCCGCCCCGCTGAGCAAGCAGGTCGCCAAGCTCGACGGCATCCCGGTGGGGATTTCCTCGGGCGCGGCCATCTGGGCCGCGATCCAGGTCTCCAAACGGCCGGAAAACAAGGGCAAGCAGATCGTCGCCATCATTCCGTCCTCGGCCGAGCGCTATCTGACGTCGTGGCTGTTCGCCGATGTCAACCTGGAGAGCGACCCGATCGATGATCTGATCCCGAAGGCTTGAACAGTGGAAGCGGCGGCTCGCCGCTTCAACCTCGTGAGCAAGCGGCGGGGACGCCGCTGCCACGGGCCGAAAAGGTCATTTGTCGTCGATATAGCTCTCCATCGCCTCGCGGGTGATCACGTGGCGCGCGCCGCAGCGCGGGCAGCAGATCTCCAGCTTGGGTTCGGAGCCGAATATATCTTCGGGGTCCTTGCGCATGGCCGGCGCGAGGACTTCCATCATCCGCTGCTGGTTGCAGCCGCAGTGCCAGCGGTAGATCCGCCGCTCCAGCAGGGCCAAGGTCTCATTTTGATCCAGACCGGCGGCTTCCGCGGACGTCAGGCTTTGGAGCCAGGCCAAGTCGCAATCCGGATGCTCGGTCAGGAGGAGAAAGTCCTCCTCGGCAATCTGAAAGCCGCGGGCCATGCGCTGCTCGCTTTGCAGGTAGAATTTCTCCACCGCCGCGAGCGGATCGTTGCCGGTGAACGCAACGGCGCTGCGCCGCTTCGGTTCCGCCCCGCGGACGACATCCGCGTAAAAGAGGTTGTCCGGCATCTCCTTCACGTTCTCGGCGAAGACCCGCCCCGTCACCGCGCCGCTTTCATTGTCGGCGACCAGGAAAACATTCACGCGCGGATTCTGGAAATTGATCGTCCAGGCGTGATGCTCGTTCCAGGGCCGGGAGGTGCAGTGGAGCAGGAAAATCGCCAGCGACCGCTTGAAGAGCGCATCGTGCTCCGGTTCGGGATGAATCCGGTACTTGGCCAGGTGCAGATAATAATCGACATACAGGTCTCCAAGCTCCGCCCGCGCGGCGAGCACGTTTCGCCCCCGAATGAACCAAGTCCGGGCTTCGACCCCGGATTCGGCGGTGTTGACTGGATCGGACTCTCCCATGGCACCACGCTACGGCAACTCGAAAGGTCTCGCAAGGGACCGCTAAAGCGCTAACCTCTAGGCAGTTTGTCACCGGATTGGCACCGTCGGGTCATTGACATGCCAACTGGCGATTTAAGGATGCGCCACGGTCCAGCATGAAAATCCATCTTTTCGACAAGAGCACCGACTTCACGGTGATGCCCGCCGGTCAGGTCATCTTCAACGAGGGCGACGCGGGCGACTGCATGTTCGCCGTCATCGGCGGCGAAATCGACATCGTCGTCAACGGACGCGTGATCGAGACGGTCGGCCCCAGCAGCATCTTTGGCGAAATGGCGCTCGTCGAGGATCAGCCCCGCTCGGCGAAGGCCGTGGTGAAAAGCGAAGCCAAGATCGTCAAAGTCGACCGCAATCGCTTTCTGTTCATGGTGCAGCAGACGCCCTATTTCGCGCTGAACGTGCTGACCCTGGTGACCCAGCGCCTGCGCCGCCGGATGGCGGAATCCAACTGAAAGGTCAGGCCACGGCGCGGTCGAGCACCTCGGCCAGCCGAAGCGACTGCCCCTCGGTCTCGATCTGATCGCGAATTTCCGCCGGCAGTTGCCCGCGGATTTGCTCCAAGACGGACGCCAGACTGGCGGCATCGGCCGGTTCGAGCGGCGCTTTGACGTCGGCGCGCAGCCGCCGGGCGGCCGTCAAATAGATCAGCGCATTCGCCGGTTCGCCCTGGAGCCGTCCGAGTCTGCCGCAGGCCTCGAGCAGGAAGGCCAGAGCGCGCATGTCGCCCAGCTCCCGGTTGATCGAAATGCTTTCCTTCAGGCATTTCTGGGCGCGCCGCTCATCGCCGCAATCGAGCGCCAGTTCCGCCAGGCTGGTAAGCGAATTGGCGGTCGACCAGCGGTCCCCCACGGCACGATTCAGGGACAGGCTTTCTTCCAGCAATTCCTGGGCGTGCCCGTACTGCTTCCGGATGCGGTAGGTGAATCCCAGGTTGTTGAGCGAGTTGGCGATTTCCCGGCGATCATTGACCCGGCGCCGGATGGCGAGACTCTGTTCGTAATAGGCCAGCGCCGTGTCGACGTTGCCTTGGGAGCGAGCGACAATTCCCAGATTATTCAGGGTCTTCGCCCGGCCGGCCTCATCCCCGAGTTCTTCCCGGATCGAAAGGGCGCGGCGATACAGCTCCGTGGCCCGGGCAAATTCGCCCTGCTGCGCCCACAGCGTGCCCTCCAGGTGCAGCATCGTCCCCACCCCGGCGCGGTTGCCCAGCATCTCATTTTCCAGGCGGGCGCGGCCGATCCAGATCTCCGCATCCGCGAATTCCCCGCGCTTGCGGTGCAAATCCCCGATCGAACCCGCCATCGCCGCGCTGGGCGCCGCCAAGCCCTCGGCATGGGCGAAGGCCCGCGCCTCGTGGTACCGCCGATTCGCGTCGTTCCAACGGCCCGCGAGTTCGAGCACTTCGCCGAGCGCGCCCTGCACCTCCACGCGTTCGGCGCCGGCCAGCAGCGGCAGCGCCCGTTCAAAGTATCCGATGGCCGACTGCAGGGAATAGGTCTGCCGCGCCACATTGCCGGCTGCCACCAAGTACCGCCGGCGCTTGTCGTCGCGCTCGGTCTTGCCGAAGTGGAACGCAAGCAGCTCCAACGAGGGCCGGTCGTGCTCGCCGGCGATGCGCTCAATGAAGGTGCCGATCGACTCGTGAATCTTCGCGCGGAATCCGAAAGGCAGGCTCTCATAGGCCACCTCGTGCAGCACGGCATGGCGGAAAGCATGCGCCTCCTCGCCCTCCTGCTGCTCGGCGGTCACCAGGTCCCGCTGCCGCATTTCCATCAACTGGCCGGGAATCCCCGCCCGAACGGTCTCAAGCGGATGCACGCCAAAGAGCATGCCGGTGCGAAATGTCCGGCCAATCACACTGCCCACCTTGAGCGTCGTCTGGGCATCCTGCGTCAATTGATCGATGCGGCTCAGGGCCAGGCTGTGCAGGCTCTCGGGCAGTTCGAGTGTGGCCATGGCGTCCGGATCGGACAATTTTCCACCGCTCGATTTCAGCAGGCTGGCCACCTCCTCGATGAAGAATGGGTTTCCTCCCGCGCGCGCGGTAATGAGATCCGCCAGCCATTCGGGAACGGCGCCGGCGCCCAAAGCCTCCTGCAGGCGCGCGTTCACCAGACGGCGCGCATCGTCGGGCGGCAGGTCGGTCAGCTTGATCCCCACCCAGTGGTCCAGATGCGCCTCGTCGACGGAGAAGACTTCACCCGGTTTCACGGGCCGGTGGGTGACAATCAACGCGCAGGGCATGCGCGCCACCGCCTGGGTGACCGCGGCCAGCAAATTGCGCGATGCTTCATCGATCCATTGGCAGTCCTCGAGAACCAGCAGCATGGGCCCCAGATGCGAGCGGTGGCGCAGACACTCGATCAAAAGCCCCTCCAGGGACGAACGCCGCACCTTGGGGTCCAGCGAACGCGTCAGTTCGTTCTGCTTGAGTTCCACGTCGAGAACCGGCCCCAGGAGCGGGGCGCGTCCCACCAGAGCCGGATCGAACGCTTGCAAGGTGCGCTCGACGATCGCCAGCGCGGCGGCCCCGTCGGCTTCCGGCGGCATTTCGAAAAAGGAGCGCCAGATCGGTATCCACGCGGCATAGCTGATCTCGCCCGCGAGCGCCAGACAGGCGCCGGCCAATTTGGCAAAGCCGAACACCTGCGCTTGCAGCGCCACGTCACGCAGCAGGCGGGTCTTGCCCATCCCGGCCTCCGCCTCGATCGCGATCACCTGCCCCCGGCCATTGGCGGTTCGCCGCAGCCGGTCCACGGCGTCCGCCCGCTCGCGCGTGCGCCCGATCATGGCGGTCGCACTCGTCCAGTCCGGATGAACTTCCTTGCGCCGGCCAACCAGACGGAAAATCGGGATGGGATCCTTCTTGCCCTTCACCTTGACGTTCGGCAACGGCTGCAGTTCGAAGTCCTCGCGCGCGCGCTGCGCTGTGCGGGCGCTGACAACGATTTCTTCGGACACGGCCTTCATCATCAGCCGCGCCGCCAGGTTGGTGTCGTCGCCCAGTACGCCATAGGTGCGCCGGGCATGTCCGCCGTAGGCGCCCGTTCGCATTGTCCCGCTGGTGATGCCAATCTGGGTCGACTTCAAAAAAGCCGTGATCGTGGGAGGCGGCCGGATGATTTCCAGGGCCGCCGCGCAGGCGCGGGAAGGATCGTCCTCGTGCGCGATCGGGGCCCCCCAGGCGGCGTAGAAATAGCTGCCTTTTTCGCCAATCGAGAGCTGGATCAGCACGCCTTCCAGGCGGCTGACGATACCCTGGAGCCATCGCACATAAAGATCGAGCTTGGCCGGCGCTCCGGGATCCCGCTCAAAATCAATGCCCGTAAATCGAGCGAACAGGGCGCTGGCGGGCCGCAATTCCGTGAGAAACACGTCCTGCCCCGACGTGATGCGTCGCCCCACTTCCGGCAGCAGCCACGGTCGCAGGCGCTCCGCCGCATCGGGCGGCTCGGGCGACGCCGGCGGCACGCCCGCCGGCGCTTCGCCGACCAGCGCCGAAACGACCGCCCCGTCGCCTTCCACGGGCGAAAGAGGGCGCCACTCGTTCACCACGACTTTGATCCCCAGCTTCCGGGCGATCGCACCGTCAAGAATGATTTCCCCGCGCAAGGCCACCGATTCGCACGCAAATACGCGCTCCATCACATCGCCCGCGATCACATCCAGCAGTTGAATCCGGTGATCTCCCACCGCGAACCGCCGCACCGGCCCGCAGGCGATCGCCACCTTCATTCCCAGCGAAACGGTATTCCCCTCCGGCAGGGCCACCTTCGCAAATTGCTCCATGGCCTTCTGCATCTGCACGCCGGCGCTCAATGCGACCAGGCCGTCATCGCCGGCGAACCACACGACCATTGCGTCGCCCGCGAAGCCCACGATGCTCCCGCCGAATCTCATCACCACCGCGATGAGAGCGTCGTAGACGGCGTTCAGGTGGTCGGTAAATTGCTCTCCGCCCCGGCGCGGGCCAAAGAGCGCGACCACCGCCTCGGTCAGCGGGGTGAAGCCGGAAATATCGGAGAACAGCACCGAGCCCGACGCGTTTTCCGACAGCGGAGCCCCGCCCAGAATGGCGGCCGCCCGGTCGGGCGGCAGGTAAGCGCGAAGCCGCTCAATCGTCGTCGTTTCAGACATGAAGCCGGTCAGGCACGGAAAGACCGGCTCCCAATCTGTCAACTGTCCGGGCCGTCACGGCGAGACTGAAATCGTGATCGGTGTGCTCGCGCTGCTGGGTCCGTAAAGGGGGTCGGTCAGGTTCGCGACGGTTCCGCCGGGCAAAGTCACGCTGGAACCGAAATAACCGGTCGCCTGATAGGTTCCGGCCGGAATCGAAGTGCTCCTGATGCGAGCCTCGCCAGTGCCGTCCGTAATCTCGAAGTCGACGTACTTGGCCGATCCCTTTGCCAGAATGAAAACCACCCCTCGCTCGATCAGCGGGGTTCCGTCGGTCGCCATGAAAACGCCGGAAATGGACTGGCTGGTGCTGGCGCCCGTGGTGGAGATGAATTTCACCGAAGTGGGTTTCTTGAGAATGGTGAAACTTTTGGTCGCCGCCGAGCTTCGGTTCGAAGCATCTCCGCCAAAACTGGCGCCGAGCGTATAGGTGCCCGGAAGCGCGCCGAGCTGGATCGTCGTCGTCGCCACGCCGTTTGCGCCCGTCATGGCGGTGACCGCCAGCTCGCCCACGCTGAAGGTGATGGGTTCGCCCGCCAGCGGCAGCCCGGAGGCACTCTTCAGGGTGGCTTGGACGGACAGCAGCGACAGGTAGGTGCCCGACGCGGGAATTGATGTGCCCAGCGCCAGGGTGGTCGTCGCCAGCGTGGGCGGCATGGTCAGGGTCGACGTGCCGGCGGAGAAAAAGCTGCCGAAATTGGTGTTCTGCGACACGGACCCGAAGCCATTCACCGCCTGCACGATGTAGCGGACCAGGTTTGCGTTCGCGGCGGGAGGGAGGGTGAGAGTGCCGGTCCAGTTGCCGATGCCGCTGCCGCCCGGCCCGGTCAAATCGATCGATTGCCAGGCGCCCTGGAGGGGCGAGCCGGCCAAGCCCGTGTACGTGACCCACACGTTCTGCACTCCGGCGCTGGCCGCGGCGGCGGCGGCGACCGAGAATGATACCGTGCTGCCGCTGACGGTGCTGGTGACCGAGTTGATCGCGGGGGCATTGCCGAGCGCGGCGACCGACACGGTGGGGCAATAGTACAATTCGAAGGCCATCTGGTCGAAGACCCGCATGGTGCCCGTGATCGCGACGGGGCTGTCCGAGAGGAATTGGGCGGGGAAGGCGTTGAACAGCGCCACCCCATTGGGATTGGTGAGCACCCCCAGCTGATTCACCGTCCACGTTTCGATCGGGTAGAAGACGGGGGTCGAGAAGCTGCCGTGGACGCCACGAATCTCAGTGGCAGGCGCCCCCGTGAAGGGGACGATTCCGGTCAGGTCGTGGTAGAGGCCGCTGCGGAAGCCGGCACCCCGCAGAAAGCCGAGATTCGGCTCGCTCACGTCAAACGTCGCCAGCGGACGGATCGGCTCCGCCGGAATGTCGTCGACTCCGTTCGGGCCGGTGAAATAGGTGGCCGTCACGGGGGCGTTCGTTCCCACCACCGACAAAGGCACGTCGACGCGCGTCAGCGCCGGGTCGAACTGCAGGAAACCGGTTGAAAGCGAGTTGCCCGTGCCGGGGCCCGCCGTCACCGCCGCCGTGCCGGTCACCGCGCTGGCGGGGACCGGGTTTGTCAAGCGGATGCCGGCCAGGTTGAACTTTACCATCGGAAGGCCGTACAGGACAAATTCGAGCAGCGTCTTTTCGTGAATGCCGCGGAAGTCGGGGGTATTCGCCAGGAAGTTCAGCTTGGCCTGAACGAGGGCCTGGCCGACCGAGATCGGACCGCTGCCCGTGTGCAGGGCGTGCGAGAAGTCCACGGCCAGCAGATCGGTGTACGCTATGAAGTCCGTGTCACCATACTGATAGCCCGTGCCGCCAATCAGCATGGCGCCTTTGCGGGCGAAGGCCTGGGCCCAATCCGGCTGCTGGCTCAGTTGCGGGATCGCATCCAGATCGACCGTGTTATAGCCCGAATGGCAGCCCGCGCTGACGACCAGGGCGTAGGTGAGATTCACCGGAGACGCATCGACGTCTCCCGCCATGATGATCGTCGAGAAATCCGCGGCGAGGGCGCTGCCGGTGGCGAAGTGCGCGCCAATGTAGGAAATGTCGTGGCGCTGCCCCAGGAAATCCGCTTCGAACTGACTGGCGGTCCAACCGAGCGTGGGGGCCTGACCGATCGGCGAGATGAGCGAATCGAGCGTCGAGCCGGGCCCCATGGCGGAGGAAAGGTCGGTTCCGATCGCCACCGCGGACGAAGCCATGAAATCGTAGCCCGCGACGAACGCCGACGTGGGGGTCGGCACTTGGCCGCTCGTCGGCGAACCGTTGAAGAGCGCCGTATAGGAATTCAAATAGGCCGCGACCTCGGCCGCGGTTTCCACGACGCGCCCGACGGGCAGTCCCGGAAGGTCATAGGGTCCGGTTCCCATCACCACCTGGCTCGTCGATCCATAGCGGTCCTGCGAGAGCACCTGGCCGTCGCGCAGGCTGGCCTGCGACTGGGTGTTGTTGAGCACCGGCGGGAAATACTCGTCCTCGTTGGCCAGCATCGCGTGGTCGTTCGAGCGAAAAAACGGGATGGTGCGGTCATTTCCGACCAAGGTGATGTCGGCAATCGACGGGGCCGCCTGGCGGTAAAGGCCGATCAGGTTCCGAATCGTGTTCGCGACCAGATTGGCGGCGGCGGGCGCGTTCGGATTCGCATCTTCCTGCGCGCAGAGGGCGGAAATCTGGGCATCCGTCGAGACATCCACGACCACGGCATTGGCGGCCTGGGCGAAAGTCGCCAGGGATGCGGACAGCGCGGCCAGATCGCTGGTGCTGCCGGCGATGCGCTGCGAATTCCAGACGATCAGACTGGTCGGCGATCCCGTGATCGCGGGGACGCCGCTCGAGGGCGTGGTGCTCAGGTTGGTCAGGATACCGGTGACGTTCTGGATCGTCACCGTGATCGTGAAGGCGCCGGCCAGCGAAAAGATCCCGTTCTGGCCCCGCACCCGCACGTAGAATTCGCCGCCCTGGTCGAAGGTGTTGAAGGCGACGCCCTGGCCGCCCGTGCCGGAATTGGCCGAAAATCCGACCAGGCTGTTCGTCTGCGCCGCGGCGTAGGCATCGGCTGAATACGCCTCCGGGGAATAGGCCTCCGGCGAGTACGCCTCGGGGGAATACGCTTCCGGCGAGTACGCTTCCGGCGAGTACGCTTCCGGCGAATAGGCCTCGGGCGAAAAGAGCGCCGGCGAATAGGCTTCGGGCGAATACGCCTCCGGCGAGTACGCTTCCGGCGAATAGGCTTCGGGCGAATAGGCTTCGGGGGAATAGGCCTCCGGCGAATAGGCCTCGGGGGAAAACGTGCTGCCGAGGAGCGCCAGCTGGTTCTGTTCGGGCGTGGAGCCGGGTCCGGTCAGGGCGACGAGCTGGTTATATTCCTGGTTGATGTCGCTGTAAACCACCAGGTCGTAGCTGGCGGGCAGGGTCGTCAGGGACACCTGGACCTGGCTGCCGGCGGGGGCAAAAAACTTGAACCAATGCGATTCTCCAGGCTGCAAAATCGCCTGATGAAATACGGCGGTCGTGGTGCTGCCGGTGCCGGTGAATTTCGGCCCGAGGTCGCAGGCAATCGGCCAGGAGACATCGAGCGGATTGACATTCGGAGGCGTGGGAGGCGTGGGAGTGGCAGCAACCGCGGCCAACGCCGTCGCCAAAGCACACAGACTGACAAGGGGAGCGAAACGCATGGGTGTAATCCTAAACGGAAGCAACGGCAGTGCCACAACCGCTCACGGACGCTCGACACTGTACAACGAGTTGCAGGCAAGGTGAATAGCGCGAGTTACATTTTTGTGACTTAAAGTCACAGTACCAATTCTGTAAGGACTCCCGACAAACCTTGCCCGCCAGGAATTTACGTACATCACGGGGGCACTCTTCATATGACACTCTTCGAGCAGGCCCTCATGATGCACTTGATCGGAGATTGGCTGTTGCAGAACGACTGGATGGTGCGTCACAAGTTCGACCTGCGTCATCCCGCAGCCTGGATTCATGGCGGAATTCATGGCGTGCTGCTGGGCCTCATTTTCGGGTGGCTCGGCGGCCTGGTTCTGGGTTTGAGCCACGTGCTGATCGATACGCGCATTCCGGGCCGGTGGTGGGGCCGATTGATCGGGCAGACCCAAACCGGGGAAATGAGCGTCCATGTGGATATCTGGCGCGACCAAGTGCTACACATCGGCATGATCGCCCTTTGGAGCATCGTTCGGCTGCATCTCGGGCGGTAGTTGGTTGTAGCCGGGGGCGCTGACCCCGGCTTTTCCGCTTTCGATGTCGCATTTGCCGGGGTCAGCGCGCCAGGCGCCGATACTTAATCCGGTGCGGCTGATCCGCCTCCTTGCCCTTGCGCCGGCGGAAATCCTCCAGGTACGCGGAGTAGTTTCCATTGAACCAGGTGACCACGCTCTCCCCTTCGAAAGCGAGGATATGGGTCGCCACCCGGTCGAGGAACCACCGGTCGTGCGAAACCACGACCGCGCATCCGGCAAAGTGCTCGAGGCCATCCTCGAGCGCCCGGATTGAATTCACGTCGAGGTCGTTGGTCGGTTCGTCGAGCAGAATCAGATTCGCCCCGGAGCGGAGCAGCCGGGCCAGGTGAACACGGTTGCGCTCGCCGCCGGAAAGGATGCCGACTTTTTTCTGCTGATCGGCGCCCGTGAAGCCGAATTGGGCGCAATAGCCGCGGGCGTTCACTTCCCGCCCGCCCAGCTTCAGGATCTCCTCGCCGCCGCTGATCGCCTCGAAGATGGTCGCGCCGTTGGGCAGCGAATCGCGCGATTGGTCCACGTGGGCGATCTTGACCGTGTCGCCGACGCGCAACTGCCCGCCATCGGGCTTTTCCTCGCCGACGATCATGCGAAACAGCGTGGTCTTGCCCGCGCCGTTGGGCCCGATCACTCCGACAATGCCGCCCGGCGGCAGCGAAAAGTTGAGCTGGTCGAAGAGCAGATTGTCGCCGTAGGCCTTGGCGACATTGACCGCCTCGACGACCAGATTTCCCAGCCGGGGCCCCGGCGGTATCGAAATTTCGAATTCGCGCTCCTTCACCGCCGCGTCCTCCTTGAGCATCGCCTCGTAGGCGTTCACGCGGGCCTGCGACTTCGCCTGGCGCGCGCGGGCCGATTGCCGGATCCACGCCAGTTCGCGGGCCATCGCCTTTTGGCGGCGGTCTTCCGTGCGCTGCTCCACGCCGAGCCGGCGCTGCTTCTGCTCCAGCCACGACGAATAATTTCCGCGCCAGGGAATGCCGTGTCCGCGGTCGAGCTCCAGGATCCATTGGGCGACATTGTCCAGGAAGTAGCGATCGTGCGTGACGGCGATCACCGTGCCCTCGTAGCGGGCCAGGTGCTGCTCGAGCCAGTTGACGCTCTCGGCATCCAGGTGATTCGTGGGCTCGTCGAGCAGCAGAATCGCGGGCGATTGCAGCAGCAGGCGCGCGAGCGCGACCCGGCGGCGCTCGCCGCCGGAAAGCTTGTCGACCGGCTGATCGCCGGGCGGACACCGCAGGGCATCCATCGCCATCTCGACCCGGGGCGCCAGGTCCCACGCGCCCGCGGCGTCGATTTTTTCCTGCAGGTTGCCCTGCTTGGTCATGATTGCGTCCTTGGCCGCGTCGTCCGCCGCCTCGTTGAGCTCGTCCCAGGTGGCATCGTAGGCGGCCACAAGATCCGCCAGAGCCTTGACGCCCTCCTCCACGCAGGCCCGCACGGTCGAACCCGCCGTCAGGGCCGGCTCCTGTTCAAGGAGCCCCACATTGTAGCCCGGCTCAAAATGCACCTCCCCGTCAAAATCCTGGTCCCGTCCCGCCAGCAGGCGCATCAGCGACGACTTGCCGGACCCATTGAGCCCGAGCACCCCGATTTTCGCTCCGTAAAAGAACGAAAGCGATATGTCCCGCAGGATCTCCTTGCGCTCGATTTTCTTCGACACGCGAATCATCGAGAAAATCACTTTCGGCTCGTCGGCTTTGGCCATGGCCCAGCAGCGTTCAACTTATCGTTGCCGTTTTCAAGCACCGCCGTGAGGTTGGGGTGCATGCTGTAGCCGGGGGCGGTGACCCCGGCACTGGCGACATCGAAAGCGGAGCTGCCGGGGTCACCGCCCCCGGCTACATCAAAATATGTTCGCTTACTTCGGCACTTACACTCGGGAAACCAGCCAAGGCATCTATCGCTCCGATTTCGATCCTGAGCACGGCGCGCTGACGGTGCCGGCGCTGGCGGCCAAGGCCGCGAGTCCCACGTTTCTTTCGACCGATTCCTCCTCGCGGTTTCTGTATGCCACGGGCGAACTGCTGCTCGATCCGAGCCCCAAGCCTGCGCTGGGCGGAGCCACGGCGTACGCGATCGACCGGCCTTCGGGCGGTTTGCGCTGGCTGAACCAGGAGGCCACCGGCGGGGGCGGCACCGTGCACAGCCAGGTGGACACGACCACCCGGGCGCTGGTCATCGCCAACTATCACACGGGCTACGTGGCCGCCGTGCCGATCGGGGCCGACGGGCGCGTGGGTCCGCGCAGCGCCTACTTTCCGCATGAAGGCGTGGCGCCGCTCGGCCCGAATCGAACGCGGCAGGACCGGCCCCATCCCCACTGCATCATTCTTTCGCCGGACAATCGCTTCGCCTACTCATGCGACCTCGGCCAGGACCGGATCTACTGCTATCGCCTCGATCCGGCCCACGCGACGCTGCAGCCGAACGATCCGCCGTTCGGGATCGCCGAACCGGGCAGCGGTCCCCGGCACGGAGTTTTTTCGCCGGACGGCAAATATCTGTACGTGGCCAACGAGCTCAACGGCACAGTGACACTGTATCGGCACGACGCGCCGCGCGGCGCGCTCACGCTCGTTCAGTCCTACTCCACCCTGCCGGAAGGGTTTTCCGGCGAGAACACCGTCGGCGAGATCGACCTGCATCCCAACGGCAAATACCTGTATGTTTCCAACCGCGGCCACGACAGCATCGCGGTGTTCGCCCGCGATCCGGCGAGCGGCCGGCTGGAGCGGAAGGAGATTGTCGGCTGCGGAGGAAAGCATCCGCGCACGTTCACGGTCGCGCCCAACGGTCGCTGGCTGCTGTGCGGCAACAAAGATACCAATAGCGTGGTCGTGTTTGCGGTGGATCCCGGCACGGGCCGCATCACGGCCACCGGCCGCGAGGTCAGCGTGCCCGAGGTGGTGTGCGTGCTGATTGTCTAATTTTTCACCCGCGGCTAAATGTGCTTCGAATCGGCCTCGTCCTTCTTGACGTAGCCGCTCTCCTGGCGCTGGTGATTCACCTGGTTCTTTTTTACGTAGGCCTGGTAAACGTCGTCGGCGGACATGCCGAGCGTCTGCGCGATCGAGACGAGAAAATGAAACAGGTCGACCACTTCGACCCGCGCGTTCTGCTCGTCGAACTTCTGGTATTTCGCCCACCACTTCCACGGAACCGAATCAATCAGCTCCGCGATCTCCTGCTGCATGGCGCGGGTGTAGTTGAGCACCCACTTCGCTTTTTCCTCCTCCGTCGCCGGCGGCAGATTCACGCCAATGCGCTTATTGAGCGCGTCTTGCATGCGGAAGATTTCCTCGAATTTATCCATGGGGGAATTGAACGACAGCCGTTCGGCAGGAGGCAATTCCAGGCTTTGAACGAAGGCGGAGCGCAGGGTCCCCATGCGCTTTAACGTCCGCCCGCATTTGACGCCGAAGCGCGTTGGGACCACGCGCTCCACCCGCATCCGTTAATTGTTGCTATCCAGGAGCACTTGGGCGACAAATCAGGTTGATTGCAGGGTTTGAGGGCCTTTATTCGCACTCACCATCGCAATCGTAAACATCGTTGCGCCTGCCTTTTCGGCGATCGCGCACATAACCCAAAGAAGATAGAACAATGACAGATAACGTCCCGTCCGGCAACCCCGCCGAACCGAGCGCCCCCGTTTCGGCGCCTTCGGCCCTTGCCGCGACCGACGCTCCCGCTGCTGCCCAAGCTGAGACCGCCGCATTCGGCGCCTTCGGCAGCACCCGGGGCTCAGGTCTGGCGCGCGGAAAGCGCACCTCGACCCCAGCGGCCTCCGCAGCCGCCGGTGCCGCCCCTTCGGGCGCGTACCAACCCACCGCCGTGGAGGTCATCACTCCACAGCGCGAATACGAGAACCCCTTCGGGGGACAAACCAGCGTCGCCGACCCGGCTCCGGAGCCGGTCGCAGCGCCCATCGTCAACGCCGCTCCGGCGGCCAACCCGGCGCCCATTCCGGCGCCTGCCGCGTCCACTGAGCCTGCTCCCGTCGCCGAAGTCCCGGCGCCGACCGAAGAAGCTCCGAAACGCGAACTGAAAATCCTGCCCCCGAACGAAGTGCGCCGCGAGGCGACCAGCTGGGAGCACGGCGCGGAGCGCGAGTCGCGCCCCGTGTTTCGTCCCGAGCGTCCTGAAGGCCGCGAACGCACTGAATTTCGCGAGCGACGTCCCGAAGGCCGCGAGAACCGCGAACAACCGCGCGATCCGCGCGACTTCCCCGATTCGCGCGAACCCCGTGAGCGCCGCGAGCGGTATGAACGCCGCGACCGCCCCGAGGGCGAGCGCCCGCCAGGCGAACGCTCCGAGAACTTCCGTCCGCGCAGCGAGCCGGCGCAGCGCCCGCGCGCTGAGGAAGCGCCGAAGCCGCGCGGTTTCATCGCTTGGCTGAAGGGTCTGTTTGCACCGAGCAAGCCCGTTGCGGAAGCCCCGCGCGAACGCGATTCGCATTCCCATGGACGAGGCGAAGGCCAAGGACATGAGCAGGGCCAGGGCGAAGGCCAACACCGCCGCCATCGTGGCGGTCGTGGACGCAACCGTGGCGACTTTCGCGGAGGCGATCGCCGCGAAGGCGGCGAACCGCGCGCCGAGCGCGGCCCGGATGACCGCCCTCAAGGCGAGCAAAACGGCTCCGAAGGTTACGGTGATCGCCGCGAAGGCGATCAAGGCGGCCAGCGTCGCCGTCGACACCGCGGCGGCCGCGGACGCCAACGCGGAGGCGATCGCGGAGGCGATCGGGGCCCGCGCCCCGAAGGCCAGCAGGGCGGCGGCTACATCTAATTCCCCCGGGGGCACGAAAGTGCCCCCTTTTTTATTGCCAATCGCGGCGCGCGCTTACGCAGTCGCTGCCTCTCCATGGCCGATCTGATTGTCAATGGTGGCAAGGCCCTGTCGGGCGAAATCACCCCGTCCGGAAACAAGAATTCCGTCCTGCCCATCTTCTGCGCGACGCTGCTGACCGACGAGCCGGTCGAACTGACCAACGTACCGGATATCACGGATCTGGAAAAACTGGCCTCCTATCTGCGCGAGCGGGGCTCGGTCATCGATTGGGACCGCGCGGCCGGCACGATGCGGATCGACCATTCTCGTTTTCGCCGCGAAACCGGCGACGACGAACTGCCCGCCGACATGCGATCGACGGTCCTGCTTTATCCCGGACTCCTTCGCCGCTTTGGCCGCATCGTCATCGGGTCGAACACCAAGGGCTGTTCGCTGGGGGTGCGCGAAATCGACCCTCATCTGGAGATTCTTTCCGCCTTGGGCGCAAAGGTGGTGGCCGAACCGGACCAGATCACGGTCGACGCGCCGGGCCGGCTGCCGGGCGGCCGCCATTGGCTCGACTACATGTCGGTAACCGTCACGGAAAATTTCGCGATGGCCGCCGCCCTCGCCGCCGGCACGTCGACCCTGATGAACGCAGCCAGCGAACCGCACGTCCAGGACCTGTGTTCGGCCCTGGTGGCGATGGGCGCGAAGATCGAGGGAATCGGCACGAGCCGCCTGCAGGTGACCGGCGTGGCCCGCCTTCACGGCGCGCACATCGCCATCAACACCGACTACCACGAAATCGTCACTTTCCTCGCCCTGGGAGCCATCACCGGCGGGAACATCCGCGTTCGCCGCTCCCTGCCGCACCACTTCGACCTCATCACCCGGGCGTTTGCCAAACTGGGCGTCACGATTCGGCATGAGGACGACTCTGCGATCGTGGACGCCAACCAGCCGCTGCAGATCGAGACCCCGCTCACCTCCAATCTTCTGCCCAAGATCGAGGCGGCGCCCTGGCCGTACTTTTCAGTCGATCTGCTGCCGCTGATGATCGCGCTGAGCGTCCGCGCGAACGGCACGATCCATTTCTGGAACAAGGTCTATGAGAATGGCTTTTCGTGGATGCCCGAGCTGGCCAAATTTGGGGCGCACGTCGTGGTGAGCGATCCCCACCGCATCGTCGTCTTCGGCAACCGGCCCCTGCGCGCGG
This sequence comes from Opitutaceae bacterium, assembly GCA_036502225.1. GTDB lineage: Bacteria > Verrucomicrobiota > Verrucomicrobiia > Opitutales > Opitutaceae > Palsa-1447. Next base: position 29,572 of record DASXYY010000030.1, read on the forward strand.
CCGTGGTCGATTCGCCCTACGTGATTCGCGCCGCGGTGGCCCTCACGATGGTCGCCGCCGCGATCCCGGGGCGAAGCGTCGTGCGCAACGCCGAAATCATCAAACGGGCCCATCCACGGTTCGTGGAAAACCTGCGCAGCCTGGGCGCGGATCTCGCATGGAAATGAAACCGGAAAAGGGCGCGGATTTTTTGTCCGGCGCCCGCACTGCCGGGGCCCAGGATGCCGCCTTGCGGCCCCTTTCGTTTGCGGACTTCGCGGGCCAGCCCAAGACGATCGAGCGCCTGCAGGTCATGGTGTCGGCGGCACGCCGGCGCGGCGATGCCCTCAACCACGTGCTGTTGTCCGGTCCACCCGGCCTTGGCAAGACCACCCTCGCCTTCATCCTGGGCCACGAGCTGGGCAAAAATGTGCGGGTGACCTCGGGTCCGGTCGTCGAAAAGCCCGGCGATCTGGCCGGCCTCCTGACCAGCCTGGAAGAGGGCGACCTCCTTTTCATCGACGAGATCCATCGGATTCCCAAGACGGTCGAAGAGTACCTCTACACGGCGATGGAAGATTTCCGGCTCGATATCATGATCGACCAGGGACCCAACGCCCGCAGCGTCCGGCTGAACATCCCGCGTTTCACCCTGGTCGGAGCGACCACGCGCTCCGGACTGCTATCGGCCCCGCTGCGCTCCCGCTTCACGTTGCAAAGCCGGCTCGACTACTACGACGTGGACACGCTGATCGGCATCGTTCGGCGAAGCTGCCAGTTGCTCGGCGCGGCCATCGATTCAGCGGGCGAGCACGAAATCGCCCGACGCGCCCGAGGCACGCCGCGCATCGCCAACAACCTGATCCACTTTGTGCGCGACTTCGCGCAGGAGCGCGCCGATGGCCGGATCACCGGCCCCGTGGCCGCGGCCGCGCTGGAACTCTTGGAAATCGACGCCGCCGGTCTGGACGAAATGGACAAGCGCATGATGCGCGTCATCGCGGAAAACTACGGCGGCGGCCCGGTCGGAATGGGCACCATCGCCGTCGCCGTGGGCGAAGAGGCGGAGACCCTGGAAGAAGTGCATGAGCCGTTCCTGATTCAGGAGGGCTACCTGCAGCGAACGCCGCAGGGAAGGACGCTGACGGTCAAGGGGTACGGGGCGCTGAAGCTCAAGCCGTCGCAAGGCTCGCTGCTTTAGCTGTAGCCGGGGGCTTATGCCGAGGTGGAGCGCGTGGTCCGCACGCGCTGTTTGATATCGAAAGCGGAAAAGCCGGGGTCAGCGGCCCCGGCTACATCGGGATCAATTCCCCGAAATCGAATCCCGCGCCGTCCGCCAGGCGACGCGCGACCGCCGAACCTGGGCACGCTGGGCGCCCATCCGCTTCAAGGCGGGAAAGAGGCTGTGCCGCACCAAGTAGTAGGCGCCGATCGAGATCTCAACGACGCCCATGCACAGCAGCCATGTGCTGCCGGCGTTTGAGGCGTCGGGGCCAGAGTGCGGGAACCAACTCGGTAAAAGCGTAGGCACTGCCATCATCAGGATGCCGACCACCACAAAACCAAGTGCGCTTTTCGAATTCATAACGGTTAAAAACAAGCTCACGGCATGCCAATCTGCCGCCTACGAATCAACCCTCTGACTACCATATGACTTTGGAAAGTTTGGTAAGGGGTTGGCGTCGTTTTGCGACCGCGTTCCGCACGAATCTGGCCCCAAAGACCGTGCAACTAGCAAACCAGCGCCCCGAAATCCGAAAACTCGGCCACAAACCCGCCTTTAACTCCCTTGCAAATAACGCTTACCGCATCATGCGAATGGAGCGATTCCAGGTGTGAACAGGCGATTTGGAAATCCCGAACCCGAGGCTCCCGGTCAAAAACCCGGTAAAGCAGGCGGGCTGCATCTTCGACGAACTTGAGATGCGCGCCATTGAGTTCGGCAAACGCCTGCTCGTCCTCCCGCTTGACCATCACCTGCGTCTCGGTTTGAAGCGCCTCGACGCACAGCGCCTGAATGTCCTCGATCCAGATTTTCTTCCCCTCCGCCTCTTCGATCGTGATCCGGGCCTTGCTGCGCTGAGAATGGGGCACCCCATAAACGCCGCGGGTATCCCGAGCATGTTCGGTCAATTCCGCCGAGCACGGGCAGGCTGAAGAATAAACGAAGTCGAACTGAATGAAGCGCCGGTACTCTCCCGTCCGCGTGACGACGCCTTCCCACGCCACCCGATAAAACTGATAACCTTCGAGTCCGCTGCGGAGGCTCGGCTGCAGCATGGGATAGGAAAAAACGAGCTTCAGGCGCGCGTCCTTGCTCTTCACGTTGCGAAGATAGGCGCCCAGGATCCGGCCCAGCCGCTCGCCCGTGAAAACCTTGTCCTTGTGGTCGTAGAACGAGCGGACAATGCGGCTCATATTGATGCCCTTCAGGTCCGCTTCGAGAGAAACGGTGCCGGTGATGCTCGCTTCGAGCGTCAACACTCGCTTGTCCTTCGTCTGAAACTTCAAGGGCAGGCGAAAATTGGAAACGCCGACCTGCTGAATGGGCACATGCGCCCCCTGAATCGAATCGTGCGCCGCTTCCATCATGTCGGGCAGCGTCTTCCGGTATTTCTCGGAGGGACGGAATTTGCGGTCGTAGCGGCGCTTGATGCGCGGCTTCGCTCCGCTCGCCGAATGGTGCAGGTACATGCTGGAGGGGTTGCTCATGGTCCGAAATAGTCCGCGAAGTTGCGGGGAGTTTCGTAAAGCCTCAGCTGGTGCAACCGTCCGGTCTTGATGTGGGGCGCCACGCGCCGCCAAAAGGCAATGGCCAGGTTTTCAGTGGTCGGGACAATACCCACCAAAAACGCCACGTCTTCGTTCAAGTGCCGATGGTCGCACGGCTCCACGATCTCGCGCCCAAGAATCGCCTTGAGCGTCCGCAAATTGAGCAAATAGCCGGTTTCCGGGTTCGGCACCCCCGCCACGGTCACTTCCAGCACGTAGTTGTGACCATGCCCCCGCGCGTTCGCGCAGTCCCCATACTCGCGCTGGTTCCAGACCGCGCTCTTCCTCGGATTGCACAGCCGATGGCTGGCGCTAAAATGCACCTGGCGCGTGACAAAGACCTCACCCGGGGGTAAGTCTGGCCGGGAACGAACGGGCATGAAGGGCCACCTTGCATCAGGTTTGGCCCTGCTGCAACCCCGCAATCGCTAGACGTTTGCCTCGGGTTTGCCCCGGCTCTCGGCTTCGACCCAGCGCACGGCCTCCCGCATCAGCTCCGTTCCCGTTGCGATCCCGAGCTTTTCCTTGATTCGGGCGCAATAGGCCTGGACGGTCTTGATGCTCACCTTGAGGTCCGTGGCGATCTTGCGGGTGGGATGCCCCTGCCCCAGCCGCTGGAAGACCTCGATTTCACGGTCGCTGAGAATGGCCATTGCACCCTGAGGGGGCGGCGGCGCGCGGCCCACCATGCGTTCCGCCAGCCGGGCCAGCAGTTCGGGGCTGGCGTAGACCCGTCCGGCCAGCACCTGGCGGATCGCCTCGACGATGCGGATCGCGGGCTCCCGCTTGGTGATGTAGCCCATTGCGCCGGCCCGCAGCGCGCGCTCGGCGTAGTAGATTTCCTCATACATCGACAGCACCAGCACCGCCGTATTGGGGAATCGCGCGCGCAAGTCCTTGATCAGATCGAGCCCGGACCCGGTCTTGAGGGAAAGATCGACGATGGCGATATCCGCCTGGGCGGACGAAAGCCCTGACAGGGCGCCGCCCGGGTCCTCCGCCGAACCGACGACCGTAAACTCCGAATGCTGACGCAAAAGCGCCGTCAGCCACTCCCGGACCAGGGGGTGGTCGTCGACCAAAAAAATCCGGACGGATTTGGCCATTTCGCGAAGCTCGACCGCCGCGCCATTCTGAAAAGCCCCGCGAGCTTGGCAATACACATAAAACGATTGCAGCTCCGTTCTCCGCCCCTTGTCGTCTTTTGATCCATGCGATTGTCCATCCTGGGCAGCGGCAGTTCGGGCAACAGCGCCCTTTTGGTGACGGACCAGACCAAGGTCCTCATCGACGCCGGCCTGTCGGCCCGGAAGCTGGACAAGCTGCTGCGGGAGGCCGGCGAACGCCTGGAGGCCATCGACGCCGTTTTCATTACGCACGAGCACGGAGACCACTCGGACGGGGTCGAATCCCTGAAAAGACACCCGCGCATCCAGTTTTTCGCCAATTCGTCCACGGCCCGGGCAATCCAGGAAAGTCTGTCATATCGGCCGGCCTGGCAGATTTTCGAGACCGGCTCCCGCTTCAGTTTCCGGGACCTCGCCGTGCGGAGCTTCGCCGTCCCCCACGACGCCCACGATCCGGTGGGATTTCGCTTCGAATGCGGGCATGAGGGCGACCTGTTTTCGCCCCGGCGGAGCCTGGTTTGGATGACCGACCTCGGCCACGCCCCGGCCCATGTTCACGAGCACCTTCGCGACTGCGAGGTCGTCGCCGTGGAAGCCAACCATTGCCCGCGTATGCTCCAGGCGGACGTTCGCCGTCCCTGGTCGACCAAGCAGCGCATCTCCGGCCGGCATGGGCACCTCTCGAACGAGGCGGTGCGCGACCTGCTGGCGGCCATTGCCAGTCCCAGCTGGCAGCGCATCTACCTGACCCACTTATCCCGGGAATGTAACACCCCGGACGCCGTCCAAACCGCCCTCTCCTCCCTGCGATCCAGCCTGCGGTGCGAGTTCTCCGTCGTCGCGCCCGGGCAGAGCACTCCCCTCTTTGAGTGGTGACCTACCCATGCCTGAAGCAACCCTCCGCCGAACAAAACTGATTTTCACGCTCGGTCCGGCGACCGAGTCCGACGAAATGCTGGAATCGATGATCCGCACCGGGGCGGACATCATCCGCCTCAACATGGCGCATGCCACCCACGACTGGGTGCGGACCATCACGCGGCGCGTGCGCGAAGCCAGCGCCCGGGCCGGTCGCGAGGTCGCGATCATGATGGACATCAAAGGCCCGGAAATCCGGACCGGCGATCTGGTCACTCCCGTCGAGCTCAAGGCCGGCGAAATCTTCGACTTCACCGTGCGGCCGGGTGGCGAAAAGGAGGTCGGCGCCGAGGAAATCCGCTCGGTCGACGTCAACTACCGGGACCTGGTCAATGATATCCAGGTCAGCGACACGGTCCTCGTCGACAACGGCCTCATCCGCCTGGAAGTGCTGGAAAAGCGCGACAATCTGATCCGCTGCCGCGTGCTGGTGCCCGGCGAACTGAAATCCCGCCGGCACATCAATCTGCCGGGGGTGAAGGTCAATCTGCCGGCCTTCACCGAAAAGGACCGAGGCGACACCCTGGTGGGCCTGGAATGCGGCATCGATCTGGTCGCGCTTTCGTTCGTGCGCGAAGCCGCCGACGTGGAGCAGCTTCGCCATTTCCTGACCGAGCGGAAATCCAAAGCGTGGATTATCGCCAAAATCGAGGATCAATCGGCCATCCGCAACCTGGATGACATTGTCATGGCCACGGACGCCGTGATGGTGGCCCGCGGCGATTTGGGCATCGAATGCCCCTTTGAAGAGCTGCCGGTGATTCAGCGCCGGGCGGTCAACGCCTGTATCTCCCAAGGCAAGCCGGTCATCATCGCTACCCACATGCTCGAATCGATGATTTCGCAGGCGGTCCCCACCCGCGCGGAAATCACCGACGTCGCCAACGCCGTGTATGAACGCGCGGACTGCGTCATGCTCTCCGGCGAGACCACCATCGGCAAATATCCCCGCGAGTGCCTCAAGATGCTGGATACGATCTCACGCCGCATCGAACGGGAAGACGATGGCAGCGACATGGAGCAGGCCGTCTTTTCCACGGAGCGCATGAAGGTGCTCCACGCCGCGGTCGTCCTGGCAAACCAGCTTCCGGACTCCAAGCTGGTGACCTTCACCCGCCATGGTTTCATGGCCCGCGGCCTGGCCGCCCTGCGGCCCGTCCATTCGCCCATCTTCGCCTTTACACCTCACCCCGAATTGATGCGCCAGATGCGCATGCTGCGCGCCGTCGAACCCTTCCACCTGCCCTTTGCCCCCGAGCCGCACCTCACCATCGAAAGCGCGATCGGTTTGCTGAAGCGCGTCGGCCAGGCCAAGGAAGGCGACAAGCTGATCATTTGTACCGATATCATCGCGCAGGACCGCCTCGTCGACAGCGTCCAGTTGCGAACGGTGCGGTAACCCGTGTAGTGTGGGGCCATGATTCCGGTCACGGTCCTGACAGGGTTTCTCGGCGCGGGCAAAACCACGCTGCTGAATCGCATTCTGACGGAGCAGCACGGCAAGAAGCTGGCCGTCATCGAAAACGAATTCGGCGAGGTGGGAGTCGACAACCAGCTGGTCGTCTCCAGCGAGGAAGAGCTGTTCGAGATGAACAACGGCTGCATTTGCTGCTCCGTGCGTGGAGACCTGATCCGCATCCTGGGTCGCCTGCTCAAGCGCAAGGACAAGCTGGACGGCATCCTAATTGAAACGACCGGACTGGCTAATCCCGCCCCCGTCGCGCAGACGTTCTTCACCGATCCGGAGATGAAGGCCGCCTTCCGCCTGGACGCGATCGTCACCGTCGTCGACGCGAAGCACCTGCTTCAGCATCTGGACAAGGACGACGAAACGGTGAAGCAGATCGCGTTTGCGGACGTGATCGTCCTCAACAAGACCGATCTCGCGACGCCCGCCGAACTGGATGCCCTCGAGGCCCGCGTGCGGCGCATCAACACCGTGGCCAAGATCCACCGGGCCCAGAACGCCAATGTCCCGCTGGACAAGGTGCTGAACGTCGGCGGATTCAATCTGTCGCGGGCGACCGACCTGGATCCGCAGTTTCTCGATCCGGAATATCCCTTCCAGTGGGCCGGCGCCTATGCGCTGCCCGCCGGCCAGCACACCCTTTCGATCGGCACGTGCGACCACGATCATAATCACGGCCACGATCATCACCATCACGACGGTCACGGGGCGGGCGAAGGCGAGATGGACATCGCCATCCTGCCGGTCTCCGGCCTCGAGCCTGAACGCCTGGCGGCCGCGCGCGACCAGGCCGTGCAGCTCTTTTCCGACTGGGAACGCAAGGTGCAGCCGGGCGAGGCCGTTGAGCCTGGCCCCGCCCTGCAGCGGCTGTCGCTCGGCGAAAAGGAGGCCGCCTTTCCGCTCACGGTCGCCGAGAAGGGTCTCTACGTCGTCTTCGAGCAGCATGGAGAAATCCCGCTGCATATCGAAGTCGCCGGGGAAACGGTCCGGCCGGCCTGGCAGCAGGATTTCCATCTGGCCCACGAGCACAACGACGCCGTGAGCTCAGTTGGCATCAGCCGCGCGGGAGACCTCGACCCGGGCAAGCTGAACGCCTGGGTCGGCGAATTGCTGCGCGTGCGCGGCGGCGACATCTACCGCATGAAAGGCGTTCTCAGCGTCAAGGGCACGGACAAGCGCCTGGTTTTCCAGGGCGTGCACATGCTGTTCGACGCGCAGTTCGACCGGCCGTGGGGAAACGGCCCGCGGACGAACACCCTCGTGTTCATCGGCAAGAACCTCGACCGCACTAAGCTGACGGAATCGTTCGAAGCTTGCCTCGCTTAGCGGCGGCAATCGCGGCCAGTCCAAAGGCGGCCAGCATCAGCGTCGAGCCGGTCTCGGGAACATTGCTCACCAGTTCGACGTTGGTGCCGTTGTAGAGCACGGTCCATTCACCGGCGTCGGATCCAATGATGCTGCTGAACGCACCGGTTTCGGTGCTTCCCGTGAGGGTCATGATCGTGAAGATCTCGTGATGGAGCGGCGCAAAGCCGGGCAATAGATCGATGTCCAATGTGCCGTCCAGCGTCGCGCCCCCGTCGATCGAGAACAGGCCGTTGTCGGTGGCCGATTCGATCGAGACGATCAGCTCGCCGCCCGAGCCTTGGTCGAAGTTTCCGATTTCGCTCAGCGTTCCGGGGGCGGCCAGGCTGTCGCCCAAAAGCACCTTGCCTCCTGAATTGGACAGGTCGCCCTCGACCAGGCCGGTTCCGCCAAATTCACCGCCCGTGACGCCGATCGACAGAGGATCGAGCGTGCCGTCAACGAGCGTGGTGCCTCCGGATTGGTTGAAGACGCTCACGTGGGCCGCGCCTCCGCTGGCAATGGTGAACGCGCCTCCCTGTACATTGACGGTATGCTGGGTCAAAGTGCCCGTCACGGCCGTCATCCCGCCCGTTTGCGTGTACGAGCCGCCTCCGAGCACGCTGCCCGCATCCTGGAATACGCCTCCGCTGGTAATTTGGCCCTCGTTGTTGATCACTCCGCCCACATCGTTCATGACGGTGGAAGAGGCCCCGAGGTTGTTGATGACCGATCCGGCCTGATTGTTGATCGTAGCCGCATTGTAGAGCAACGCGCCGCCGAGATTGTTGATCGTTCCGTTGCCCGAGCTATCACCGTTGTTGATCACCGCGCCCAATTCATTGCGAAACTCGGACGTCCAGCCGGTGTTGTTCGCCAGCACGTTGTTTCCGGAGCCGAAATAACCATTGAGGTTGTTGATGACCGCTCCGGCGGTATTGGTCAGCATGGTGCCCGTCCCGTAATTGTCCAGATGGGAGCCGTTCTGGTTGTTGATCACCGAACCAGAGTTGTAGAGCAGGGCTCCGTCGAAGGTCGTTTGGACCAGCAGCCCCGGCGTGAACGTCGGCACGAGCGAATAGCCACCGTTCATGATCAACCCGGCCCCGCCGCTATCGCCATTTTGGATTACCGCTCCCAGTTCGTTGCGGAATTCCGAAGTCGAACCCGTGGTGTTGGAGGAGTAGTTGAAGTTCGTATCGATCGAACCGCTCAGGTTGTTGATGATCGCTCCACCGGTGTTGGTCAGCAGCGTCCCCGTCCCGTAGTTGTCCAGATGAGAGCCGTTCTGGTTGTTGATGATCGATCCGGAATTGTAGAGCAGCGCCCCGTCAAAGGTCGTCTGGACCAGCAGCCCCGGCGTGAACGTCGGCACGAGCGAATAGCCACCGTTCATGATTAGGCCGGCCCCCGTGCCGTCGCCGTTTTGAATCACCGCTCCCAACTCATTGCGGATTTGCGAGGTGGAGCCGGTGGTGTTGGACGAGTAGTTGAAGTTCGTATCGATCGAGCCGCTCAGGTTGTTGATGATCGCTCCACCGGTGTTGGTCAGCAGCGTCCCCGTCCCGTAGTTGTCGAGATGAGAGCCGTTCTGGTTGTTGATGATCGATCCGGAATTGTAGAGCAGCGCCCCGTCAAAGGTCGTCTGGACCAGCAGCCCCGGCGTGAATGTTGGCACGAGCGAATAGCCACCGTTCATGATTAGGCCGGCCCCCGTGCCGTCGCCGTTTTGAATCACCGCTCCCAACTCATTGCGGATTTGCGAGGTGGATCCGGTGGTGTTGAACGAGTAGTTGAAGTTCGTATCGATCGAACCGCTCAGGTTGTTGATGATCGCTCCACCGGTGTTGGTCAGCAGCGTCCCCGTCCCGTAGTTGTCGAGATGAGAGCCGTTCTGGTTGTTGATGATCGATCCGGAATTGTAGAGCAGGGCTCCATCGAAGGTGGTCTGAACCAGCAGTCCCGGCGAAAACGTCGGCACGAGCGAATAGCCGCCGTTCATGATCAAGCCAGCCCCGTTGAGGTCGCCGTTGTTGAGCACGCTGCCGACCTCATTCTTGAGAATGGAGACCGCGCCGGTCGTATTGCCCTGGTAGTTCCCGTTCGAGTCGAAGTAACCGCTGTAGATGTTGATGATGCCACCCGCAGAATTCTCCATCGTGGCCCCGGGACCGACGTTATCCAGATGCGAACCATTCTGAACGTCGATGTCGCCACTCAGGTTGCTGAAGTATCCGCCGCCGGCGGGGAAGACCTGAATCAGGGAAGGATTGAATGGCGCCGATTGGTCCGAGAAGCCGTTCACCATCAATCCGGCCCCGCTCGCATCGCCCAACACGACCGTTGCTCCCGCGGCGTTGTAGAACTGCGTCTGGTTGGCCACGGTGGTCGGCTGCATGGTGTCCGACTGGTCCAGGTAGTCGTTGTAGCTGTTGAAGATTCCTCCACCCGTCACCAGGACCGTGCCTTGGTTGCCAAAGAACGAACCGTTTTCGGAATTGTAGATCCCCCCCAGCACCGACAATTGGCCTGCAACCGGAACAATCTTGTCGCCGTCGCCAACCGCGCCACCCAGGTTGACCGTTTGGCCCGCCGATACGACTTGTCCCATGGCGCCGCTCGCCCATACCGCCGACAATGCCAGCCACGACAGGACGCTCGCCGGCGCACGAAATGAAAAAGTAACCATAGGGAGGGAAGTTTTGAACGGCGAAGATAGGCCGGCTCATTCCCATATCTAAGGATTTCCTAGACGGAATTTCCCAATATTTGGCAAGCCGGAGATTCGGCTCTTCCCAAAGCGGGTGGAGCGCATGGTCCTGGCTTCCCAATGGGAAGCCAGCCCGCCGTAGCCACCGGCGAAGGAGGGCCGCAAACCTGCGATTTAACTAGCCAAATGCGCGCGGACGTCAAAGCGCGTGGGGACCACGCGCTCCACCCGTCGGGCGGGCGCAGTGGCTCGCCGCGAACTAAGGCGCTGGAATCGCTCGAAGCTTGCCTCGCGAAGCGGCGAAAAGGGCGGCCAATGCCGCGCCCGCCAGCCAAAGGGTCGACTCATCTTCGGAGACGGAATTCGGCAAGGCGAGATTGCTCTCCAGTTCCACGTTCGTCCCGTTATAGAGCACGGTCCAATCGGCCGCGTCCGAACCGATGATGCTGGTGAAAGCGCCGGTTTCGTGCCCGCCCGTCAGCGTCATGATCGTGAAGATTTCATGGTCCTGGGGCGTGAATCCGTCCAGCAAATCGATGTCGAGCGTGCCCGCCAGGATCGCGCCGCCCTCGATATCAAATAATCCATTGTCCGTTTCCGAATCGATGCCGACGAAGAGTTCGCCGCCGGCAGCTTGGACGTAGTTGCCGGTCTCGCTGAGCGTACCGGGCGAGGCGAAACTGTCTCCCAGGATCAACTCGCCGCCCGAATTGTTGATATTGCCAATGAGGTCGCCGGAGCCGCCAAAAGTCCCGCCTCCGATTTCGATCGCTGTCGGATCCAAGGTGCCTCCCGAAAAAACGACGGTCGAGCCGGCGTGCTGATTGTAAAGGGACACATCGACCGCTCCGCCGGTTTGGATGGTGACCGTGCCAGCCCGCAAATCGACCTCGTTCTGCGTGAAGGTGCCGCTCACGGTCATCGAACCGCCCGTTTGATTATAATTACCCTGGCCCAAAACACTGCCGGTATCGACAAAGGTGCCGCTGTTCGTGAACTGGCCGCCGTTGTTCACCACTCCACCCACGTCATTGGTGAACGTCGTGCCCGCGCCGGTGTTGTTGAGGACCGAGCCCGACACCAAGTTGATCGTGGCCGCGTTGTAAAGCTGCCCGCCCAACTCGTTGTTGAGCGTGCCCCCGCCCACGGAGCCGGCGCCGCCGACATCGATCACGGCGCCTTGCTCGTTCCGGAGGGTGGAAGTCCAGCCCGTGTTGTTGTTCATCACGCTGTTTCCCGCGCCCAGGTAGCCATTCAAATTATCCAAGGTGCCTTTGCCATCAATCTTGATCACCGAACCGGCACCCACGTTTTCCACGAGCGAGCCGTTCTGATTGATGAGCGTGCCTCCGTTGACGTCGATGAGGGCCCCGTCGCCACGCGCCGAAAACGCCGCGCCCGGCGCAAATAGCGCCGCGCCGGGCGTCGCACCGTTGAGAATTTCGCCCGCTCCGGTGGCGTCGCCATTGTCCAGCTCGGCCGAGGATTCGATTTGGATGGTCGACGTCAGGCTGGACGTATTGGCGTGGTAGCCGATGGAAGGATCGAGGTAGCCGTCGTAGTTGGCGATCACGCCCGAGGCCGTGTTGGTGATGACGGAACCGCGTCCGACGTTCTCCAACAGCGATCCATTCTGGTTGGCAATCAGCGAGCCCGAGTTGAGCAGAATGGCCCCATCGTTGCGGGAGGCGGCTTGGGCGCCGGGCGAAAACAGATTGGATTGGGGCGCGGCGCCATTGAGAATTTCCGCCGCTCCGCCCTCACCGCCGTTGTCGATCACGGCGCCGTCCAGGTTTTCGATGGTCGAAACCAGCCGGGTCGAGTTGGCCTCATAATGGCCGTCTTCGATCGCTCCCGAAAAGTTGGCAATGAGGCCGGCCGAGTCGTTCGCAATGATCGAACCGGCGCCGATATTGATCAGCTGCGATCCGTTGACATTGGCCAGGTACGAACCGTCGTTGGAAAGCATCGCCCCATCATTCTGCGGCGTGGGCGGCGCGAAAGGCGCGGGCGTCGGACCGAGTGTGAACGTGACTGACCCAGAAGCGGCTCCGTTGACGATTATCCCGACCGAACCCGTGTCGCCATTGTAGATGACGCTTCCCGAAGAATTATAAATCGTCGAGACCCCGCCCGTGGAGTTGTGCTGGTAGACGCCCGAGGCGTCCACGTAACCGCTGTAATTGGCGATGATGCCGTTTCCGGAATTGGAGATGATCGAGCCGGTCCCCAAGTTCGACACCGAAGCCCCATTCTGGTTGTTGAGGAGGGCGCTGAAATTTACCAAGGTCGCTGCGTTCAAGATCTGCCCGTCCCCGCTTCCGTCGCCATTGTCGAGCACTCCCCCGAATCCATTTTCGATCACGGAATTCTCACCGGAGGTGCCGGGATGATAGTATCCCTGGCCCTCGGCGTAACCGTCGGTGTTGATCACGGTGCCTGCGTTCGTATTGATGAATACCGCACCGGGCCCGAGGTTGTACAAGAGCGAACCGTTCTGGTTTTCGATCAGCGCGTGGTTGTTCAAAAGCAGCGCGCCGTCCGGATCCGTCGCGAAGTCACGCGAACTGAGCGAGGTCCGATAGGCGCCGTTAATGAAGTCAGCCGCGCCGGCGGCATCTCCATTGAATAGCGTGGCGCTGGCCTCGTTTTGGAAGGCCGATTTTCCCCCGGTCGAGTTGCGATGGTCGTTGCCGTTCGCATCGAGGTACCCGCCGTAAACGGTAACCACGCCGCCCCCGGCATTGACGAAGATCGAGTTCCCCGCGCCATTCTCCAGATCGGATCCATTTTGCACGGCAATATTTCCGAGGTTGTCCATTGTCCCTCCGCCCGCCGGCAAGGTCGGATCGACGTGCAAGAAATAGGGCGCGGCCTCGTCGGCCAAGCCGTTCAGCACTTGGCCGGAACCATTCACATCACCGAGGGTGAAGTTCCCCGCGACCGCGACCGTGACCGTCGAAGCTCCCAAGCTGGTTCCTGGCTGCAGGATGCCATGCGAATCGAGATAGTCGTTGAAATTGTTCAAGATGCCGCCGTTGGTCACCAGAATGGAACCGGCGTCGTTCAAGGATGACCGGTTTTCGGAATTGAAAATGCCGCCCAAAACCTGAAGCGAACCATTCGTCGCGATCTGGACCACCTGTGCGCCGCCCGGCCCTCCATTGTTGTCGGTGTGTCCCGAGGCGATCACCTGCCCGGAAGCTCGGGTCGCCAGGACCGAGGCCAACGCGAGACTCATGAAGACGCCGCCGGAAGTCCGCCAGGAAAGAAACTGCATGGGAATAGGAAGATTGAAGCTGAAGTCGGGTCAGCCTCGATACGCGTTCTCACGAATCCCTTCCAACACTTTTTGCGGAATCTCTCCGAAATCGTCCTAGGCGCTGCGCTGTAGAGCTTGTCCCCGCCCCTCCCATCGCTTCCCTCCTAGCAATGGAATTGACCAAGCACTGGGCCGCCTCGCTTGACGATTACGTAATCGATTTGGCCTGGTCGCCCGACAATGGCGTTTTGGCCGCCGCCTCGGCGGCCGGACCGATCACCCTATTTTCGTCCGTCGACGGAAAGACGGCGCAGGCCTGGGACGGGCATACCGACGGCACAAATGCGCTGGCGTTCACCACGGGCTCGCTTGCCAGCGGGGGACAGGATGGCTGCGCCAAGCTTTGGGACCCCATTTCCGGCCAGCAAACGGCCAACGTAAATCTGGGCAGCGGATGGGTGGAGCATTTGTCGTGGCGTCCCCTCGAACCGGGAAAATCGCCCGGCAGTCCGTCCCTTTTGGCCGCGGCGATCGGACGGAAGCTGCACTTCGTCGGCCGCGATGGGGGCATACGGAAGACCATGCCCGATGCGCCCAAGACGATCAGCGCCCTCGCGTGGCATCCCAGCGGCGGCGCGCTGGCCGCCAGCGCCTTTGGCGGTGTGCGCCTGTGGGATGCCGACGATTTCGTCCTGCAAAAGGAATTCACCTACGGCAACGGCATCAGCGCGCTCGTTTGGTCGCCCGACGGCAAATGGCTGGTGTCCGGCAACCAGGACCCCAGCGTCCACCTTTGGATTCCCGAGGATGATAGGGAGCTTCAGATGAGCGGCTACGAAACGAAAGTGAAGCATCTCTCGTTCGATCAGCACAGCCGCTGGCTTGGGACCAGTGGCGGGCCGGATACCTCGCTGTGGGACTGTTCGGGCGCGGGGCCCGAGGGCCGCATGCCCACGATGCTGCCCCATGACGCACCGGTCAGCGGCGTCGCGTTTCAGCACCGCCACAACCTGCTGGCGACCGCCGCAGCGGACGGAAGCGTCGTGCTCTGGAGCCCCGAGCGCCAGCAGCCCCAACGGGCAAAGATCCAGCTCCCCTCGCCTGCGACCAAGCTCGCTTGGTCGCCCGATGACACGTACCTGGCCATCGGCTCCGAGTCGGGCGTGCTCTACGTGTTGCGCTGCGTCGCCTGAAGCGCAACCGTCGGAAACCATGAATCGGCTCACCTTTCTCGCCCGCGTCGTCGCCGGCCTCGGGCTGCTGGCCATCCCTGGCGTGCTCCGCGCGCAATTCTCCATTACGGTCAACGGCCAAACCACGACGATTTCCGCCGCCGAGTTCGCCGCGCTGCCACATCAGACTGTCACGGCCTTCGACGCGCACGACCACCAAAACCACGCCTATTCCGGCGTGGCGGCGGAGGCGGTGCTCAGCCGCGGAGGCGTGCCCCTGGGGGAATCGCTGCGCGGCAAGCGCCTGCGCCAGATCGTGATCGCCCACACCAGCGACAACTACGATATCGTGTACGCCCTCGCGGAGTTCGACCCGGCCTTCAATCCCCGCACGATCCTCGTGGTGGACCAGCAGGACGGGCGCCCGCTCAATCCGACCTCGGCGCCCTATCGCCTGATGATTCCCGGCGACAAGCGGCCCGCCCGCTGGGCGCGCATGGTGACCGGCTTCGAGGTCAAGACGGTCGATTAGGCCGGTTGGATCAAGTAAGTTCTCCTACGGCCGTAAGCTGTCGCCGGGGCGCTGACCCCGGCACGGGTGATGTAGAAAGCGGAACTGCCGGGGTCAGCGCCCCCGGCTACAGCTTACGACAACACCGCCAATATTTCCTTGGCCGCGCGCAATCCCGAGCTAAGCGCCCCATGCACCGTGCCCAATTCCGCCGGTTCGGCGGTCGCTTCTCCCGCAAAGAAAATCGTCCCGTTCACCGGCTTCGCCAAGCGCTGCGGCGCGTCATCCCAGCCCGCCCGCGCATAGCTGTAGCCGCCGCCGCTGAACGGATCGCGGGTCCAATTGTGCATCCGGCATTCCGTTACCCACCACCGCACCGCGCGCTCATTGGCTCCCAGGACTTTCGCCAGCGAGGCGACCGCGACGCCGCGCAACTCAGGTTCTGAATGCTTCGTCAGCTGCTTTGCGCCAGGACCTCCGGCCCAACCGACCACAACCGGCTCGGGACCGCGCGCCCACCACGTCGGAATCGCCGCGCGCGTCGAGGGCCCCGCGTGCAGGAAGCCGAAGTTCCTGCCCCGCCCGCCCCGCAAATGAGACGGCAGGACCTTCGAGTCCCAAAATCCCAGGCGCATGATCAGGTTGATGCGAAGCACGTGCCCGAGATCGAGCGGGCGCAATTCCCGGCGGCCGGCCAGCGGCGGCTGAAACCGAATCGATTTTTCCAGGCCGAGCGGAACGGTGAGGAGAACCGCCCGGGCGGAAATTCCGTCGACTTTCACGGCTCCGTCTTCCCACCGAATCCGCCGCACGCGTCGGCCGATCTTAATGTGGCCGCCGTGGCGGCCCAGGTCCGCCGCCAGGCCCTCGATCAGCCGGTGGTAGCCATTCTCTACCCGCCATTGCCGCTCGTCGTCATCCCCCACCGTGGCCAGAAAGCTCGCGCTCATTTTTCCGAGCGGAGCGGCCTCGAATCCCTCGATAAAGCGGCGCGCCAGCGCCGCATCCTCCGGGTCCACCTCCCGGCGGTGTTTCTTCAAAAGCTGTCCCACCGATTTTCCCTTGGCCGCCCGGGCCTGGATTTCCCGCATCACCCGGCCCACCCGATCCCAAACGTCGCCGGCTTCCCGCACCTGGCCCCTCTCCGCGAGGTGCTGGTGCATTTCCAGCAACGTCGTCCGGACGCCGAATTCCCGCAGGGCGCGCCACAACGGCGGATTGCCCCCGTGGACGAATTCCGCGCCCAATTCAATGATTCGTTCATCCGAGCGGATCGTGAGAACGCGGCCCCCGATGCGTCTCCGCGCTTCCACTACAACGACGCGCGCCCCGCGCCGGGCGAGTTCGCGCGCGGCCGCCAGCCCGGCCACGCCCGCTCCCACGATCACGACCTCGACCGCCCGCTCGCTCACAGCGGTTTCAAATTCGCTTCGATTTCCGCCCGACGGTGCTCGAGAAACGGCGGCAGCGCCAGCTTCTCGCCCAGGCGGTCCTGGGGCTCGTCGACCGCGAAGCCGGGACCGTCGGTCGCCAGTTCAAACAACACCCCGTTCGGTTCGCGAAAATACAGGCTGCGAAAATAATAGCGATCGACCGGGCCGCTCGAATGCACGCCAAACGCCTCCAGCTTCCGCTCCCAGGCGGCGTACTGTTCGGCGTCGGGCACGCGAAACGCCACGTGATGCACCCCGCCCGCGCCCTGCCGCGCCGGCGTGCCGCTTTCGACCGCCACGTGCAGCTCCGCGCCGGGACCGCCCGGCCCCATCTCATACACCTTAACCCGCGACGCGCCCCAGGCATATTCCCGCACCGGCCGCATGGCCATGAGTCCGGTGAGCACGCGATCGGTGGGCGCCAGCTCCGGCACGCTGATCGTGATGGGGCCCAAACCGACGATCTGATGTTCAGCCGGGACCGGACTCTGGTTCCAGGGCTTGGCTTCGCGCGCGGCCGGGGTCGTGTCGACGGAAAGCGACAGGCGCTGACCTTCAAAATCGTCGAAATCCAGAACCGAGCGGCCATCGCGCTCGGGGCGCGCGGCCGGAACCTGGGCCGCCGCCAAACGCTTTTCCCACCAATCGAGACTTTCCGCGCGGCCCACGCGCAATCCCGTGCGCGAAATGCTCCTCGTTCCGCGCCGCTCCGCCGCCGCGGGCCAGTCGAAAAAAGTCAGATCGCAGCCGGGCGACGCGTCGCCGTCCGCATAAAACAGATGATACGCCGAAACGTCGTCCTGGTTGACGCTCTTCTTCACCAGCCGCATTCCCAACGTCTGGGTGTAGAACGCATGATTGCGCTGGGCGTGAGCCGTAATGGCGGTCAGGTGGTGAATTCCGGTGAGCTGCATGGGAAGAAGTTAGACCAATAAACCCCTCGCGCAAATTGGCGGAAGGCGCCGCTTCCACCCCCTAAACCACATTATATTCCAGCCAGTACGCCTTGAACGCCTTCACCATCTCCGTCAGCTGCGCCGCGGACGCCGGCTTCACCAGATAACCATTGGCGCCCGCTTCGTACGCCTTTCGAACATCGGTGCTTTCGCGCGAGCTGGTCAAAAAAAGAACGATGCACCGCCGGCAGTGCGGCGCCTGGCGTATCCACGTCAGCACTTCATGACCGCTTCGGAACGGAAGCTTCAGATCGAGCAGAACAATGCCAGGAGTTGGGCCCCGTTCCCTTCCCAAGTAAGGGCCTGTCCCTTCGAGGAGATCGATCGCGTCTTGCCCGTCCCTCGCGATCAGCAACGGATTGGCGATCCCGGCCTGCTGCCAAGCGCGCTGGAAGAAGAAAACGTCATCGTCGTTATCTTCCACGAATAAAACGGGATCGGTCACCATCATGGCACTGGAAAGCCCTGGTTGAAGGAGGCCTACAGAATCGGTGGCACCTACCTTAGTCAATCCTTCCGGAGGCCCCGGAACTTGGCTTGTGACATCATCGGGATTTTCCCCATGGGCAAATCGGGATTTCGAAGCCTGAAAATCCCTTCCCGCAAATGGCTTTCCACAATGTAATCGCACGCATATGGTCTCCCTCCGCGTTTTCCCCAAGTCTCGTCGGCTGGACAAGCAGCAGCTGGCGAACGCCCTCTTCAGTCTGCGCAATGGCGATTTCTCGGTGCGCATGCCGTCCGGGCTTGAGGACGTCGACGGACAGATCGCTGACGAGTTCAACGAGTTGGTCGAGATCAATCAGCGTCTCGTCGGCGAACTCGAACGCATCAGCCAGGGCGTCGGCAAACAGGGTCAGATCTCACAGCGCGCGTCAATCGGCACGGTGAGCGGCGCTTGGCAGGAGGCCATTTCCTCGGTCAATTCCCTGGTCAACGACTTGGTGCACCCGACCTCGGAAATGGCGCGCGTCATCGGCGCTGTCGCCAAGGGCGACCTTTCGCAATCCATGGCGCTCGAAATTCGAGGCCGTCCGCTCGAGGGTGAGTTCCTTCGCATCGCCAAGACCGTCAATACGATGGTCGATCAGCTATCCTCCTTCGCCTCCGAGGTGACCCGCGTGGCCCGCGAAGTCGGCACCGAAGGCAAACTCGGTGGTCAGGCCCAGGTACCTGGCGTCGCTGGCACGTGGAAGGACTTGACGGATTCGGTGAATTCCATGGCCGGCAATTTGACCGCCCAGGTGCGCAACATCGCCGCCGTGACGACCGCGGTGGCCAACGGCGACTTGTCCAAGAAGATCACCGTCGAGGTGCGCGGCGAAATCCTCGAACTGAAGGACACGATCAACACCATGGTCGATCAGCTCAATTCCTTCGCCTCCGAGGTGACCCGCGTGGCCCGCGAAGTCGGCACCGAAGGCAAGCTCGGCGGACAAGC
The DNA here is from genome assembly GCA_036502225.1 of Opitutaceae bacterium. GTDB lineage: Bacteria > Verrucomicrobiota > Verrucomicrobiia > Opitutales > Opitutaceae > Palsa-1447. Next base: position 48,665 of record DASXYY010000030.1, read on the forward strand.
CGACGTGCGCGGCGTGGCCGGCACCTGGAAGGATCTCACCGACAATGTGAACTTCATGGCCGGCAACTTGACCGGCCAGGTGCGCAATATCGCCGCCGTCACGACTGCGGTGGCCAACGGTGACCTTTCCAAGAAAATCACCGTCGACGTCCGCGGCGAAATTCTCGAACTGAAGAACACCGTCAACACGATGGTCGACCAGCTTTCGTCCTTCGCGGCCGAAGTGACGCGTGTCGCTCGCGAGGTCGGCACCGAAGGCAAGCTCGGCGGACAGGCCGACGTGCGCGGCGTATCCGGCACGTGGAAGGATCTCACCGACTCGGTCAATTCCATGGCGTCCAACCTGACCGGTCAGGTGCGCAACATCGCCGACGTCACCAAGGCGGTGGCCAACGGCGACCTTTCCAAGAAGATCACGGTCGACGTCCGCGGCGAAATTCTCGAGCTGAAGAACACCGTCAACACGATGGTCGACCAGCTCAATTCCTTCGCCTCCGAGGTGACGCGCGTGGCCCGTGAGGTCGGCACCGAAGGCAAGCTCGGCGGACAGGCCGACGTGCGCGGCGTGTCCGGCACGTGGAAGGATCTCACCGACTCGGTCAATTCCATGGCCGGCAATCTGACGGCCCAAGTCCGCAACATCGCGGACGTGACGAAGGCGGTGGCCAATGGCGACCTCTCCAAGAAGATCACGGTCGACGTCCGCGGCGAAATTCTCGAACTGAAGAACACCGTCAACACGATGGTCGACCAGCTCTCGTCCTTCGCGGCCGAAGTGACGCGCGTGGCCCGTGAGGTCGGCACCGAGGGCAAGCTCGGCGGGCAAGCCCAGGTGCGCGGCGTCGCCGGCACGTGGAAGGATCTGACCGACTCGGTCAATTCCATGGCGTCCAACCTCACGGCGCAGGTGCGCAACATTGCCGCCGTGACGACCGCCGTGGCCAACGGCGATCTCTCCAAGAAGATCACGGTCGACGTCCGCGGCGAGATTCTGGAGCTCAAGGACACCATCAATACGATGGTCGTGCAGCTGAACTCCTTTGCCTCGGAGGTGACCCGCGTGGCCCGCGAAGTCGGCACCGAAGGCAAGCTCGGCGGACAGGCCGACGTGCGCGGCGTGTCCGGCACGTGGAAGGATCTCACCGACAACGTGAACTTCATGGCCGGCAACCTGACCTCTCAGGTGCGCAACATCGCCGCCGTGACGACCGCGGTGGCCAACGGCGATCTCTCCAAGAAGATCACGGTCGACGTGAAGGGCGAGATCCTCGAATTGAAGGACACCATCAACACGATGGTCGACCAGCTCAATTCGTTCGCGTCCGAGGTGACGCGCGTGGCCCGCGAAGTCGGCACCGAAGGCAAGCTCGGCGGGCAGGCCCAGGTCCGCGGCGTCTCCGGCACTTGGAAGGATCTCACCGACAACGTGAATTCCATGGCCGGCAACCTGACTTCCCAGGTGCGCGGCATCGCCAAGGTCGTGACCGCCGTCGCCAACGGCGACCTGAAACGGAAGCTGACCGTCGAAGCCAAGGGCGAAATCGCCGCCCTGGCCGACACGATCAACAACATGATCGACACGCTCGACACCTTCGCCGCTCAGGTGACCACGGTCGCCCGCGAAGTGGGTGTCGACGGCAAGCTCGGCGGACAGGCGCTGGTGCCCGGCGCGGCCGGCACCTGGAAGGATCTGACCGACAACGTCAATCAGCTCGCCGCCAATCTCACCACCCAGGTTCGCGCCATCGCCGAGGTGGCGACCGCGGTGACCAAAGGCGATCTGACCCGCTCCATCAAGGTTGAGGCCTCCGGCGAAGTCGCCGCGCTCAAGGACAACATCAACGAGATGATCCGCAACCTGAAGGACACGACGATCAAGAACAACGAGCAGGACTGGCTGAAGACCAACCTGGCCAAGTTCTCCCGCATGCTCCAGGGGCAAAAGGACCTCCTGACCGTGGGCAAGCTGATCCTCTCCGAACTGGCGCCCGTCGTTTCGGCCCAGCACGGCGTGTTCTACATGATGATCAACACGGGCGAGGAACCGCGCCTGCGTCTGCTGGCCAGCTACGCTTTCCGCGCCCGCAAGCACTCCTCCTTCGACCTGAAGCTCGGCGAGTCCCTCGTCGGCCAGGCCGCGCTGGAAAAGGAGCGCATCCTCCTCACCAAGGTGCCCGCCGATTATGTGCAGATCAGCTCGGGCCTCGGCGAATCCGCCCCCCTCAATCTGGTCGTGCTCCCCGTCCTCTTCGAGGGCCAGGTCAAGGCCGTCATCGAACTGGCATCCTTCGAGCAGTTCAGCGCCACCCACCTCATCTTCCTCGACCAGCTGACCGAGTCGATCGGCATCGTGCTCAACACGATCGAGGCGAACATGCGCACGGAGGATCTCCTCAAGCAGTCGCAGTCCCTGGCCAAGGAGCTCCAATCGCAGCAGTCCGAACTGCAGAAGACCAACCTCGAGCTCGAGGAAAAGGCCAAGCTGCTCGCGGAGCAGAACGTCGAGGTGGAAAAGAAGAACATGGAGGTCGAACAGGCCCGGCAGGCGCTGGAGGAAAAGGCCGCGCAGCTCGCCCTCACGTCCAAGTACAAGTCCGAGTTCCTGGCGAACATGTCCCACGAATTGCGCACGCCGCTCAATTCGCTGCTCATCCTTTCCGACCAGCTCCGCGGCAATGGCGAGGGCAACCTCACGCCGAAACAGGTCGAGTTCTCCAAGACGATTCACTCCTCCGGCCAGGACCTGCTCCGCCTCATCAACGACATTCTCGACCTGGCCAAGATCGAATCCGGCACGGTGTCGGTGGAAGTCGCCGATCTGCGGCTCGTCGATCTCAAGGACTACATCGAGCGGACCTTCCAGCCGATCGCCGAGCACAAGAAGCTCGATTTGCGCGTCGTGGTCGAAGCCGGCCTGCCCCGCGCCCTGCGCACCGATCCCAAGCGCCTGCAGCAGATCCTCAAGAATCTGCTTTCGAACGCCTTCAAGTTCACCGAGGCCGGCCATGTCAGCCTCGAGATGGAGCAGGCCCGCAGCGGCTGGAACCCCGAGCATCCCACCCTTTCGCATGCCTCCGAAGTCGTCGCCTTCCGCGTGCGCGACACCGGCATCGGCATTCCGATCGACAAGCAGCAGATCATCTTCGAAGCGTTCCAGCAGGCCGACGGTTCCACCAACCGCAAGTACGGCGGCACCGGACTGGGCCTCTCGATCAGCCGCGAAATCGCCCGCCTCCTCGGCGGCGAAATCCAGCTGGTCAGCTCGCCCGGCCAGGGCAGTTCATTCACGCTCTTCATCCCGGCCATCCTGCGCGCCTCGGACAACGCGAAGCCGGACTCCGGTTCGCAGTTCCTCCTCGCGGAAAACGCGATGCCGACCCGCATTGTGCGCGAAGTCATCGAGGAGGAGATCAAGACCGTCAGCGACGACCGCCATGTGGTCGGCCCCAACGACCCGGTCATCCTCATCATCGAGGACGATCCGGCCTTCGCCGAAATCCTCCTGGATGCGGCCCGAACCAAAGGCTTCAAGGGCATCGTCGCCACGCGCGGCAGCGAAGCGCTCCAGCTCACCCGGCAGTACCCGATCACCGCCATCACGCTCGACATCCGCCTGCCCGACATCGACGGACGGCGCGTGCTCAACCGGCTCAAGGACGACCCGACCACCCGCCACATTCCCGTCCTGATTGCCTCGGCGGACGACACGGCCGAGTTGGGCCTCAAGTATGGCGCCCTCGCCTACCTGGCGAAGCCCACGCCGGCGGACAACCTCGACCAGGCGTTCGGCGCCCTCAAGGCGTTCATCGAGCGCCGCGTCAAGAATCTGCTGGTCGTCGAGGACAACGAGATCCAGCGCAACCGCACCGTCGAACTGATCGGCAACACCGACGTGCACACCCACGCCGTCGGCACGGGCGAAGAGGGCCTCGACGCCCTCAAGTCGCAGCCGTTCGATTGCATCGTCCTTGACTTGGGCCTGCCCGACATGAGTGGCGCCGAGTTCATCGAGGAAGTGAAGAACGCCGGCTACTCGCACCTGCCGATCATCGTCCACACCGCCCGCGAAATGCCGCCGGAAGAGGTCGACAAGATGAAGCAGCTCGCGCGGACGATCATTCTCAAGGATGTCCAATCGCCCGAGCGTCTCTTCGACGAGACCGCGCTCTTCCTGCACCGCAACGTGGGCAAGCTGCCCGAGGAAAAGCGCCGCCTGGTGGAAAACCTCCACCGCGACGGCGAAATCCTCACGAACAAGAAGGCGCTGATCGTCGACGACGACATCCGAAACATCTTCGCGATGACGAGCTTCCTGGAGCGCTACAACATGACGGTCCACTCCGCCGAAAACGGGCGCGAGGCGATCGACAAGCTCCAGGGCGACAGCGCGAACTACGACGTCATCCTGATGGACATCATGATGCCCGACATGGACGGTTACGAAACCATGCGGCGCATCCGCCAGCTCGTCCCCTATCGCGAATTGCCGATCCTGGCCCTGACCGCCAAGGCCATGAAGGGCGACCGCGAAAAGTGCATCGAGGCCGGCGCTTCGGATTACATCGCCAAGCCCGTCGACACCGAACATCTCGTCTCGCTCCTGCGCATCTGGCTTCACCGCTAGTCAACGGGAGACATGATCGCGATGCCCGGTTCAACCGACTCCGCCCGCGCGCGCGGCAATGCGGCCTTGGAAACGCCCGAGGCCGCCCTGCCGGCGGACGATGCCAAGATCGACATCCTGCTAGTCGACGACCTGCCGGAAAAGCTCCTCGCGCTCGAATCGATCCTGACGCCCCTCAATCAGAACCTGGTGCGGGCCAAATCCGGACGGGAAGCGCTGCGGCTCATCCTGCAGCGCGAATTCTCGGTGATCGTCCTCGACATCAACATGCCGGGGATGGACGGATTCGAGACCGCGACCCTGATCCGCCAGCGCGCGTCCTGCGCCCATACGCCGATCATCTTCGTCACCTCGTTCAGCACGGCCGACACCGAGGTCTATCGCGGCTATTCGCTCGGCGCCGTCGACTACCTGTTCACCCCGATCGTGCCCGAGGTGCTGCGCTCGAAAGTCAAAGTCTTCATCGAGCTCGAAAAGAAAAGCCGCCAGGTGCAGCGCCAGGCCGTCGCCCTGCGCGTGGCGGAGGAGGAGAAGCTCCAGCGCCAGTTGGACGAAACGTCCACCCGTTTGGAATGGGAGACCCGGCGCAACCACTTCTTCCGGCTTTCGATCGAGCTGCTCGCCATCGCCACTTACGACGGAGTATTCACCCAAACCAATCCGACCTGGACCAAAACCCTGGGTTATGACGAAGGCGAGCTGCACGGGCATTCGCTGCACGAGTTCATCCATCCGGAAGAGGACGCCGCCACGCGCGAATGGGTGAGCGGCATCCTCCAGGTGGGAGCGCCCCAGTATCTCGAATGCCGTTTTCGATCGAAGCCGGGCGAGTATCGCTGGCTCGGCTGGACCATCGCTCCGTTTGCCGCGCAGGGCTTGCTCTACGTCTTCGCCCGCGACATGACCGAGCGGCGGACCCGCGAAGAGGAGGTGCGCCAGCTCAACGAAAACCTCCGCCAGCAGGCGCGCATCCTCCAGGCGCTCAATCAGGAGCTCGAGGCCTTTTCGTATTCAATCTCTCATGACCTGCGGGCGCCGCTGCGCGCCATCTCCAGCTACTCCGGCATGCTCCTGGCCGGCGAGGCCGGCCCCCTGCCCAACGAAGCCAGCCAGATCGTCGGCGCGGTCAACCGCAACAGCCTGCAGATGGCGCAGCTGATCGAGGACTTCCTCAATTTCTTCCGGGTCGGCCAGCTCGAAGTCAAGGTCACCGCGATCGACATGGTCACGACCGCCAAGGACGCCATCGCCATGCTCCGCGACGAGCAGGGCAAGCGGACGATCGACTTCCAGATCGGGGAGCTGCCCGCCGCCCGCGGCGACCGGACCATGGTCGGCCAGATCCTCGTCAACCTGATCTCCAATGCGGTCAAGTTCACCGCCGGCAAAAAGAAGGCGAAAATCGAGATCGGCGCCACGACCGGCACGGGCCCCTGCGTCTACTACGTCAAAGACAACGGCGTGGGCTTCAGCATGGACCACTACAGCAAGCTGTTTGGCGTCTTCCAGCGGCTGCACAACCGCTCCGACTTCGCCGGCACCGGCATCGGTCTGGCCATCGTGCAAAAAATCGTCCAACGCCACGGCGGCAAAGTCTGGGCCGACGCCGCGGTGGACAAGGGCGCGACGTTTTCCTTCACGCTCGCCGGCGAATAGAAGGTGGAGCGCATGGTCCCCATGCGCTTCGACGTCGCACGACTTGCAGTGTCGCTCAGCGCATCGGGACGATGCGCTCCACCGGCGTCACAGCTGATCCTCAATCCCCGGCAGCACCGACAGCAGCAGGCTGTCCAATCGCCGCAGCCAGCTCGCCGGCTCATGGGTGCGCACGATCCGCTTGCCGTTCTGCTCGCCGATCCACACGACCCCTTCGCCCCCGCCCGTTCCGCCGCGCGGGACCAGTTCAACCTGCCAGCTGCGATCCGGCGCCATGTCCTGAAACATGTCCGCGGCGAGCCGCTGGGCCAGAACTTCGCTGTCCACCACCGCCGCGATCTCGGTGTTCAGACGCATCGAACGCGGATCCAGATTGAGGCTCCCGATCCAAATCCGCTTCTGGTCGAAGACGATGGCCTTGGAATGCAGCACGGTCTCGGAATAGCCGCTGTGATACCATAGCTTCGATCGCTTCACTCCCGGGGCAATCAGCCGGTACTCGTACAGATCCACTCCGCTCTCCAAGAGCGGCCTGCGGTACTTGGAGTAGGCCAGGTACACCATCGGCACGTCCGTCGTCGCCAGCGCGCAGGTCAGCAGCTTCACCTTCACGCCCCGGCGGCGCATGTCCTCGAATCGCCGCATCCCCTCCTCGCCCGGCAGGAAATACGCCGCTTCGACCAGCACCTCCTTTTGCGCCCGGTCGAATTCCGCGTTCAGGCGGTCGGCCACCGAATCCGTGGCGCCGCCATCGCCGGACACCCGCCCGGGCGAATCCGTCACAATCTCGCCCTGAGCCCAGACCAGTTCGCCGCTGCGAAACAAATCCGGCAGGTAATGCGGCCGCAGCGCCTCGTACCGTTTTTCAAACCCCTGGGCGGGCTTCGCGCGGGCCGCGAGACGCCCCATCAGAGCCGCCATGGACGCCGCATTTTCACGGCGATGGATGATCTCGCCGACGGGAACCGCGTAGGGACTGTTCCAGTACTCGTCGAATGCGGTCGACGCGGCCCGCACGACCGGTCCTTCCGCGAGCAGATCGAAGTCCCGAAAGTTATCCTGCTCCTCCAGGCTGAAATAGTGGTCGGCAATGTTGCGGCCGCCCAGGATCCCCACCGCGTTGTCCCCGATCAGAAGCTTGTTGTGCATGCGCCGATCCGCCCGGCCAAAGGACAGCGCATACTCCGGCAGCCGCGCCCACCGCGCACGAAATGAAACGGGATTGAAGATCCGAATCTGAAAATTGGGCACCGCCGCCAACGTCGCCAGTTCGCCGTCATCGCGCAGGTTGAAGTCGTCCAGCAGCAGCCGAACCCGCACCCCGCGCTGGGCCGCCTGAATCAGATGCTGCATAAACAGGCTGCCCGCCTGGTCCGCCGCGTAGATGTAGTACTGCACATCGAGCGACCGGCTGGCACCGTCGACGATCGCCGTGCGGGCCACCAATGCTTCCAATCCGTACGAGACCAGCCCGAAGCCCGACTGCCCCGGATGCAGCGCTTCCTGCGGCAGCAACGCCTGCCCCAAGGGGGTCGTCGCCGGATCGAACACAAACGACGCCTCGCGCGGCCCATGCGCCACCCGCGACCGCTCCATGGTCGCACACCCCGTCATCCCGGCAGCAAAAAGAATCGAAATTGCCGCGAGCCAGACCCTCATTATCGCGGAACGCTGCCGCCGAGGGCGCTGACCCCGGCCGGATCAACCGCCGACGTCGAAACCACGAAGCGTGGGAATTGCCGAGCGAGCACCAACTCCATACCCCTATTCCAACAACCCTCACTCCCCGCGTCCAGACACCATGAGCTCCAGTCAAAAGCTTTTCTGCGTCACCTACCTCGTCCGGGACTACGACGAGGCCATCGTTTATTTCACCCACGTCCTAAGATTTCACCTGATCGAAGATACACGCCTCAGCCCGGTCAAACGCTGGGTCGTGGTCTCGCCCCCCGGAGACGGCACCGTCCGCCTCCTCCTCGCCCAGGCCGCCAACGACCATCAAAAAGCCCACATCACCGAACACGCCGGCGGCCGCGTGGCCTATTTCCTCCGCACCGATCAATTCGACGAGGACTACGCCGCCATGAAGGCCCGCGGCGTCAACTTCCTGGAAGCCCCCCGCGACGAATCCTATGGCCGCGTGGCCGTCTTCGCCGACCTCTACGGCAACCGGTGGGACTTCATCGGCCCCCGTCCGCGTTAGATATGCACCCGCGCACGCTGTAGCCGGGGGCGCCGACCCCGGCCGTTCCGCTTTCGATATCGCAGGTGCCGGGGTCCACGCCCCCGGCTTGTGGCTTGAATTGCTGTCTAAGAGAGTAACCCGTCGGGACAGAAGGTTCGGGAAGCCCGCACCCCGGCTAGTGTCCGGAACACGTTTGTAGATTGGCCCTGAACCTTCTGCCCCTGCGGCGTTGAGACCGCATTGGATCGAGCAGCTTAGACTGCGACCACAAGGAAG
>DASXYY010000031.1:0-19299 GCA_036502225.1 Opitutaceae bacterium
CCGAAGAACGCCTCCGGCGGGAAGAAAATCCACCCGGCCCGAAGCAGATATTTCTATTTGGAATCGGGAAGTAAATCCACCGACCCGCTGGTCACTTTCATTCCGCCAGAAGAAGACTCATTTCATCCCGCCGCTGACAGCCAAAGGCCGTCAAGGCGTCCTTGGAGCGGCCGAAGATCACCCTTTCCGCTCGCTAGCTTGAGGATCGCCGCTTTCATTCGGCGCCTAGGCTCGGGAACCAAAGCCCGCTGATACTCCCGGACCTGACCTGCTATGACGACCTCAGTCGGCAAGGGATGAAGCGGGATGAAACTTCAGCTTGCCCTGGCTCAATAGCTTGAACTGACGAGCGAAGTCAGCATCGGCCAAGAGTTCCATCGTCTCCAAAAGACCACCCAACCGATCCGCAGAAATGACATGGACAACCGCACGGTCATGACGAGTGACAGTCACCAAGGCACCCTCTTCAGCAGCGCGAATCGCGGCGGCAGTCTCACGCTGGAGTTCCTTTACGCTGTATGTATCTTTCACATGAAAAAGGTGTACGCCTTCAGGATCTCGTCAAGCCCGTGAAGTTATGAACTCAGGTCGCTGGGGACGCGTACTAGGCAGCCGATGACGGAGCGGACCACGGCTGCCGATGCTTTCGGTCGATTGCCGTTCGGCTGATGGCAACCGAACTCCAACCGACCTCGCAGCATTCGTAACCCGCCATTTCCCTTACACTTGCATCGCATGGTCCAACACGAGGCGCGACATGGAAATGCGGGCGCCGCAGGGCGCCGTCACATACCAGCTTTGGGAAGACGCTTCTCAAGCAAAGCTTTAAGCTTTGGTAAGCGATCGGACTCAAGCTCCGCAAAGAAATCTCGAGGATTAATGCGCAAGGCTGCGCACGCCTTACGACCCTGCACAGAGCAGGTGATTTTCACCAACTGCTCAAGAAATCCAATCAGCGTGCGCTCATCCAGTTGCCCGCCGGCGGCCGATGCCCGGAGTTGCTCCAAATATGCGGGCATGATGCGGGCGAGGATGACGATGTGGCGGCCATCCTGCCGTCCGCGTTGATCAATCTCGGCAAAGTTCGCGATCTTCGCCTTTAGAAGGGCAATCGGGCCTGGCGCTTGAACGCGGACGGGCGGTTCGCCGATTGCGAAATCATAGGCAGGCTGCCTCAGCTCCTGATTACTCGCGCCCTTAACGTAACGCAGTACCTCAATTAGCAACGGGGCGCCGGATGCGTCGCTCGCAATCACAACGCCGATCTCATTGGAGGGCGGTCGAAGCGGAAAGAAATGAGGCCGCTTTCCCGCGAGCTTGCCCAGCAGTTGCAGGATTTCTCGGTCGCCAAGCACATCGATATCTCGCGAAACGAACGGCGCGAGATCGCGCGCCCGATCCTCGTAGTAAAGCGCCCAGAGATTGACCGCCTGGCCGCCGACTAATAGGAGCGGCTCCGGTGTAGCGAGCGCCGTTGCGAAATCTCCCGGTCGGCGCGGTGTCGCATCAGATGGATGTGGCATGTGTGCTCGCGAAGTTGATCAGCCGAATCGGACGATTCGCGGGCACAATCGAATTGCGGGCCTGCACCTCGATTGGCGCGGATAGGTTAAGGTCGATCAATACTCGGTCGAAATCTCGCTGCGCCCGTTTGAAGCGTGCAAGCTGCGCCGACGTTTTGAAGCGAAGCGGCATCTTGGGCGCCATCCCAAAAACAACCGAACGAAGGGCCTCGGCGCGTTCAGGCATGGCTGCCCGCTCGCGCACGACCTGACGGGCGGCGGAGCGCAAAAGATCCATGACCGTCGTTTCCTCCCGCTCTGCGATGCTCGCAAGCGCCGCCAGAACCGCGGCATGCTCCGCTAAGCTCTGCCGACGCTTGTCCTGGGCGAGTTGATTGGGCATCGATATAAAGGTTGATTCAACCTAACAGACCACGGACCACCGGGCAAGCTAACTTCCGGCCCTGCCTATTCGCATACCCTACGACGCGGCGAAATGCCCGCGAAGCCAGGCCCCTTTCGGACCCGCGCCGAGGAAGTGAGTCTGTCGTTGACGGGCGCCCGCAGATCTCCACCGCCACCGTGTGGCGGATCTTCGGTGCTTGGCTCCACGCGAACGGATTGATTCAATCAAGGGCCGGAGCCGCAACAATCTTGGTGGCATGTCTCGGTCCGGTCATCGCGGCAGGTGCCGGCATTTCGGCATGTATTTTTCGAGCGGACAAGTCTCTTGCGGTTTGCGGAGCGCTCTCGGGCAGCGGTTTGGTTTTATCGCTTATCGCAATTGGTGTCGCGTGGCACCATCACCTGACAACCGGCCCGTAACCGTCTATCCGTATGCATCCGGCGCGATGACACTGAATCCGGCGATTCGAAACGTTTCGCACCGATTTGCCCGAAAGCGAACAGGCCCCCTTTGGGCCTCTGACCCTGTCAGGGCAGAGCGGCGCAATAGACTGAGTAGGTTTCGTCGGTGATCTCGTAGAGCGGTTCGAGCTCCAGTCGTCCCTGCCGGGCCTCCAGCCAATAGTGGTTTCGCCGCCAATCACGGCCGTCCAGGTATTCGTGCTCATACTCAGGCGTGATGGCCCCGTTTGCCGCCACTTCGGGTTCGATCGGCGTCAGCGCCGCCAGGACGATCGGGCCATCGAGGAGCGCAAAACGTCGATTGTCGCCGGGCAGCGGCTCGCGGGTCAGATGCTTGAGGAACGAGACGCTCACGTGAGCGGAGCGCCACGCGCGCCGCACTTCCAAAAATCCATGGTCTGAAACCTGAACCACGACCGGCGTGCCGTCGACGGTCACCGTTCCTGGCGCCAGCGCCCACGCGGGTTGCCGCACGCGCAGGGTCCAGGCGGCGTCGGAGTTGGACGTGATCGTCAAATCGACGTCGAAGCGCGTGGTGTCGCCCGGGTTCGAAAAATTGGCGCGATCTGCCTCGTCTCCCAGCTCGAGTTGAAGGTCGATCTTTGCGGCGCCAACAGCGAGGTGCGCCTTGGAAGGAATGAATTGGCTCACGGTCACGGCATCGGGGGCGCTTTGGTAGATCAGGCTCTCGTACATGGCCTGCGCCTGCAGCAGGGTTCCCAGACAGCACCAGAAATCGCGCGTCTCCGTGCTCCAGGATTTTTTCGCGCCGGGCGCGAGCGGAAGAAAATAGCTGACCATGCCCGTCGAGGAATTCTGTTGGGCCAGGACGCCGTTGTAGAGCGCGCGCTCGATGTAATCGGCGTATTTGGACTCACCGGTCCAGCGGTACAGGTACGAGGCGATACGGATCATGTTGTACACCGTGCAGTGCTCCTGCGTGCGCATGCCCAGAAAACGACCGAACTGTCCGGGCGGAATCCAGAATTCGCCGGCGTTGGCCCCCGTCGTCGCAAACATGCCCCGCGTCTCCACCGCCGATTTCCAGAATTCCTCGACGATTTTCCGATAGCGCGGATCCCCTATGACTTCGTAAAGGCGCGCCGCGCCCTGAAACCAGGGAATGCTGGCGTTGGCGTGATTGTCGGTGAGGGCGTCGGCGCCGGCCAGCACTTGCGCGAACATGGCTGGGTGGGCATAGCGCGATGCCAGTTCAAGGTACTTGGGATTTTTCGTGATGGAGTAGAGATCGGCCCACACCTCAAGCATGCCGCCGGCCTCGCCGTTGTAGATGGTCTGCCCTCGGCCGTCTGGCGCGACCTTGTTCGTCCAATCCAAGAACCAGTCCGCCGACCGCTCCTCCACCGCCAAGGCCTCGGGGTTGTGGAGATAGCGATAGTCGTCGGCAAGACCCATCATCGTCTTGTGCAGGGTGTACTGAGGCGACCAGATCCACTCTTCGTCGTCCTCCAGAATCTTGAAGTATTTTTCCGGAATGGAGCCCACCCATTCGCCGCCGTTGAGCTCCTGGCAGCGCGCCAGCCCCTGCACAAGTTGCGCGGCTCGGTCGGCGAGCAAGGGATCGTGATCGTTCGCGGCCATGCGTGCCGCCGCGGAGAGCCAGTGGCCCGCAAAATGCCCGCGGAGCTGGCTCTGGGGCGCCTCCCAGCCCTGGTGCATCTGATCGGACGTTTTGTCGATGCGAATGCCCGCCTCCAAATAATGATTCTGCAGGAGATCCTCATTCTTCAACCGGAGGATATACGCTTTCGTGAGCTCGCGCCGGGAGCGAAACAGGCCCGGGGACAACGTCACTTGGCCTTCCGGGATGGATACAAGCGCCGCCTGCGGCAATACGGACGCCGGTTGAATCGCCGGCTGGTCATTCGAGCCGGCGACATCCTGAATATGGAGCACTTGGCCAACGAGCGCGGAAGCGCTCAGCAAAAAAACCAGCGGCAGACGGGGCGAGAGCGCGTGGGGCATGGCGAGAAGGTCGATTCAGAAGTTGGCCCAAAGCGGCCACAAGGCCCGGTTTGCTTGACAGTCAAGCACGGATAAGCGTGTGGTTTCGATACGGTAGTGAATGGACGCCAAATCAAGCCACGATTGGCGCCATCTCCACGGTCAGCGCGGTGGAGGCCAAGGCCGGTGAGCGACACAGAACTCGGGAACCGGCCCTCTTGCGACCTTCATGGGTCAATCGTCTACGTCCGATTTCGACGCGACGATCCGGAGCGTTTTGACTGCCGCTTGGCGCTGGGCGGACTCAGGCAGTAACGCGATCTGTGATTCAAGCGCAGCCCCTTCAATCAACGTATGTGCAAGCATTGCGCCGACAAACTCGATGTCTTTTGGCCGACCGGCAACGAGCTTGGAGCACGCCAGGTCCAAGGGGTGGAGACACATAGCGGTTATGCCGCTGGTGTTCTCATTCTGAAACGGGATGGGCGTAATAGCCGAACGTGCTGTCGAACTGCGAAATTTCGCCGATGGCGCCTGAGATCAGATCGGCCTTCTCGGGCGAACCCATCGGGCAGACATCGGCCTCGCGGGAAACCGTCAGCGGATCTGGGGGCGCAGGAAACGCACCCAAGATGGACTGGCTGCCGAGGACGAGGATCGTTTGCTCGTCAGTTATCGCACCCGCAGCCCTGACAATATGCTCAAGCTGAGCGCGCGTCATGGGAAAATTCCCGCATGATACGCGCACGTTCAAGGGGCGGCAGTATTCCGGCCAACGGCGCATTTTGACGCACCGCCGCTCCCTCGTCGGAGTCCGCCAGAAGCTGGACGCGCAGCAATGTCCAAGGTTGCTGCAATCGTTCCTGCCATCGCGCCCGAAGACGCGAATTGGGCCACCGGGACACATTCTGATCGAGCCGGGAACGTAGCGAAGGATCCGCTTCGATCTTTTGGACTGAAGCTTCAACCAGCCGCAATAGGCGGGCATCGATCACCTTGTGGTAATACTTGGCCACGGAACTACTTTTGCGGTTACCGAGACGTTTTCGCAAGAACGCTGATATTCGGCAGCAATGCACTTGTCTTCCCCCCCGGCGTCATCGCGGCATCAATCTTCCGCTGAACGCGCCGGCAGAACCACCCCGCATATTTGATCTGCAGTTCACTGGTGCACCTCGGTTTTGGGTGATCAGTACACGAGGTTCATCTATTGCCTGACTTTGGCACTTACCCGAGAAGCAGCACGCCTGGCTTTGGTGTTTTGCAGCCTGGAGATTCATAATATCGGCCCGAGCAGGGCGAGGGAGTTGTTCCAGAAGCGGCGCGGCATTGACCAAGCCTCGACCGCCGCCCGGGTGACCGGACTGGATCGCTCCAAATACTCCCGTTGCCGATCATGCAGCGCACCCGTGAGCGCCGCATCGTAAAGCAGGATGTTGTTCTCGTAGTTCAACTCAAAGCTTCGCCGGTCCATATTCGCCGATCCGATGAGGGTGGTTTCGCCGTCCAGCGTGAGGGTCTTAGCGTGGAGCAAGCCCCCGACGTATTCGTGAATCTCCACGCCGGCCTCGAGGAGATCGGCATAATAGCTCCGACTTGCTCCGGCCACGATCCACGAATCGTTGCGCGCCGGAAAGACGATCGTCGTCTTCACGCCGCGATGCCCGGCCGAGCACAACGCGTTCAGCATCGATTCATCCGGCACAAAATAGGGGGTCGAAATCGTCAGCTCCCGCCGAGCGCAGTAGATCAGCGATACAAAAGTCTCCGGCATCGCCGAGTATCCGGCCGTCGGGCCGGTGGCAATGACTTGGGCGGGAAATCCCGGCCGCGCAGCCGGCCACGGCGCCCGCATGAGATCATCGAGATTTTCGCTGGTGGAGCACATCCAATCGATGGCAAAGAGCCGCTGATTCTGGCGAGCAATCGGCCCCTCCAGCCGCAGCATCACGTCCACCCAAGGCGCGAACCTCGCCTTGACGCGGAACTCCGGGTCGGCGCAGTTCTGGCTGCCGCAATAGGTGATCGTGTGGTCGATCACCACAATCTTGCGATGGTTGCGCAGATCAATCCGGCGGAACGGCGCCCGCAGCAGCGGATGCTTGAGGGCCAGCGCCACGCCCGTCTTCACGCCGGCGGCCTGCATCGCCCGCCACAGCGGCGATTTCAAAAGGGCTCGGGACCCAAGTCCGTCCACCAGCGCCCGGCACACCACACCCCGCGCCACCGCGCGCTGGAGTGCGGCGGCAATGCGGCCTCCGTTCCCATCCGACAGCCAGATGTAGAATAGCACGTGCACATGCTCCTTCGCCGCGTCGATGTCCGCCACCATCGCCGCGATCGCGGTGTTGGAATCGGCCTGCAGCTGCGCCGAATTTCCCGCCACCGGCTCGAAGCCGCTGACGGACCGGCCGAAGCGAAACAGGGACTCGTAGCGTTCAGGAATACCCGCGGTCAGGTTCGCCTGCCCGATCCCCTCCTCCGGTCCGGCGGGCGGCATGTCGCGCTCAATCTTCCGCAGCATCTCCAGGCGTCCCCGGCCGATGTCCAGTTCGCCAAACAGCAGGTAGGCGATCACGCCGACCGCGGGAAGCGCCGCGATCACCGCCACCCAAGCGATGCGCGACGCCGGTTCGCGATGCGGGCGCAGCATCACCCGTAAGAGCACCGCGACCTCGATCGCTACGCCAGCAGCCAGAATTATGGTGGACATGATGCGGACTGACTCGGCGGTTCGAGTTCATTTGCTACGCTCACCAATTCGAAGTGGCATCCGACAATCCGCGTGACATCGGAAAGCTTTTCGGCGGCCCAGCATTCTCGGTGGCCGCTTCGAAAATCCTCGGCACTGACGCAGCACTCACCGGCCCAAAGACGCTCGGGGATGGCGCCGAAGGTTGTTTCGTAAACTTCGGTGATGCGAATCTCGCACCGACACCTCCCGCGGCGATCGTAAACCTCAACCAGGTCTCCGACGACATACCCGCCATCGTCATAGTCACCCTCGGCGATATCCCAGTCTCGCGCCAAACCGGCGGTGGCGGTCTTGCGGCCATCCAGTGCTTGCGCCAGCAAGCGGTCATCGTCGGGATCGCGGCCCCAGAACTGCAGGCGTCTCTTTCGGTGCGCGGTCACATCCGTCTTCCTAGAGGCAGTTCGCGCAAAGAACGAAGTCAAAATGCGAGCGCTGATGGACGAGTTCACTATCTCAACGAATTGCCGATCGAAGGGCGGGGCCGGCCCTCGCATGGATTCGCCGGAATCGCGGTGCTGAGCTTTGGATTTCGCCGCTTAGCGCCGCCCCGAGTTCTTTCGAGTTGTTCATCGGGCCTTGGACCACGACCAGTTGGGCACGCGCGAAGCGGTCGAGAATCCCTATTCCAAAGGCAACGTCGCGACAGGATCGATGAACTTCTTCACGTCGACGCCGTGGTGCTGAGCTGTGGAAAACCCCTGTCGAAAGCCTATGAGATCAATGTCGCCGCCGCATGGCTAATTCCTGCGTCGAGGGTGGCCAGACGAGCCTTATTGATGGAAGCAAGCTCGCAAAGGTAGCGGTCGCTGACCTCTTTATCGCTGCGGACACTGCCGCCTCGCAAAATCCGAGCCGGCGGGAGCACGTCGAGGAAACGGTAGCGGCGGCCGAGATCACGCGCAAACGCGGCCAGCAGGGCCTCCGCGTCATCGAAGTTCGCTGCGATCGTTTTGTCCGCCATGGAGACCCGAATAAAGCTAAGCTCTGTAAAGGCGCACCCAAGCACTACCGGACCCGTTTCGGAAAACCAGGCGTTTGCCCGGCGATGGAGGCTATGAACACCCCAGAGCAGCCCCACCAGTGCATTCACATCCAGGAGAAATCTTGGTCTCAAAGCAGCTCGGCGTTGAGGTGAGCGATTTCAGTGGCGGTCACCTTGTGTCCGTTTCGACGGGCCGGCACCATAACGGAAAGCCCGGAAACAGGATGCTTCACCATCCGATAGCTTTGGCTTTGCGCTGCCGGCCGCAGAAGAACGCCATCCTCCCGAAATTCCACAGTCAGCCGCTCTCCTTTCTCTAGCCGCAGCTTTCGGCGGGCCTCAGCAGGGAGTACAAGTTGCCCTTTGCTCGATAGTGTCGTTTCGATGTCTTACCATGTCTTACTACCCCGGCGCTGTCAACTCTCCGAACCGCTCCGGGTTCAGCTCGGCATCCTCGATCAGCGGCGTGCCGGTGAAGGCCAGGAACCTTCGAGAGCAATCAGTTCCAACCCATCAACTGGCGCAGATCGGCCGTCAGTTCACGGGCGCTGATTTTTGATTGGGCGCGGTTGGGATGGCTGTCGGCCCCGAAGCCGACGCTGCCCTGCGCGCCGAGGGCGAAGAAATGCACCCGGCCCGCCGCCGCGACCGATAGTTGACGCGTGATTTCGCTTAGCGCCGCCCCCAGTTCCTTCGAGTTGTTCATCGGGCCTTGGATTACGACCAGTTGTGCACGTCCGTAGCGCTCGAGAACGCCGGTTCCAAAGGCCACGTAGCGATCGATGAACTTCTTCACATCGACGCCCGTGGTGCTAAAATCGTTCGTTCCAATATTGATGCACACCACGTCCGGCGAGAACCGGCTGAAATCCCAGACGGGATTGGCCTGCTCGTAGAACGTTTCAGGATAAATGACGGGGATCGTCTCGTCGCTGCCTTCGTACGGTCCATTGTAGTTGCGCACCATTCCGATGCCGGAGCGCGCCACGACCACATAGTCCGCGGCCAGCGCCCTCACCGTCAACCCGGTGTAGCCCAGGCAGAAATTTTCCGTGGCCGGCGTAAAATGCAGCTTCGGATCGTTCACCTCCACCCCATAGCCGCAGGTGATGGAGTCGCCGACGAATTCGATCCGACGCTGCGGCCCTTGCGGCCAGGGCAGTTGCTGGCCGCCTGGGTTGAGCACGAAGCCGCGAAAGACAACCGGGCCAAAATTGCATTCGGTCGCGCGGACAATTTCTACCATATGCGGTCCGGCGGTCAGACCGTCCGCCACCGGATAGATTCCATCTTTCGCGTCGAGGCGGAATTTGCGTCCGGGCTGCCCATCGAGCCAGGCCATGACGTAGTTTTGTCCCGAGGGATCATCCATCCGCAGAGTCACAGAGGTTCCGTTGAACCTCAGACCCATGAGCGCTCCGCTGTATCCGAAAGTGACGGCGGCCGTCCCGAGTCCGGTGCAACGGCCGCAGGTATGGAGGTCGGGGCTGGCGGCGGTGACGACGACACCTCCGGGGTCATCCGAGGCGCGAAGCCCAGACGGCGTTCCCGTCGCTGCTAGGAACGTGATGCCCACAAGACACGCTGTCTTGAGCGATCGACTATAAGGACGCCTCACTGCGGGTGCGGAGAAGAAAGCGCGCATTCGCCTTTTTGGGAGCGAAATCGCCTGAACGCAAAACCGAAGAGGTCGGCGTCCAAGCGCGATCGCGCCTGCCAGGCGTTGCCGCGTGCCGAGACATGACCCCTTTTGCACCCTTTTGCACCCGCTCGGTCATTGACCCTAGAAAGGGCTAGGCCAAGATGTTTTCGCTCAGATCCATCCCCACATCCCCATGAATACCCGCCTGCGCACCCCCCTTGCTTTCCTGACTGGTTTGGCGCTTTCCGGCTCCCTTTGGGCCCAGTCCAACGATTTTCGCCATGGCGGAATGATCGCGGGCAGCGAAGCGCCGTACCGTTTTCCATGGTTCAAGGCAGCGCTGGCGGTCGTTGTGATCGTGGCCGCGGTGGCCTACCTCCGCCGCCGCCGCAAGGGCCCTCCCGCGGCGTGACGGATGGCGACGCGGGCGTACTCGGTCTTCATCAGCTACGCCTCGGAGGACCATCCGAACGCGGAGGCGCTGTTTCTCGCCCTACGGGCCGCCGAGATCGAAGCGTGGCTGGACAAGGATCAGCTGCGCGGCGGCGAAGCATGGGATGAGCAGATTCGACAGCGAATCCGCAGCTGCACCTTTTTTCTTGCGCTCGTCTCGCCGCGAACCGACGCGCGCGAGGAGGGCTATTTCCGGCGGGAGTGGCGCATGGCGATCGACCGGATGAACGATCTGGCCGAGGACCGGCCGTTCCTCATCCCCCTCGCGCTCGAGGGGACGAATTCCGAAACCGCCCGGGTGCCCGCCAAGTTCCGGGAAGTGCAGTGGCTGCCGCTCGGCGCGGACGACGCGTCCGCTCAGTCACTGGTGAGGCAGCTCGACCGCCTGCATGGCGCGATGGACCCGCTGAGCTCCGGCTGGGTGCGACGAGGGGACGCTCGGTTCGAGCCGACGGCCGGCCGCTTGGCCCGGCGGACAACTCCGCGGCGGAATTCCCTCGGCATCATCCTGTCGGTTTTGGCCGGAGGCGCCGCGGCCCTCGCCGCATTCTTCTCCTTCCGCGCGCCGCCCGCCGCCGGCCTGCCGCTCGATCCCCAGGGCGTGTCCGTGCAGCCATTCGTCAATGTGAGCGGCTCGCCCAACGATGATTATCTCTGCGACGGTCTCACCGAGGAGGTGACCGACACGCTGGCGAAAGAGTCCGCCCTGCACGTCGTCGCCCGCAGCTCCGCCGCGTCGCTCTCCGGAAAATCTCCCGCGGAGGTGGGTGCGACGCTCCGCGTCGGCACAGTCGTGCTCGGGGACTTTCAGCGCCGCGGCGACGAAGTGCTGCTGCACGCCCGGGCGGTGAGCGGAGCGAGCGGTGCGGCGGAATGGTCGCATGAATACCGCGGGGCCGCGTCCACCCTGATCGCCCTGGAGACGTCGCTGTCCGAGGACACGGCCCGGGTTCTGGCGCCCCACTCCACGGTCTCCTCGTCTCGCCCGCCCCTGACCTCGAACTTGGACGCCTATGACGCGTTCCTGCACGCCGACAGCGTCCGCCAGAAGGCTCCCACGGAGGAGAATATCCGGCGCGAAGCGGCCTACTATCGGCAGGCCGTCTCGGCGGATCCCCGGTTCGCCCTGGCGTGGGCCCGCTACGGCATCTTGCTTATTCGGCTGCACAACCTCGGTTTCGACGATTCCAATGCGACACTGCAGGAAGCCCATCGCGCGGTCTCGCAGGCAATGGCGCTTCGGCCCGACCTGCCGGAAGCGCACGAGGCCATGGCCAGCTATCTGGGCCTCCACTGGGCGGACCTCCCGCTGGCGATCGAGGAATATCAAAAGGCCCTCGCCGCCTCGCCCAACGACGACGATGCGTGGCATGGGCTCGCCGTGGGCGAACAGATCCTCGGCCACAAGGCCGAGGCGGTCCGGGCGATGGAACACGCGGTTGCCTTGGATCCGCGCAATGCCGGCCGGCTGTTCGAGTTCGGCATCATACTCGCCTTTGCCAGCCGCTACGACGATGCGATCGCGACCGAGGAACGGGTCTTTGCGCTCGA
Source organism: Opitutaceae bacterium (assembly GCA_036502225.1). Taxonomy (GTDB): domain Bacteria; phylum Verrucomicrobiota; class Verrucomicrobiia; order Opitutales; family Opitutaceae; genus Palsa-1447. The sequence continues at coordinate 11,718 of DASXYY010000031.1, forward strand.
TCGCTCGCCCGACATCCTGCTCGAAGAGGCCTGGATCGAGCGCGAGCGCAGCGGAAATCTGGCCTTGGCGCTGGCGAAGGTCGACGCTGCACTGGCCTGGTGCAAGACCGCCGATGACCGCAACGAATACTGGCGGTACCGATCGAACCTGCTGCGCAGCCAGGAGCGCTGGTCCGACGCGCTCGCCGCGGTGGATCACCTCGAAACCGACGCGGTGCCGACGCAATTCATGTATTATACCAAGCCTTTGCTGCGGGCGCAGATTCGCGAATCGATGGACGATCCATCCGGCGCGCAGCGCGACTACGCGACGGCTTTGGAGCTGACCCGCGCCTATGCCGCCCACCAACCCGAGCACATCCGCTCGCATCTGACGCTGGCGCTGCTCGAGGCGGCCCTGAACCAGCCCGCGGCGGCGCGGGCCGACGTCGCGCAGTGTCTGCAGTTGGTGCCGCCCGAACAGAATCCATTCCTGGCGGCGCTCACCTCGCAGCTGGTGCAGATTCAGGTGGAATATCGTCTCGGCGCGCGGGACCATGCGCTGCAGCTGCTCACCGAGGTGATCGCCGCGGGCTTTTACAAGCGGAACGACCTGCTGCTCGCTCCCGAATGGGAGAAGCTGCGAGGCGACCCCCAATTCCACGCCCTTGCCGAGAGCGCTCCATTGTAGCGTCACTCGAACTGCTGCCGGAACGCCGCGAAATCCCGCTTGAGCTGCTCCACCTCGGACCGGAGCGCGGCGAACTCCGACTCCAATCTGGGCACCCGGTCGTTTTCCGGTTCGGCCAGGGCGGTCGGGGTCTCGGCGCGGGGAGGAGGCGCCGGAGCTTCCGTCGGCGCGGGTGTGCCGGATAGCCGGTGCGCATAGCGCTGCTCCTTCTGCCCCATTTGACGCGGAAGCTTCACCACCAGGGATCCCACCGGCCGAACCGAAAGCGCATCCAGGACCGATTGCACCTCCTCCAAGCTCGCGAAGGGATGCAGCCGGCCGGCGCGACCACGAAGCTCTCCCACGGTTTGCGGACCGCGCAATAAGAGTTCGCAAACCACGGCGATTTCCGGCGGCCCCAGATCCGAATCGTTGGCGGCGAACTTGTGCGCGTATTTGGGCACCCGGCTGTCGGCGCCTTTGAACAGCACGGCGAGCCCTTTGTCCCGCAGGGAATCCAGCGCCCGGCTGACCACCCCCTCGCTCAGCGACATCACCGGATCGCGGTTTGAGCTCTGATTGCAGGCGTTGACCAACGAGTTGAGGGTCAGCGGGTAGATGTCCGGCGTCGCAATCCCCTTTTCAATCAGGCACCCCAGGATTCGAACCTCTTCGGCGGCAAGGGGACCGGGTATCTCGTTCGTCATTGCCTCAAGGTTCGCTTCCCGCACCGGGATGCACAAGCCCAGCTTCGATTTTCCGCCAACGTCTCGACGGAGGATGCGAACGTCTCTAGCTTGGCATCGACGGAGCCGTTGCGTTCGCCCAATATGCCAGGGATGACTCGACCCGGGCTAGGCCGGCTGGCTGCATGGTTGTTCGCCCTGGGGGCGCTCGCCAGCGCCGCACATGCGGCGCCGGGGCAGGCGCACGAATGGAAGACCCTGAAGGTCTGGTGCGGAGAGGAGTTGGAGAGCTACTTCTTCACGGCGGTGCCAGCATCGCTTGAGCAGTCGGAGTTGCGGTATGCCGAGGGCGACGACCCGCGCTGGGCCCGGCCCGATTGGGACGACGCCCAGTGGCAGGTAAAGGACCGCGAGTACGCTCTCCCAAAAAATCGGGGCATATTTTGGCTGCGTATTCACGTGCGCTCCGGCGTCCAGGGCGGCGCGATTCCGCTGGGGCTATTTTACGGCGCAACCGCCGCCGCGCAGTTTTTTTGGGACGGGCGGTTGGTCCAGAGCGTCGGCCAACCAGGCGCTTCGCGAGCCGCGGAAAGGGCCGGCCCCTTGTATAAGCTTTTCGACCTGCCGCCCGGAAGCCCGACCGGGCCGGGCGAACACGTGATGGCCGTCCGGATGTCGACCTACCGCTTCAATCGTCCGGACGAGACGATGAGCCTGATCCTGGTCAACGTGGAGCCGAGCCGGCTCGCTGAGCTGATGGAGCGGTCCCAGCTGATGCCCATGCTCGGCGTCGGCGCCTTGCTCGTCATCGCGCTCGCCGCCGGCGTATTCTGGATCGTTTTTGAGCGGCGCCGGGGACTCTTCTTTTTCAGCGCGGTCGCCTTGGGCGGAGGGGCGATGGTGTTTCTCGTCAACGTGCGGCTCCTCTTCCCGGTTCCGTATTCCTGGTCCTACAGCCTATGGACGCTGACGGAGGTGGTCGTGATTCTTACGGTCTGCGCTCTGGTGGCGCTCGTGGCCGAACAGGTGCGCTGGCCCCGCCGCCGCTGGCTGATGGCCGCCCTGACCGGGCTGATTGCCGCCACCATCGCGTACAGCTATGTGGCTCACCATCATCTCGCACTGCAGCCGCTCATGCGGATGTGCTGGAATCTGGGCTTTGTCTTCGCCACCGCATTGGCGCTCTGGGGCGTCTGGCGCCGCGCCCGCGGCGCGTGGCCGGTCTTTGCCGGGATCGCGATAAGCGGCCTCGTCTTCATCCACGATCCGGACCTCTTTCTCTGGGGAAACTTCCCCCTCGCGATCCTGCCCACCCTCTTGGGCTTCATGTTCGCCATCGGACGCGGACTGCGGCGCGAGCAAGCCGAGGCCCGGGAAACCAAGTTGACCGCCGCGCGCCTGGAACTGGAGCTCCTGCGCAAGAGCCTGCAGCCGCACTTCCTCATGAACACGCTGACGGCGCTGGCCCAGGTGATCGAAGAGAACCCGCGGCAGGCCGTGCGGCTCATCGACGACCTGGCGGACGAATTGCGGACGCTGGCGAAGTTTGCGCAGGAAAAGCGGGTGCCGCTGGAAAGCGAATTGGACTTGTGCCGCACCCACCTGCGGGTGATGAGCGTGCGCACCGAGCGCATCTGGGACCTGGAAGTCAGCGGCATCGATCCCCAGGCGCACGTGCCGCCGGCGGTGTTTTTTACGTTGATCGAGAATGGTTTCACTCATCAGGAGCCGATCCCCGGTTCGACCCGGTTCCATCTGAAAGCCGCGCCGATGGCGAGTGGCGGCGTCCGTTACGATTTTCATTCGCCGGGCCGTCCCCGGACCCACGGCGCGCACCGCAACGGGGGTGGCGGCCTGCGCTACATCAAGGCCCGGCTCAACGAAAGTTGGAACGGTCGCTGGCAATTCGAACAGCAGCCTGCGCCCGACGGCTGGCGAACCGTGATCGAGTTGCGCAGCGACCGCACCGCCAACGGAACATGAGAATCCTGATTGTCGAAGACGAGCCGCTGATCGCGCGGCGAGTGGAGCAGTTCTGCCGGAAAATCCTGGAAAGCCGGTTGGAGCTATTGCGCCGCGCCGAATCGTTTGACGCCGCCCGTGCGGAACTGGAGGCCACGCCGTTCGACGTCGTCCTGTTGGATCTGAAGCTTCACGAACGCGACGGCATGGAACTGCTGCAGCTGGCCGTGGCCGGCTCCTTCCACACGATCGTGGTGTCCGCGAACCACGATCAGGCTTTGCGCGCCTTCGAATTTGGCGTCCTGGATTTTGTGCCGAAGCCCTTCAGCGTGGAGCGGCTGGAGCGCGCGCTCGCGCGGGTCAACGCGCCCGCGGGGCGCAGCGCCCACGCGGCGACCCGCCTGGCGGTGCGCAAGCATGGACGGGTCGAACTGGTCGCGGTGGAGGATATTCTCTACGTCGAGGGATCGGACAAGTATTCGGAGCTGGTGCTGACCAATGGCCGGCGCGAGCTTCACGACAAGAACCTGAGTCGGCTGGAGGCCGTGCTGCCGGCCATATTCGAGCGCACGCACAAATCCTATTTGGTTCGAATGAACGCGGTGGTGCGTCTGTACGCCCTGGAAGGCAGCCGGTATGAATTGGAGCTGGGCAACGGCGTTCGACTGCCGGTCGGGCGCACGCGGTATTCGGCGCTTCGGGCGCAGATCGCGTAGAGGCGCTGCCTCCTTGCCTGAGCAGTTGACTCCGGACGAATGGCCACTGGCGGCCGGATGGAATTCGGTGGGGCATGATCTCTCCACCCAGCTTTCCCGATACCGTCCATGTCGCCAACGGCTGCTTCATCTCCGCCTTCAATTACCTGACCCGCTACACCGCGGCTTATCCCGCCGAGCGGGGCGAGTGCGCCGCCGTCCTCCTGCCCAACGTCGACGGGAGCCTGCGGCCCCATTCGCTGGCCGTCATCTCCTGGCACGGACGGTGGTGGGTGCGCGATGAATACTACGGCGTGTTTCAGCTGGAAGCCTCGGCCCGGGCGCCCTGGCTCGACCGCCAGCTGATTCAACGGGTGGAGGCCGTATTTCCGCAGCGGGCCGCGCGCGCGGGCGATGTGGAGCGGCGCTGGGCCGAACAGCGAAGCGTCAAACATCTCACGGGCGAATCGGCCCTGGCCTGGCGCCTCGACCAATTGGCTCAGGCGAAACGGCTGGTGCCAATGCCGAGCGAAATTCACTGGTGCCAAACCAGCGCGGGGGAACTGCCGTTTCTGTTCTTCCGGATGCAGGCTGACGACTTTGGCGTCTACGATCCAACGATCGGCACCGCCACCGCCTCCTCCTTGGAACGCGATGCGGACAAGCTCGTCGCGGCGGTCGCAAGGCGGATGGGCTACGTGCCGTTCTCCGTGCGAACGGGCACCGTCCGGGAGCAAACCGTGACGGCGGGTTTCGAACCGGCGGCGCGCGACGGCCGGCGTTGCACACCGGAATTTGGAGCGAAGCAATCCCACGCTTGAGTTCCCCCCCCGCGCCAAAGACGCGCTTTACTTTTCCGGCATTCACCGTACCGTCAGGATACCATGAGCAATTGGCTTGGGAGAGCCGGACTTGCCGGCGGGTTTGCGGTCATGGCCGTTGGCTGGTGTCACGGTTCTGACCATATCGTCGCGGTTTCCTCGCGGGTTACCCCCGGCTACGTCCGGGCACACTTGGCGAATGGCTCGGTGGCGCCGGAGACCTATGTATTCGGAAATGGCGGCCTTTGGGAGGAATCTTCGCAAGAACCGGGCCTCGCTTCGATGTCCTTCCTGGATGTCGCCCACACGATCGCCCGACCGCTCGCGGACCGACACTACGTCCCCGGCACGAATCCGAAGACGACCAAGCTGTTGATCATGGTGTACTGGGGCGCGACCCGTCCGCCGGGCGAGGAAAACTCCGAATCCGCGTTCAACCTGCTCGATTCGACCCGCTCGCTCATTTCGTCGTCAGCCACTTCCGTCATTGCGACCCCCAACCATGGCGACTCTGGCATCGCTCAGACCAACGATGCGGCATATACCATGCTCCTCGTCGATCGTCAGCGCCGGGTGCGCGACGACTACAAAACGGCGCAAATGCTGGGCTACGAGACCTGGTGGACCGAAAATCTTTCCGGAATGGAAGGCATGCCCTGGGTGAACGCGCGCCGGCAGATCATGCTCGATGAACTGGAGGCCGAACGGTATTTCGTCGTGCTCCTGGCCTACGATTGGCAGGCGCTGAGCCAGCATAAGCAACATAAGCTCCTGTGGGAAACCCGCTACAGCGTGAGCGCCCGCAGCAAGGATTTTCAGTCGGAACTGGCGCTGATGAGCCGCGAGGCCTCGTCCTATTTCGGACGCGACAGCGGCGGTTTGGTTCATGATGTCCCCGCGGGCCACGTCGAGGTGGGTGTGCCGAGGGTGGTCAGCGATACACAGCGGTAGGCGTTTGACGCGGCCCCCGGGGCCGGAGCGCATGGGGACCCTGCGCTCCACCCGCTGTCGATCGAATCGAATGTCGGCGCGAGTTCGAGGTGGCTCTGGGTTCAAGAATCGCACTAAATCCTGTGCGATGAACCGCCGCGAATTCCTGAAAACCAGCGCCGCGTCCGCCCTGTTCCTGAAGCTGGGCGGCTTGAAGTCGTTCGCCGCCTCCAGCGCCGACGCCGGGGCCGATACGGTTCCCTGGGTGACTCTCAACAACGGGGTGAAAATGCCCCGCCTCGGGTTGGGCACCATGACACTTCGCGGCCCTCTCGGAGTGCGGTGCGTGGCCGATGCCCTTTCCCTGGGCTATCGCCTCGTGGATACCGCCATGATCTACAACAGTGAGGACGCCGTGGGCGAAGGCATCCGGCAGAGCGGAGTCAAGCGGGAGGAAATTTTCGTCACCTCCAAGCTCTGGAAGTCCGATATGGGGTACGAGGGGACCAAGAAGGGATTTCAAACCTCGATCGACAAGCTGAAGACCGAGTATCTGGATCTATACCTGATTCATCGGCCCTCCGGCGGCGATTGGAAGGGCTCCTGGAAGGCGATGGAGGAACTCTATCACCAAGGCAAAATCAAGGCCCTGGGCATGAGCAACGCGAGTTTCGAGCAGATGGACGAATTGATCGCGAACTTCGAGGTGAAGCCGGTCATCCACCAGATCGAGACCCATGCGTTTTTCCAGGAAGGGACGTCGTACGAGTACCTGAAGCGGCACGGCGTGCAGATGGAAGCCTGGGCTCCGTTCGCAGAGGGCCGCCACGGGCTTTTCACCAACGCCGCGCTGGCGGCGATCGCCCAAAAGCACGGCAAGAGCGTGGCGCAGGTTTGCCTCCGGTGGCATTTCCAGCGGGGCATCGTGGCCATTCCCCGCTCCGAGCAAAAAGCGCACATCGCGGAGAATCTGGGCATCTTCGACTTCAGCCTCGATCTGGCCGATCTGGCTTCGATTTCGGGGTTGGATCTCAACACGACTCAATTCCCCGAATGGAGCTAAGGCGGCGGGTGGAACGCATGGTCCCCATGCGCTTAGACGTCCGCCCGCGTTTGGCGCCGAAAACCAGGTTTTCAAGAAGCGCACCGGAGCTTGCGGGTTTCGCACCAGGAGGGTGAAAACAATGTCGCCGGCGCGCGGGCCCGGGTCCGTTCTGCGGACAATCGGCTCCCCCGATCAGACAATATTCCCCAGCGCGCCGGGGGACACCGCAAAGGCACCGTTGATGCGATTCCACGCGTTGATTGTCGCAATGGAAACCGTGAGCGAAACCAGCTCCTTCGGCTCAAAGTGCTTCAGTGCGGCCGCGTAGGCTTCGTCGGACACGGGCTGGTGGGCCAGATCGGTGAGCGCTTCCGTCCAGGCGAAGGCGGCTTTTTCCCGGTCGGAGTAGACGGTCGCTTCGCGCCAGGCCGTCAGGAGCATCAGCCGGTCGAGGCTTTCGCCGAGCTTCTGCGCGCGCCTGGTATGGAGGTCCAGACAGAAGACACATCCGTTGATTTGGGAGGCGCGGAGCATTGCCAATTCTTTCAGCTTGGGATCGAGGCCGCTCTCGGACGACAGCTTCTGCAACTGGCCCATTGCGGGGACGATCGCGGGCAATGTGATGTAAGGATTCAAACGCTGGGACATGAGAGGCTCAGTCTACCAGAGAGCAGCCCGACGATTAAGAGCCACTTTGCAAAAATGGGCCGGGCCAGTCGGCAGGATTGACCGTGGTGGAGCGCGTGGTCCCCACGCGCTTCGGCGTCGCAAGCGGGCGGAGGTTTTAGCGCGTG
>DASXYY010000032.1:0-31869 GCA_036502225.1 Opitutaceae bacterium
CTCAGCCTGGAGCAACTCTGGCGCGCGTCACTTCCAGTCCCTTAACGGGCACTCTTCAACCGGAGAGCCGGATGCGGTAGTTCCGCACGTCCGGTTCGGAGGGAGGGGCAGGTTCCATTCCTGTCCCTACCCCTATCCCGCTCACCGGGCATGCGTTTAGTTTGCCGACTGACCGATGCGCGCTTTGGGTGAGAGCGTCCGTGAGCTACCCATCCTACCCATCCTATCCATCAGATCCCACTGGCCGCCCGATCCCCAAGACGCTGCAGCGCGCTTGGTCCCAGAAAACGAAGCCGGTGGCCACGCAGGCCATCATTGGCCTGTGCGCCTTGGTCTATGTGGCGATGGTGGTCTCGGGGGTGAGCCCGATGAGTCCGAGCGTTGACGATCTGTTCCGATGGGGCGGGGATGCCGGAGTCTACGCCTTTCATTTCGGTCAGCCCTGGCGTCTGCTTACCTGCATTTTTATCCACGCGGGGATCGTCCATATCGGGTTCAACATGTACGTCTTGTGGGATATCGGGCGGCTCATTGAACGCATGTGCGGGATCGGGAGATATGTTTTGTTTTATTTGCTCTGCGGTCTCGGCGGGTCGATCACGAGCGCGCTGGTCCACCCGCGAGTGGTTTCGGTGGGCGCCTCCGGCGCGATCTTTGGCCTGTATGGCATTCTGCTTGGCTTTGTGCTGAGGCACCGACGCGTGCTGCCGGAGAACGTGTACAAGCGGGTGGGGACGAATGCCGGTGTTTTCGTCGTCTACAACATCATATTCAGCGTGGCGGCGAGCGGCGTGGATTTGTCCGCGCATTTGGGCGGACTGGGCACGGGCCTATTGATCGGGCTGATCGCGCTGCAATGATGGAATTGGCGTCGCGCAGTGTGTTCGAATTTGGCCTGCGCGCGACGGCGGATCTGGTCATGCGCAGCATGGCCGACTACATCGTTTCGATCCAGTTCGACGAGGAGCGGCTCGCACTGATGGCGCGGATCGACGCGATCGATTTTGCGGCCAGTCGCGTTTTGCTTTGGAACGATCAGCCGGCCGGGGTTGCGCTGATCGCGCGCCGCGGCTGGACGAGCCGCATGGCGCTCCTCGCTCTGCTGCCGGAGGCGAGGAAACAGGGCCTGGGCTCCGCGTTCGTGCGGCAACTGCAGCGCGAGGCCCGCGAACGCGGCGACCGGCGAATGGTGCTGGAAGTGATCGAGCAGAACGGGCCGGCGGTTCGGTTGTACGACCGATGCGGATTCAGGCGGGGGAGGCGGCTGCTGGGATTTCGGGCGGAGCCCATCGGCAGCCGCGGGGAGACCCGGCTCCATGAGATCGATCTGCGGGAGGTGGCGGCGAACGTTTCGCGCCATCCCCTGTTTCACGATTTGCCCTGGCAGGTCTCGGCAGAAACGATTGGCCAGCTTACGCCGCCGAATCGCGGGTATGGGCAGAACGGCGCGTGGGCGGCTGCGGCGTCGCCGGCGGGGCCGGTGGTTCGAGTCCGGGCGCTCGCCGTCAGCGGGGAAGATTTGGAGGCTCAGGCGGCGGCGATCGCGATGCTCAGAGGAATTCGGGCCACGTATCCGTCGTACCCAGTGGAGATGATCGCGCTGTGGCCCGAAGAGGGCGAGGCGGTGTGGCTGGCGGCGGGGTTCAAGCGGAATGAGCTTTCGCAGTTTCAGCTGAGCTACGATTTCCTCTAGGGGGACGACGGCTCGCTGTAGCCGGGGGCGCTGACCCCGGCTGCTCCGCTTTCAACGTCGCAATGGCCGGGGTCAGCGCCCCCGGCTACAGCGGTGGAGCGCGTGGTCCCCACGCGCTTCGGTGCAAAACGCGGATGGAGGTTTTAGCGCATGGGGACCATGCGCTCCACCCGCTACGTCGCTGCTTGAACCCGAATCGGCAGCACTACGAACGGCAGGTTCGCTAGAAAGAAGCGGCGCTGCAGCATGAGGGCGGTGTGGTTGTGCAGCAGACGGGACAGGCGCGTCTCGTTTTCGAAGAGCAACTGCCCGGCAAAGAAGACATGGTTGGGGAAGCGCGCCGCCGCCTGTTCGGCCAGGCCCATCACTTCGCCCATGACGTCGTTGCCCATCGCGGTGAAGGCCGTGGCACCGTAGCCGCGCGAGCGGGCGAACGTCACGTATTTTTCAGCGTCGCCCTCGGTTTTGGCCCGAAGCGCGCCCAGTTCGTCCGTGCCTTTGAAGTTGCCCGCGTCGACCGCTCCGACCGCGATGAAGCAGAAATTCTTGAACGTGTTGCCGAAGACACGCGGCACGTGGAGCAGGGTGTGCAGGCCCAGGCCGTTGTAGCCGCTGACCAGGATGATCGCGGTGCGCGCGCTTTCGTCGGGCTGGCTGTTGGCCGCGACTTCATGCGTTTGACGATCAAGCGCAGGGGGACCATGCGCTCCACCTGCGGGTGTAGGATGATGGCTCAGGCTGGCGGCCTCGACCAGCGCGTCGAGGCGCTGCAATTGGTGCGTGACCCCCTTGTAGTGGCGGTGAATCGCAAATGCCGCAAAGACGAGCAGGGAGGTCGTCACCAAGGTCACCCAGCCGCCCTCGGAAAACTTCACGTAGATAAGGGAAATCAGGATCGAAAAGGTGAGAATGAACCCAAAGCCGTTGATCCCGAGCTTGCGCCGCCAGCCTGCGTCCTCGCGCCGCACCTGCCACCAGTGCAGGACCATGCCGGCCTGCGACAGCGAGAAGGTGATGAATACGTTGATCGAATAGAGGACGACCAGCAGGTCCACCGAACCGCGGGACACTCCCATCATGACGAACGAAAGGACGCCCATGATCACGATGCCGTTTTGCGTGACGAACCGGTCGCTCAGCACGGCGAAGCGGGTGGGAAACCAGCGGTCGAGCGCCATGTTCGCGAGCACGCGCGGACCATCGAGAAAGCCCGTTTGGGCCGCGATGATCAGCAGGGCCGCCTCGGAGAACAGCGTGATGTAGACGAACGCCTGTCCCCAGTGCCCGGGCCAAGAGCGCGTCTGAGCGTCGAACAGGATCGCGTTGAGCGTCTTGTCGGGCGATGGATGCACATCATAGAGCAGATACGCGAGCAAGAGGCCGGCGACCGTGATCGCGAGCGACGCGCCCATGTACACCATCGTCTTGCGGCCGGTTTTCACGCGCGGCTCGCGCAAGATCGGCAGGCCGTTGCTGACCGCCTCGATCCCGGTATACGTGCCGGCGCCCATGCTGTAGGCCCGCAGCACCAGGGCGAGCAGTCCGACCAGCCCCACCTGCGCGCTGACCCCATGCACCTCATGCACCGTCGCCGGCACGATGCCGGTGAGCCCGTGCGCGTGGGTCACCACCGCCACGATGATCGAAATCGCGTGCGTGATCACGAAAATGAAGAACACCGGCACCCACAGGAGCACCGACTCTTTCACTCCGCGCAGATTGATCAGCGTCAGCCCGACGATTCCGGCCAGCTCAAAGGCCAGCTTCCATCCCTGCACGCTATCCGGCAGCAGGCTGAACAGCGCGTCGCCGCCGCTCGCCACCGATGTCGTGACGGTCAGCACATAGTCGATCAGCAGCGCGCAACCCGACACCACGCCGAATCCCGGCGACAGCAGCTTGCTCGCCACCAGGTAACCGCCGCCGCCCGAAGGAAACAGTGAGATGATCTGCGAATAGCTCGCGCAGATGGCGACGATCGTGATGACCGAGCCCAGCGCCACAAACAGGCTCAGATGCGTGGCTGCTCCGAGCGCCTTCATCGTTTCCTCGGGGCCGTAGCACGACGAGGAGAGCCCGTCGGCACCGAGGCCGACCCAGGCGAATAGCGCGATCAGCGAAGTCTTATGAAACAGATCGTCGTCCGCGAGCGAACGCGCGCGACCGAACAGGACGGTCTTGAGCGACCGCCGAGATACCTTTTGCGTGGACATACACCCTTTCTTAAAGCCGACGAGGTTAGCTGACGGACTAGGCCGCGAAAGTGGCCTCGGACCGCGTTGATCTCCGCGTTCCGTTCGCCCCGGTCGCCCTCCCAAGCGTTAGCCGCTGGGATGGCGAAAGTGGGTCCCCCGTGTCGCGGCCAAGAGCGCCGCGCCTTAGGCGGTGAAAGAACAGGCCGGACTATGCCGCCCGGCCTGTTCCCGTTCAATCCCGTAACAACGGGAGGTTGGTTGTCGGCGACGTTGGGACCGGCCTTACCCCTGGGGCCGTTAGACGGCTGCCTGCTTCGACACCTCGGCGAGGGTCACCGCGGCATTGATAAGTGACACGTGGGTAAATGCTTGGGGGAAGTTGCCCAACAGGCGTTTGCGCTGCGGATCGTACTCTTCCGCGAACAGCCCCAAATCGTTAGCGAGTGGCAACAGCCGCTGGAAGAGCCGGCGCGCGTCGTTTACCCGCCCGCACAGCGCCAGATTTTCCGCGAGCCAGAAGCTGCAGGGCAGGAACACGCCCTCGACGCCCGAGAGGTAGTCCGTGCCGTCTTCGTAGCGCGCGACGAAGCCGCCTTTGAGCAGGTTGCGCTCGATCGCGTCGATGGTGGAGCGCATGCGCGGATCGGTCGCCTCGATGAAGCCCACGAGCGGCAGACGCAGGACCGACGCGTCCAACACGTCCGACCCATAACTCTGCGTGAACGCATTCTGCTTCTTGCTGAATCCCCGCTCCAGCACCTCGCCCTTCACCAAATCGCGAAAGGCTTTCCACCGCTCCAGGTCGCATTCGAGCCCGAACTTTTCCGCGTCGCGCACCGTGCGATCGGCCGCGACCCACACCATCACCTTGGAGTAGGTGAACGGCCGCACGTAACCGCGGACCTCCCAGATGCTGCTGTCGTCCTCGCGCCAGTGCTTTTCCAGATACTCCATCAGCTTCGTCTGCAGCGACCACGCGTCGGCGCCCTTGGCCTCGTTGACGTCCTCGGACCAGCGGGCGCGGTGCAGGGCGTCGATGACCTCGCCGTAGACGTCCAATTGGAACTGCGTCGAGGCCGCGTTGCCGATCCGCACCGGCCGGGAGTTTTCGTATCCGTCGAGATGCGACAACTCGAACTCCGGCAGGCGCCGTTCGCCCATCGTGCCGTAGAGCGTCTGCAGCTGGGCCGGATCGCCGGCGATCGCCCGCAGCAGCCAGTCGCGCCAGCTTTCGGCCTCGTCCGCGTATCCGGCCGCCAGCAGGGCGTCCAGGGTGAAGGCCGCGTCGCGCAGCCAGCAGAAGCGGTAGTCCCAGTTGCGGCTGCCGCCCAGCGATTCCGGCAGCGAGGCGGTGGGGGCGGCGACGATGCCGCCCGTCGGCGCGTAGGTGAGCGCCTTGAGGACCCGGCCCGAGGTCTGGACGGCCTCGCGGTACTCGCCCTGGTAGGTGCCCGATTCCGTCCACTCCTGCCACCACTGCGTGGTGGCATTGATCGCTTCGACCACGTGATTCGGGGGCGGCGGTTCCTCGTGCGATGGAAACCAATGCAGGCCAAAAGGCATTTCCTCGCCCTCCTTCAGGTCGAATTCCGCCACGGTGGAAAATCCTTCGCCGTGGGTGGGCGCCTTGGAGCGGAGAATCACGGCATCGGGCCCGGCCTTGGCCTGAAGGGAATGATCCGTCTTTCGCACCCACGGCAGGATCGTCCCGTAGTCGAAGCGGATGATGAGCTTCATGCGCATCGGCACCTGGCCGCGCAGGCCCACGGCGCAACGAACGATCCACGGATACTGCTGTCGAATGGGCATGCAGTCGACGACCCGGACGGCGCCGCTCGCAGTCTCGAAATCCGTTTCCAGCACCAGAGTCCCCTTCCGATACCGCCGGGTGACGCGGGTGACCGGTTCCACCGGCGCCAGACGCCAGCAGCCGTGATCTTCGTTTCCGAGCAGAGCCGCGAAGCACGAGGCGGAGTCGAAGCGCGGCAGGCACAGCCAATCGATGGATCCATTGATGCCCACGAGCGCCGCCGTGTGCGTGTCGCCGATCAGCGCATAATCCTCGATCTTCATGCCGGTTATCCCAGGGACCGAGGGCGCGACGCGATGGTTCCCCTCACGGGGTGAGGTGAAATCCTTACGTGAAATCCCGCATATTTTTTTCGGGCTTATTTCTATTTACCCGGCTATGAATTGGAGCGCGGTCAATGGCCCCCTGATCGCCCACTCCTTTTTACCATGTATTCCGACCTCCCGGGGCGGTCCGCTCGGCGTGTCCGAGAGAGCCACTGTGCGCGATTTATCCGTATGAATCTGGGCGCGTTTAGCGCCCGGGGCGGCGCGCTCTACCTCGGAGCGGCCCTCGAATTGGTCGTGATCCTGGGCCGCCACGGCGTCCGGTCGCCGCTGCAGAGTCCGGAACTGCTGGGGGAATATTCCGCCGACGCCTGGCCGAAGTGGCCGGTCGCTCCGGGTTATCTGACGGCCCACGGCTCGGCCGAGGAGCGCGCGCTGGGGGTGTTTTTTCATGACCGGTACGTCGCGGACGGCCTGCTGAGCGGGCAGGCCCCGGTGGATGCGCCGGCCATCACGCTGCGCTCGGACAACGATCAGCGCACGGTCGAGTCCGCGCGCATGTTGGGCGAGGCCCTGGCGCCCAATGAAGACCTGCGACTGATTCACCCGCCAGCCGGGCAAATCGACCCGCTTTTCGGCATCGCGCTGGATCCGTCGATCCACGCGGACAAGCAATATCTGGCCGCTGCCGTCCTGGGGCGCATGGGCAACGATCCGCACGCGATCATCCGCTCGCACCAGGCCGCCTACGAAAATCTGGAGCGCATCTTGTTTCCCCAGGGGCCGGTTCCGGCGAACAAGCTGGACCTGCTGAAGCTCGACGTGGCGGTTCTGCCCGGCGAAGGGCCGTCCGTCGTCAGCATCAGCGGCGCCTTCGGCAACGGCATTCGCCTGACCGATGCGCTGGAACTGGAGTACTGCGAAGGCCTGCCCATGGACCAAGTCGGATGGGGGCGCCTGAACTTGTCCGAACTGCAGCAGCTGATGGTGCTGCACAGCCTCTATTTCGATTTCACGGAAAAGACCTATCCCTGCGCCCAGGTGAAGGCCTCGAATCTGGCGCGCCACCTGATCGAAACGTTTGACCAGGCCGTGCAGCGCTCGGCGGTGCCCGGGGCGATCGGGCCCGCGAATCAAAAGGTGCTGGTGCTCCTAGGGCACGACACGAATCTCATCAACCTGGCCGGGCTCTTGAACATCGACTGGATCCTGCCCGGGAGCGAATTGGACTGCGTGCTGCCCGGCGGTTCGCTGGTGATGGAACTCCGCCGCGACGATCAGGGCAAGCAGTGGGTGCGGATCGAGTACGTGAGCGAAACGATGCAGCAGCTGCATGACGGTACGAGGGTGAGCCTGGCGAATCCTCCCGGAATCGCGCCGATTTTCATTCCCAGCTGCAGCACGAATACGCCCGGGTACGACGCGCCGTTGGAGGCGGTCGAGGCGAAGCTGAACGCGGCGATCGATCCGCGGTACGTGAGGCCATAGTGGGTGGAGCGCGTGGGGACCACGCGCTCCACCTCGGGATAAGCCCCGGCTACAGCGGCCGGCGCAGGCGGATTTGCGTCTCAATCATCATCATTGCCCGCCTGCCGGTAATCCTTCGCAAACGCCGCGTGCACCGGCGCGGGCATCGCGGCCGTATCTCCGCGCATCGCCATCCAAATATCCCGGTTGAACGCCTGATCTTCGACCAGGTCCTCTTTCCTGAAATCGAACTTGGCGGCCGCCGCGGCGGCGCGCGTGTGGCCTGGGTTGGTCTCGGTGAGAGAGACCCGCGGAGGCACCGCCGTGTACGGCGACACATCCGCCATCGTGCCGAAGCTCTCCGCCATGGGCGTCGCCAGCATATCGAACAGCGACATCGGCTTCAGCCGGAGGATGTGCTCGATCGAAGCGAGCATCGAGCAGGTCGTGTATGGAGTCGAATCGACGAACCCGTGCTTCACATACGGGCTGATGACGAGCGCCTCGGTCCGGTGGGCATCGACATGATCGGGCCCGTTCTGCGCGTCGTCCTCGACGACGAAAATCGCCGTCTGCGGCCAGAACCGCGAGTGGCTGACGGCGTCGACAATCTGTCCCAGCGCGTAATCATTTTGCGCGACGCAGGCGCGTGGCGTGAGGGCGCCCGCCTTGCCCCCGGCCGTGTGGTCGTTTGGCAAGCGAACGATCTGGAGCCGCGGCATCTGGCCCTCCTTTTCGAACCGGCGCAGCTCGGAGACGAAGCGGTCGGCGCGGTGCAGATCGCTCACTTCGAGATCCCAACTGGGAAAGTACGGATCGAACAACCCCTTCAGGCTCGGCAAATTGCAGACCGCAGGATCACCGGGCACCGCTTTGCCGTGCACGAATTCTCCATAGTCGCGGAACGTGACTCCCGCCGCGCGCGCCGCGTCCCACAAGTAGCCGTTCGCGGGCACCGCCGCCGCGAAGCTGGCTTCGCCGGGGTAGGGCACATTCTCTTTTTGATGGCCGTAGTCGACCGGCCAGATCCGCTCCACGAATTCCGAGGAGTACCCGGCCATGCTCCATTCGTGGCCGCTCGCGCTCACCTCCGCGTTGGCGTAAAAGTTGTCGAGCAGCACGAACTGCCGCACCAGCCGGTGCAGATTCGGCGTGGTCGCTTCGGGAAACAGGCAGAGTTGGGGGTCGCCGTTGCCCGGCTTCAAATCGCCGAAGACTTCATCGTAGGTCCGGTTCTCCTTGATGATGTAGATCACGTATCGAAGCCGCAGATGCGTGCGTACCACTTGCGCCGGCGCGTGCGGCCGGCACATCGCCGCCTGTTCGGTCCAATGGACGAGCGCCGCGTCGAACCGCTGATCGTCCTTGGGCAAATCGACGATGCCCAACGAGCCTTCGAAGATCGTCGCGATATAGGGAAAGCCCAGCGTGGGCTGACCGACGCCGGGCGTGATGTGATTCATCTTCACCGGTGGAAAATGCGAATTCAGATCGATCGGCAGTTCGGCATTCGGCCGCGCCGTGAGGCCGCGCGCGCTCACGACGAGCAGCCGGTCCGCGTCGGGCGTCAGCGCGAGCGCGAAAGGCGCCCAGCCGGTCGGAATGAAGCCCAGCGAGCGGCCATGTCCCGGATCCGCCACATCGAACACCGCGAGGTTGTTGGCGTAACCGTTGGCGACATACAGCCGGTGCTCCCGGGAATCCAACGCGAGCGCGTCCGGCGTCGCGCCCGGCGGATCATCCGCCCGGTAATCCGAGCGCAGGCTCTCGACCGTTTCACCCGTGTTGGGATCGATCACGCTCACGCCGTGGCCCCCGCCGTTCGCGACAAACAGCCGTTTCCCATCGCGGCTCAGGATGAGCTGATTGGGATGCAGGCCGACGGCCCAGCGGGCGAGCTCGCGCCCGTCTTTCGCATCGAGGGCCGCGACCGCCGACTTTCCCCAGAGCGCCACGTACACCCGGTGCCGGTGCGCATCCTCGGTCAACCCAAACGGCTGGCAGCCCTGGTCGAGACCGCCCGCCGGATCCCCGTTGGGAGCTTCGGAATTTGTGCTGGGGTTGGCATTGATGTCGGCGCCTGCCCGATCGAGGGAAACTTCCCAGACGACCGACCGGCTTTTCAAATCCACTCGCGCGACCCGGCCCTCAAACAAGACGGAGACATAGGCCGTGTCGGAATCTCGCCCTGCGGCCACGCCCGCCACGGCCGCGTCGTCCGCTTTGTCCGACAGCGCGACATCAGACTCCGGCGCCAGTCGACCGTCCTCAAAATGGAACACCTTGAGCGCATGGCTCGTCGCGCCACTGCACAGCAGCTTCCGCCCATCGTGGGTGAACGCGATTCCGTCGAAGGTGATCTTCACCGGGGTCACGCTGACCACCGCCGTGGTCGTCAAATCGACGATCCAGATCTGATGCGGCCCGTAGCCTGAATGAAGGACCGCCGCATAGCGGCCCGTTGGGTGCAACGTCACGGCCACCGGATATTCACCGAGGGGAACTTGCTCGCCCGCCGGTCGAATGGACCACTGATTGTGCAGCAGAGTCGAGCCATCCGGCTGTGGCCCAGGCGTCACGAATTGCGCCTGAGCCGAAAAGACGGTTGCCGCCGCAACCGCCAGAAACTGAGGCTTCATCCCGCCAAGGATGGCACGGCAACGGGCGATTTCAACCGGAAGACCACCAGTCCCAGCGCCATGGCGCCGATGCCACAGGCGCAAACGCCATTCCACTGAGCGAGATGCCAGCTCCACGCGCCCAGGATCGATCCGGCCGAGCCGCCAATAAAGTAGATCGTCATGTACACCGAATTGAGGCGGTTGCGCGCCTCGGCATGCAGATTGTAAATGCGAGTCTGGTTGGAGACATGGCCGGCCTGGACCGCGAGATCCATCAGGACCACGCCCACGATCAGACCGGTCAGATTGTGGCCGAACGCGGCCAGAACGAGGAACGAGACCAGCCCGAGGACCAGCGCCCCGCCCACGGTCACGCGCGGGCCGCGCTTATCCGCAATCCGGCCAATGAGGGGCGCGCCGGCTGCGCCAGCCGCTCCCACCAGTCCGAACAGTCCCGCCGCGGCCGCGCCGTAGTGGTACGGCGGCGTTTCCAACAGAAACACCAGCGTTGTCCAAAATGCGCTGAACGCCAAAAAGAACAAGGCGCCCAGGACGGACGCCTCGCGCAATTGCGGCTCGTCGCGCACCAGCCGCAGAATGCTTCGGACCAAATCAATCCAGTGCAGCCGGACCGTGGGCCGGCTTTCCGGCAGGCAGAACCGCGTCAGCACGGCGAGAATCGCCATCAGCCCGCAGGCGAACCAATACACCGTTCGCCAGCCCGCGATGCTTCCCAGCCAGCCGCTGAGCGTCCGCGCGAGCAGGATGCCGAGCAAAAGTCCCCCGATTACATGTCCGACGACGCGCCCCCGTTCCTTGGGCGGCGCCAAGTGAGCCGCAAACGGAATGATCAGGTGCACGACGGATCCCGACGCTCCCACCGCCGCGGCGGCGAGGCACAGCCACACCGTGTTGCGCGCCAGGGCCAGAGCGGCCAGCGCCACGGCCAGGACGCCGATCAGCGTGCTGATGAGCGCCCGCCGCTCGCGGATGTCCCCCAGCGGCACGAAAAAGAACATCGCGCAGGTGGTGCCGAGCTGCAGCACCATCGCGACGGCGCCCGCGCCCGTGCTCGTGAGCGCGAACGTGCGCGCGATGTCCGCCAGCAGCGGCTGAATATAGTAGACGTTGGCGACGATCATCCCGACCGCCAACGTCATGAACCACAGCGTCCGCCGATTCATCCGCGGCGGAGCGCTTCGCCCAGCCGGCGCATGCCTTCCTCAATTCGTTCCGGTGTCGCGTTGCTGAAATTGAGCCGAAGGGTGGAGGGATCCTCTTTCCCCAGCCAGAACGGCGCCCCCGGGACAAAGGCCACCTTTCGTTCCAACGCGCGGCGGAGCAGGGCCGTGGCGTCGGTGCCGTCGGCCAATTTGACCCACAAAAAGAGTCCGCCCTCTGGCACGGTCCATTGGGCGCCCGCGGGCAAATGGCGCTCCATGGCTCCCAGCATGATGTCGCGCCGATCCCGATACACCTGCCGCAGTTGCGCGACGTGCGCCTCCAACCGGCCGGGCTGCCGGACGAAATGATCCACCATGCGTTGGTTGAGCGACGAGGTGTGCAGGTCGCAGGCCTGCTTTGAAACCGTGATGCGGTCCTTGACCTTGGGATCGCGAGCCACGAGCCAGGCCACCCGCAGGCCTGGCGCGAGCATCTTGCTGACCGTCCCCAGATAGATGGCGTTCTCCCCGCCCGGCAGCGTCGACAAGGCCGGGATGTCTTCGCCCTCGAACCGCAGGACACCATAGGGATCGTCCTCGACGACCGTCACCGCGAATTCCGATGCGATCTTCGCCAGCTCCCTCCGCCGCTGGAGCGAGGTGGTCAGCCCGGTCGGATTCTGAAAATTGCTCACCAAATAAAGCAGCTTCGGCCTCGGCTGTCCGGCCTCGACCCGCGATTCCCGCAAAAATTGCCACAGGGCGTCGGGGTCCATCCCCTCGCGATCCGTCGGCAGCCCGACGGTCTTGGCCTCGTAAGATCGGAACGCCTGCATGGCGCCCAGGAACGCGGGATTTTCCGCGATGACCGTGTCGCCCGGATCGAGCAGAATCTTGCCGATCAGATCGAGGCCCTGCTGCGAGCCCGCCGTGATGACGATCTGCTCCGGCGTGGCCACGAGCCCGACGGATTGCTTCAGATACCCGCAAACCCACTCCCGCAGCGGCCGGTAGCCCTCCGTGGTCCCATACTGCAAGGCGCCGGGGCCATCGCTGGCCAAAACGGCGGCGGCCGAAGCCGACAAGTCGGCGGCCGGGAAGAGTTCCGGGGCCGGCAGTCCGCCGGCAAAAGAGATGATGGAAGCGTCTTCGGTGACCTTGAGAATCTCGCGAATCGCACTGGCCGTCTGGCCGGAAGATCGCCGTGAGAAGGGGGACAGTGTCGCAGGCGTCAGCCCTGTCGCCGGGGGCGTCGACCCCGGCAGTCCCGCTTGGGACGTCGCAACATCAATCGGAAGGGAGGCGGTTTTCATGGCGGAATTGTCATCGATATTCACCCGGCCTCGGCGTCGGCGGAGTCGTCTGGCGCTGGCTCGGATGCGCCAGCCCATTCGGGAACTCCGGCGTCAGATCCGGACGGGTGCTAAGAAACAACATATCGTGCGCGGCGCCAGCGCCAGTCGGCGCGGGAGCGATATTTTCCCGCTGGAACAGCGGGGTCAGTGGTTGGCGGATGGTATACATGGCGGTTCTGGTTTTTTGGGTTTGAACCGCCCTCTGCGCTGCCGACCGGTGGGGAATAAAAAACCCCCTCCGGTTTACACCGGAGGGGGCGATCTGAAAGTCGATCAGGCCCCTCGCGGTGCGCCGTGGGAAGCGGCGACGGCAACGACGACGATAGAGACGGCAGCGTAAATGCTGACGAAGCTAAGCGAAGCGAGTTTGCCGTGGGAGGCCATGTGAGAAATGGAAGTAGCCGGGGAAAGCCGGGAAAGTCAAGCCCGCGGCGACAGCAAGCCAGTTATTGCGCCGGCGCCGACGCCTTCTCCAACTCCGCCCGCGTCGTCACCAGCGCGGCCTGCGTGTGATCCAGCGCCTCCTGCTCCTGCTCAACGGCGTTTCGGGCCTGGTCCGTATCCAACTTCGAATTATTTTTGATCAGCCGCTTGGCCTCGTCGCAAAACCCCGTCAGCCGCGCAATGCGGTCGTTTTCGCCCATCACCATGATCTGGCGCGGCGTCTGTCCGTTAACCCGCTGCAAGAAGATCGGATTAATTTGGTCGTCGCCCTGCACCTTGAGTTGGTCGTCCCCCATGATGTTGAGCCGAATCTCCTGCTGCGCCTCCTTGAAGATCGGGACCAAGTCAGGGGGCAGCTTGTCGTTCACCGCGTCGGCCCATTTGCCGTACGCTTCCATGGAGGATCCGTCCGCCGGACGGTCGCCACCACCGCAGCCCGCAAGAAGTGCGAGCAACACGGCTCCAGCGGCGATGAAAGGGGGTAGTTTCATCGGAGGAGAGACTGTCGTGTTGCGATCCGTTAAGCAAGCGGAAGCGGCCTGCTAGATGTCATCGGAGATCCAACGGCCGCAAGCTGTAACCGGGGGCCCATCCCGAGGTGGAGCGCGTGGTCCCCACGCGCTGTTCGACGTCGAAAGCGGAACAGCCGGGGTCAGCGCCCCCGGCTACAGGAAGCGCTCTTTCGGACGGAGACGATCTTCCTGAGATCTTGAAATCAAAACAACTCCGGGTCCGGCCCAGCCTTCGGCCCCACCGCCGCCACTGGCGCCGGCGCCGCGGGCGCAGCCGGCTGCACCGTTTTCTTCGCCTGCTCCCACCAAGTAGAAATATTCTCCCACCGTCCCGGCGTGCCCGGATCCTCCTTGTTCTCCCCCGTGCCCACAGCGACGACCTTGAGCGACCCTCGACTCGTCGCGCAGCGTAAATGCGTGACGCGATCCCCCACGGGCCGTTTGGGATCCGCGGCCGCGTGGAGCGCGTCAACCAGCTTTTCCGGCGCCGTGAGCACTTGGAGATGAGTGTCGTCGCCGACGGGCGAGACAATTGCGCGTCCGGGTGTGTCACCCGGCTCCGGATGCAGGCGCACGATCTGGGCCGCATCCGATTTCGCCAGGGCCGGCTTTGCCGCTGCGGATGATGCCGCGGTCGGAGGCCCGGCCGGGGCCGGTGGCGACGGCGAGACTGGAGGCGATACCCCCGGTGAACGTGCGCCTGGCGATGGCACGGCGGGGGCAGGTGTCACCGGCGAAACTTCTTTCGCGACTTCCGCCTCCTTCCGCCAAACCCGCAAATCCACGACATCGTACCCGAGCTCCGCGAGCCCGCGGTAACAGCCCTGCAGTTTCGCGGCGACCGGCGAATCGAACGAATAGAGCAGCTCCGTCTCGCGTGGCGTTCGTCCCTCACCCCGATCAGCCCAAATGACATGCACCCCCGCCGAATCGGCATACGCGGCGCGAAGCAGCGGGCTGTCGCCCTCGGCAGCCTCCGGTTGCAATCCGACTTCGCGCTCACCCTGGACGTCACGCGCGGGTCTTATTGGGGCACTGCGTTCATCGCCGGCTTCGATTGAGTGCACTTTGCTTGGTGAGTTCGAACTCGCTGCCCGGTCGGACCTGGCGGCCGGCGCGTTGGGGGATGACTTCACCGCTCCCTTTGTCGCCGTCGTTTCCGTTCCGCCTGCTCCTTCAATCGAATCGTTTGGAGATCCCTGCGGGCTGGGGCCGCCGGCAGTGGCCGTTGAACTTTTTGCCGCCGACCTCGTCCGTTCCTTTGCGGGCGTTGGCGTAACTCCCGCCACTCCCTCAACCGGCTCGGCCGGCGAGGCCTGCGGGGTGGGGATGCCCGCATCGAACGATGGCGCTCGCGGCGCGGACTTCGCGCGCTCTTTGGGCGGCGTTGGGGCCGGTGCGCTCGACCCCTCAACCGTTTCGTTGGGAGCTGCCTGAAAGGTCGCCGTTTTGCCGCTGCTGACCGCGGGCGGGTACGGCAGCCCGGTCGCATGCGACAGCACGCGCGCGAACAGCGACCGCACCTTCTGCGTCCAATGCGATGGACGCATCCAATCCGGAATCCGACTCCGCCGTTCGGGCGTTACCACCGCGCCGGAAGGGTAGGCCGAGAGCGCTTCTTGAAAGAAGGCCTGCGCGGCCGCGAGCGCGGAGGGATGTTCCTGCGACCGCAAATCGACCGCGCGGCCGCCGGCTTCGAAACGGGCGCCTTCGGGCGTCCAGCGAAAGTTTTCCAATCGGGTGCTTTGGCTCATGCATCATTAATGCAAGCGCACTTGCCAATTTTACGGTGAATGATTCCCACCGATGTGCCGCTGGACCCGGAGGCGGTCGACCGCCGGGCGTTTGATGCCTTGCAGTCCGAGTGCCGCCGCCTGCGGTTTCTGCCGACGTTTCGTTTTGGGGTGACGCTGCAGGTGGCGATGCCGGCCCCGGCCGATGAGGTCGCGCTCGCGGCAATTCGGCGCGTGACGCATCAGGAGGTGCGGTCGTTTGGGGTTTCGAAGGCCGACTTTGAATTGGCTCTCCGCGCCGTGGAATCGACGGACGCCAAAGAATGTGAAGCTGTAGCCGGGGGCGCCACCGCTGTCACGGGAGTTGCTCCGCCGCAGGCTTGGGCCCATGCGCATGGTCCGGCACGTGCCCTCGCGCATGAAATCATTGCTCACGCCCACGCCGCCGGCGCCTCCGATCTCCTCCTCGATGACCAGCAAGACTGGCTCGACATCTCCATCCGCCGCTTTGGCGAAAAGGAAATCCTTCCTCCGGCCGCCCGTGACGTGGGCGCGGCGCTGATCCGCGCCGTCAAGGAGATGTCCGGCCTCTCCACCCAAACTGTCCCGACCTCCCAATCCGGCGCCGCCCGCGTTTCCATTTCTCCCGGCAAACGCATCGACCTGCGCGTCGAGGTCACTCCCACCGTCCATGGCGAAAGCCTTGTCGCGCGCCTCCAGGACTCGTCGGCGCAGCTCGCCCGCATGGCGCACCTTCCCTTCACCGATCCTGCCCAACAGGGCGAAGTCCTACGCTGCCTGCGCCAATCCCAAGGTCTGATCCTGGCCACCGGCCCGACCGGCCACGGCAAGACCTCCACGCTTTATGCCTGCTTGGGCCAGCTGGATCGCTCGCGCCTCAACATCCGAACCCTCGAAGATCCGGTTGAGTTCACCGTCCCGTGGATCACCCAGATTCCCATTGGGCAAGGGACCGGACGGGACTATGCCTCGGGCCTCAAGAGCCTGCTTCGCCAAGCCCCTCACGTCATTCTGCTGGGCGAACTCCGCGACCGCGCCGCCGCACAAACCTGCATGGAAGCGGTGGAAACCGGCCACCTCCTGCTGGCCACCCTGCACACGCGCGACGCGGTTGGCGTCGTTTCCCGACTGTTGGACCTTGGCCTGACCGGCCGCCAAATCGCCGCCGGCCTTCGCCTGGCCGTCGGCCAGCGTCTCGTCCCGCGCGTTTGCGACGCCTGTCGAAAGTCCCGCCTTCCGACGCCCGCCGAGCGCTCCGCGTTCGCCGATCTACAACTCGAACCGCCGATTGTGCTGTGGGAAGGCGCGGGCTGCCCCGCGTGCGGCGCCCGCGGTGAAACCGGCCTGGTCCCCGTCTTCGAAATCTTCCGCCCCGGCGCCCACGAATCCTTGGAGGAACTCGTCGCCTGCGCCACCGCCGCCAGCTTCAACGAACGCGAACTCCGCCGCCGCTGGCTCAAGTCCGGCGGCGAACCGCTGGTGCGCTCCGCCCTGAAACTCGCCGCCGATGGCGTCATCACGTTTCGCGCGGCGCACTTGTTATTTTAGTGGCATGGAATTTCCGGACGTGAGCGTGAAACCGCTGCCCCTTCCGCCGGCCGCGGAGCGGCATTACCGGGCGTTTGCCTTCGTCGTGCACGAACAGCGGCTGATGGCGCTCTTGCTCGCCGGGGTGGCGGCGGCAACCGGCCTGATCTGGCTGACGGCCGCCAGCCTCAAGGACAAGCCGGCGGTGGTCGTACGCGCTCCCCGGTCGCTGCGCGAGGCGGCCGAGCAGTTCGCGTCGGGCACCGACATTTCCTATGACCAACTCGCCTTCTTCCTGAACGGTTGCGTCCCGTTGCTCTATTTCGTTTCCGACGGCCGGCACCCGTGGCTTTCCTTGGCGGAAGGACTCGTTTCCCCGGACCTCTGCCGCGACGCCGAGCACCGGCTGGATGCTCATTCCCATGATGTCGCCGCCCAAGGTCTGAGCCAGGCCCTCGAAATGTCCGACATCGATGGAGTGGTGTCGGACAAAGCGAGCGGCCGGGTCGCCGCCCACCTGCAGGGTGTGCTGCGCGTCTCGAGCGCGGACGCTCCAACCCGCGAATATCCGTGGGCGGCCCGCGCGATTCTCACTGCGAACCCACGCGGGCGCCTGAATCCGTATCCCTTTTACCTGCTCAGCCTGGAACCGGAGACGACACCATGATCCACGCCCGCTGGGAACGCACCGAAGAGGACCGGGAATTTTTCCGGGACGAAGGCCGGCTCGTCGCTCTCTTCTGGGGACTGAGCGCCGGAGGCGCGGGCCTGCTCGTGGTGCTTGGCGCCGGTCTCTGGCGCCTGCGCGTCTTTGCCCTGCGCCCGCCGGTTTTCGTGGGGGTGGCCGGCGGCCAGGTGTTCACGGGCCATCCTCAGCCGGCGGGCGCGCTGACCGATGCGGATTTCGACGCCCAATGTGCCGATACGGTTCAGGTCCTATTTTGCCGAAACGAGCGCGGGGCCGTTCCGGCGCTGGCGGATTATTGCGCCCCCGAAGTGTTGGCGGCCGTGAACCGCGACTACGCCGATGCCGCGGCCCACTATCCGGCCGGTTTCGTGCAGACCCTCACGCTCTTGGAAGCGAAGCAGGATTCCGCCGCCAACGGCCTGCGCCGCTGGCGCTACCGCGGCCTGCTGTCGTCGCGGTCCCAGGACGCGGCCCAGATCAGCCCCATCTATCTGGATTGCACCTTCGCCCGCGCCGGACGCACTTCGGCCAATCCCGCCGGTTGGCGGCTGGTCCGGCTGAAGGCCCTGGCCCGCGACGACTTTTACCGCGAAGAGGAGGAATCGGCCCGCCGTCAGGCGCTTGGGCTCACCCCATGAAAACCATCTGTCTCTTTGGCCTCCTTGCGATCGTTCGCCTCAGCGGCAGCCCGGCCCCCGATCCAATGCCGCTCGAACCGGGAATCCCCGCTGAAATCTTCGTCGCCCCCGGCCGCGCGACCACGGTCCTGCTGCGTTCCAGCCAGAAGGTTTCGGCGATCTCCCTGGCTTCGCCGGTCATCACCTACAAGTACGACAAGCCGCTCAACCAGATTGAAATCACTCCGGCGGTCCGCACCGGCGGCGTGGAAACCAACCTGAATCTGCGGATCGGATCGGACGTGTATGTGCTCCTCGTCCACGTCGTGGAGGACGTGCGGGCCCAATTTGTCCGGACATTCATTCTGCCGTCCGAAGCGCAGGGCGATGAAACCGAATTAGGCAATGCGCGCCCCTTGCCTCCCGCCGAAATCGATCTGCCGCAGGCGGTGAAGATCCTGGAACAGGCGGAAGCCGATCCCGTCTTTCGCGCCGCCCAGACCAATTTGCGCCTCGAACCGCTGGCCGTGGCCCAACGGTGGAACGGCTGCGACGTTCTGATGGACCTGGCCGGCCAGTTCCTCGACCTGGACCTGATCGTGTTTCGCATCCACTGGTCCAATACGACCGCGGACGCGCTCTACCTGCATCCCCTGCAGTACGAACTGCTGGCCGCCGGGAAGCCGATCCCGGTGCTGACGCGCTTTTCGCCCAATGACGCGGTCGTGATGCCCGGCGCCTCGTGCCGCGCCTATCTGGCCGTGCAGGGCTTGCGGCTCAGTCGTCATAACGAATGGCAGCTTCGGTTGCCGGCCTCCGCCGAAGCGCTCGCGGCGGCCGTGAACGGGGGAGGGAGCTGAGCCATGGAATGGATCTGGCGAGAGAAGCCCGACGGCACCCGCGGATTGGGCTATCCGGTGTACCTGGCCGGGGGCCTGGCGGCGTGGGGCCTCATCTACCTGCTGCACGAGCGGCTGACGCCGCCGAGCTTGCCCAGAGCAGCTCCGGCTTCCGCTCATCACCGCGGGGCCGAGGTGGCCTCGATCACCGGCGCCGCGGCGATGGCGGCTCCGGTCGTCGAACCCGAGGCGCCCGAGGGAAACGACAAGCGCAGCTACCGCCTCCGGAGCGCCGATCGTTCCGAGCGCCACGCCAAGCGCCACGCTTCGGAGCGCGCCGATGCGACCGACGGAGAAATCGACGCCATCGGCGAGACCTTGCACCCCCATGCCGCGGCCGCGGCGGCGAGCCGGTCGAATGACGGCTTCACCGCGCTGCCCCCGGCGTTTCCTCCCGAGGCGGAAGGTGAAGAACACGCGCGGGCTCCCCATCCGAAGCTTCTGGACTACCGCGATCCGGCGGCCGACAGCGATGCACCCACCCGTGCGGCGGAAGCCAAGCTGCAGCTTCTGCTCGCCCGCGGCACGCTCGTGCCGGTCTATCTGCTCACCACGGTCGACACCAGCAACCCCGCGGCGGTCCTCCAGTTCGCCGTCGCCGAGGATGTCGCCGCGCACGGGACCTGCGGACTGGAAATGGGCACCCGATTGCTCGGGCGGTTTTCCGGCCACCCGATGCGCGGCCGGCTCAGCGTGATTGCGGACACGGTGCAATTCCCCAACGGCGATCACCATCCCATCCAAGCCACGGCCGTGGAGGCCGATCCCTTGGGAGCGAATATTCGGCCGGGACTCGCGGCCGAGTACGTGCCGCCGCCCACCTTTGCCCAGTTGGCGCCGTACATTTCGGATTTCGCGACAGGCTTCCTGGGCCTTTTGCAGACCCGCGCCCAGCAGGGCGTCACGCTGGGCCTCAACGGCATCACCCTGGGCTCGTCGGTGACGAACGACGCGAAGGGACCCGCCTATCAGGCGACGGCCCAGGCAATCGGCGACTACACCCACGAGCGCCTCCGTGAATACGAAGAGCGCTATGCCGCCTACTATCTGATCCCGGCCGGAACCGCCTGCTGGATGCAGCTGGACGCGGACTATGTCGGGACGCTTTCGCATGCGCTGTAAATTTCTATTTCCCCTGGTCCTACTGGCGGCGGGCGGCTGCGCGATGGACTCCGCGCCGCCGCCCGCCTTACCCGCCCCGGGCCAGGCGGTGATGCCCCTGGCGCCCGCCCCGCCGCTCTCCAACAGCCCCACCGAGACCACGCCGGTCTACCGTCCGCCCAAAATCGCGCGCATCTACCTGCGCGCCCACGTGGATACGAACGGGCGCCTGGTGGGCCCGCAGGTGATCTATCAAATCATCGAGGCCGGCGGGTGGAATCTGGAGGCAGTCGATCACGCGGCCGCGAAGCCCGAGCCCGTGATTGATCCCAGCGCCAGCTCGTTCCTGGCCCAGTGATTGGTGGGCGGCGGGTGGAGCGCATGGTCCCCACGCGCTTCGGCGCCAAACGCGGGTAGACATCAAAGCGCATGGGGACCATGCGCTCCACCTGGTTAGAGCTTCGCTGGCGACGGAAACGTGCCGCTCTGCCCATTCAACCCCTCCTGCTCATGCGCCAGCGTGAGCGTAGCGCCGCCGCCGGCCGCATACGTGATCTTCACCACATAAACGCTGTCATAGTCCGAACTCGGCCAATCCACCGCCGCCGCCGGCTGGTGATTCACGTCCGAGGAAATCTTCTGCAGGAAATTCGCGAGCAGATGATGCTCCCAGCAAACGAACACCACCGCCTGGTGATACTTGGGACTCATCAGCTCCGTTTCCAGATCCGCGATGTGCTTGAACCCAAACGAAGTGTTCACCGGAAGACCAAGCTTGATGGCGGTCGGTTCAATCGTCGCGAGCGGGCGAAGGTAGTCCGAAAACGGCACCCCCTTCTTTCCCCCAATCAGGTCCTGCACCGGATTGGGAGCGAAGAGAAAGCCGGGCTGCCCATAGTGCGCGACCAACACGTCCGGCAGCGCAAGCGCGCGATTGAAACCCTGGGCATTGATCTGGCCGATTTCGACGGCGGGCTTCTCGCCATGGCGGAAGCAAACGAGGGTCTCGGTGTCCTGCGCGTGGAGGGCGGGGGAGAGGGCGGCGAGAAGGAGGGTAAGGGCGGGAAGAAATTTCATCTGGATTGGGGGATTGAGAAACGACCAAAGTCCAGCCGTACGCTGTAGCCGGGGGCGCTGACCCCGGCAAGTGCGACGTCGAAAGCGAAGCGGGTGGAGCGCATGGTCCCCATGCGCTTTGACGCCAAATGCGGGCAGACGTTTCAGCGCGTGGGGACCACGCGCTCCACCCAGCTTACTTACTTCTCCAACCATCCCGCTCTTTCCATAAACTCCCTCAACGGCTGCGTATTCACCGACAGCGGCCGCAGCCAATGCCCCAGATCCTCCCGGTCCCACCATCGCCCCGGCGCCTCGCCCGGCCGCGCGAAATGGTACCGGTACAGCTCCACCCGGATGAACTTCGGCGGCCGATCCGGAAACGGATTCGACCGGAAAAGACTCAGCGTCCCCGGATCATTGCGCAGAAGCTTCCACACCACATGGAGCGTCCACGGATATTCCTGGTACGTGTCCATCGCCGCAAACCACATCGCCCAATCCAGCCGCGGCTGGTACGGCGCGACCTGCCTCGGCCGCTCGTTCACATCGACCGGCTGGGCCACATACAAATACGGCTTCCACTCCGGCTTCACCAAATCCACCGAGTCCGTCCCCTCGAACACCACCGTCAGCCGCTCCCGCCCCACGCTGCCGAAGGCGCCGTAGGTGTTCACCAGATCGAACCAGGTGAACGACGTGTTCATCACCTGATTCGGCGACAAAAGATTCATCACCGGCGAATAGCTCAGGACGATCACCACCGCCACGATCACCCACACGCAGCACCGCATGCCAAAGTGCATCAGCGGCTCCGCCACCGCCTTTTCCCACGTCTGCCGCAGGAACGGCATCACCGCGAGCCACGCCTGATCGTCGAAGCACGCCAGCGCCGGCACGATCGTGAGCCAGTTCAGAAACGACAAATTTCCGCTCAAAATCAGGATCACATGGAACAGCACGATCACTCCTCCCGCAATCAGCCGCCCCCGCCTCGGCCAAAACACAAAAAACGGCGCGACCACCTCCGCCAGATGGTTCATCACCACCCCGCCCTTGAGCACCCCATGCGGCAGAAAATGAAACCACCGGCTGAGCCCGTTCGGCAGCGGCTGCGTCTCAAAATGGTAATACAGCGCCGTCAGGTCCCGCCACGCCACGTCCCCCCGCAGCTTGATCAGCCCCGCCCCCAGCATGATTCGGAAAATCAGCCACCGAAACAGCCACACCGTCGGCAAAGGCGGCTCATGTCTCGAAAACGGCCGGGCATCAATCAGCGGACATAGAAAAATCGCCAGAAAGCCCGTCTCGAGCAGCTGCGTCTCCCAGCCATACGCATACCACGTCTGCCCCACGTGGACGATCGACATATAGAGCGCCCACAGCACCGCCATGATCGGCACGTTGGCCCACCCCAGCATCACGAGCACCGAGATCCCAAACCCGATCCACGAAACCGCCAGCAGCGCCCCGTCCGAGTGCCCAAACCAAAACACCGAAGGGTAGTGCCAAAACGCCACCTGCTTCGATCCCCACGACCGCACCAGAAAGTCCAGAAATTCCCCCACGGGCAGAATGCCCTTTGCCCCGATCAACGGCCCCAACTGCCGCGCCGCCGAGTAGAACGCGGCCGCGTACACCCACCCCAACAGCCGCAAAATCATGAAGCGCGTCAGCCAGTAACTGGCGCGCGGAGAAACTGGCAGGCCATTCTCCTGTCTATCCACAGCCACCGACGCTACTAGCTCGTTCACCCATTGTCATTTCCAGAACTTCACACTCAAGCGCATGAGCGGCGAATCCAACGCGTCCCCCTCCGACGAGAAAAAGCCGGACGACCAGAAACCTGACGAAAAGAAACCGGCCGACCAGAAGCCGGATAAGCCCAAGCCCAAGGGCCCGCCCTGGTACAAACGCCCCGCCGTCGTCCTGATCGTCGTGGTGGTCGGCATCGCCGCCGTCGTCACCATCGTCCTCGTCTGGCGCCACAGCGAGACGCACATCTCGACCGACGACGCCTACATCGACGTCGTCTCGCAGCAAGTCAGCCCCCAGATCGCCGGTCGCGTCATTCACGTCCTCGTCAATGACAACCAGGACGTGAAGAAGGGTCAGGAACTCGTCGAAATCGATCCCGCCGACTTCCAGGCCAAGCTCGATGAATCGCTCGCCTCGGAAGCCCAGGCCCAAGCGCAGGTGAAACAGGCCCAGGCGCAGGTCACCGTCTACGAAGCGCAACTCGAGAAATCCAAAGCCGACTTGGGCACCGCCCAGGCCAACGCGACCAACGCCGCCCACGATCTCGAACGCTATCAAAAGCTGCAGGCCGTCAACGCCGGCGCCGTCTCCGGCCAACAGCTGGACTCCGCCACCGCCGCCGCCACGAGCACCGCCGCCGAACTCGTCGCCGCCCGCAAATCCGTCGACGCCGCCGAAGCCCAGCAAGGCTACGCCCGCGCCCAAGTGGTCGCCGCCCAAGCCGCCGTGAAAAGCGCCGACTCCTCCGCCGCCGAAGCCCGCCTCACGCTCTCCTACACCCACATCCTCGCCGGCGTCGACGGCCGCGTCACCAGCAAGACCGTTTCCGAAGGCAACATTGTCAGCCCCGGCACCGCCCTCCTGGCCATCGTGCCGCCCTGGGTCTACGTCACCGCGAACTTCAAGGAGACCCAGCTCCAGCACATGCGCCTGGGCCAGCCCGTCACCATCAAGGTCGACGCCTATCCCGACCTGAAGCTCACCGGCAAGGTCAACGGCCTCCAAGCCGCGACCGGCCAGGCCCTCTCCCTCGTCCCCGCCGAAAACGCCACCGGCAACTGGGTCAAAATCATCCAGCGCGTCCCCGTCAAGATCCTCTTCGACTCCATCCCCGACGATCCCAATCGCCGCCTCGGTCCCGGCATGTCCGTCGAGGTCTCCGTCGACCGCGAGTAGCCATGGCCCTGGAGCGTTCCGCGGCCGGCAACCACAATCCCTGGCTCATCGCGGTCATCGTCTCGATGGCCACGTTCATGGAGGTGCTCGACACCAGCATCGCCAACGTCTCCCTGGAGCACATCGCCGGCTCGATGTCGGCCAGCCTCGACGAAAGCACCTGGGTCCTGACCAGCTACCTCGTCAGCAACGCCATCATCCTCCCGATCAGCGGCTGGCTCTCGCTCGTCATCGGCCGCAAGCGATTTTACATGATGTGCGTCGGCCTCTTCGGCGTCAGCTCCTTCCTCTGCGGCCTGGCGCCCTCGCTCAACTGGCTCATCTTCTTCCGCATTCTCCAAGGCTTCGGCGGCGGCGGCCTGGCGCCCAGCGAGCAATCGATCCTCGCCGACAGCTTTCCACCCAGCCAGCGCGGCCAGGCCTTCGCCCTCTACGCCATCGCCGTCATCGTCGCGCCCACCCTCGGCCCGACCCTCGGCGGATTGATCACCGACAACTTCTCCTGGCGCTGGATCTTTTTCATCAACGTTCCCGTCTGCCTGGGCTCGCTGTTCCTGTCCGGCCTGATGCTCAACGATCCTCCCGCCGTTCAACAGGACCGCGACAAGGCCCTTCACGGCGGCGTCAAAGTGGACTACCTCGGTTTCATCCTCGTCGCCGTCGGCCTCGGCTGCCTCCAAGTGGTCCTCGACAAGGGCACCGAGGACGACTGGTTCTCCTCCAACTTCATCACCGCGTTCGCGATCATTTCCGCCCTTTCGCTCATCGTCCTGGTCATCTGGGAGCTCAGCATCGACGACCCGATCGTCGACCTGCCCCTGATGCGCAACCGCAGCTTCTCCTCCTGCATGGCGGTGATGTTCGTCACTGGCTTCATCCTCATCAGCACGACTCAGATCCTGCCGCAGTTCCTCCAATCGATCATGGGCTACACCGCGACCAAAGCCGGCCTGGCCCTCACGGCCGGAGGCTTCGTGACCCTGGCCATGGCCCCGCTCGCCGGCGGCCTCATCAAGAAGATTCAGCCGAAATGGCTCATCGCCTGGGGTCTGGCCGTCGAGGTCATCGCCTTTTTCTACATGCGAGGTTTCAACGACCAGATCACCTTCGCGCACGCTGCGTTTGGGCGCATCCTGCAAGGGGCCGGCCTGCCGTTCCTCTTCGTTCCGATCACCACCGTCTCCTATGCCGGCCTGCCTCCGGGCAAGAGCAACAACGCCTCCGCGCTCATCAATACGATGCGCAACCTGGGCGGCAGCCTGGGGATTTCCGTGGCGGTCGGCGTCCTGGCGCGGCGCAGCCAATTCCATCAGGCGCGCCTCGCATCCGTCGTGACGCCCTACAGCCTCGCCGTCCGCGCGCACGGGCACGCGACCCTGGCGATGATCCGAACAGCCCTCGAGCGCCAGGTGCAGATGATGACCTACGTGGACGTTTTCGCGCTGCTGATGATCGCGTCGATCTGCGCGATCCCCTTCACGTTTCTGCTCAAAAAAGTCTCACCGGAGGACGCACATGCCGGGCACTAAAAAAGTCTGGTGGATCGGAGTAGGGGCGTTGGCGCTCGCCGCCTGCACCGTCGGCCCCAACTACAAGCAGCCAAAAGTGGATACACCGCCGGCCTTCGTGACGACCCGGGGAAGCGGCGTCTCGCCGCTTCTCTCCCCCAATGCGAAGCAGGACTCAACTGCCTTGGAAGGCCCAACCCCAAGGCCAGGCGGCGAAGTGATCGAAACCTGGTGGTCCCAATTCCAAGACCCCGAACTAACCTCCCTCCTGACCCGCGCCCTCGCCCAAAACCGCGACCTGAAAATCGCAATCGCCCGAGTCCGCGAAGCTCGCGCCGAACGCGTGGTAGCCGGAGGGGCCCTGCTCCCCCAACTCGAAGCCACCGCCGGCTACAACCGCTCCCGCGGCAGCAAAAACGTGATCATCCCCCTCGGCGGTTCAGCCGCCCCCTCCGGCGGCGCCAGCAGCTCGAGCTCCAAAGGAGCAAGCAGCAGCAATTCGCCATCCGCCCTGCACCCCAACGTGGCTAGCGGCAGCAGCGCTGGAGCCGGGGTCGCTGACCCCGGCAGTCCCACCAGCGGGACAGGAAGCGCCTCATCTTCCGGCCTCCCCCCCGGCGGCCCCGCCAGCCCCTTCGGCGAAGGCGGCCTCCCCGGCGTCACCACCAACCTCTATCAAACCGGCTTCGACGCCGTCTACGAATTCGACCTCTTCGGCGGAACGCGGCGCACCCTCGAAGCCGCCGACGCCCAAGCTGCCGCCGCCGTCGAAGGCGAACACGGCGTGCAACTTTCTCTCCTCGCCGAAGTCGCCAGCTCCTACCTCCAACTGCGCGAAGCCCAGTCCCGCGAAAAAATCGCCCGCGAAAATCTGCAAGCAGAGCGAGCCCAATGGAAAATCGCCGACGACAAATTTCACAACGGCCTCGGCAACGAGTCGCAAGCTGCACAACAAGGAGCCCAAGTGCATCTCACCGAGGCCACGCTCCCGCCGATCGCGGCCCAGGAGCAATCCGCCCGCCAGGCGCTCGCGTTCCTCCTCGCCGAGGACCCCAACGCGCTCGATTCCGAACTCGCCGCGCCACAAACCCTGCCCAACTTGCCGCCGGAACTGCCGCTCGGCGTGCCCTCCGATTTGCTCCGCCGCCGTCCCGACGTCCGCCAAGCCGAGCGCCAACTCGCCGCCGCCTACGCCGAAATCGGCGTGGCCACCGCGCAGCTCTTTCCCCAGTTCAGCATCACCGGCGCCTTCGGCTTCGATAGCAGCAAACCAGGCAACCTTCTGAATTGGGCCAGCCATTATTACTCCGTCGCCCCCGGGATCCAGTGGCCCATCCTCAACTGGCGTTCACTCGAAGCCGGAATCAGCGTCCAGAATGCCGCCGAGGACGAAGCGCTTTTGACTTACCAATCGGCTGTCTCTCAAGCCCTCAAGGACGTGCAGGACGCTTTGGTTCAATACGAGTCCGAACGCGTCCGTCACGTCGCGTTGGAGTCGGCCGCCCTCGACGCCCGCCGCGCCTTCGACGTTGCTCAACAGACCGAATCCGAAGGCCTCGCCGATCAAATAGGTACCCTGGATGCGGAACGCACGAGACTCCAAATCGAGGACTCGCTCGCCCAAAGCGATGCCAGCCTGCGACTTGACCTGATTTCACTTTACAAGGCCCTAGGAGGAGGCTGGACTACCCTTACAGCGAACTGACAGCCGCAAATGCGGTCCATTTTCATATGATGCCTAGGACCCAGGCATCCGTCGCGGCGGCGACGGACGTGGAAGTATGGTTTGCGGATTTGGACGCCTGTCTGGGACAGATCGAGGTCTGGGAACGGGACATTCTTTCGGACGAAGAACGCCGCCGCGCCGATCGCATTTTTGAACCGTCCGTTCGCATGCGATTCGTCACGGCGCGGTCGATTCTCCGCCATCTGCTCGGCGAGCGCTTGGGCCTGGATCCCGCTTCGCTCGTTTTTGCCTACGGCCCGTTCGGCAAACCGCGCCTCGCCGCCGCCGGCCACGGTGAACTTCATTTCAACCTTTCGCATGCCGACCGCTGGGGCCTGCTTGCCATTAGTAGCACCGGCCGCGTGGGAGTGGACCTCGAGCGCTATCAGGACATTCCCGAATGGGAGGACATGGCGCTGGCTTGCTTCCCGTCCGAAGTGCGTGATCAACTCGACGCGCTCCCGGAATCCGAACGCGCCAACGCGTTCGTCCGCTCCTGGACGCATCGCGAAGCGATCCTGAAAGCCATCGGCTGGGGTTGGGCCGGAAGCGCCCTCCGTTGCCGCGCCCCTTTCGCTCCCGGCCTCGTCGTCCACGACCTGCCCCCGCCCGTCGGTTACGCCGCCGCGATCGCCCACGGCAACCCCGGCGCCCAGCTCGTCGTTCACTTTTGGACCGCCCGTTCAGGCTCCGAAACGGCCTGATTTTACCCCCTCTGGCTGCTACCCGCCGACCCCGGCGACCCCGGAAAACACCGTTGACATCCCCCGCCGCGGCAATGTCCTGTTTTCCTTCACGCCCGTCCCAACGGGGTGCGTTAGTTTGCCCGGTAGCTCAGTGGCAGAGCAGGTGACTGTTAATCACTTGGTCGCTGGTTCGATCCCAGCCCGGGCAGCCATTTCAGACAAGGACTTACGAGATTTCGGCGATTCGAGCGAAAATTGACATGCCGGTTACATGCCGGTTTTTGAAGTCCTGAAACGACTCATTTGTCTGCATCTTAGAGGCTTTTTGGTGCCGGATCCTCATCCACTCGGGTCCGCAATTTCAGAGTGAAATGGGAGAACAGCCGGGACCGCTCAGATCAGTCCTGCCTCTCTTGGCGCTGGGATTGTTTCTAATCCAAATCCCATTCTGGATTATTTGGTCCGATCCTGGGAAATGGTGCCGGCCATGATCCAACCGCTTCCGTTCTTCTTGGCCGGTGGAGTGCCGCTAACGAACTTTTTCAGCAGGATAAAACTTGACCAAGTGAATTAGTGAAGTAATTCAGTCACATGGCAGTCCTATACTCCTGATTATCGACCATCATAGCGGCGTGCCGACCTATCGGCAGATCATGGACCAAATCAAATTCCAGATCGCAAGTGGCGTTTTAGCTGCCAATGCCGAACTTCCGTCCACCCGCGCATTGTGTGCCGAACTCTCCGTCAATCAGATGACCGTGAGCAAAGCCTACAATCTGCTCGAACGGGAGAATATCCTTGAACGTCGCCCTGGCCAGACCCTCGTCGTCAAGGCCAAGGACGAAAAAGGATTGAGCGACCAGAAACTCGACCAGTTTCGGCAAAGCCTGGCTCCCGCCGTGTCGGCTGCCCACCAACTCGGAATCGGGGCGCCGGAAGCGCTCCGCACCTTTCGCGACATGCTCAACCATTCCCACACCCGTCCATGAACTCGCCCATAGTCATCGAGAACCTCACGAAGCGATTCGGCAATCAACCCGCGCTCCAGTCGATCAATCTGAGAGTTCCGGCCGGCCGGGTCATCGGCTTGCTTGGTCGAAACGGCGCCGGCAAAACCACCCTCCTCAATATCGCTTGTGGATTGGTCCTTCCAACCGAAGGCTCTTGCGAGACGCTGGGGCGGCAGAGCCGCCTATTGGAGAGCTCCCACCTAATCCGGCTCGGCTTGGTGCCTCAAGAGAGCCGGTTGCTGGAGTGGATGAAAGTCCAGCAACACCTTGCCTTCACCGCGTCCTTCTACCGGAACTGGGACAGTGCCCGCGAAAAGCGGCTCTTGGCCGAACTCGAATTGGACGAGGCGCGGAAAATCGGCCAGCTAAGTTCGGGCGACCAGCAGAAGTTGAGCATCATCCTCGCCGTCTGCCATCACCCGTCTCTCATCCTGCTAGATGAACCGATCAGTGCTCTCGATCCGATCGTTCGTATTCGCCTCCTCAATCAGCTCCTGGCAATAGTCCGTGAGGACGAATGCACGGTCGTAATTTCGTCCCATATTCTCGCCGACCTGGAGAAGATCATCGATTGGGTCGTATGTCTGGACCACGGCGAAGTGGCTGTCCATGCCGCGCTCGATGAGATCCAGGAAAGTTACGCCGAATGGACTGTCACAGCCCCAGACGGCGGCCTACCGGATAAATTCCCAGAACCATTCGTCTTGAGTCAGGAAGGAAACTCCCGCCAGGTCCGTCTCTGCGTGCGCTGCGGCTCCGAGGGCAAAACGGCCTTGGCGGCCAAATATCGGGCCGAGATTGCCAGTCGTCCCCTAACCCTCGAACAACTGTTCCCGCTCCTCCTTCGGGAAAGGATTCTCCGCTCGTGAACGCCTCTCCCCTACGAGTTCTTCGTCTGGCATGGATTCCGTGGGTGGCCCTAGCTTACCTTCTGTGCTTGGGCACCTGGATGGGGATCGGAATGCTGTGGTCCACGATTAGTCTGCCCACGCCTATACATCCAGGGCAGTGGAAGTCGTATTTTCACGAGCAAAACCTCACTCAGCTTTTCTGCGTGCTTGGCTGCCTCCTACCCCTAGCGCTCGGTCTCACGCTGGCCCAGGCCTTTCACGAACCCTTTCATTGTCCCTTCGGAATGGTTTTGCCTCGCGCCCGGCTACGTTTTCTCGTCTGCCATGGATGCATTGCCGTGCTCGTCGCTCTCGCCGTAGCGGCGGGCGCACACGAACTTAGGCCGTTGGCACCAATGTCAGCCTTGTTCGGATTGGCAATCGCCGCCGTGTCCCTGTGGGTCCCCTACGAGCCCGGCTTCCGCTGGCAGGGCTCACGGCTGGCGTTCTTCGTCCTCTGCGCTCTCCTTGTGTTCTCGAGTTTTCACTCCGCGCAACTGCCGGATTTTCTCGGAGCTAATAGCTTGCTGGTCTGCGCCACCGGAGTGGCGGTGGCTCTTCTATGTTTTTCCTTGGGCTATTCCCGGGAACGCCTGCGCCGCCGAGCGCTGACGCCATGGA
Source organism: Opitutaceae bacterium (assembly GCA_036502225.1). GTDB lineage: Bacteria > Verrucomicrobiota > Verrucomicrobiia > Opitutales > Opitutaceae > Palsa-1447. The sequence continues at coordinate 30,544 of DASXYY010000032.1, forward strand.
CGACCCTGTATGGCGCCCTCGGCACTCGGGCAGGCTTTGCCCACATGCACAAGGAGAGCCAGGCCCATTGGCCATTTCGACTGCGCGGAAGCGGCAAAGCCAAATGGTCCGGTCCGACTGACGGTTCGATTGGGTCGTGGACTCGCCTCATCCGCTATTCGCAAGCCGAGCGAGCACCGCTAGGTGACGGGCGACTTTTTTTTCTCGCTCCTCTGGTCATGTTCGTCGCCTTCGGGCTTGTCGGCTATTTCCTTCCGGGAGCGGCTCCGTATCGGGGTTATTCCCCAGAAAAACAACTTCTCGAACAGCAGCGAACTGCCATCCAATCGGTGTTCAGCATGATTCCCGGGGTCATGGGTATCATAGCGACCATGCGAGTGCCGGGAATGAAGATCTTCTACCCAATCTCGCGTCGGGAGCTTTTCCGGGTGGCACGTCGTTTGTCGCTCGCCGGAGAAGCAATGCTTCTGGTCACACTCATTAGCGCGATCTTGGGAAATCGCCTGGGAGTGGTGCTAGCGGGGGGATATAACAATCACGCCCTGTTTGTTATGCTCCAAGTAGCAATGTTGTTCGCCCTACCGCTAATCCCTGTCCTGCAACTCGCCGGAGCCTATCGGTCGACGAACAAACTAGTTTCAGCCATAGTTATCTACGCACTCTCGTTCGCCTATTTTTTGGCGTTCAATGGAATGATTATCAGCTCAGATCCATTCCGAGCCGCAGTTCTCTCCATGGAAGGAACAATTATCGTCGGAGGAATCGCGCTCGCTCTACACTTCGTTTACTATGGCATTATCAGAACGTTTTTCTTGAACGATGACTTGGTCGCCCGCACCTAATGGTACATCCGCCAACATGGGATTATGTTGGGCTGATCAACCAAAGACCAAACGCCGAGTTGCGGGCCCATGTTCAACCCGACGCGGCCTATGCCTCTCATTGCAACTGAACCCGCGCCGACTCAATCAGCGCGAGCACTTCGGCCTCATCGAAGAGCACAACGCGGGCGTTGATTTTGTGGCGGGCGATCATCCCCTGATCGGCCCAACGGAAAATCGTCCGGGGGCAGATGCCCAGTCGGGCCGATAGTGCCTTGGCTTTACTGAAGTGCCGGAGCGAAGCGGACTCGGTTTGGACCGACCGGGAATGATGGGCGCGGGTTATCGAGTTCATGGCTGTTAAAGGTTCTTCGCGGATGTTAGTGGGTGAATTTATGATATAGCGGGCAGGAGATCGAGCTTACCGCAGTGGAAGAGAATTCTATAGCGGTAGTTCTCGAAGCGGCGGAAGCCGCGGGCGTCGGCCTTGATCGCCTGGATTTTG
>DASXYY010000033.1:0-242060 GCA_036502225.1 Opitutaceae bacterium
TTCCGGTTGCTTCCCACCCCGCCTCGCGGCGGCGCAGTTTCCTTCCGCTGCCGATATCCATGCCGATACCGGGGTCTGACTTTCACATCCTGAGTTCATGTATTTGATGACGCACTGGAGCGCGTGGTCCCCACGCGCTGATCGACGTCGAAAGCGGAAAAGCGCGTGGGGACCACGCGCTCCACCCAGCGGAGATTGACCGCTCAGAACCCAATACTGGCCCCGCCATCCACCGGCAGCACCACACCCGTGACAAACCGGGCCGCCGACGACGCCAGGTAAACGGCGGCCATGCCAACGTCCTCCGGCCGGCCAAATCGCCGCAGGGGGGTACGGCCCAAAATCTTCTGCTCGCGGGCCACATCGTCCTGCATGGCCTTGCGCGACATGGCGGTCTCGATCCAACCCGGGGCGATGGCGTTCACGCGCACGCCGCGTTCCCCCACTTCGCTCGCCAGCGTGCGGACCATGCCCAAGTGCGCGCTTTTCGCCGCCGCGTAGGCGATCACCTGCGGAATCCCGAACAGCGACGCCATCGAGGCGATGAACAGGATGCTGCCGTGCCCTCGCGTCAGCATGTCCGGCAGCACCGCCCGCACCAAGGCGTGCGATCCGAGCACATGCGTCTGAAGCACGGCCTGGAATTCCGCCTCGGTCGTCTTGATCGCGGCTTTCTTCAGATGGATGCCGGCGTTGTTCACCAGCACGGTCACCGGGCGCCCCGCGACCGCCGCCGACTCGGCCACGATCGTGCCCGCCCGATCGAGCTCGGTCACGTCCCACGGAAGCGCAAAGGCGTTTTTTCCGATCTGCCTCACGGCCCGATCGAGCTCTTCCTTGCGGCGGCCCACGATCACGACGCGAGCGCCGCTGGCGGCCATGCATTGGGCGATGGCCAGGCCGATGCCCGAACCGCCCCCGGTGATCAGCGCGACTTCACCCTCCAGCGAAAAGCTGGGGGCGTCAGCCGCAATTGTCTGCGCAGTGGATTCTAGAACGCTGGAAGCGCCCATGTTGGATTCCTTTCATTGGTGCGATGAGGTGTTTCCTGACGAGCGCACAGCTGGGTATTCGGACTCCGAGTTTGCGGCGGGCGATGAACCCGCGGGCCTCCTCCCTCGCCTTGGCCGCGCGGAACGCGGCTGTACTTTGCTCCGGCGGCTCAGTCTGCCGCCGGATGGGGATTCGTGACTCGATACCGCAGCGCAACTGCCGCCGGTTCTCACGGCGTTCCCCGTCCGCTGCACGCTACACTCCCGCCCGAGCGGGAACGATTTCTCAAACAACGAGGGTTCAATTTCGCAAAGCCGGGCGGCAAAGTCAATGCGTCCCCCGCGCCGTTTCCCCACTGTTGCGTTGCCGGACCGCGCAAGATGCCCCAACAACAGCTCTGCCCCATGAAGATTTTCAACGGCGACGAGAAGGTGACCGATGCGGAAATCGCCGGAAAGAAAAAGCTGCTCTGGGTCAACGCCCCCTTTCGGCCGCCGATCTATGAGCGCCGGATCAAGGTCAGGGTCGTCCGGGCGCTGACGGAAACCGCCGCCTCCACTTATCGGCTCGTCGACGGTCCTCGATCCATCGATATTTCCATCCGAGTGCCGGCCGGGCCCGGCGGCGTCGCGGTCATCGCCCTCACGGGCCAGTGGGCCTGACCGCAGCGTTGCCTCAATCACGAGGGAAGCCACCCACAAGCCGGGGGCTTATCGCGCTGTAGCCGGCGGCGCCGACCCCGGCTTCTCCGCTTTCGATGTCGCAACTTTCGGGGTCAGCGCCCCCAGCTACAGCGAAGCGTCTGCGTGAGCCATTCGACCTACCGTGTCCCGCGCTCGCCCAGCCAATTGACGAAGAGCGTGGGCCACGAATAGGCCGCCAGGGGCTGCCGCCGAATGCCAAAGCCGTGCCCGCCCGTGGCGAACAGATGTAACTCCGCCGGAACGCCGGCCTCCTTGCACGCGGAGTAGAGCCGCACGCACGGCTCATCCAGGTGATTTTGATCGTCCGCCGCGGCGCAGAGAAAGACGGGAGGCGCATGGGGCGGGACCGTCACGGTGTCGTGCTCCAGCCCAGGATAGAAAAGACCCGCGAAATCCGGGCGGCAACTGACGGTGTCAACCGCATCGCTGGATCCCGGCACGGGATGGTCGAACCGCGTCGCGGCGTAATAGGCCACTTCGCCGCCCGCCGAAAAACCGATGATGCCCACCCGGTTCTGGTCGATCCCCCACTCGTACGCATGAAAACGCACGGTGCGGATCGCGCGCTGGGCGTCCATGAGCGACTGCACGTCAACCCGGTAGGTCGATCCCGGCGCCTTCGCCAATCGGTACTTCAGGACAAAGGCCGCAATGCCGTGATCGGCGAACCAGCGGCCCACCGCATAGCCCTCGTGCTCCAGCGCCAGCTTTTCGTGCCCGCCGCCCGGACAAACGACGACGGCGACGCCCGTGGCCTTGGCCGGCAGCGGCAGAAAGGGCAGCAGCGCGGGAAAATTGATATTCGTCACCACCGGCGACCAAAACGCGCCCCAATGCTCCCACGAGTATACCTCGGACGAATCCTGGCCGGTATAACCGGGCGGCCGGCCCACCCACAGCGGAATGCTCGCTGGCAATTCAGAAAAATGAGGCGTTCCCACGGGCGGCACCGAGGTCTCCGGCTCGGCGCCGAGCCAATTCGGGACCGCGCCCAGGGCCACGCTCAGGCCGGCGACCACGACCCCGCGGCGAACGCGGGTCCTCATGATTGCGGCGCCTCCACGCCCACGACGATTTGGGTCAGCGAATGCGGCGGAAATTCGCAGCGGAAATTCGGCCCGCTGGCCGGCACGACCGTCACATTCGGCGGATAGCTGTCCCGGGCCTCGTAGGAATAGGGCTTGTCCTCCGGCCCATCGCCGGTGATCCGGGCCACCGTGGCGTTTCCGGAAAACTGTCCGGTCACGCTCTCGATGTCAGTGGCGATCGCCTCGTCGCGGTTCCGGTTCACGACGTTGATGACCACCTGATTCTTCGCGCGGTCGAAGACGGACGACACGTCGAGATAGGGAATTTTCGGATAACGACCGGCGGCGAAGGTATCGCAGTCGACAAAAGCGTCGAGCGCCTCGCCGCGGCAATGGGTCGAATAGAGCTTGAACGTATAAAAGAGCGGCGACTTGTAGGTCGCGCCGGTCTTGGGATCGCGCCCCAGGATCGAGGTCAGCAGCGTGTAGTTCGCCATCTTGACGGAATCGGCGTGGCGGAGAAACGCGTTGAAGAATTCGGCGATGATCAACGTGGACTGCAACCCCCGACGGCCCCGGGGCGCCCACTCATCAAACGCGATCTGCATCGGTTTGCCCTGATGCACGGCGGCCACCGTCTTCAATTGGGCGGAAATGATCCCCAGCTTTTCCTCCAGATCCATGGCGCCGGCGCCCAGCAGCCGGTAATAGTCGTCGTCCGGCTCCCAATACCGGTGGATCGACAGGTAATCGGCGATGCCGTAAAGGCCGCGCGTGACCTTGGAATTCCAGTCAACCCAGTCGAAATTGTCCTGGTAATACGAGGCGCCGCAGGCCACGAACTGCAAGGGAGTGCCAGGCGAGCTGCGGCGCATGATCTTGGCCGCCTCGACCGCGAACTTCACATAGTCGTCCGCGTCCTTGTGGGCCAGAATCCAGGGCGTTCCGTCCACCTCGTTGCCCAGGTCCCAAATCTTAATCTCATAGGGAGCAGGATGACCGTATTCGGCGCGCTTGTCCGCCCAATAGGTGCCGACCGGCGCATTGCAGTATTCCACCCAGTCGCGCGCATCTTCCAGGGTTCCGGTGCCGCCGTTGATGCAAACGATATTCTCTGAGCCGATGGCCTGATTGAGCTGCATCCACTCGTCCGTTCCGACCTGGTTGCTTTCCACGACTCCCCACGCCAGTTCCCGCCGCTTCGGCCGCGCCGACCGGGGGCCGATGCCGTCCTTCCAATCGTAGGTGGAGGTGAAATTGCCTCCGGGCCAGCGCATCTGGGTCAGTTGCAGCTCCTTCGCGGCATCGATGATATCGCGGCGAAAGCCGTGGGCGTCCGCCAGAGGAGATTGAGGATCGTAGATCGGTCCATAGAGCGTGTTGAAATGCGTCGAGGCCCGGCCAATCGGCTCCATGAAGACGCCGTAAATTCGGGGATCGACCGAGTCGATCACGTGATCGACATCGATCTTGATCTCAGCGGTGCGGGCCAGCGCACAAACCGGCGCGAGGAGCAGGAGGGCAAAGAATCGTTTCATAACGCGAACGCCACTATCGACCTTCGATGACAGTTTCGGCAACACCTAGAGTCTGGACCATGACCCCTCGGCACCGTCCCCGATTCCTTTACTTGGCCGCCTTGCTCGCCACGGCACTGTCCGTCCCCGCCGCGACTCCCGCGCAGGCTTCGCCGCCGGCGCCGCCGGCCACTCCGACCTGGCCCGCGGTGGAATCGACCACCCGTCCTTGGACCCGGTGGTGGTGGATGGGCAACGCCGTGGACGAACCGAATCTGGAACGGATGCTGACGGAATTCAGCACGGCGGGATACGGCGGCGTGGAGATTTGCCCCATCTATGGAGCCAAAGGCTACGAGAGTCGATTCATCCCCTACCTCTCGCCCGTTTGGCTTGATCGGCTTTCCTTCACCCTGCGGGTCGCACGCCGTCTTGGCCTCGGCGTCGACCTCACGACGGGCACAGGCTGGCCGATGGGCGGCCCCTGGGTGACTCCCGATCAGGCCTCCGAGTCAATGAGGGTCGTCCATGGACCCGGCGGCTATTCGTTGGAATTCCAGCACGCGGTTCAGAAGGTGAAGCGCGCCGCACCGGGCGGCGAGGGTTCGGTCATCAATCCGTTTTCCAACGACTCGCTCGACGCCTACCTATCGCACATCGATCAGGCATTTCTCGGTTTCGGCGAGGTGCGTCCCCGTGCGGAATTCCACGACTCCTACGAATATTACGGCGCAAATTGGGCGCCGGACTTTCCCGAGCAATTTCGCCGCCGCCGCGGCTATGATCTGACCGCGCACCTGGACGCCCTGGCGGGCGACGGCGATCCGGAGATCTCCGCCCGCGTGCGCGACGACTACCGGCAAACCATCGCCGATCTGCATCGCGACTGGATCGCCCATTGGACCGCGTGGAGCCATCGGCAAGGCAGCCTGTCGCGCGAACAGGCCCACGGCTCCCCTTCGAACCTGGAAGACGTCTATGCCGCCGCGGACATTCCGGAGACGGAAGGGGCGTTTGGCGGGGGCACGGATGAACAGATTCCGATGATGAAATTCGCCTCCTCGGCCGCCCATGTCCGGGGCCGCCGGCTGGCGTCCTCGGAAACCTTCACGTGGGTGGGTGAGCACTTCAACGTCACGCTCGCCCAGCTCAAACCGGTTCTCGACCGGTTCTTTCTGGCGGGAATCAATCACACCATCTACCACGGCACGCCCTATTCGCCCGCGGATGCCCCCTGGCCCGGTTTCGTCTTCTACGCCGCCGAAAACTTCGGCCCCCAGGGCGGGCTCTGGCACGATCTACCGGCGTTCAATGGTTACGTCAGCCGCTGCCAGTCCCTGCTGCAGGCGGGCCGGCCGGACAACGACGTGCTGCTGTACTTCCCCGTCGCCGACTACTGGCAAACTCCGCCGGACCCGGACGGGAAAGACTCGCTGCTCCGGTTTTTTGCCACCCCTGGAAAATGGATGGCGGGCACCCCGTTTCAGGAAACCGCGATGGATCTGTGGCGCCGGGGCTTCAGCTATGACTCCATCACCGACTGCCTGCTCGAATCGGTCGGCGCGGATGGGGGCCGGATCTGGGCCGGCGGCAACCATTATTCGGCCATCGTCATTCCGCCCTGCCGCTACCTGCCGGTCCCCACTCTCGATCGTCTCATCGCGCTCGCCCGCGCGGGCGCCACCGTCATTTTCATCGGCCCGCCGCCGTCCGACGTCCCCGGATGGCTCGATTTCGCCGGTCGCCGGGGACAACTCGCCCAGCGCCTCGCCACGCTTCACCTGGCTTCCAGCGGAAAGACCGCCGTCGGCGAGGGCGCCATCTATATCGGCAGCACGGATACACTGGAGACGGCCGGGATCGCGCCCGAAACGATGGTCCGGCTGGGGCTGAACTGCCTGCGACGGACGACCGAGGAAGGTCCGGTCTATTTCATTGTGAACAATGGTTCGGCCCCGGTGGACGATTGGGTGCCGCTGGCGCGGTCGGGCGACCAGGCCGAGATCCTCGATCCGATGAACCCGGAACGCTCCGGGATTGAATCCGACGCCCAAGGGAGAACCGCCGGGCGCGTTCGATTGCAACTCCCTCCGGGGGGATCCCTTTTTGTTCGTCTCGCCTCGTTGGAGTCGAATCACGGCCTCACCCGGAAACCCATGGTTTGGCGCGAGCCCGCCCCCCAGGTCCCGACTCTGCCCGTGGCCGGCACTTGGACCGTTCGTTTTCTCGAAGGCGGCCCGGTATTGCCGGCCGGGTTCAGTTCTTCCCAGCCGATTCCTTGGACCGGGCGAAAGGACTCCGACGCGGACCGATTCGCAGGGACGGTTCGGTACTCGATCGACTTCACGGTCGACGGACGGGTCGAATCGCAGGCCCCCGGGTGGGCGTTGGATCTTGGCCAGGTTTCAGACAGCGCCCAGGTGCGGCTCAATGGACACGCTATCGGCACCGTTTGGTGTCCGCCCTTTCGTCTCCAGGTGGGCAGGTATCTCCGCAGCGGCTCCAACCATCTCGACATCGATGTCACCAGCGTAGCCGCCAACCGGATTCGCGATTTGGACGTTCGCCACGTCGCGTGGAAGCGCTTTTACGACACGAACATCGTGAACTTCTCTTACCAGAAGTTCGACGCCTCGATCTGGCCCGTTCGCACCGCCGGCCTGCTCGGTCCAGTGGTCATCGAGCCCGAAACGGAGCAGTCGTACGCCAGTCAGCGCTGAGAGCAACTCACGCAACTCGCTTCGGCTTAAAGCAATAAGTGATTTGGCGGCGGGAAAAATGCGCTATTATATTTAACCTCTTGCTTAATTAAGCATTTCGTTAAATAGTTTCGGCATGCAGTCCCTTGCCGCCATCGTCGATCCCACCCGGCGCCGCATTGTCGAGCTGCTCGCCGAGCGCGACCGCACTGCCGGTGAGTTGGTCAAGGAATTCGATCTGACCGCTCCCGCGATTTCCCAACACCTGAACGTGCTGCGCGAGGCGGGTCTGATCGTCACCCGCAAACAGGCGCAAACCCGGATTCAATCTCTCAACCCGGCCGGTTTCGATGAACTCGATGCCTGGCTGGAAAAAACCCGCCAGTTCTGGAGCCACCGTCTCGACGCCCTGGAGCGCGAGCTGCGGGCCGAAGACGAACGCGACCGCAAAAACCAATCCTCATGAAATCCAACGAGCAATATGGCCAATATCTCAGCATCGGTGAAGTTCGCCTGATCCGCACTCTGCCCGGACCCATCGAACGCATCTGGGACTACCTCATCGATCCGGAAAAGCGCAGCCGCTGGTTCGCCGGCGGATCGCTCGAACCACGCATCGGCGGCAAGATCGACCTGAAGTTTCGCCATATCGAAATCGCGCCGGACGAAATTCCACCGGATCAGTTCAAGCAGTACCATGACCCGGGCGATACGGCCGAAGGCGTCGTGACCCGCTGGGAACCCCCTCGGGTGCTCGCCTATACCTTCGGCGGACCCGAATCGGAGGTGACCTTCGAGCTCAGCCCGGAAGGCAAAAACGTACTTTTGGTCCTCACCCATCGCTCGCGGGGCGAAGACCTGGCCTATATGGTTGGGTACTCGGCCGGCTGGCACACTCACTTGGCTCAACTCGTCGCGCAACTCGAAGGCGCGCCTCGGCCGCCGTTCTGGCCGATGCACGTCCGGCTGCGGGAGGAATACTCGGCCATCCGTTCCGCCGCCTTTCCGTCGGCGTCCTGATTCAATCCCTTCCAATCCAAATTCCGTTACCATGAACTTCGATCACCCGACCGTCGTCTCGCCTGAAAAATGGCACGCGGCTCGAAAAGAGCTGCTTCGCGAAGAAAAAGAGCTCACCCATCTGCGCGACCGACTGGCCGCGCGCCGCCAGGCTTTCCCTTGGGTCAAGATCGAGCAGAATTACCTCTTCGCCTCCGCCGACGGGCCCGTGACCCTCAAGGATCTGTTCGAGGGCCGCAGCCAGCTCATCATCTACCACTTCATGTTCGGCCCCGGCTGGGAGGAAGGTTGCAAGAGCTGCTCCATGGTCGCCGACACGTTCGACGCCACCATCCCCCACCTCAACGCGAAAGACGTCACGCTCGCCGCCGTTTCGCATGGTCCGGTCGAGGAATTCCTGCCGTTCAAACAGCGCCTGGGCTGGCATTTCAACTGGGTTTCCTCGAACGGCACGACCTTCAACCGCGACTTCCGCGTGTCGTTCACGCCCGAGGAAATGAAAGCGGGCCAAGGCGAATACAACTTCGAGGTCACCGAGATCCCGTTCGAGGAACTGCCCGGCCTCAGCGTGTTCGCGCGCGGCGCGGACGGTCAGATCTACCGGACTTATTCCACCTACGGCCGGGGACTCGACCCTTTCCTTTCCGTCTATCAGTTCCTCGATGTCACCCCCAAGGGCCGCAACGAGGATCCGGAACGGACCATGAGCTGGGTGCGCCATCACGACCGCTATGAAACGGCCGGCGTGACCCGCTAATACTCTGAAGGTGGAGCGCATGGTCCCCATGCGCTCCACCCGCGTTAATCCACAAAATATGCAAACTCAGCGCCGAATCACGGGGCTGCGGTGGCTTTCCCTGGCCGCCGCCGCCCTGGTCCCAAAATGCTCCCTCTGCGTCGCGGCCTACGCAGGACTCGGCGCCTTGTTGGGACTCAAGCTCGGCGGGCCCGAGTATTGCGGCGGCTCGCCCTGGCAGTGGAAGTGCTGGCCGATTCGCCTCGGTGCGCCCCTGATCTTCGCCGGTGGCATTCTGCTCGCAAAATTCCAGCGGCACCGTGAATCGAAATCGGCCTCGCCCGCGTATAATAGTCAAGGAACCGCCACGCCCAGCAGCGGGGAGCGTGCGTTCCAACCGGCGAGACCGATGGCGAACCGAGCGGCGTAATCCGGGCGGCCATCGGCCTCGCCGGTCTCGCTACTTGATGCCGGGATCGCCGGTCGGAGCGGGCGCATGGTCGGTGGCCGCCGGCGGCCCCAGCAGCTCCGTCAGGATCGGCTTCAGCGCATCGGCCCAGATCTGGTAGCCTCCCACCGAGGGATGCAGATGGTCGACCGTCAGGCCGGCCTGCAGATGCCCCGCGGCATCGGCCAGCTGCGCGTTAATATTGACAAATCGGATACGATGGCCGTCGGCCAGCGCCGCCAGGCGCGGGTTGATCCGGTCGATGACCGGATTGGCGTTGGGCGTGTCGTTGCGCGGAAAGATCGCGGTCAAGATGATGGTCGCGTTCGGGGCGCGCTGCTCGCAGGCCGCCAGCACGGCTTGAATTCCGGCCACCACGTGGTCGACGGTCGCCTGACCTTTGGGCCGCGAGCCGATGTTGTTGGTCCCGCCGAGCAGCACGATCACCTTGGGATTCACGCCGTCGAGTTCCCCGTTCTCGATCCGCCAGAGAATGTTCTCGAGCCGGTCGGCGCCCCAGCCGAAATCGCCGGCATTCCAGCCGTGGAAATTCTCGTTCCAGTTCTTGAGCATGGCGGGCCAGTCCGTCGCGCCCCAGCGGCGCGTGATCGAGTCGCCCTCGAAATAGACGTCGACGCCGCCGTGGGCCGCCTTGGCGAGCAGCTGACGATGGGCCTCTTTCGAGTTGGCGTCCGCTCTTGGAATCGCCGGGAAGGGATCGGCCCGGACCAGGGCGCCGGCCACAAGGACCAGCGCGGCGATGCATCCGTGGCGAAGGGGACGAAAGATCATGTTGGTTTTGAACCGGCAAAGTCCCGCGGCCGATAGCTCGGCCGCGGGACCGTTCTCACCCCGTCCCGCAGATGCGGGCGGGAATTCTCCGTGCCCTTAAAAGGGCCAAATTTGAGGAGCCGGAGCAACCAACCCGTCGTTCAGACATCAGAGTGTCAAACCTCCCGGTTGCCCCGATGCCGCCCAAAACAAAAACGGCCGAAGCCCTTTTCAGGTGGCTTCGGCCGCTGGGTCCCCGGGCGCCCTCAAGCGCCGGGGCAAATCAGGCCGGTCTCTTTAAATCAAAAAGGCATCGGCGTTGCATTCTTCGGATCAGAACGAGAACGTGTTCGTGAACTGCCACGTCTGGACGGGCGCGATGCGGGCCGCGGCAATCGTGTGGCCATCGGGCTCGACCGAGATCGGGATCAGGCCGTCGCGCTTTCCGACGTTGTACACGTTGAACTGGGCCTTCCAGCTGATCTTGTTCGTGATTTTGTGCGTGTAGCTGATCCACAGGTCGACCGCATTCTCATCCGGTCCGTAGTACGGCGCCGAGAGATTGAAGGTGGCCAGATTCGCGTTGGTCGGGTTGGGCAGAACGGGATAGCCGATGACCGACTTGTCCTGCCAGCGATCGCCGCCGCCAATGCCGAATCCCTTCAGCAAACCGCGATCGAAGTCGTAGTTCACGATGAAGTTGAAATTCCAGGGAATAAGTTCCGGAGCGCTCGTGCCTTGCTCCAACTTCAACAGCGTGTACTTACTGCGCCATGACGTCCAATCGAACCGTAACTCATTCGCTGCGGAATAATCGGAGTTGAACCGGATCAGATCGCCGGCCGGCCCGGCCATCAGGTTGTCCATATAGGTCACCAGACCATCCAACGCCGCGCCACCGACATTGCTGATGACGGCATTTGTCTTGGAGGCGTTGGCCTCCAGGCGCAGGTTCGGCAGCGGATTCGCCATGAGCTCGATTTCGTAGCCCTTCGACTCGGTATCGTCCGTCACCGCAAAGCCCTGCAAGGTCGGCGCCGTGCGATAGTCGTAGACGCTGGCCGGATCGGGCTGGATCGGGTTGGCCAAATACTGGCTCTTGTCCTCGAGAGCCGCCGGCGTGGTCGGACCAGGGCCGTAGTTCCAGGCCGTGAAGTAGCCTTTGGACTGAAGGAACGTCTGCATGTTGTTGATCGCCGTGATCGCCGCGTCCTCGTGGGCCAGTGCTTGCGCTGCTGTCTCCAACGTTGCTCCGGCGGGAATCGCGGAGTTGCCGGCGGCGAGGGTGCCTGAGGCGACATCCCGGCCATTCGCGTCCACGTAGACGGGGTCCCATCCGTAGCGCGATCCGGTATAATTTGCCTGAGGCGCTTGCCCCGCTGTGGCCCAGGCATAGGCCGACATGTCGTAGAGCTTGATGTTGCGCCAATTCAGGGCGTCACGAATGGTGCCGTAGATGCCGCTGTTGTCGAAATTCGGAACGGTGGTGCCGTGCTCGATCGTGTCGTATTTGGTCACTCGGATGGAATATTTGTTATCCTTGGTGGACAGCAGGATGCCATATTCCTTGGTCGTCCCGTCCGGGTTGCCGATCGGGTTGCCGTAAATGTCCCGGCGGACATTTGAAACCTCGAAGTTGCCGGACTTGTCATAGGTCAGGCTGACATTGAACGGCAGGGGATCATGCACCTTGGCGAGACCAAGGAGATCGTTCAGGTGCACCACGATGCCGCCAGAGGTGGAGTGATTCCGAAAGATCGCATTCGTCGGGTAATAATCCGGGAGATAGTAGGCATTGGACGCCAAATTGAGCGCGCCGCGATTGAGGACACCGGCTTCGGGCTGAGCGGTTGCGCCTTTGGTCGCAACCTCGTCGTAGCGCCATCCCAGGGTCGTTACGACGGCATCGTTCAACAGGTAGCCTTGCCAGGAACCCGACCAGGATTCGGTTTCTCGCATGGTCTGAGACGCCGCGGTCGTCAGGCTCTTGTCGGCGCCATTGTTATATGCCAAAATATTATCGGTGAAGTTATTATTCCAGCCAACATAGTTGGCGGGATTCGAAGCCTGCGTCAGCTGGGGATAGGTGGCGCTGGTGGCGGTGTTGACCACCGGAGCACCGTTAAAAATCCCCTGCAAATTGGCCGGCACGTTCCAGGGTTGGTTGTAGGTAACCCCCGGCTGTGGAGCCCAAGTCGACGAAAACTGATAGATGCTCCCGCTGTTCAGCGTCACGTTGGAGGTGATGCCGGGAATATTGGCCCCGGACGCCGTGCTCGCGTTGGCCAGCGATCCACCCAAGTAAATGACCGCCTCCGGAGGCAGATTAGTGATGCCGTCGGGATTCCCTTGGAGCTTGTAGGCCGCATAGGCCTCGGAGTTGGCATACAGCTGCCATTGCAGGTTCTGGGTATAGTATTGCTCGTCGCTATAAACGCCATTGAAACGCTGCTTGCCCAGGATCGTGGTCAGCAGACTGTTTTCGCCGAAGAAATCCGAGGCCCGCAATTCGCCATAGAGCTGAAGCCGCTCGTTCTTGCGGTCGCTTTGGTACGATTGGCCGTTGCCGGGGCCGCCGCTAACGAAGGGGCGGCCAAAGTTTGGATTGCCCGCCGAGCCATTGGTGGTGTTGTTCGGTCCAATCACGAGGTCCGAGAAGTTTTGAAGGATGTCGATATTGACCGTGGGGGTGGACGCGTAAGAGCCCGTTCCAAACAGGGTTTGGCCTCCATCGCTGAACTTCTGACGATCGTAGGTCCCCTCGATTCCCAAACGGTCGTCCCAAAATGTCTGCGTCACGTCGATGTTGTAGGCGGTCCACTTCTGGAACTGCGATGCGGTCGGGCCATCGATCAGATTGTGGTAGAAGTCGAAGACGGATGGGTCCGTGAGCGATTTGTCCCGGTATTGCCCATATTGGGAATTGGGCAAGTTCGCATTGATGGCATACTGGCTGTAGCTGGCGACATCGGAAAACGCGTCCGCATACTTCTGGCCGGTGAGACTGACGCCCGCGCCCTGTGGAGCCCCGGAGGCATTGAGCGCACCGGTGTTTGCGAAGCCGCCCCAGATCCGATAAAGCTGGTTGCTGGCACCATCGATAAACCAAAGCGGCTGCTGCTGATTGGCAAGTCCGGACAAATAAGGGAAATAGGTCGAGGCAGACGAGCCGAGCACATAACCATTGGGAATGGCCATTTTGCCCAATCCGCCCGTTGCGCTGGCCGTGTTGGCCGCCTGAAACCACGGCGTGATGCTATCGTAGGGGGGAAGCGTGCGCGGGTTGTCGGAGCCGATATTGCCACTCTCAAACTTCATCTTGATCGAAGTGTGAAAGCTCGGATCCTTGAAAAGCTTCGGATCAAACCGAATCGCACCGGAAAAGCGCTTGTCTTGGTTCCAGGCCTGCCGCTGTTCGAATTCGGTTCTGTCCCACATACCGTCGATACGAATCGCGAGCACGTCCGGGAAAAGCACCTGGTTGAGGTCCACGCTGCCCCGAACCGAGCCGTAGGAGCCGGTGTCCCCCTCGATCGAGCCATAATCGCGGAACTCGGCGCTGTGCATCGAGGCGTTGATGATGCCGGCTGGGCTGCCCAAACCGAACAAGATCGCATTGGGACCGCGCTGGATGTCGATGCGATCGACGTTATAGCTGTCCCATGGAATGTCGGTGATGAAATAGTCGCGGGCGTTGTCAGCGGCGGCCAATCCTCGGATGCGTTGGGCGCCCTGAGGATTGATGAGATTGGACTCCTCGTTAAGGGTCGTGCCATTGCCTTCGCCTTCATAAGTGCCGAGGGTGCCGGCAACTTGGGAGTTGGTCGTGTATTCGAGGAGCGAACCCGAATTATGGGCGCCGACATCCTGCAGGAATGCCTTGTCAACGACCTGGATCGCCGAGGCAACGTCCGCCAGGTTGGTACGGATACGGGTGCCCGCCAGCGTTTCGGTCTGCGCATACCCCGTATCCACGTCTGCCTTCACCTCAAAAGGAGAGAGCGTGATGGTCTGATCTTCCGTGCTCGGGCTGGAATTCGACGCCACTGCCGCGGATGACGGCGTCGTGGTCGTGGTTGTCGTAGTGGTCGTAGTCGCTGGAGGAGTGGCGGCTTGCTGGGCGCTCAGAGCCGGGATCATCGCCACAGCCGCTATCGATAGCAGGCAGGTCTTGATTGGTGTGTTCATAGTTGGATTTGACTTGGGACGCGCCCCGACGCATTCGGGCCGACGCAGGGAAAGTGCCGGTCCTAGGCAAAGGGGGCACCGCTCTTGGGGTTAAGGATGCTGGCGGTGAGACAGTCAAAGACGATTCACGCCTTCCGGCGCAACGGGACCGTCATTCAGACATTAGAATAGACTGCCGCCCAGGCGTCTCGCGTCCGAGCGATCGGCTGCGAATCCCAGGCCGAAGTCCCTCAATCCAACTCGATGATGCCCCGCTTGACGGCGGACACGATCGCCTGCGTGCGATCCGAAACGCCCAGCTTTGCGAGAATATTGGTCACGTGAATCTTGACCGTCCCCTCAACAACTCCCAGTTGGGAACCTACCTCCTTGTTGGTCAGGCCCTTGGCGATCAATTTGAGTACGTCCAATTCGCGATTCGAAAGCTGGGAAAACATCCGGCCGTTCATCCGCCGGGAAATTTCGGCGGGAATGTATTGTTCACCTCGGTGAATGCGCCGAATCGCCTCCAGGAGCAGGTCCAGCGGCATCTCCTTGACCACGAAACCGTGCGCACCAGCCCGAAACGACTCCAGCGCCTCGTCGCCGCTGGCATAATTGCTGAACACCAGGACGCGGACATCCCCGAATTCCTCGCGCAGGCGCAAAATCGTCTTTGTGCCGCTCGGTCCGGGCATGCGCAAGTCGAGCACCACCACGTCCGGCCGGGTGGCGCGAAATACTTCGATGGCATCCGTTCCGTTGTCCGCCTCGCCCACGACTTCCATGTCGGGCTCGCCGCCAGCGGCGGTCGCCAACCCCATCCGGACGATGATGTGATCGTCGACCAGCAGGATTCGGATGCGTTCAGACCGCGGCAACATGGGTGTGGGTTTCGCCGATGGCGCCGGCGTACGCGAGGCGGGCCACCACGGCGGTGCCTTCGCCGGGAGCACTGACGATCTCCACGCGGGCGTCAATCTTCTTGGCCCGCCCGCGCAGTCCGACCAGACCAAAATGGCCGAAGCGTTCCTTGGGCGCGGCGCTGGCGTCAAAGCCCTTGCCATCGTCGGTCACGGTGAGCGCGAGGCCGTCGGCGCCGTACTCGAGTTTCACGTCGATATGCCGGGCATTCGCATGCCGGATCGCATTGGTGACGGCTTCCTGCGCGATTCGGAGCAGGTGATGTTTCGCCGCCGGAGAAACCGGGCGATCCGAACCGGTCGCGGCGAATCCGATTTGAGCGGTTCCCGAATCGACATTG
Source organism: Opitutaceae bacterium (assembly GCA_036502225.1). Lineage (GTDB taxonomy): Bacteria > Verrucomicrobiota > Verrucomicrobiia > Opitutales > Opitutaceae > Palsa-1447. The sequence continues at coordinate 15,348 of DASXYY010000033.1, forward strand.
GAAATCAGATTGGCAATGGCGTCCTGCAACAGCGCGTCCTTGAGCATCGGCGATTCCATATCCCAGACGGCGTGCTGCACCTCGTGCCGGGTGAACGAAATCATCTTGCGCGCGATGGCCAGCCGGGAGCGCACGGCGGCGGTCAAGTCGGACATCTTGAGCGTCGCGTCGACCTGCAGCATGATGCCGCTCAACCCCTGCTGGACGCTGTCGTGGATTTCGGCGGCCAGGCGATGGCGCTCTTCCAGCGTTGCCGAATTGCGCGTTTCGTCTTCCAGCCGCTGCATGGCCATCTTGAGCTCGTGCGTTTGCGCATCCACGCGATGCTGCAAAAGTTCATTGCGGTGGCGGGAATGCTGGCTGTGCCAGCGCAGAAAAAGACCAGCTGCGAGAAGCGTCGCCGCGCCGTAAATCAAATAGGCAAGGCCGGTCCGATGCCACGGGGGCAGCACGGCGACGGTTAAGGTGAGCGGAGGTCCTTCCGTTCCCTGGCTGTCCACGAGGCGCACCTCAAGTGGATAGGTGCCTTCGCGCAAATTCGCGAAATTCAGCTGCGAACCGAGGCCGGCGTCGGTCCAGCCGCGCCCCGCATTGCCGAGCTTGAACTCGTAGCGCGGAGCGCGCCGGTAGGAATAAGTGCCCGCAAAGAAGCGCAAGCTGATGTTGTTGCGGCTATAGGGAAGCGTGAACAAGTTGCCGTTTCCGGTCTCGTCGGGTGGCAGCTGAATCCCCGTGCGATCGTCGGTCACCGACACCAGGGCGGGATAGGCCGCGGGGACAGCGGGCGCATGGAAGTCGCGATTGACATGATAAAGCGAATTGCCGCTCGAAATCCAAACCTCGCCGCCTGGCAGCAGCTGCACCGTGGGCGAGGGATCGTCGATCAGGCTGAACGAGGCCGTGTCATAGCGATCGCCCTCGGCCGTTTGGCGGATCGTGAATACGCCATGTTCGTGGGTCGCCCACAGGATGCCGTCCTCGGCGCGCTGAATGCGCGTGATCGGAAACGGCGCTCGCTCCAGCAGGCGCCGCACTTCGCCGCCGTCGACCTGCTCGCCCGATTCCGGATCGAAATACACGCGCCTTTCGCCCGCGCCGGTCATCACGACAGTGTGGTCCAATTCGCTCAGGTTCACCCATTGGCGCGCGGTCCAGGGGAAGCTGTCGAATACCCGGGTCACAATGCGCCCGTGGTCGTAGGTGACCCGGGCGGTCCGATTGGCGCCCAATTCAATCCAAACCGCGTTGCCAAAAGTGTGGATCACCGCGGGAAAGCCCGCACCGGGCACCCGGCTGGCGCACTCGCGCCATTGGCTGCCGTCCCAACGCAGCGCGGTCATTTCCGCGGCGCCGATCACCAGGCAGAGATCCGGCGCAAGCAGGGCGAGCCGGGCGGCGTCCATCGGGCTGCCGACGGGCACGAATCGATTCTCGCCCTCGAGCTTGAAGACGCCGCGGCCATTGCCGACCAGCAGTTGATCGCCCGCCACCGCCATCGCCCAGACGCCGGGAGAGGGCTCGTTGTGCATCGGCTCGAATCGACTGGTCGCACCCGAAGGCTCGCGCGCTGAAACATAGAGCAGGCCGCCGGAACAGACCACCACGCGGTCGCGCCATCGGGCGACCAAGGGCCAGCTGATCGTCATGCCTAGCCCCTGGCCGAACAGGGTCATCGGCTGGTGATAGAGGATTTTTTCCACGCCGATTTCCGTGGCCGCCCATAGAACCCCGGGCTCGTGCGAAGCCAGCGCCGTGATGCGGTGGAAAGGCGAAGTCGTGAGGGCCTGGCGAATCGTGCCGGAAGGTGAAACCAGAAACAGTCCGCGCCCGTTGACGGCGACCGCCACATCGCCATCGGGCAGCACACGCAATGCCGAAACGCGATTTTCCGGGCCGCTGCCAAGATTGGCCGGCCAGCGCGTCGGCGCTTTCCCGTCGAACGTGAAAAGCCGTCCGTCGAACGTGGAATAGAGGACGGTGCGATCGTTGAGTTGGGCGATTTGGTGAACCGAAATATCGTCGCCGCGAGAACCCGTGGCCACCGGCACCAGCCGCCCTTCACCGTCCACGTCAATCCGCCGAATCCCGTCCGGCAGCGTCGTCAGGTACCCTTGATTGCGGATGTGAAACAGCAGATTCGCCTGCGAGTATTCGTAGAACATCTGACGTCCGGTGCGGCTATTCCGGTAAACGACGCCGCCGTAGCCCGCGAAATACTCGCCGTCATCCGTCACCGTGATCTCGGAAAAATTGGTCGTGGCGCACCACCGGGGACAGTCGCTGCCGGAAATGGATTCCGGGTGCAGCCGTCCGCGCTGGTTCATCGTCATGATGCCCCAGTCGCCGAGCGCGCCGTAATACCAATGCCCATCGCGCGCCAGATCGAGCGCGAGGATATCCATCGGATAATCGACCCGGCTCGCGATATCCAGCCACGTGGCATCGTTGAGCACGATAAAGGCGCCGCGCTGAATCAGCGCCAAACGGCCCAGCGGATCGAACCCCATTCGCACGCCCTGCGACACCTCTCCAATTTCCTCATAGGAATACAGCCGGGTGCACGGCACGCCTTGCAGCATGTCCATTCGCCGCAGCGGCTGCGCGGCTGCCCGCGACGCGGACCAGAGTGCGCCGGCAATCACGGCCAGAAAGAGCCTTGCGACGGGGCAGCGCAGAATTCTCACGGTGGAGGCGGGTATCCGAAATCTACCCGGGTGACTATCGCGCCGTAAAGCCTATCCAGCGCGCAATTCCACGAACTATTACTTAAGATATAGGTAAAACCTTACTACCGCAGGTTTGCAGGTTGCCGTCCGCGAATTCAGTCTCTGCTCGTCGGACCCACCTAGCTTTGCCGTTCTCACCCCGACTTGCCTGGTTCGCTCTTGTCCGGAGGTTTAGCCGCACCGTTGCACTTGCCTTGGCTGGTGCCAGCTGCCTGACCGCCGCACAAAGTGACGCATCCCTACCCCGTCTGGAGCGGGTCGGCTCCGCCATGCGCCTGATGGTGAACGGCCAGCCATTTTTGGTCCGCGGCGGAGAAATTGGGAATTCGTCCGCCACCAGCCCGGCCTACCTGGCTCCGTTCTGGACCAAATTTCAGGGTCTGCATCTCAACACCTTGATCGTTCCCGTCTACTGGGATCAGATCGAGCCGGAAGAGGGTAGTTTCGATTTCGCGACGGTCGACCAGCTGCTGGGTCAGGCGCGCCAGGCGCACCTGCACTTGGTGCTGCTGTGGTTCGGAAGCTGGAAGAACAGCATGTCCTGCTACGTTCCCGGGTGGATCAAGGAGAACGTGGCCCGCTTTCCCCGCACCTGCGACCTCGAAGGCCGCCGGCAGGAAATGCTTTCCCCGCTCTCGGAGGAGAACCAGCAGGTCGACAGCGCCGCGTTTGGCTCGCTGCTCCGGCACCTGCGCGAAACGGATGGAGCCCTTCACACGGTGCTCCTTGTCCAGGTCGAAAATGAGATCGGGATGATTCCGAACGCGCGGGATCACGCGCCCGAGGCAAATCGACTTTTTGCCGGCCCCGTTCCGGCGGATTTGGCTGCCTATCTGCGGTCGCACCGCGAAACGCTCGCCCCCGAGCTCGCACGCGCCTGGACCGCCGCGGGAGCGCGCGACTCCGGCACGTGGACCGAAATGTTCGGGGCCGGGCTTCAGACGGATGAGATTTTCATGGCCTGGCATTTCGCGCGTTACACGGATGCCGTGGCCGCGGCGGGCAAACGCGAGTATCCGCTGCCGATGTACGTGAATGCGGCTTTGATGCGCCCGGGTTACCGGCCGGGGCAATATCCCAGCGCCGGGCCGCTCCCGCAGGTATTCGATGTCTGGCGGGCCGCCGCACCTCACATCGACCTGCTTTCGCCCGACATCTACTTCACCGATTTCGCGCGCTGGGCCCGCGCTTACCACACATCCGGCAATGCGCTGTTCATTCCCGAGGCGAAACCGGGACCGGAGGCGTCCGTGAATGCGTTCTTCGCGTTCGCCGATCAGGACGCCTTGGGCTTTTCTCCCTTCGCGATCGATTCCATCTCCGGCGCGCCCCAGAAATATCTGACGGACAGCTACCGGGTGCTGAGTGAGTTGCAGGACGTCATCGTCGCCCACCAAGGCGATGGTAGCATGGCGGGGCTGATGCCGGATGGTCCGGAACAACTGCAGCCCCGGCTCGTTCAGCTCGGAGGATTCCAACTGCTCGCGACGTTTGAGCCGCAGCCGCATGCCGCGGCGATCGAATTGGAAAATCCGAACGCCCCTCCGGCGGCTCCGCTCCCGGCGGGCGGCCTGGTGATCGCGCTCGGGCCAAAGGAATTTCTGATCGCCGGCACGGCAATGCACGTCGCCTTCTCCTCGCTCGAGCCCGGCCTCACCGCCGGCCTCCTCAGTGTGGAGGAAGGCGACTATGTCAACGGGCGCTGGCAGCCCTTGCGGCGGCTCAGCGGCGACCAAACGAACCAAGGACGCTTCGTCCGCCTGGAGGGGGGCAAGTTCTCCATCCAGCGGGTCAGGCTCTACACCTATTGATTCATTGCTTCACCCCTCGTCCCCATGAAATCCCGGGTCACCCAAAGCCATATCGCTCGAGCCGCTGGTGTTCACAACACCACCGTCTCGCTGGCCCTGCGCAACAGCCCTGCGATCCCTGAGGCGACTCGCAAGCGGATCCAGTCCATCGCGCAGGAGCTCGGCTACGCGCCGGACCCGGCGCTGCAGGCGCTGATCGCCTATCGCAAGGGCTGCGCTCCCGATCGGCGCGAGGACACACTCGCCTACGTCACGCACTGGTATTCCAAGCACGGTTGGGAGCAGGAGCCCGGACAGGCCAGCTACTTCGCCGGCGCGCAGCGCAAGGCGGCGCAGTGCGGCTATCGGCTCGAGCATTTCGATTTGGGCGATCCGGAACTGTCCCCGCGCCGGCTCAGCCATATTCTATTCCATCGCGGAATCACCGGCATTCTTTTTGCGGCGTTCCGCCACGACTGCACCGCCATTCCCGATTTCGACTGGGGACTGTTCAGCTCGGTCGCGATCGGCTGCTTTCCGCAGACGCCGTCGATCCATCGCGTCATGGAAAACCAGCGCGCCATCATGCGCCAAGCCATGCGCCGATTGGCGGGAGCCGGCTACCGGCGCATCGGCCTGGTGCTGGCCTCCGAATACGACCGCCAGGCCGACGGCGCGTGGTCGGCGAGTTTTCTGGCCGAGCAGATGCGGATTCCGTCCGGAATGCTCGTGCCGCCCTTCTGCTTCGAACAGGAGCAATCGATGCAGCGCCAGCATGTGGGACCGGCCGGCACGCTTCGCCTCGATGTGGCACTCGCGCGCTGGATCGAAGAACATGCGCCCGAAGTGGTGATTTCCGTCGCGCCGGGTGCGACGGACCATCTCGCCCGCCTGAGCGCCGGCGTCTTCCACGAGGTGTCCTGGGTCGACCTCATGGAAGGGACCGGCTCCAGCAAGGCTCCGCTTTATCGCAATATCTGCGAACGCGTGGGCGAGGTCGCGATCGAAACCCTCGCCGACCAGTTGCAGCAGAACGTCCGCGGCATTCAGGATATCGCCAAAATCATGCTCCTGGAAACGGGCCTGGCCGACTCCGACCTCGAGTCGGCCTCCCTCGCCGCCTGGCAGTGGTCGCCGGAGCGCATGCAGGCGGTTCCGTAAATTGGACCAGGGCAGCACGCTTGCGCTGTAGCCGGGGGCGCTGACCCCGGCACCTGCGACGCCGCACGCAGGCAGCGTCGCTCAGCGCATGGGGACCATGCGCTCCACCCAGCGGGGGCTTACGGCGAAATCGAGTCGATGAACCCCGAATACGATTCGATCCGGTCCAGCACCGCCCGCGCCGATTCGCATTTTTCCTTCGGCACCAGGCCCGTCGATTCGGCCAGAAACAGAATGTAACCGGCCACGCGCTTGGCATACAACAGCCGGGCTTCGTCGCTGATGGCGTAGAACCGCGCGCGCTGAGCATAGCCCGCCTCCGAATGATCGCCGAGCGCGGCCTTGTCCGCGCGGCCATTTGCGGCGAGCACATACAGAAAGTTGTATTCGAAGAAGAAGACGTGATCCGGGCTCGGCGGCAGCGCCGCGAGCGCCGCGTGGCACTGTGCCGGCGAGGCGAAGACGTCGGCAGCCGCCCCGGCCCGGGCGAGCGTATCCGCGATGAACGACCGCGCCAGGTTCCGTTCCGTTTCGTCCGCGCTGAACGCGCCGGCGGACGCGAGCTCGACCGTGAACCGATGCCAGTCGAGCCACAGTTTCCGATCGGAGGGATCGCGCGACGCGGCCAGGGCGACCCCCATCTCATAGGTATAGCGCCCGCTCGTCTTGATCTCGAGGCAGCCCCCGGTGACTTGGCCCATCACCCCGTAATTTTCGGCCGATTTGCCGGAGCCCGAATGAAACCCGATGCTGACGCCGAAACTTTTCGCGACGTCCCATTGCCGGCGGATCAGATCCGTGAGGCGCGAGTTGTCCGGATACGGGATGTTTTTCTGGAATCCAAAAGCGGGCGCGATGAAGTTCACCGGCATTTCCAGCGCCTCGCACAGCGCGAGCATCACCGCCGTCGTTTCCGGCGTCGTCAGCCCCGGCAGTTCGTCGATGGAGAGTTCGCGCAGGTATTTGCGTCCCACCGCGGTCGAAAAGGCCTTTTCCCGCGCCGAGCGGTATTTCTGATCGCGCAGCTTCATTTTGCGCATCGCGGGCCAGACCACGCACATCAGCTCCAGGAACGGTCCTTCAGCCAACGTCAAACCGGCCGCACGCACTCGAGCCCGCACCTTGGCGACAAGTTCCTGGTCGAGCGAAGTCGGACTCGCCGGCGTCTTCTTCGCCAATTCCGGCGACAGATCGAAGGTGATGTAGCTCGCCAGCAGGCTGCCTCGCACGAGCGCGTCTTCGCGGCTGTCGAAGGCGCCGCCGATCGGCTGGTGATCGGCATTGAAGCTCCACGCGACCCGCCGGCGATGGAATCCGGTCATCAGCTTGGACAGGACCGCGCCATGGCTCATGCCTTCGACGCTCTGGCCCTGATGTCCTTCCGGCACGCTCGTTCCGATGAAAGGAAACGGCACCTTGGCGAGCCGGCCTTCGAGCATGGCATCCACGTCGTAAACCAACTCCCGCGGTATGCTGTTTTGGTTGGCAGTGACGCCAAAGTTGAGGGCGCTCATGGCCCATTCGACCGCGGGCCAGTGCAGCGCGGTGAACCGCGCCCCGATGCCGAGGGTGCGGCGGCCGAGCGAACCCTCGGCGTTCGGGAAGATCGTCGAAGCCGGTTCGCTTTCCTGAATCTGGTTCTTCAGTCGCAGCAGATTCGTCCAGGTCGCGGGGAAATAGGCGCCATCCCGCTGGGTGATGAGGGCGTCGTCCAACGGGTCCGTCGCCGAGGCGGTCCCGGTCAAATGCCACGCGCAATCGCCCGTCTCCCGATCCTCGACCAGGCGCCATTGGCCCGCCGCGGTCGAAAACGCCGATTTGGCATACCGAAGGAGGCCCCCCTCGCCGCCCGCGGCGAGCTTCGCCCGCAAAGCGTTCCAATCGAGGCAGAAATCCGGGCTGACGCAGGGATTGCGGCGGACGGTGTGCCCGTGGCCGCGGAGAAAGGAATTGATCGCGCTCATCAGATGCTCATCGCGTTGAACCCTCCGTCGACCACCAGCTCCGTGCCGGTGATGAACGATCCTGCCCCGTCCGCGGCGAGCAGCAGAGCCGCGCCCACCAGCTCGCGGGCCTCGCCGAACCGGTTCATCGGCGTGTGGCTCATGATCGTCGCCACGCGTTCCGGCGTGAGCACCTTGCGGTTTTGCTCGGCCGGGAAGAAGCCGGGAACGAGCGTGTTCACCCGCACTTTGCGGGCCGCCCATTCGCGGGCCAGATTCTTGGTCAGGTTGTGCACGGCGGCCTTGGACGCCGAATAGGTGAACACGCGAGAGAGGGGCGTCAGTCCCGACATCGAGCCCAGGTTGATGATCGACCCGCCTTCGCCACGCTCAAGCAGATGGCGGCCGAACACCTGACAGCCCAGGAACACCGACTTGATGTTGACCCGGAGAATCCGGTCGAACTCCTCCTCGGCGATGTCGAGGAACGGCGTGGCGGAATTGATGCCCGCGCCGTTGATGACGATGTCCACGCGCCCGGAGCGCGCCAGCACGGCGGCGAGCAGTCCGTCCACGTCGGCCCGGCTCGTCGCCTCGGCATTGTGAAACCAGCCCTTCCCGCCCGCGGCGGCGACGCGTGCGAGCCGGACCGCGGCCTTGTCGGCATTGCGTCCCACCAGGACGGTCTCGGCGCCCGCGGCGGCCAGCCCTTCGGCGATCGCTCCGCACAGTTCGCCCGTGCCGCCGATGACGACCGCGACGCGGCCGCGCAAATTGAATAGGCTGTTCAGGAAATTTTCGGTGCTCATGCGAAGTTCACTAATGAACTTGCAATTCATAGCTGAACGATCCAGCCTGCAATCCCAAAAATGTCGTCCCCGCGCCCGCCCTCCGACCTTGAGCGGTATGTGATACCGAATCTGCGGAACGCCTGCCGGGTGCTCAAGCTTCTGCGGGAGCATCCGGGCGGCCTCAAGGCCGCCGAACTGGCCCGCGAATGCGGCATTCCGGTGACGACGACCCTGCGAATCATGGCGACCCTGCAGATCGAGGGCTTTGCGCAGAAGAACGACGGGCGCTACGCCCTGGGCCCCTCCCTGATCCACTTGGGCAACGCGGCCTTGGCCGGGACGGACATCCGCAAGCTGGCGCTGCCGCTGCTGCAGAAGCTGACCGTCGCGGTCGGCGAAACCTCCCACCTGGCGGTGCCGTGCAACGAACGCTCCCTGATCATCGCCGTGCAGGACAGCCTGCATCCGTTGCGCGCGGCGTCGGCGGCGGGCTTCCTGACCGACCTGCACAGCTCTTCGACCGGAAAGATCTTTCTGGCGTATCTGTACGCCCACCAATGGGGCGACATCAAGGCGCTCAAGGCGCCCTACCGGCACACGGCCCGGACGCTCATCAAGCGCGCCGAGCTGGAAAAGGAGATCGAGCTCACCATCAAGCGCGGGTACAGCCTGGACAACGAGGAATCGCACCTGGGCGTGCGCTGCGTCGCCGCGCCGATCTTCTCGTCCGACGGCACCGTGGCCGCCGCCATCGGCGTCACCGCCCCTGCCCTCCGGCTGCCGGAGAAGCGATTCCCCGAGCTGGCGGCCAAGGTGCGAAACGCCGCGGACGGGGCCTCACGCCTGCTCGGCTTCGCCGGAGCCCTTTGATTCACCATGCCTGCCACGTACTACGTCATCGAGGAGGAAAAGCATAACGCGCTGACCGAGGCCGCCTACCGGCATCGGGGCTACTTGGCGGATGAAGCGGCGGACGGCGCGCGCCTGTGCGCGGAAGCGGCCCGCCACGGCATTCGCACGCACAACGCCCTCAAGGCGCTGCATCTGGACCACCTGTTCGGATCTGGGGCCAAAGGCTGCGTCCCGGGCGCCGCCATTCAGGAACTGCCCTGCCGGTTCGAGGCGGCGCGTATTTGGAACGCCAATCGCAAACTGGGGCAGTCGACGGCCTATCGGGCGATGGAAACGGCGATCAAGCTGGCCGACCGCTACGGCGTGGGCACCGTCTCCGTCGACAATGCCTTCCATTACCTGTGGGGCGGCGGCTACGTCATGGACGCGGCCAAACGCGGTTACATCGCCTACACCAACTGCACCGCGGCGCTCGCCGAAGTGGTGCCGTTCGGCGGAAAATTTCCGACGCTGGGCACGAACCCTCATTCGTGGGGCTTCCCCACCACGGATGCGGTCGGGTTTCCGATCGTCATCGATTGGGCGACCTCGGTCGTCGCGATGGGCCGGGTTCAGCAGCTGAAGCGCGAAGGCAAGCTGATCCCGCCCAATGCCGCGGTCGACAAGGACGGCCAGGTGACGACGGATCCCAATCAGGTGAGCGCCCTCCTGCCCTTCGGCGGGCACAAGGGCTACGGGCTTTCGCTCATCAACGAGATCGTCTCGGCCTTCATCGGAGGCTCGATCCCGACGGTGCGCAGCCGCTGGGCGGCGGGCGCGGACGAAAAGCACACCTGCACGTTCTTCTTCCAGGTGATTCATCCGCAGGCCATCACGAGCGGCGCGTTCGCCCACGGGCGCACTCAGGCCGCCAACGTCAAGTCGGTCATCGCGGACATCCTCGGCCACGGCAATGAAAAGTGCCAGCTGCCAGGGCAGCCCGAGGCCGAATTCGCCCGGCACTCCCAGGCCGCCGGCGGCTTGCTGTTCACCGCCGCCGAAGTCGAAGCGTTCAACGAGCTCGCCGCCGAAGTCGGCCAGCCGAAATGGTCCGTCAGCAGCCTCAAGTCCGTCACCGTTTAACTCCGCTTTTTTCCCATTCCATGAGCTTAACGATCAAACCCGCCTCCGAATGCGCGTTCGACCAGGTCTCCCTGGGCGAAGTCATGCTCCGTCTCGATCCGGGCGAAGGCCGCATTCGCACCGCGCGCCACTTCACCGCCTGGGAAGGCGGCGGCGAATACAACACCTCGCGCGGGCTCCGCAAATGCTTCGGCCTGCGCACCGCAGTCTGCACCGCCTTCGTCGACAACGAAGTCGGTCACCTGATCGAGGACTTCATCATGCAGGGCGGCGTCGCGACGGACTTCATCCGCTGGCGCCCGGACGATGGCATTGGCCGGACCATTCGCAACGGGCTCAACTTCACGGAGCGCGGCTTCGGTGTCCGCGGCGCCGTCGGCGTGCCGGACCGCGGCAACACCGCCGCGTCGCAGCTCAAGCCGGGCGACTTCGACTGGGAGCACCTCTTCGGCCAGCTGGGCGTGCGCTGGTTTCACACCGGCGGCATCTTCGCGGCCCTCTCGGAGACAACCGCCGCTCTCACGGTCGAGGCGGTGGCCGCGGCCCGCAAGCATGGCACGATCGTATCTTACGACCTCAACTACCGCCCCTCGCTGTGGAAATCCATCGGCGGCCTCGCCAAGGCGCAGGAAGTAAATCGGGCCATCGCCCGCAACGTCGACGTGATGATCGGCAACGAGGAGGACTTTACGGCCTCGCTCGGCTTCAAGGTCGCCGGCGCCGACACCCATCTGTCGAAGATCGAAACCGACGCGTTTAAGGCAATGATCCAGACGGCGGTCTCCGAGTATCCAAATTTCAAGGTCGCCGCCACCACGCTGCGACGGGTGATCACCGCGACCAAAAACGACTGGAGCGCCATCCTCTGGCACGACGGCAAGTTCTTCGAGAGCCGCCAGTACCCCGGGCTCGAAATCCTCGACCGCGTCGGCGGCGGCGACAGCTTCGCCAGCGGCCTCAGCTTCGGCTTCCTCTCCGCCAACGACCCGCAAGCCGCGGTCGACTACGGCGCCGCCCACGGTGCCCTGGCCTCCACCACTCCCGGCGACACGTCGATGGCGACGCGCAAGGAAGTCGAGTCTTTGATGAAGGGCGGAGGCGCGCGAGTCGTGCGCTAGTGTGCGGGTGGAGCGCGTGGTCCCCACGCGCTTCGGCGCCAAATGCGGGCGGACGTTAAAGCGCATGGGGACCATGCGCTCCACCCTCGTATCGACTCAAAACGGATTCGCCCGGGCAATCGGCTCCTTGCCCGCCAAAAACAAGGTCAGGTTGTCAATCGCGCAGGTCGCCTGCCGCTGCACGCTCTCGAACGTGCGCGACCCGATGTGCGGCGTGAGGACCACATTCGGCAGCCCGAGCAGCGGATGATTCGCCGGCGGCGGCTCCTGGTCGAGCACGTCCGCCGCGTAGGCGAGCAGCTTCTTCTGCTTCAGCGCCTCCACCAGCGCGGGCAACTCCACCAGTTCGCCCCGCGCGCAATTGACGATCACCGCACCCGGCTTCAGCAGCGCCAGCCGCCGCGCGTTCAAAAGGTGCTTCGTCTCCGCCGTGAGTTTGGTGTTCAGCGAAATGATATCGGCCCGGCGAAGCGTCTCTTCGATCGTCGCCACGCGTTCCAGCCCCTGCTCGCGCGCAAAGGCGTCATCCCAGTGGTGGCCAAAACCGATCAGCTTCAGGCCGAACGCCCGGGCCCGGATCACCACCTCGCAGCCGATGCGGCCCAGGCCGATGACCGCCAGCGTTTTTCCGTACAGCTCGGTGCCCGTGATCCGTTTCCATTCCCCCTTCGCCACATGATTGGCTTCCGGCACGACATTGCGCACCGCGGCCAGCAGCAGCGCAAAGGTGTGCTCCGCCACCGTGGTGTGGTTGACCCCCGGGGTGAACAGCACCGGAATCTTCAGATCGGTCGCCGCCTTGACGTCGATCTTGTCGAGCCCGATGCCGTATTTGCTCACGACCTTGAGCCGCGGCAGCGAACGCTGCAGGACTTCCCGGGTCAGGGCATCGTCGCCGCAAAGATAGGCGTCGAATTGCCCGGCCAGTTCCAACATGCGCTTTTCCGGCAGCGGCCCGCGCTCGCGCACGATCTCGAAGCCGGCGGCGGCCAGCTTGTCATGGTGAATGCCCGGCGTATCCTGGAACGAGGTGGTGGTGAGGAGAACCTTGGTCATGAGGAATTGGACAGCTTGGCGGAATTAAATTGCCCCGTCCAGAAAAGTTCACTTATGGACAGTGTGTTCATTAGTGAACATGGCCCCTCACCCGCGTCGCTTTCTGGCCTTTGCCGCCTTGCTCTTGAGCTGGGGCCGGCCGGCGGCGCTTGCGGCGCCCGCATCGGACTACGACGGCCGAACCGGTCTGGGCTGGGCCGAGGCCATGGCGTCGTCGCAAATGGCTCGGGTCGGCTCGTCGCTCGATTACCGCGGCTCGCCCAAGCCCGATTGGAATTACACCTCCGGTTTTTTTGCGCACGCCCTGGAAGTCTTGGGAACGCAGTCGGGCAATTCGACGTATTCCCGGTTCGGCAGCCGCCTGGTTGACTCCTTTGTCGGCCCGGACGGCGAAATCCACACCTACCGGCCCAAAGACTTCAATCTGGATGAGATTCTTCCGGGCCGGGCGCTGCTCGATCAGCTTCGGATCGCGCCCCATCCGGCACTTCGTCGCGCCGCCGATCGCCTGCGCGCCCAACTCGCGCAGCAGCCTCGCACTCCGGGCGGCGGATTCTGGCACAAGCGGGTGTACCCGGACCAAATGTGGCTCGACGGACTCTATATGTCCGGCCCCTTCTACGCCGAATACGGAAGCCGGTTTCACGACCCGGCGGCCGTCGCCGACGCCCGGCGCCAACTCGTCCTGGTCGACCAGCATCTCTATTCACCCCAGACTGGTCTCTACTTTCATGCCTGGGACGCCTCCCGTTCGCTGGCCTGGGCCAACCGCGCCACGGGCCACTCGCCGAGTTTCTGGGGCCGCTCGATCGGTTGGTATGCCATGGCCATCGCCGACGAGATCGACTTCGAGGAGCCGCGATCCTCCGCCGGCCCTCTCACCGACCTCTTCCAACGCGTGGCCGCCGGAATCGTCCGCTGGCAGGACCCGGACACCGGGGTCTGGTGGCAGGTCGTCGACCAAGGAGGCCGCCCCGGCAATTACCGCGAGGAATCCGCGTCCTGCATGTTCGTCTACGCGCTAGCCACCGGCGTAAGCGAAGGCCGCCTGCCCCGGCACCCGTACGCCGATGCCGCCGAGCGCGGCTTCCAGGGCATCGTCCGGCAATTCGTTCGATCCGGAACTTCGGGCGAACTCAACCTGGAGGGCTGCTGCGCGGTCGCCGGATTGAACAACCGCAGCGCCAGCGGCCATCCGCGCGACGGCACCTACTCCTATTACGTCAGCGAAAAGCCGGCGGAAAACGACCTGAAGGGCGTGGCCGCCTTCATCCTGTCCGGCCTCGCAGTGCAATCGCTGACCGCGCCTTCGCCGTCGACTCCCTGATCACCAGGAGCGGCTGGATGGTGCGGACGACCGGTGTGCGGGGAACGCCGTGCTCGATCTTGGAAATGAGGATGTCGGCCGCCGCCTCGACGGTGGCTTCGATCTGCTGGTCGACGCTGGTCAGGGCGGGCTTCACCATTTTGCAGATGTCCTGGTTGTTGAAGCCGGAAACTGATACGTCTTCGGGGACGCGCACCCCCGCCTCCTGGAATCCGTGGATCGCGCCGATCGCAATTTCGTCGTTTAGGGCGACGAAGGCGGTCGGCACCCGCTTGACCGCCAGAAAGCTGCGGGCGAGCGACCGCCCGAACTCCACGTCCCCCGCGGTGCGCGGATGCAGGTGATCGAGCGACAGGGTGCTCGCCTCGAGCGACAGCCCCGCCGCCACGAGCGCCTCGGCCATTCCGCCCAGGCGGTCCTGCACCGACCGCTGCGTGCCGGACAAGCCGAGCAGCCCGAACGAGTCGTGGCCCAGGCCCAGCAGATGGCGGGTCATCTCGGCCATCGCCTTGCGCCGGTCCAGGCTCACGGTGTTCGCGTTGGGAATTCCCGCCTGGTCCACGACCAGATGCGGAATGCCATGGGCGGAAAGCTCCTCGATGCGCTGTCCGATCTCCGCCTCGTTGAAGTGGCCGATGAAGACCACGGCGCTGACGCGCATCGACAGAAAATGGCGGATCACGCCGCGGATGCTCTCGGGATCCACGACCTCGATCATCGAGGAAACCTCGCGCGCCCGCATGCGCCGCTGCAGAATGGCCAGCTTCGCGACCGCGGGCGGTGTGAACAGGGTTTCGACGCAGATGCCGATCGAAGCCGTGCGCTTGCCCTTCAGGTGCAGGGCGTAGGCGTTGACCGTGAATCCCGTTTCATCCATCGCCCGGCGCACGCGGTCGATGGTCTTTTGCTTCAATCCCGGCTGGCCGTTCAGCACGCGCGAGACGGTGGTGCGGGCGAGCCCGACATAGCGCGCAAACTCGGCGGTGGATCGGATCGGACGGCTGCTGCGATTGGAAGCGGGCGGGGACACGCGGGGAGCAGGCCTGTGTAAAGGGGTCCGCGGCTCCCACGTCAACATTGCATCGACAATTTAGGACACGTATCCTAGTTTGTCCGCGTGAAAGGCCTCCCCTTCCTTCCGCTACTGGCCCTGGCTCTGGCTCTGGCTCTGGCTCTGGCGGGATCCGCCGGGGGCGCCGACGTATCTCCGGCCCTGCCCTCCCTGCCGGACCGTTCTTTCAACTTGCGCGAATTCGGTGCGGCGGGCGATGGGCACACGCTGGACACCGCCGCCCTGCAAAAGGCGATTGCCGCGGTCGACGCCGCGGGCGGCGGCACCCTGGAGGTCCCGGCCGGAGCGTATTTGACGGGGCCATTCGACCTTTGCAGCCGCCTGAACCTGCACCTGGACGCTGGCGCCACCCTGCTCTTTTCGCAGAAATTCGAGGACTATCGCCTCGGAGAGAAGAAATACCGCCCCCTGATCGGCGCCAAGAACTGCCACGACCTCGAGATTTCCGGTTCCGGCACCCTCGACGGCCAGGGCAGCCCGTGGTGGGCGGCCGAATGGAAGGTCAAGCGGGCCGCCCGGAAAGCCGGGCAGCACGATGCCGAAATCGGCCGGCCCCGCATGATCATCCTCGATGGCTGCCAGCGCGTGCTCCTGCGGGGGATCACGCTGCAGAACCCGCCGATGTATCATTTTGTGCCGGTCCGCTGCGAAGACGTCACGGTGGACGGGATCACGATCCACTCTCCGGCCGATTCGCCCAACACCGACGGCATCGATCCGTCGGTTTCGCGGCGCGTGCTCATCGAACACTGCACGATCGACACGGGTGACGATTGCATCGCGATCAAGGCGGGGCCCAAGGGTTTTGGGCCGGTCGAGGACGTGCTGATCACGGACTGCACCTTCCGCCACGGCCATGGGTGTTCGATCGGGAGCGACACGAATTCCGGCGTGCGCCGCGTGCTGGTCCGACGCTGCACGTTTGAAGACACGGACATCGGCGTCCGTCTGAAATCCCGCCGCACGCGCGGAGGCGACGTCGAAGACATCACCTACACCGATCTGCACATGAATCGCGTGGGCCAGGCGATTGTGATCTCGAGCTACTACTATGATCTCCCTGGTCCCGGAGAACACGATCAGCCCAAACCGGTCGACGCCGACACCCCCATCTGGCGCAACATCCTCGTTCGCAATATCGTCGCGGTGAACGGAACTCGGGATGCCGGGCTCATCATCGGTCTGCCGGAAATGCCCGCGCGGGATATCCGGCTCGAAAACGTGTCGATCGAGGCCCCCCGGGGCCTGCGCATCGCCTACACCGAAGGAATCACTTTGCGCAACGTCTCCATCCGGCCCGCGAAAGGCCCGGCGCTCCTGGTCGAAGACACCGTTTCCGGTTTGAAGCAATGAACTCGTTCCGCGATTGCTTCCGGCGTGCGATTGCGTGCGCGACGTTTTTGGCGGTCGCCGTCGCGGGCAAAGCCGGCGAATCCGTGGTCGCCGCCGACGGCACCGGACAGTTCAAGGCGATCCAGGAAGCGATCAACGCCGCGCCGCCGACCGCCAGCGCCTCCGATCCGTGGACCATCCGCGTCCGGCCCGGCACCTACACCGAGCTCGTCTACGTGCAGCGTGAAAAGCATTTCGTCCGGTTGCAGGGCGCGGATCCGGCCACGACCATCCTCACGTTCGATCTTCGCGCGTCGATGCCGGGCGCCGACGGCAAGCCCATCGGCACCTTTCATACGCCCACCTTGTGGATCGACGGCGACGATTTTACCGTCTCCGGGCTGACCATCGCCAATTCCGCGGGACGCGTCGGACAGGCTTTGGCCCTGAGGGCCGACGGCGACCGGGAACGCTTTCTGAACTGCCGCTTTCTTGGCTGGCAGGACACGATTCTGGTGAACCGAGGCCGGCAGTATTTCCGTGACTGCCGGGTCGAGGGCGCCGTGGACTTCATCTTCGGCGCCGCCGCGTCGTATTTCGATCATTGCACGATCGTTTGCACCGGCAACGGTTACATCACCGCCGCCTCGACGCCCGCGGCGAATCCGTTCGGGCTGGTTTTCACGGACTGCAAAATCCAGGGCTCGGACGCCAAAGTGGAAACCTATTTGGGCCGCCCCTGGCGTGAATACGCCAGCGTGGCTTTCCTGCGCTGCGATCTCTCGGGAGAGATCCGCCCGGAAGGTTGGAGCAATTGGCAGAGGACGGACCGCTTCAAGCACGCGCGCTACGTCGAATACGACAACACCGGCCCCGGCGCGGCGACGGTCCACCGGGTGCCCTGGTCGCGCCAGCTGTCCAGCGCCGAAGCCGCCGCCATCACGCCAGCCGCCGTGCTGGGCGGTTCCGACGGCTGGAATCCGACCAAATAGTTGACGGGTGGAGCGCAGGGTCCCCATGCGCTTAAGTCGTCATCCGCGTTTGGCGCCCATTCGCAGGCGACGCCCCAGCGCATGGGGACCATGCGCTCCACCCATCAAGCCTACCTCGCCACCGGCGTCCGCGCCGCGCTCAGATTATTATCCCCGAGCTTCAACTCCCCCGCCGCATCCTGATCCCGCACGAAAACAACGGTCCCCACCGCGGCCCGCGAAGCATGCAGCCAAACCTCGGTGCTGTTCTTCAAGCTGATCACCGGCTCGGCGCCGAGCGGCGCCATGGAAGTCACATCGTCCAGTTCGAGCGTGTGAACCTGATCGAAATTGAAGGCGCTGCCCACCGTCGCCCCGATGCGCACCTGGTGCAGCTCCAGGTCATCCGTATGATCGCAGATCATTCCCTTTTTCCCCGTCGCGGTGAGGTCCGTGAAACGAATCTGCTCGAATGCCTTTTCCGGCAGCCCTCGAATGTTGGCCACCTGAGCGGCGTTCACGATGGTGAAATTCGAAAACGCGAGATTGCGGAAGATGGGGGTGCGCACCGACAACGGCTCTTCCGGCTGATGCATGTAAAGCGCGGTGATCTCGATGGCGTTCACCCGGGGTTCATCGATGACGAAATTCGAAAACCTCAGATTTTCGATGATGTTGCCGCGGCCTCGCTGGCTCTTGATTCGGATGCCATAGTCGGTTCCGCGCGAAACAATGTTGTCCGCCACGACATCGCGGATGCCGCCCGACGTCTCGCTGCCGATCGCGATGGCGCCGTGCCCCTTGTACATGACACAATTCGTGATCGAGACGTGCTCGGTCGGCCGATTGATCCTGCGCCCATCGGCGTCGCGCCCGGACTTGATGACGATGCAATCGTCGCCGGTGTTGAAAAAACAATCGGAAATCCGAACGTCCCGGCTCGAGTCGATGTCGACGCCATCGCCGTTGGGCCCCGTGGAGTCAAAGCGGACGCCGCGGATGACCACGTCCTCGCAATAAAGCGGGTGCAGCATCCACATCGGCGACTCCCTCAGGGTCACTCCTTCGATCAGAACGTTTTTGCAGCCGTTCAGCAGCACGAGCGGCGGGCGCAGGTAGTCGTCGGCCAGCGCGAATTCCGAGGCCGCGGGCTTTTCACCCGCTTCGATCCGGTCGTAGAGCTTGAGCCAGGCGTCGTGGGCCGCCTGCACCGCGCCAAACTTCCCGCGCTCGCGCTTGCCGCTGCGCCACCACCAATTCCAACCCTGGCCATTCAGCGTGCCCCGCCCGACCACCGCCACATTGACGGCGTCGGCCGCGTAGACAAGGGGCGCATGGATGTAGGCGCTGGTGTCCTCCCAGCGTGAAGCGACCACGGGCGAATCGGATGGATTTCCGCTGTAAAGCAGCTCTGAGCCCGGATCCAGCCGGAGCGTCATGTTGCTTTTGAGCTGAACCGAGCCGGTCAGATAGTGGCCGGCCGGCACCAGAATGATGCCGCCATTGGCTTGCGCGCAGGCGTCGACCGTCTTGGCAAAGGCGGCGGTGTTCATCGTCTTGCCATCCGGCACCGCGCCATAGTCGAGGACGTTGTACGTGCCGGTTTCCGCTCGGGCCGGAACCAGGGCCAGCACCGCGCTCAGGGCAGCAAATGAGGCGAAAACGGGACGACGTTGAAGCAGCATCGGAGAGGAAGGGGAACCACCAGTATTCCCTCCGAAAGGTCGAATCGGGTCAAATGCAAAAACGGACACGTGTCCGTGCGAGATTGTCCGCTTGCAGGCAGGCCCGATTGCTTTGTGAAATGGATCCCTCGCCCCGCCACCTGATGCACGCCGCCGACTACCTGATCGTGGCCGCATACCTGATTGTCGTACTGGCTCTTGGCCGTCGCACAACGGGCGCTGGGCGTTCGGAGGATGCCTTTTTCCTGGCCAACCGGCGCCTCGGCCGCCTGCGGCAGTTCTTCCTCAACTTCGGGCACTCGACCGACGCCAACACCGCGATCAGCACGGTGAGCTTCACCTATGAGGAAGGTGCGTCCGGGGCCTGGCTGTCGCTGCAGATGATATTCCTGAACCCCTACTATTGGTTCATGAGCGTATGGTTTCGCCGCGCCCGGCTGACTACCACCGCCGAACTGTTTGAGGAACGTCTCGAAAGCCGCCATCTGGCGCTGGTCTACGCCGCCTTTCAGATTTGCGTCGCGATCGTGAACATCGCCTTCAGCAATTTTGTCGCCTTCAAGGTCACGGCGGCGTTGGTGGCTCCAGGACAGTCGATCCCTCCCTTCCTGTTTTACACCGGCTTTGTCGCCGTGGTCGGATTGTACGTGATCATGGGAGGGCTGGAGGCGACGGTCCTGAACCAGATGTTCCAGGGCGCCTTGGTGCTCATCTTCTCCGTCATTCTGCTGCCCTTCGGATTTCGCGCGTTGGGAGCCGGCGGACTTCATGCCCGTCTTCCGGCCAAGATGTTCGAGGTGTTTGCCGGCGGAACCGCCGGCCAATTCACGTTCTGGGCAGTAATCGCGATTCTCCTGGTCAGCATCATCCAGATCAACGCGAACATCATCAACATGGGGCTGGCGGGCTCGGCGCGCGACGAAGGGGCCGCCCGTTTTGGCGCCGTCTCCGGCACTTACGGCAAGCGCGTGATGATCGTGCTGTGGGTCTTTGTGGGACTGATCGCGGCGGGATTGCGATCCGGTCCCCACCGCCTGTCCGATCCGGACATGGCCTGGGGCGAATTGTCCCGAATGCTGCTCGGCCCAGGGTTCCTCGGGCTCATGTTGATCGGCCTTCTGGCCGCCAACATGGCGTCCGTCGCCACGAAGACCATGGCCGTGTCCGCGCTCTTCGTGCGCAATCTCTACCGGCCGCTCCGAGGTCAGCCCATGGCGGGCAACGACGTGCGGGTCGCCCGCCTGGCCGGCGCCGGCGCCCTCGCGGCCAGTGTGCTGGCGGCCCTGGCCATGCGTGAGACCATGGCGGTCACCAAGCTGATTCTGACCATCAATCTGCCCTTCGGGGCGGCGCTGCTCATGATGTTCTTTTGGCGGCGCCTGACTCGCACCGCCGTCTGGTGGTGTGTCGTCCTCACCGGCGGGCTCATCCTGATGGAACTGCTCGGAGCACGGACCACCCACCATTCCGATTTCAGCGCGGGCGGCTGGCTGCTCGACTATGGGTGGCCGGTGCCGGGAGGCCACGGCGGCGGCGAAAAGCTCGCCGCGCAGTTCTTCTTCGACGGACTGTTTCCGTTTGTCGTGCTTTATTTCGTGAGCGTGTTCACGCCGCCGCCGAGCGCCGCGGCCGTGGATTCGTTTTTCGGCAAGATGAAGACACCCGTCGGAAAAACTACGGATTTGGACGCCGCCGCACTCGAGGCGACCCGGCGCGATCCCCATCGTTTCGACTCGACCAAACTCTTCCCGCGCACGGACTGGGAGTTTACCCGGTGGACCCGGGAGGACGCCGTCGGCTTCGTCATTTGCTGCGCGCTGTCGTCGGCGATCGTCATCCTGTTCTGGGCTGGCCTGCGTCTGGTCGCCTAGCCCGCTCAATCGCTGGGTGGAGCGCGTGGTCCCCACGCGCTTGAATCGTCATCCGCGTTCGGCACCCATTCGCAGGCGGCGCCGAAGCGCGAGGGTACCCTACGTTCCACCAAAAAGGGGGCGCCTCGCGGCGCCCCCTTTTTTTACCACTACCTCACCCGTGTGAATGCACCTCGATCTACCAATTCAAATAGTACGAACCCGACACCTGGAACGGATTTCCGGGAACGCCCGAGCCGTAGGTGTATTTCCGGTTGAGCAGGTTCTTCACGTTCACCTGCAGGGTGTGGGTGAACCTCCCGGTCTTCCAGGTATACCCCATGCCGGCGTCGAACAGCGCATACGGCGCGTTGAAGTTGAATTCGCGGCCATCGTCGACGAACACGCCCTCAGCCTCGCCGGAGTAAACGCCCGGGGTGCTCGCATTGACCAGGGTCAACGGCTGGCCCAGCGCGCTGATCGGATAGTTAAGCGCCGCGTTGGCCGGAAGGTTCGGATACGGCAGGATGCCGCTGCCCGGAAAAGGCGCGTTGATGAAGGGCGTGCCGGTGATCTTGACCTCGCCCGTCAGCTTCGGGTCCTTGCCGGTCGCGTACGTCTCATTCTGCGACGGAACGTAATACATCGTCGAGGTCGAACCGGAAGTCGTGCCGGCCGGTCCGGGAATGATGCTCTTGCCCGACCCGAGGTTGACGAGCGACTTCGTGGTGTAGCTGCCGTCGACGACAAAGAACAGCCCTTTCGCCGGGCCGTGACTGACGTGGTAGGTGACCTGAAGGCCCGAATTCGTCCGCGGCACGCGGCGCACCGCGAGATCGTTGAGAAAAGTGATCCGCTGGGAGTCCGATGTGTCCGTGGTCGTGTAGCCCAGATCTCCCTGAACCAGAAGGTCGTTGCTCACCTGATAGCTGAGATTCGCCTCATACCCCTTCGCGGTCTGCTGACCGCTCAGGATGGTGTCGCGCTGCCCCGAAACGGGGTCCGTTTCGGTTTGCGCCAGATTGTACTCGTTGATGGCAAAGCGATCCAAGGTCAGGTTCAGCCGGTCGCCCATTTCGGTGATCTTAACACCCGCATCGTAGCCATTGCTGGTGTTGTTGGGCAGGGGCAGGCCGGTATCCGAATCGAGCTGCGGCTGCGGGTTGAACGCCGTGCTCTTGTTCGCAAAGAGGTGGACTCCCTTCACCACCTCCACTGAGGCGCCGAGCTGATAGGTCCAATCGGACGCCGTGTATTCGAAGGCCTGCGACGGGTTCGGCTCGGTCGTCACCAGCGAGGTCGCGGTGCCGTTGGCCGGAATGTTGTAGTTGGCGACCTGATTGCGGACGTAGTCCCACCGGCCGCCGGCCAGCAGGATCACGCGATTGTCGAGAAAGCTCAGGGTCTCATGGCCCATGACGCCGTAGTCCTTGGAATCGGTCCACTGGTCGGTGGTGAGAGCGTTGTAGAGGCTCGGATCCGTGCTGTAGAGCGTGGTGTTCCAGCCGTAGCCCATCGCGGAATTCCAGGTCGTCTGCGGCGTGTAATACGACGCGCCGGACGGGTTGTACGGACTGTAGAGGGCGTAGTAGTCGGTGGCCTGACTGCCATTGATGTCCGGCACCAGCGTGGTGAGGCGCTGATCCACATTATAGTAGTCCGCCGTGATCAGCAGCTTGTTGTCCGCCGGCCCGGTCTTGAACTTGAAGAGATTGTCCAACTGCGCGCCGCCGCCTTTCTGGGGCTTGAAATCAACTTGGGGCTGATCCTTCACCTCGGGCGTGAACGCGTTCGTCACGGCGCCATTCACCACCGTCACGTTGCCGGTGCCGTACGGATAGTAGGCACCCGATCCGACCAGTTGGTCGAAATACGGCTGCTTGAAGGCATTGGCGCCGAACTTCAGGTTCCAGACATCGTTGAAGTTGTGTTCGAACTCCACGGTCCCGGTGGTCATCCGGTAGACGTCGTAGCTCTGCGGGCCCGCGAAGTCGTAGTCGAGCAGGTTGAGCGCCATCCCGTAGTATTGGCTTTCGGTGACGTTGTTGCCGGCCCAGGGCATCGTCCGCTTTTCCGTCACTGTCAGCACCTGGTTGAAGGGGTGCTGGTAGTACTCGTCGTGCTCGAAATCGAGGCTCAGGCTGGTATTGGCGTCGGGCTTGTAGAGCAGCTTGATCGACTCGAAGCCGGTCTTGGTGCTGGCGAAGTCCTCGCCGTAATTATTATACTGGTACGCGCCGGAGATGCGGTAGAACAGCGTGCCGGCCGAATTGAGCGGCCCGGACGACCACAGTGAGGAACGGAAGAGATTTTCGCCGCCGGCCGTGACCGAATACTCGCCATCCGGCGTCGTGGTCGGCTGCGCGGTGACATAGTTGACCACGCCGCCCGGCTGAATCGCGCCATAGATGGACGCATCCGGACCTTTGATGATTTCCACCCGATCGATGTCGACGTTGTCCACCAGGCCGATGCGCCGGAATCCGTCCACCAGCTCGGTGCTGGAGGCGAAACCGCGGAGTTGATACTGGCCAAAGGACTCCGAAGGCGAAAATCCGGCGACAAATCGCAGCTGCGAGTTGAGGTCGAAATCCGCGAAATCCTTGAACATGGGCTGCGTCACGACATCGACGTCGAACGGAAGCTCGTTGATGTTGCTGGCGATACGCGTGCCGGTCGTGGTCTGGGAAGCGACGTAGCCGTGGGCCATGTCCCCCGTCACCTCGAAGGTCGGGAGAGTCACAACTTCTTCGTTTTGGCCGCTGTTCGAACTGTTCGCGGATGAGTTGGCCGTCGGGACCGCGCTGGTCGGCGCGGCCGTTTGAGCCAGCGCGGAAGGCGCAAAGACAACAAGTCCAGCGCACGCCGCAATTCCACCGGCGAGAAGGCAGGGAGTTTTCATAGGGGGCTGGTCCAGGTCTATTAGGACACGTGTCCGTGTCAATAAATTTTCTGCCCCGTAAGATCGGACACTTGTCCGCGCTGCCCGTAAATCGGATCGCGGGTGGAGCGCATGGTCCCCATCCGCTTTGACCGTTATCCGCGTTCGGCCCCGAAGCGCGTTGAGCACCAAGGTGATCATGCTACAAGCCGGGGGCTGATCCCGATGTAGCCGGGGGCGCTGACCCCGGCCGTCCCGCTTTCGATGTCGCAATTGCCGGTGTCAGCGCCCCCGGCTACAGCTGGGCGCCGATGCGCGAAAGGGTGATCGCCGGTGGGCGACGCCGAAGCGCGTGGGGACCATGCGCTTCACCCGCCAATCTATGGCCGACCCTGACCGGAATCAGCTTCTCCGAACGGCCGCCGGATCGTCTTTGACGATTAGGGGGGCCGCAATCTTTGGCCCGGATTTCTTCCTCGAGCGGGCCAGGAAAACCAAGCTTCCCAGGCCCAAGGTGAGCAGGAGCACCGAGTTCGCGACGTCGGGCACAATGGCGGCAAATTGCAGGGAAGGAGGCATGGCGTGGGTCAGACCAAGCCCTACAGCAATCGTCAGGCCAATTGCCTATACGGGGTATCCCCCGCTCCTAACTTGCTGGCTACGTATTTCTTGCCATTGACGTGGAAAGATTGGTGGAGCCGCCGAAGCGGGAAAAATGCCGCATTTTGTCAAGTTTTCCGACAATGAAAGGTGGAGCGCAGGGTCCCCGTGCGCTTGGACGCCAAACACGGATGGACGTTAAAGCGCATGGGGATCCTGCGCTCCACCCACGAAAATACGCTCGTCACCGAATCTCGTAAACCTCCGCCAGGGCGATGCCCGAGTTCTGCCCTTTCGCCGAGGATATTTGCGCCGTGTAGTCGCCCGGGGGCAGCGTGATCAGCACCGCGGAATCGGCGGAAGTCGGCGACCAACTGAACGCGCCCGCCTGCTGGCTATATTGTGCGAGCACCGGATCGCCTTGCCAGCCGGCGTTGCTCGCAACCAATACCGGCGAAGCGCCGCTGGTGGAATAGACCTGCAGCTTCGGATCCGCCAGGCTCCCCGCGATGCCATAGCCGGCCAGGGCCGGGCCCGACGCTCGAATCAGCACGGTCCGGGACGTTGAACCACCCACGACAAATCCAGCGGTCAGCAGCGATGACGTGCCTGTAACGGAAGCGCGAGCGGACAGATTGATCAGGCGGTTCGATCCGTCCGCTTCGCTCTCGCTGCCGGCCGTGTCGTATACTTCAGCCAAAGTCATCCCCGTGTCGCCGGAAGCCCCGCCGATCTGGGCGGCGTAAACTCCCGGCCCGAGTGTAGTGAGCAGCGCGGAGTCCAAACTGGTCGAATTCGGCCACGCGAACGCGCCGACCGGCGCTGCCGCGGCCGCGATCGCGGAATTGCCCTGCCAGCCCGCATCCGTGCCCAGCAAGGCGCCTGCATTCAAGCCGCCATACAGGCTGAGCTGCGGATCCGGCAGCGGCGACGCCACATTGAATGACGCGAGCGCCGGCCCGGAAGCCCGGACCAGCACCGTATCCTGCGTCGACGGCGCCCCGCCACCCAACACGAAGCCAAAGTTGAGGAGGTTTGCGCCGGTGCCCGTTCTCGCGAGCGTCGACAAATTGATCAACCGGCCGACGTTGTCCGAAGCGGCGACCTGCACCGCCGCGGGAGCGCTCTGCGTCTCCCCGGAAACATTGGTGGCGACACACCCGTAGCTGCCCGCCATTTCCGCTTCGACGTTGGTCAGGATGAGAGTGGGGGTCCCCGCGCCGGCCACTGTCGTACCGCTCCAATTCCCATCCGGCATCGGGTAGCCGTTGAAAAGCCAGCGATAGTCGGTTTGCGCCTGCGCGGCTCCCACCGTCAGCACCACGTTGTCACCGGCGGCGACCGTCTGCGAGAGCGGCTGAAACGCGATGACGGGCACAGCCGGAGTCAGAAAGGGCGCCACGCCCGTTGCGCTGGAGGCGAGCGGATTGCCGCCGCTGTCGAGCGCGATCACCTGGATCGACGCGCAGTTCGCAGGTGCGCTGAATGCGGTGTCATAGCCGCTCCAAGGCACGGTCTCCAGGACCGCCGGGGATCCGGAGCCCTGCGCCACCTGCACCTGCCAGGATGCGACGCCGGTCGCGCCATTCCAAATCGCGTCGACGGCCAACGTGCCGTCCGCCGCGGGCATCACATGCAGCGTGGGCGCCGTGGTCGGCGCTCCCGACCAGGCAAAGCGGTAGCCGCGATAGCTCGCGTACCCGGGCGATTGCTGAATGTCCAGGACCAGCCGCCCGTTCAGATCGAATTCCGAAAAGCCGCCGTGATCGCCCCAGCCCACAAACGTGTCGCCGTTCGCAAGGTCCTGAGCGCTGCCCTCCGCGGCGACCGAGAACGCCAACGGATGCTGGAAGGATTGCACCAGCGTCGCCGTCATCGCATTGTCGTTGTGCAGCACCCACACGACCCGGGTGGGCCCCAAGGCGACCGTGCCGTTCGATTCGTTGTCGAAGATGCGGATTTGTCCGTTGGAGAGCGGCACCGCGTGGTGCTGGTAAGCCGTTGGCAATCCGGGGCCGAGCGCAAAACTGCTGTTCTTGCCTCCCAGGCGCCACATCACATCTCCCGTCGTTCGGTTGATCTTGTAGACGGTCGAGGTATGCCGGGCCGATACGATCAGGTTGTTGTCCGTATCGACCTTGATGGAATTGATATGGAAATAGTCGAAGGTGGCGCCGCTGGGCTGCACCACGCTTTCCGTGATCGGCACGTGCTGCAGGCTGTGCCACTCGAACAAGACCTGGCCGGTCGGAATATCGATCTCCTGGATCACGCCTTCGATCAGCGTGACGCCCGGTCCCGCCGGACCGACGATGGGGTTGTAGCAATCGATCAGCGCCGTGCCTTGCGGTGTAATCTGGAATTCGTGCAGATCCGCACCGAGCCCATTGCCGGCCCGCACGGTTGCGATCAGACGGTAGTTCGCGTCACAAATGAACCCCGTGGCGGCGGGATTGCTGACGTCGTAGTTGAGTCCTTGCGTCCACGTCAGCACCGGCTGGCCCCCGTAGGTTTGCACCCGCACGTCTGAAGCGAAGCCGGTGGCCATCGGCCAGAACCACACCGGCTGGCCCTGCAGGTCGAAGATTTCTGCGCCGGCCGTGTACGTAATCGGACCGTGCGAATTATGCCCGCCCTGCTCATCCGTGAATACGTAACCGATTTGGGGCCCGGTCGGCGGCAGCGCAAATGTGACCGGCGCCGGCACCCAAAGCCCGGCCTGGGTGGCGCTCGTCGCGATCCCCATGCCCAGGGCAAGGCCCAGCGCGCGATGACGCCACACTCGAACCGCCGAGACACCACGCTGGACCCACTCCTTCACCCCAGCTAAGACGATTGGACCCCTGCAACGTTTCGCACCATGCAACCCCGTCCTGGAAATTGGCTGAACACCCTGCGCGGCCTCGCCGCCTCCGCGGTGGTGTTCTTCCATCTGAACGAGGTCATCGTTTATGCGCAGGAGCCCTACCGGAGCATCGTCAAAGCCGGGTGGCTCGGCGTGCCGGTGTTCTTCGTCATCAGCGGCTACGTGATCACGGCGGCGGCCCTCCGCCAGCCCGACGGACGGTCGTTTTCCCTGCGCCGCTGGTGGCGAATTTATCCGCCCTACCTGGCCAGCCTGGGGCTGGTCATCGCGGTCATCGCCCTCCGAAAGGTTGCCACGGGCACCAACGACGTGCGGCCGCTGCCTCACGGTTTCGGAGCCTGGCTGGCCACGCTGACCCTCACGACCGATCCCGTCACCTCCGTGCCGACGATCGACTGGGTCTATTGGACACTCTCCTGCGAGGCCGCCTTTTATCTGGCTTACGCGATCATCCTTTTCACCCTGCCCCGGCGCCTCGCGGGCGCCGCGGCCGCCCTCTCGCTGGTTTGCCTGCTGCCTGGGATTCCCGGCTTTCTGCTCTTTTTCGCCCACAACTGGTGGCAATTCGCGCTGGGCGCGACCCTGGCACTGGGCGCACGAAACCCGGCGTCCTGGACCATCTGGGTCGCCTGCGCCGTCTCTGCCTGGCAGCTTCACGAGGGGGCCATTGCGCTGGCCGGCGTGCTCACGGCCGCCAGCATCGCCTTCTCGCGCACGTCCGCCGGCAACTGGCTCAATCGCGAGCCCTACTTCGCCCAAATCGGCCTCATTTCGTACAGCCTCTACCTCATTCACACGCCGCTCGGCGTCTACCTTTACAGCCGCCTGCGGCCGTTGGCGGTCGCCACCAACTTCCCGCTTCATCTCGCCTGCGACATCGGGCTGTACCTGCTCTGCGTCGTTTCCGCCTGGGTATTCTGGCGGCTGGTGGAAAATCCGGCGCATCAGCGCGGGCGCAGGATAATCGCGAAGCCGGCAATTTTAATGGGTGGAGCGCATGGTCCCCATGCGCTTTAATCTCCATCCGCGTTTGACGACCAAGCGCATGGGGACCATGCGCTCCACCCTTCGCCGGCTCACCCCCGCAGCACCTTCACAAACATGACCAAGGTGATGCTCACCCCCACAAAAATCACGAACCGCCGCACGGCGACCTTGCCGATCTTGCGCGCGATTCCCGCGGCGCCATAGCCTCCGGTGATGGCACCGACGGCCATGGCCAGCGCGTACGGCCAGGCCACCAGGCCTGAGCAGGCAAAGTAGGTTCCGGCGACACCGTTGACGAACAGCGAAAGCAGGCTCGTCATGGCGCTCATTTCAAGGATGTCGGTCATGCCGGAAATTCCGAGGATCGACAGCATCACGATGCTCATGCCGGCGCCGAAGTAGCCCCCGTAGATCGCGACCAAAAACTGGGCGCACATCGCCAGCGTGAGCCATTTTTGTCCGCCTTCGTGCGCGGCCTCCACCGAGCGGAGCCTTTTTTGAATCGGCGCCTGGATAACGAACAGAAAGGTCGCGAGAAAAAGCAGCCACGGAACCAGGCGGTCGAACACGCCGGGCGGCGTCAGCCGCAGCAGCACGGCGCCGACCAGCCCGCCGACCGCCACCGGCAGCAGGAACAGGCAGCGCAGACGCAGCGGGATGCGGCGCAGTTCCTGGCGGAAACCGAAAATGCTGCCGACCGAACCCGGCCAAATACCCACGGTGTTGGTCGCGTTCGCGATGACCGGGGGCAGGCCAAGGAACACGAGCGTGGGAAAGGTCACGAGCGTCCCGCCGCCCGCGACCGAATTGATGGAGCCGGCGACGAACGCAGCGACCATGGCGATGGCGGCATGCAGCCAATCGATGTGCATCATGAGTGATGAGCGGACGGCACCCGGCCGTCAAAATGTCCGCAGGCGCCCCGCCAGCGGATATAGCCGACCGGGCGCTGCCACGCTTTCCGCACGATCCACGCCCGCGCCTTGCGGAGGGCAGCGCCCCTGTGCGTCAGAGGCCCCCAGGGCGATGCGTCGTGCAGCGCGAGCACCCTCAGCCACGACTCCTGGATGCCGTAGTTGAGACGCGCCAGGTAGTCCGGAGCCAGCCGGCCGGCCGGTATCAAGTGGACCAGCGTGAGTTCCGGGAAATATCCCACGGCCCAGCCCGCCTTCATCGCGCACAGCACGATGTCGTTGTCCTCGCCCGATCCCAGCTTCTTTCCCTGGCGGCCGGTCAAGAACGGATGGCCGGTTTTCAGCCACGCCTCCATCGCTTCGCGCCGCGCCGCCATCCCGGCGCCGGCCGGGCCGAAGGCCGGATATTGATTGTGCGCCGAGCCCTCGGGTCGAAGCGTGCGCGCGACCACGTCCTGATCGCCAAAATCGCGCAGGGCGAGCAGCGGCAGAAACTCGCGGTGCCAGGCCTCGGGCTCCCGCTCAAATTCCGGCGCGATTCGCCCGCCCGCGAGCCCCAGGCGCAGGTCATCCGAAAACCGCCGCTGGCAGGCCGCGAGATAGTCCGGGGCCAGCACGTTGTCGTCGTCGGCAAATACCAGCAGCGGAGCATCGGTGGCGCCCAGGCCGGCCACGCGGGCGTGACTCAATCCAGGCTTGGGTTCACGCACCACTTTCGCATTGGGCACCCGGCGCAAGACCTCCGCCGCGTCGACTTCCGGCGCCGACGCGTTGTCGATCACAATCAGATTCCATTGCCCGCGCGGCAGGGTCTGCGCCGCCAGGCCTGCGAGCGTCCGCTCCCACCGCGTGGCGTGGGGATTGTGCGTGCAAACGATGACGGAAAGCGCGGTCACGCGATCGGTTTCACCTTCACTCGATCGACCGGCAGCGGCGAGCGCGGGCGGGCCAGCTGGCGCTCCACCCCTTCGATCACCGCCGACGGCTCGATCGCGTTCAGGCATTTCCGGCCAAAGTCGCACCGATTCCGCTGCCAGCACGGCGAGCACTCGGGCTGATTCACCAGGTTCACGTTCGCCGAATAGCCCGTCAATTCCGGCACCTCGCGCCCGCCATAGACGATCACGGCCGGGCAGTCGACCGACCGCGCCAAATGCATCGGAAATCCCACCGTGCCGACGAAAAGGCGGCTGTGGTAAAGCACGGCGGCGGACTGCCGGAGCGAACCCCCGCGCAAATCGACCGCGCCCTTGAGCGGCGGATCGTTTTTCGAGCCCAGCTGCAGGCAAGGCAGCCGGCGCGAGAAATGATCCACGACCGTTTGCATGCGCTCGGCGGGCCACTGCTTGTTCGCCATGGGCAGCGCCGCGGACAGGCCGGAGGACTGAAAGACCAGCCCGCCCGCGACCGCCCCCGGGGGGAGCGGAAAGTCGGGATCGACCGCGACGTAAGGACGCAGATCGACTTCGCCGGACAGGCCTGCGCGCCGGCACATGTCGGCCAGGATGTGTTCGCGCAGCGGCGTGTCGCGATCCGTGACCGGATCGAACTCGGAGTAGCTCAGGGGACGCATGGGCTGCCCGAGGCGCTCCGCCAGGCGTCGAAACCGCCCGTCTTCCGGCAGCAGGCGGACATTCGCCTCGTAGCGATAGAGCGACGGAAACCGCGTGAAAAACCACACTCGCTTGGTTCCGCGCTTGAGCCACTCCGCGACCGCGGTCGTGCAAAGCAGATCGTCGCCGATGCCGCCGAGAAAGCCCAAGCTCACGCTCGGCCGGCCCAATCGAAGGGTCTGAAACGCGCCCCACGCCACCAGCGACAATTTCGGCATGGTCTAGCGAGGCAATTCGCGCAGCAGCGGCGCGAGTTCGTTTTCGTAGTGGCGCCAGCGCTGCACCGAGGTGGCATAGATCGGCCGCCGCACCTGCGCGGCGCTGGCGGTCCGCACCGACCGCCGCGTCTCGTGAAAACGCAAACAGGCGTCGTCCCAGGGCAGTCCGCAGGATTCGATCAAGGCCCGCGCGCGCCGGGGCAAATCGGCGACCAAGTCCTCGTACCGCACGTCGATCAGCGAAACGGTGGGCAAGCGCGCGCGCCAGTGATCCATAAGAACCAGGTAACTTGAACCATACCGTCCCAGTTCGGCCAGATCATAGCTGTAGAGGCAGCCCGACACAAAGAGCTTGGAAAAACACGACAAGCCGGTGTCCCGCGGGTCGCGCACGCTATGCACGATGTGCGCGTGCGGAAACATCAGATGAATGATGCCGGTGCGCAGGAAATTCGTGGGCGCCTTGTCGACCAGCCGGGTCTTGCCGGTCGGAGGCGTGGGCAGGCGCGCCAGGTACTCGGTGGCCAGGCGCTGAATTGTCGCGCCATCCAATTTGGCCGGATCGGGAATGGTTCCGACGACTGCCGCCAGGTGTCCGATCTCGCCGGCGGCGTGGACGTGCGGATGGCTCGCCAGGATCTGTTCGATCAGCGTGCTGCCGGAGCGCGGCATCCCGACGACAAAAATGGGTTGAGCCGTCGGATGTCCGTAACCGCGCAGACGCTGGATCGTCGCCCGGTCGAAGGCGGCCGCCAATCGCATCGCCCCCAGCGTCGCCGTTTCGTCATACTGAATTTCGAGCCGCTTGCGGCGGTTGCCCTCGGCCCAATGGGCAAAGGCCCGCGCGTAGTCGCCGATATCGTCACGCGCCTTGCCCAGCGCAAAGTGCAGATGAATCGTGTCGCGCGCCGAAACGGAGGGCCGGGCCAGCAGCGCCTCCATCGCCGCCAGGTCCGGGTCGCCCACCCGGAAGGTCTTGATCTCCGCGCGGTGGAAATGGGCGTCCGCCTGATCGTTTCGGAGGGCGACCGCCGTTCCGTACTCCGCCACCGCCTCGCGCAGGCGTCCAAGATCCCGGTACAGAATGCCCAGGTTCACGTGCAGCACCGGATCCGAAGGCCGCAGGGCGACGGCCTGTTCCATGTGCGCGGCCGCTTCGTCGATGCGGTCCTGTCCCCGCAGGCGAATGCCAAGCGTGCAGTGGTCTTGGGCGTTCAGGAGCGACCAGGAATGGTGCCGTGGCCGGCCGCCGCGTCAAGGGCGCGCCGAAGTTCGCTCAGCAAGGTTTCCGCGGAATAGGGTTTGGGCAAAAAATAATCGGCCCCCGCCTGGACGGCCCGGTCGCGCTGTTCTTCCGTCGCCAATCCGCTGGCGGCGATGATCGGCACCGGGCCATTGATCCGGCGGAGGGTCGAAATGAGCGCCGCGCCGTCCATCCCGGGCATCATCATGTCGCTGATGATCGCCCGCACGTGGTGCCGGTTGGCCGCGAACACGCCGATAGCGTCGGCGCCGGACTGCGCCAGGAGGGGGCGGTAGCCAAACGACTCCAGTGCGCGGCCGGCGATGCCCAGGATCGCCCGTTCGTCGTCGACCACCAGCACGAGTTCGCCGCGGCCGCTGCGCGAAAGCGGCGCGTTGGCCGCCGACGGCGCCGGGGCGGATTCTTTTGGCTCCAGCAACGCGGGCAGGAACACCGTGAACCGCGACCCATTCCCGGGCGAACTCGCCACGCTCAGCGTTCCGCCATGGCTGCGGACGATGCCGAGCGCGGTGGACAGGCCAAGACCCGTCCCCTTGCCCAGCTCCTTGGTGGTGAAAAACGGTTCGAAGATCCGGTCGACGATTTCCGGCGCAATGCCGCAGCCCGTGTCGCAGAATTCGATTTGGACGCCTTTCCCGCTGGCGCCGGAAGCGGATTCGGGGAGCGCGACGTTGCGGGCCGCGATCACGAGATTGCCGCCGTTCGGCATGGCGTCCCGGGCGTTGACGCACAGGTTAAGCAGCACCTGCTGAAGCTGGGTCCCGTCGCCGAGCACGCGATGCAGGTCGCAGGGGCAGCGCATCTCGATGCGAATGCTTTTGGGCAGCGTGCTCGTGATGATCGTTTCCACTTCCTGGAGAATGCGACCGATATCCACGCGCGCCCGCGCGCCCTCGACCCCGCGGGCGAACGACAGCACCTGCTTCACCAGCTGGGCGCCGCGCGCGGCGCTCTGTTCGATATTGTCGATGATATCGAGATTGGTCGGCGACTGCTCGCTGAGCCGAAGCAATCCGACCCCCATCGTGATGGGCGCGAGCAGATTGTTCAGATCGTGGGCGATGCCTCCGGCCAGCGTGCCCAGGCTTTCGAGCCGCTGCGCCCGCAGGAATTGCAGCTCCAGCTTCTTGCGCTCGGTGATGTCGGAGTTGAAGGCGAGGATCGACTTGGCGGCGCCGCCCGCGTCACGCACGAGCGTCCACCGCACATCGACCGGAATGTTCTGACCCGTTTTGGCGCGATGCGCCATTTCGCCGCTCCATTCGCCGCGCTCCGCCAATTGACGCATGCCTTCTTCCATGCGCGCCGCCGGCACGCCCAGCAGTTCGCCTTCGAGGCGGCCGATCGCCTCTTCGGCAGTCCAACCATAGGCGCGCTCGGCGCCCTTGTTCCAATAGACGATACGCCCGGTCATGTCCTTGACGAGGATCGCCTCGTAGGCGGCATCGAGCAGCGCGGCCTGTTCGCGCAACTGTTCGTCGGTGCGCTGGCGCCGTTCCTCGCGCTCCGAGGCGTCGATCGCGAACGAAAGGTCGTTTTGGACCGCCAGCAGCAGATCGATTTCGTCGGACTGAAAATAGTCGGCCTCCGCGGCAAAGAGCGTGAACACCCCCACCGTGCGGCGGCCGGACAGGATGGGAAAAGAGGCCACCGACCGCAATTCGCGGGCGGCCGCGCGGTCGCGCCACGCTCCCAGGCGCGGGTCGTCGGCAATGCGGTTGCAGACGTCGTGTTTTTGGGCCCTCACCGCCGCGGCCATTGTGCCGCCGTCGCGTTCCGGGTCGTACACATTGGCGGCGATGTCGGCCAGGAATTCACGCCCATCGCCGGAGCAGGACATCAGTTCCAATTCCCCGGTCGCCTCGGCCACGCTCATGACGGTGGCCAGCCGAAATTGCCCTTGGAAAACGGCCACGCGGCAAATCGCGTCGAACAGCTGCTGCCGGGTGGGCCGCCGCGCGATGCACTCGTCGACGCCGCTGAGCATGGCATAAAGACGATTGATGCGGGCAAGCGCCCGCTCCCGGCGGTCGCGTTCCAAAGCCAGCGACACGAGCCGCGCCGCGCGGTCGATCCATTCGCGGTCCACGGGCAGGGGTTCGCGGGGTTCGTTGAAGTAAATCGCCACGCTGGCCAGCGGACGCCCATCGGCCGCCAGCACCGGTGTGGACCAGCACGCTTTCAGGCCGGATTGAAGCGCCTTCTGGCGGGGATACTCCCACAGCGGATCGCCCGCAATGTCGCCCACGATGACGGGTTGCCGCCGGTAGACCGCGGTCCCGCAGGAGCCGCAGACCGGACCGACCGGAATGTTGCGAAGTCCGGAGGCGTATTCGGGCGGCAGGCTCGGTCCCGCCCCAAAGCGCAGCGTCTGGCCGCCCTCGTCCACCAGCATCATCGAGGCAATGGATCCAGGTATGAGTTCCTCGACGCGCCGCACCGCGATTTCGAGCAGATCGCGCAAGGGGCGTCCGGCGGCGGCGGCCTCCATGACGGCCCATTCGGCCGCCTGCATGAGCGCGCCGCGCTTGTGCGCGGTCATATCCACCTGGGTCACGGTGGCCCGCGCCGGCGTGGAAAAATCAGGAACCGCTCGAACGGTCAGTTGAAACCAGCGCTGCACCGTCGACGTGTGCTCGGGATATTCAAGGGTATATTCCGGCTGGCGGCCCGCCAGCACGGCGGCGACGCCGGCGCTCGCTTCCGGATCGGCGGCCACAAAGGGCTCTCCCAGGCCGGCGCGACCATGCTCCGTCCAGGCGCGGTTGGCGGCGATGACCCGGCCTGAGCCGTCCAACGCCGCGACGTGCGCGCCGTTGGCGTCCAGCATCAAGCCTTGTAATGTCATATCCAGTATATATCGGCACGCCGCCCATCCCGGAAGACCGCGCCCGGGAAAATACTACTTAGGCAAATGCCCTATTGCAGTTCGTCCCGGCAGACGATCGCGCTGAAGCTGAAACCGATCTCCAGCGCGATTCGGAGCGAAACGAACACGCCGACATAATAGGTCGCTTGTGCGATGTCCGTCTTCAGAAGCGCATAGCCGGCCGTCCAGGCGATCACCATTGCCATCATCCCACTGACGAGCGCGGCCCAATACTGGCCCTTGTCGTTCTCTCTGCGCGCCAATGAGTAAGCCGCTCCGGCGATGCCCAGGGCAAGCGCGGCAAAGAAAATCGGGTAGCTCATGGCGACAACATTGACCTGATCGGCGCGCCGACGTCCCAACTTTAGCGGATCGGCTATGATTGCCGACCTGGCCGGGCTAGTATTTCCACTCCGCCTGCGCGAAGATGTTGCGCCGGATCTGCTCGTTGAGCGAATCCGAATAGCCATACTCGAGATGGCTCGAATGGAGCAGGCTCTGTCCCGTCACGGAGAGTTCGAGGCCCGGACGCATCATCCAGGAAATCCGCGCGTCGGCTTCCTGGTAGGCCGGGACGATCCCGACCGTCGGACCGCTGGTCGGGCTGGGCACGATGGCCAGATGGTCGATCCATCGCCAATCCGCGTCCAGGCGCAACTTGCCACCCCAGACGAACGACGTGCGCGCGAACCACTGATTGCGCGGATCCGCCGTGAGCAGCCGCCCACCCGTGGTATCGGTGTAGCCGGAAGCGCTGTAGACCCGCTCGTGGAGCTGATCGTAGCCGGCGCGCAGCCGCCACGCGGCGGTCACCTGATACTCGCTGGAAATCTCCGCGCCGTAGGTATCCGCCTTGAGGCCGTTTTCGAACACCACCGGCAGCGGATAAGGATAGGTCAGCGTGGTCGGGGTCGCCGCCGTGCTCTCCAGATGGTCGTAGGTGTTGTAGTAGCTCGAGACCGCCACCGACCAGGCCGGCGCCAGCTGGGCGCGCCAGCCCAGCTCGTAGGCCAGCTCCGTCTCGTCGCCCAGCTGGTGCGAGCCGGTCAGGTAGTATTCGGGAAATTGATACGGCGGCGGCGGGTTCTCCAGCCCGGTCGGCAGGACCAGGTCGCGATCGTAGCGCGCCGGCGTTCGCACGGCGCGCGACACCGCGGCCCAGGCCATCTGGCCCGGCGCGAAGTTCCATTCCGCGCGCAGGCTCGGCTCGAGCTCCCAGCCGGTGTAGCCGTTGTGCTCGACCTTGGTGCCGGCGGTCAGGTGCGCCGTCCGGCCCAGCGCCACCTGCTCCTCGGCGAAGGCGGTCACCAGCGACTGGTCCTGGGTCCCGGGCTCGAATTGCACGATGTTCTGATCGGAGTCGCTTTCCCGGGTGAAGCGATAGCTCAACCCCCAGACCAGCTGCCGCGGTGCTCCATTGCCGATGCGATCCTGAAAATCGATGTCGTAGGTCTCCAGATTATCCACCAGCGCCGACGCCGGAAACCCCGAATAGTACGGCGGCGAGGCCGGGCTCGCCGCCAACGGCAGCGACAGCCAAGTCCGGTCGAAATAGGTCAGCAGGGTCATCTGCGAGTCGCCGTCGAAGTTGCGGGTCCATCGCCCCAGCACGTTCTGCCCTTCCAGGCCCTCGTCGCCCACGCTCTCATAGTCGGTACCATGATAGGCGTCGCCCTGAAGGGTCAGGGTGGTGTCCGGCGCGGGCGCTGCGTCCACCCGAAAGCCGCCCCGCGCCATGGCGACCGTATCTCCAGCGCTTTGTCCGTCCGGCAGCACTTCGCTGCCGCGCTGCGTGTACTCGCCATAGACCCGGTACGAAACGTCCGGTCCGGCCATGCCTCCATAGCGCACGGCCGACTGGTCCTCCAACACGGAGCCGGCGCCGGCCTCGGAGACCAGGAGTCCCTGGGTGTCCCGCGAGCTCTTGGTGTCGATGTTGATGACGCCGTTGACCGCGTTGGCGCCCCATTGCGTGCCCGCGGGGCCGCTGATGACTTCGACGCGATCGACGTCCGCCAGCAGATAGTCCTGCACATTCCAGAGCACGCCGCCGTACAGGGGGGTGTACACCGCGCGGCCATCGACCAAAACGAGGAGCTTGTTCGCCAGCGCCGCGTCGAATCCGCGGGCGCTGATGGCCCAGTCATGCGAGTTCTCCTGGGCAACCTCGAGATTCGTCGCCAGACGCAGAGCCTCGGGGATGCTCGTCGCGCCCGAGCCGGCAATGTCGTCGCTGGTGATCACCTGAATCGCCGCGGGAGCGTCGAAGAGCGCTTGCGGCGAACGCGAAACCGACGTCACCTCGGCGTTCATGAGCTGCTCCAAACTCAAGCCCTTCAGAGCGCTCACCTCCGTGGACGGATCGGCCTGGCCATATGCCGTCGCTCCCGCCAGAAGCAGGCCAAAAAGGATCTGCCGAACCCTCCTCGTTTTGGGGAAACGCATGCCGGAATGCCATCCCCACTGTAAATTGCCGAACCGGCGGTTAAAGCGCTAATGCCTCCGCGAGCAGAACTTGCCCAAAAAATCGGAGATTTCCCCATGACTTCTACCAGCATTTGCCCGATCATGGCGGGAATCGCCCCGCACCAGCAGCGTTCATGAGTTTCGACTATCCGGCTCTCGCCCGCGAACTTCGCTCCCTCGTCGGAGCCGAGCACGTCATCGACGCCGGCGAAACGCTGGCCACATTGTCGCAAGATTTCTATTGGTACTCGCCGGTTCTGCGCCGCCAGCTTGAGGCCAAACGCGCCGACCTGGTCGTTCGTCCGAACGGCAGGGAGGAACTGCGCGCGGTGCTTTCGGCCGCCTGCCGGGCTCGGGTGCCGATTGTGCCCCGGGGAGCCGGAACGGGAAACTATGGGCAATGCGTGCCGCTTTTTGGCGGGGTGGTGCTCGATCTGTCGCGGCTCGATCGGATCCACTCGGTCGAGGGCGGCGTGGTGCGCGCGGAAGCGGGGGCCCGGCTGGGCGCGATCGAAGCCGCGGCCCGCGCGGCCGGCTGGGAATTGCGCTGCATGCCGTCGACGTGGGTCAAGGCGTCGATCGGGGGATTTTTCTGCGGCGGTTCCGGCGGCATCGGCTCGATCACCTGGGGGGGAATCAACGCGGCGGACAACGTCAAGTCCGTCACCCTGCTCTCCTGCGAAGAGTCGCCGCGCCTGATCCGACGCGAGGAGGGCGAGAGCCTCGCCGCCCTGCACACGTACGGAACGACCGGCATCATGGTGGAAGTCGAAATGCGGCTCGCCCCCAAGCTCGACTACGATCAGCTGATCTTTTCGCATCGGGACTGGGACCGGCTGATCGACTGGACGGACGCGGCCGCGCGCCGCGGGGCCTGGCGCAAGCGCCTGGTGACGCAATTCGAGTGGCCGATCCCGTCCTATTTCACGCCGCTCAAGAAATCCGTCCGGCCGGACGAATCGATTTCGCTTCTGCTTCTCGATCGATGCCAAACCGACGAGGTGGTGGCCAGCGCCGACGCCGCGGGCGTCGGCTGCATCTACCGTCGGCCGCTCCCGGACCCCCCGAAGCCGCCCTTCATTACGGATTACACGTGGAATCACACCACTCTGTGGGCGCTGAAAGCGGATCCGAAGCAGACCTATCTCCAGGCCGGTTACGGCGCGAATTTCCGGGAGCAATTCGCCGAGCTGCGGCGGCGATTCCCCGGAGAAATCCGACAGCATCTGGAATGGACCGCGGGGAATTCCAAAATGGGCCGGATTCACGCCGCCACCCATCGGCCCGATGCCATCTTTGTGGGCGGATTGCCCCTGGTCGCGTTCCGATCCGAAGAACGCCTGCAGGAGATTCTCGCGGCGTGCGCCGAGCTCGAAATCTTCATCGCCAATCCGCACACGTTTTTGCTCGAAGAGGGCGGACGCCATCCCAACATCGCCGAGAAGCGCGCCCTCAAGACGGAAATGGATCCTTTCGCGCTGCTGAATCCCGGCAAGATGAAGACTTATCCGGTCAATCCGTTTGCTTCGCCGTGAGCACGCCCATGGTGGTCTTCGACCACGTCGTCAAACGCTACGGATCGGGCCCGGTCATTCTCGACGACCTCAGCTTTTCCGCCGCCCGCGGAGAGTTTGTTTCCTTCATCGGCCCCAGCGGATGCGGCAAGTCGACGATTCTGAAGCTCATCGCGGGCCTGAGTCCGAACACCGGCGGCCGGGTGGCGGTGGACGACCGCGAACCCGACCAGGCCCGCGAGGAGCTGGCCTATGTCTTCCAGGAGCCGACGCTCCTGCCCTGGCTGACGGTCGAGCGCAACGTCGAGGTGCCGATGCGGCTTTCCGGCGTCGACCGTTCCCGCCGCGCGGAAACCGTCCGGCGCGCGCTCGAACTCGTCGGCCTGGGTTCGCGGGCCGGCTACTATCCGCGCCAGCTGTCCGGCGGTCAGAAAATGCGGGTGTCGATCGCCCGCGCCCTCAGCCTGGCTCCGCGCATCCTTCTCCTGGATGAGCCGTTTGCCGCGCTCGACGAAATGACCCGCGACCACCTGAACGAAGAGCTGCTGACCATTCGCGAGCAGCAGGGCTGGACCGCCTTTTTCGTGACCCATTCGGTGGCGGAGGCGGTTTTCCTTTCCAATCGCGTGCTGGTCCTCGCGCCGAATCCCGGCCGGCTGCACCGCGAGGTGTCCGTGCGATTGCCTTATCCGCGCACGGCCGCCACGCGCGCGTCCCCGGAGTACCAGCGTCTGGTCGGCGAGGTGTCGCTGCTGCTGCGTTCGGTCGAGGAGGCACGGGCATGAAGCTGAAACATTTACTGCCCGCACTGACCGGCGTCGTGATGCTCGGCCTGTGGTACGGCATTCACCTTTCGATCAATCCCGAGCACCGCTTCGTGCTTCCGTCGCCCGGCGACGTGATCGCGGCGTTCGCGGTTCACGGCCGCCAATTGTGGAGCGCGACCGGCGTCACCGGCGTCGCCGCGCTCATCGGCTTTCTTGCCTCGGCGGTCGTCAGTTTCGCCCTGGCCCTGGGGCTTTCGCTCTCCCCTCTCGTTCGCGCGAGCTTCTATCCGTACCTGATGATGCTTCAGATGACGCCGATCATCGTCTTTGCGCCGATTCTCATCATGTGGGTGGGCCCGGGACTGCCGAGCGTCGCGCTGATCACGTTCCTGATTTGCTTTTTCCCCCTGGTCGTCAACACGACGCAGGGCCTCGTTTCCACGGATCACAATCTGGTGGACCTCTTCCGTCTCTACCGGGCGCGCAAGCGCCAGGAGGTCTGGCTGCTGCGCGTTCCGGCTGCGCTGCCGTATTACCTCACGGGCCTGCGCATCGCCGCGACGCTCGCGCCGATCGGGGCCATTGTCGGCGACCTGTATGCGGGAAGCTCCGCGGCCGGCAGCAGCGGGCTCGGTTATCTCACGCTGATGTACAGCGCGAACGCGGAGATGGGCCCGCTGTTCGCCACGGCCGCTCTGTGTTGCCTGCTGGGAGGAATTTTTGTCATGGTCGTGGTGGCCCTGAACTGGTGGGTCCTCCACAAATGGCACGATTCCTTTACCCGTACCGACGGCTGAGCGCCGGCATCGCTTTCGCGGCGCTGCTGCTGGCCGGCTGTCATCGCGAAACCCGCACGGCGAGCCCATCCGCCGCCGGCAGCCCGGAGCCGCTGCGATTCCAGGTGGATTGGTATCCCCAGGCCGAACACGGGGGCTTCTTCCAGGCGCTGGCGCGCGGCGACTACGCCGCTCACGGCCTGAACGTGTCGATCCTTCCCGGCCGGCCGGGCTTCACCGCCCAGCAGTCGGTCCTGTCCGGCACTTCCGACGTCTCGATGGCGCGCAGCGACGACATCATCACCATGGTGTCCCGCGGCCTGCCGCTCGTGATCGTCGGGGTGTACATGGAGCACGACCCGCAGGCGATTCTGGTGCACGCGGACGGACCCATCCACACCTTTTCGGATCTCAACGGCCGGACCGTGATGGCCGCGGCGGGCGCCAACTGGGTCGATTACATCCGGCTCAAGTATCACATCTCGTTCGCCACCGTCCCGGTGACCTTCGGGATCGCGCAGTTCATGGCCGATCCGAAATTCGCGCAACAATGCTTCCTCACCAACGAACCTTACTTCGTCGAACAGCGCGGCGGGCATCCGAAGGTGCTGCCGTTATCGGATGCGGGCTTCGATCCCTACCGGGTCATCTTCACCACCCGCGCCTATGCGCGGGACCATGCGCCGGCGCTCCGCGCCTTTCTGGCCGCCTCGCAGCAGGGATGGCAGGAATTCCTGACGGGGGATCCGAAGCCGGCCATGGACCTGATCCTCAAGGCGAACGCCCAAATGTCCGTCCCCTTCATGCAGTTTTCCATCTCGGCGATGAAGCAGTACCACGTTGTCGACGGCTGGACGGACCGGGGTGAGCATGCCGGCCTGATGACACGCCAGCGGCTGGCGGACCAGTGCCACGTGTTGGCGCAGCTCCATCTGATTCCGACGGAGCTGTCCCCCGACGATTTTGCGTCGTTCTGAAGGGGTCATTTCTCGGCCTGACCCCTTTCGCTCGCCCTTGCCGAATTTGATTCGGCAAGGCAAACTGGGCTTTTATGCCCCGCCACTACATTGCCGGACTGCTCCTTTCTTTGTGTTTGCTCCGCGCCGACGGCGCGCCCGCCCCCTATCGGGATGCGGCCCAGCCCATCGAGGCGCGCATTGCCGACCTGATGGGCCGCATGACGCTCGACGAAAAGGTCGCCCAGTTGCAGGGATTCCTCGCCAGCAACCCGAAGGATTTCGATGCCCAGGGCAACTTCATCGGCGGCCCGGATGCGGACAAACTGTACAATGGCGCCGGCTCCGTCTGGGCGGGAAAATTCGACGAGGACGCTCCTCACGATCTGCACACGATCGCCCGCACCACGGCCTCCGTCGAAAAGTACCTGCGCGAAAAGTCGCGGCTGGGAATTCCGACCCTGACGTTCGCGGAGTCGCTGCACGGCTACATGGCGCCCGGCGCCACGAGCTTCCCACAAGCGATCGCCCTCGGCAGCACCTGGGACCCCGCCTTGGTCGAACGCGTGTTCACCGTCGCCGCGCTCGAGGAAAGCGCCGCCGGCGTCCGTCAGGTGCTGAGCCCGGTCCTGGATTTGGCGCGCGACCCGCGCTGGGGTCGATTCGAGGAGTGCTACAGCGAAGATCCCTATCTGGCCTCCCGGATCGCGATGGCCGCGGTATTCGGTTTGCAGGGGCACGGCCCCCTGATCGATTCCGAGCACGTGGCGGTGACGCTCAAGCACTTTGCCGGCCACGGCCAGTCGGAAGGCGGCCGCAACATCGCGCCGGTGGACGTGACGGAGCGCATGTTCCGCACGAATCACCTCTATCCCTTCGAGATGGCCGTCGAGCGGGCGCACGCCCATTCGGTCATGGCTTCGTACAACGAGATCGATGGCATTCCCAATCACGCGAATCCGAAGCTGCTGATAGAAATTCTCCGCCAGGAGTGGGGTTTTCAGGGCTACGTGATGAGCGACGGCGGCGGCATCGACGTCTTGTACGAGAACCACCTGGCGGCCGCGGGCCCGGCGGAAGCCGGCCTTCTGGCCATCAACGGAGGCGTCGACTATGACTTGGGCGGCAAAGGCCGCTGCTATTCGATGCTGGCGGACGAGGTGAAACGCGGATCGGTGCCGATGTCCGCCATCAACCGCGCGGCCGCCGGAGTGCTGCGCGTCAAGTTCCTGACCGGCATGTTCGATCATCCCTATGCGGAAACCGACCGCGTCGATCGCGACATCAAGACCCCCGCGCACCTGGCGCTCGCCCGCCAGGCGGCGGACGAGGCGATGATTCTGCTGAAGAACAACGATCACGTGCTTCCGCTGGATCCGTCCAAACTGAAGAGCCTGGCCGTCATCGGCCCCAATGCGGCGGCCATTCACCTGGGCGGCTATTCCTCGGTGCCGATGGCGGGTGTCAGCGTGCTGCAAGGCATTCAGGAATATGCCGGGAGCCGTTTCAAGGTGCGCTACGCCGAAGGCTGCAAACTGACGGTGAATCATGCGTCCGGCTGGCTGGTGGCCGAAAATCCGGTGCTCAACGATGCCGCGGACGACGCCCGGCTCATGGACGAGGCCGTTGCGGTGGCCCTGAAGAGCGACGCGATCGTTTTGGTGCTGGGAGAAAGCGAACTCCTCCGGCGCGAGGCGTGGGCGGAAAATCATCTGGGAGACCGGGACACCCTCGATCTGGTGGGACGCCAGCATGAGCTCGCGCGAGCCCTGATCGCCACCGGGAAGCCGGTGATCGTGCTCCTGATCAACGGCGGCCCGCTGGCCATCAACTACCTGCAGGACAACGCGTCCGCCATCATCGAAGGCTGGTATCTGGGCAACGAGACCGGCCACGCGGTCGCCGACGTGCTCTTCGGCGGCGTCAGCCCTTCGGGCAAACTCACCGTAACCTTTCCCCGTTCCGTCGGTCAAATTCCCGACTACTACGATCATCAGCCTTCCCGATTCCGCGATTATGTCCTGGCCGATTCCACCCCGTTATATCCCTTCGGCTTCGGGCTGAGTTACAGCCGCTTTGACTATCACAACCTTGCCGTGACGCCCGCCGTCATTTCTCCCTCCGGCACCGCCCAGGTGACCGTCCAGGTCACCAATTCCGGCGCCCGCCGGGCGGACGAGATCGTGCAGCTCTATTTGCACGCCGTGGTCAGCATGCCGGTGCGCCCGGTCCAGGAGCTCAAGGGATTCCATCGCATCACCCTGGATCCCGGTCAGACCACGACCGTCTCGTTCGATGTGGGGCCCGAGGAACTGCAGGCGTACGACCTGCAAATGCAGCGGCGCGTTCAGCCCGGCGACTTCGAGGTCATGGTCGGCCGCTCCTCCGTCGACTACCTCAAATCCAGCCTCAAGGTTCAGGCGAATTAAATTGAACTTTTTGCCGTCGCTTCCACTCTGAAAATCGTTGTCCGATGAGACGGTTTGCCTGACCCCCAAACCGGCTGCTTCACCCCCACCAGCATTGAGCACTTCCGAAAGCTCCAAGGCGATTCTGACCGCGCGCCCGATGAATCAAGAGGCCCGGGCGGAGATGCGCGCGGTGTTCGATCGGGCGATCAAGCTGGCGGACCGCGGCAATTTCACGCTGAAAGTCGCGCGCGAGGTCAAATCGGTCCAACCGATCCCCGGGATGCATTACCACTATCGTCCCGAGGTCTTCCTCCAGCTCAAGGGATCGACTCATTTCCGTTTTCCACGCCAGGAATTCACGCTGCACGAGGACGAGATCGCGGTGATTCCGGCCGTCGTGCCGCACAGCGAAATGGTATATTCCACGCCGGAGGCTCCGTTTCGAAACCTGGTCGCCGGGTTCTACAACCACACGCTGAGCCTCCATTTCGCGCACGAGGTCGCCCCCTGCCGGCCGGACATCGAGTCCATCGAGTTCTTCGACGCCCAGAGCCTCGATACGTTTGTCGCCCTGGCCAACGGTCTGGCGAAGGCGCACGCCATGCAGAGCCCGGCGCAGAGCGCAGTGCAAAAGGGATTTCTGCTGGCCCTCCTCGGCATGTTTCGAAACATCGTCGAAACGGGGTCGGGCCACCTCAACGAAGACGTGGACAAGGTGTT
The DNA here is from genome assembly GCA_036502225.1 of Opitutaceae bacterium. GTDB lineage: Bacteria > Verrucomicrobiota > Verrucomicrobiia > Opitutales > Opitutaceae > Palsa-1447. The sequence continues at coordinate 59,966 of DASXYY010000033.1, forward strand.
TCAGGCCAAGTGCATCGTCCGGGAGCAATTCTCCAACGCGGAGCTTCGAGTGCAGCACATCGCCGACGCCTTGAGCTGCTCGGCCGACTACCTTTCGCACCTTTTCCACACCGAAACGAACGAGCGCCTCACCCATTACATTCAGCGGATCCGCGTTCAGGGCGCGATGCTCGCGCTCGAGACGACGGCGCTCACTGTGTCCGAGATCGGCTACGCCAGCGGCTTTTCCGATCCGGCCTACTTCGCGCGCGTCTTTCGCCAGCACAAGGGCGTCACGCCCCAGGCGTTCCGAGTTCGGTTGAATGACCTGCGCAAGGAACGAGAGTCGCAGCCCAAGACGGTCTACGACGATCGTCTGGACTTCACGCACGGCACGGCGAAGCCCCGGCTGCCGGTGAGCGCCTAGCCGAATTTGGTGCGTTCACGGGTTTGGCTTTTCCGGACCCTGGCGGCGGTTCTCGTGCCCGCTGCGCTGCTGGCCGGTCTGGAAGGGGTCCTGCGCCTCGCCGGCTTCGGACGGCCCGCGACGTTCCTGATTCCCGACGAACGGCCGGGGTACGTCCGAACCAATCCGGACTTCATGGCCTCGTTCATGCCCGGCAGCTTCGATCTTCGCCCGTTGAACGAGCGTCTCGCGCGCCGCAAGCCGCCGGGCACGCTCCGGGTCGTGCTGCTGGGCGAATCAGCCGCTCAGGGCATTCCCGTGCCGGCCTTCGGGTTTGGCGCCCAATTGCGGGCGCAGCTGCGCGCCCGCTTCCCGGGCCGTCGCATCGAATTGTTGAATACGGGCATCGTCGCGATCAATTCGCATGTGATCCGGTCGATCGCGCGCGACACCGCCGGCCTCGATCCCGACCTCTACGTGATTTACATGGGCAACAACGAAGTGGTGGGGCCCGATGGACCGGGATCGGCCTATCTGGCCGATATGCCGCCGCGCTGGCTGATTCACTTGAGCACCGCCGTTCGTGCCAGCCGGACCGGTCAATGGCTCGGCCGCCTTCTGGCGCGGCTGCGCCCGGCCCGCGGCCGGTCGCCGGAATGGGGCGGCATGTCGATGTTCACCGGCCACGGCGTTCGCGGCGACGACCCGCGCCTCGCGTCCGTGGACGCGAACTTCGCCGCCAACCTGCGCGACATTCTCGCGACCGCCGGCCGGGGCGGCGCCAAGGTGGTTCTGTGCACCGTCGTGTCGAACCTTAAGGATTGCGCGCCGTTTCTCTCCCAGCACGGGCCCGGCCTGTCGGCCGCGCAGCTGCGCGAATGGGACCAGGCCCACCAGGCCGGGCTGATCCAATATCTGATCGGTTCGGAAGCCACCGCGGAACACCAGCTGGAACGCGCCCGGGAAATCGATCCGCAGTACGCCGATACCGCCTACCTGCTGGGCCAGATGGCGCTCGATCGGGGCGAGGTCGCGGACGCGCGCGCCGACTTTCTTGCCGCGCAGCATTGGGACGCGCTCCGCTTTCGGCCGGACGAACCGATCAACGCGATCATACGTCAATTGGCGGCCGACGCGGGCCCGAGCGTAAAGCTCGTCGATCTCGCCCGCGATCTGGGTTCGGACCGAGCGTCGACCGGCCCCATTTCAGGCCATGAAATCCTGTTTGAGCATGTGCATTTCGATTGGCCGGGAAACGTCGCGGTGGCGCGCGCGATGGCCGATGCCGCCGCTGACCTTCTGGGCGGCGGCGGCCGCGATCTCGACCTCGATCAAATCGCCGGCGCCGTCGGCTATTGTGCCTACGAGCGCGAGCACGTTCTCGAACAGGTGGGCGCGATTGTGACCCACGCTCCGTTCACGAGCCAAGTCACCTACCCCCTGGACCAGGCGCGCTATGCGCATTCGCTGTCCCAAGTCCAGGCGGTAGCGCGTGACCCGGCGGTGGTTCGCGATGCCGTTCGACGATTGCGCGCCGCGGTGGCCGCGGATCCGGAAAACGCCGACCTGCTCACCTTGCTTGAGGACGCGGACGACAAGAGCGGCGACCTGAACGCGGCGTTGGCCGACGCCCGCGCGGCGGCCTCCCTCCAGCCGTACAGCTTTGCGCTGCCGACCGACCAGGCGATCAAGCTGACCCGCCTGGGACGCACCGCGGAAGCCGAGGAGCTTCTCGTCCGGACCGCCGCGCGCGGTTCCGCCCGCGATCGCGCGCTGATGGCGCCCGCGTTCGCGGACCTGTTTCTGCGGGAACACCGCCCCGATGCCGGCCGCCGTTATTTTGCCGAAGCGATCCGCGACCGTCCGGGCGATCTCTCTCTGGAGCTGCTGCGGGCCCGGTTTGAACGGATGGCCGGCGATGGAGCCTCCGCCGATAGCGATTTTCGGTCGATCCTGGCCGTGCATCCAGCCAACGAAACCGCGCTGGACGGACTGCTCGCGTGCCTGGACGACCTGGGCCGATCGGCGGATGGCGATCGCACCGCGCTCCAGTTTTCCGCGAGCCAGACCGACAATCGAAACAACGACCTGCGGTGCGCGGTTCTCTACGATCATCGCGGCGACGCCGCCAACGAAACCCGTTGCCTCCTCGCCGCCGAGCACTGCGGGCCCGTCACTTCGGGGGTCGAAATCAAGCTGACGCACAACCTTTTCGCTGAGAACCAACCTGAAGCCGCCTTCCTTCATTTAGGCTGGGCGCGCCAGCTCGCCCAACTCGAAGGAGAAGTGAGCGCACTCTCGCAAATCGATTCAGTGATCGCGCGTATCAGCTCTCAGCATCAATGACTTGGAGCACGTTCGGCCGCAACCGATGCCGGCCGCGCAGATATAAACAGAACATAAATCAAAACGTTATGAAAAATTGTTGATAGTTTTTTCATGCTTGGCTCCGCGTGTGCTCGGTGAGGAGGCGCGTCGGCATACGTCCGACGGAATCAATCCCTCACCCATCCTGCATATGACCATACGATCGCTGGACCGGCACTGGCTCCGCGCGGCTCTCCTGGGAGCGGCGCTTTTCACACTTTCGGCAACCACCTCGGTGCGAGCCGATGATCCCAAACCGGATCCGGCCGGAACCAATACCGGCATGGCCGTCGACGCCCAATCGCCCGCCGGCACGTTCCTCGTGAGCGCGCCATCGGATCTGAGCGCGGACGATGCGAAGGATCCGGCGAAAATGAAAGCCTATCAGGACGCCAAGAAGGCCTCCGACGATTTCAACACCCAGGCCAAAGCCGAACCGCTCGCGATCAAACTTGCGGATTCAGTCGGCCACAACCGGGTGTCGATCAACTTCACCTGGACCCTCGTTACCGGGTTTCTCGTGATGTTCATGCAGGCGGGCTTTGCTTTGGTTGAAACGGGTCTTTGCCGAGCCAAGAACGCCGGGCATACCATGGCGATGAATTTCATGGTCTATCCGTTGGGCATGTTGGGTTTCTATCTGACCGGATTCGCTTTCATGTTCGGCGGCATGGCCGACCCGCGATCGCCGGCCGGCGGCGGGATCGCCACGATGGGCGGTTACGCCGGCCTAAATCATGAGCTCGGCTTCATGCTGGGCGGCCACTTTATCGGACTGCTGGGCTGGAAGGGGTTCATGTTGCAGGGCGCCGGCTACGACACCGCCGCGTTCGCGCTCTTCCTCTTCCAGATGGTCTTCATGGACACCACCGCGACGATCCCCACCGGGGCGGCGGCCGAACGCTGGAAATTCTCCGCGTTCATGATTTACGCCTGCTTCCTGGGAATGATCATGTATCCCATCTTCGGAAATTGGGTCTGGGGCGCGGGCTGGCTTTCCCAAATGGGCGTCAACTGGGGCATTGGCCACGGCCACGTCGATTTCGCCGGGTCCTCGGTCGTCCACATGCAGGGAGGCGTCATCGCCCTCATTTTCGCGTGGCTGATCGGCCCGCGGCTCGGAAAGTACGACGCCAGCGGCAAGCTCGTGAATCCGATCGTACCGCACAGCATTCCGATGGTGATGCTCGGCACGTTCATCCTGGCGTTCGGCTGGTTCGGCTTCAACCCCGGATCTTCGCTGGCGGCCACGGACCTGCGCATCGCGGTGGTCGCGGTGAACACCATGCTTGCCAGCGCCACCGGCGCTCTCGCCGCCTGCCTATACATGTGGTGGTTCAAGACGAAAAAGCCCGACCCGGCGATGATGTGCAACGGCATGCTGGCCGGTCTGGTCGCCATCACGTGCCCTTGTGCGTTCGTCAGCGCTGGCGGCGCTTCCATTATCGGCCTCATTTCGGGGATTCTCGTCGTCGAATCGGTGTTCTTCTTTGACAAAATCGGCATCGACGATCCCGTCGGCGCCATTTCGGTTCACGGAGTGAACGGAGCCTGGGGTTGTCTTTCGCTCGGGCTTTTCGCCGACGGAACCTACGGGGACGGTTGGAACGGCGTCGCCGGGACCGTCAAAGGACTATTCTACGGCGGCGGCATGGGCCAGCTGACCGCGGAATTCATCGGAGTCCTGACGTGCTTTATCGTCCTGGCGGTCCTTTCGATTGTCGTCTACTACATCGCGGAGGCGCTGGTCGGGAATCGGGTGAGCAAGGAAGTGGAAATCGGAGGTCTGGACTTGCCCGAAATGGGCGCTCCGGGCTATGCCGGAATGGTAATGGACAAGGTTTCAGAAACTCCGGTCGCCTAATTAACCATGATCTCAGGAATGTCTCTCTTCCCCGCGTTCCGCGCTGCCATCGCTCTGGTGGCGGGAGGCGTAATCGGACTGGCTTTCGGCACCATCCAGGAACGGGCCCGAATCCGGCACGAACGCCTCCAAGCGGAAGGCAAGTTCCCTAACGGGTTGACGGCAATGCCGGGAGCGTTTCGGCGCGTCGCCTACCTCCTGGTGGCGCTGGTCCTGGTACAGTACGTCTGCCCGGCCCTCTTCGATCCCAAAACCGTGAGTCCTTGGTGCGTGTCGGCCGGGATCGCGGCGGGATACGGATGGACCTTGTTCAGCCGGCTTTGGCAACGCCGGGCTTGAGCTTTCCGCTGCCGCTCGATCAGTACCCCCGCGTTCCAGCGGGGGGACTGTGGCGGGAGCTCGCGGTCAGGGTGCAGACGGATCGGTTTAACCTCTTCGTCACACTCCTTTTTTTGGTGGCGATCGTGCACACGTTCCTGACTCCAAAATTCAGGGCGTGGGCGCGAGCCGCCGAGGCACGGCATGCCCGTGGCCACGCCGACCGCCGACAGGCTTACGACGACGACGGGAACCCTGTGGCCGAGGTCAGCTTTTGGGGCCAGATCCTGCATTTTTGCGGAGAAGTGGAAGCCGTCTTCGGACTCTGGACTGCCGTGCTTTTCGTGACCGTTCTGGCCGTCAAGGGAAGGGCCGCCGCGCTGAACTATGTCGGCGGAAAGTGCGATTTCACGGAGCCGATGTTTGTAATGGTCATCATGGCGCTGGCGTCCACCCGGCCGATGCTGCGATTTGCGGAACGCGCGATGGAGTTCGTGGCGATTCTCGGAGGCGCAACCCTTGGCGCGTGGTGGATGGCGATTCTCATCATCGGACCGCTCTTCGGCTCCTTCATCAGCGAGCCGGGCGCGATGACCATCTCGGCGCTCCTGCTGGCCCGTCACTTCTATCCCTACAACCCGTCTCCGCGGCTTGCCTACGCCACGATCGGGCTGCTCTTCGTCAACGTCTCGGTGGGCGGAACACTCACCTCCTTTGCGGCCCCCCCCATGGTGATGGCGGCCGGCCCCTGGCACTGGAATTCCCCCTTCATTCTGATCCATCTCGGCTGGAAGGCGGCCGTCGGAATTGTGGTCTCGACTGTCCTCTACTACCTGATTTTCCGCCGGGAATTCGCCGAGCTGGATCGGATCCACCTTGCGCGCGGCCGCGCGCAGACTCAAGGCGGCGGCGCCCACATCCCGATCTGGATTATCGTTGTTCAAGTCCTGTTCATGGCAACGATCGTGGCGCTGGCGCACTATCCGGCGCTGTTCATTGGCGCATTTCTCTTCTTCCTCGCCTTTGCCCAGGCGACCTCCCACTACCAAAAGAAACTCGACCTCAGGCCTCCTTTGATGGTCGGCCTTTTCCTTTGCGGTCTCGTCGTGTTTGGCGGCTTGCAAGGCTGGTGGCTGCAGCCGGTGCTGGCGCACCTGGGCCGGGTGCAGTTGTTTCTCGGCTCCACCTTCCTGACGAGCTTCAACGACAACGCAGCCATCACCTACCTGGCCACGCTGGTCCCCAATCTCCCGCTCGCGCTCAAGTACGCCGTCGTCGCGGGAGCGGTGACCGGCGGCGGCCTGACGGTGATCGCCAACGCGCCCAATCCCGCCGGTCAATCGATTCTGCAGCGCTTTTTTGCGAATGGCGTCTCGCCGCTCGCGCTGATGGCGGCGGCGCTGCTTCCGACACTGATTGTGGGCGCTGCGTTCATGCTTCTGTGACTGGAAGCGTCCGCGAGCGGGGGGGCTCGGGCCGACTGACCAGGCGATAGCCTACGCCGGACTCGCTATGCAGAAAATCGGTGAAATCCGCGCCGAGCTTGATGCGCAGGCGGCCCATGTACGTGCGAACGTAGTGAATACGGTTGGCCGCGGATGGCCCCCACAGTTCCTGCAGAATCCTCTCGTGCGTCACCACCCGGTCCAAATCGGCCACGAGCATCTGCAGCAGCCGAAATTCCGTTGCGGTCAGCTTGATTTGCCGACCGTCGCGGCAGACCCATTGCAAGGAAAGGTTGATTTCCAGGCTGCCCAGCCGCACCACCGGATCGGCCGCGGCGGGAACGGTGCGCCGAAGCATGACCTGCAGTCGCGCCAGCAGTTCGGCGGTGCCGAACGGCTTGCAAACGTAGTCATCCGCGCCGCCGTTGAGGGCCTTCACCTTGGTGTCCTCGTCGCCGAAACCGGACAATATGATGATCGGCAGTTGGGTGAAGGACCGCAGGGCCTGCAATACCTGAAAGCCCGAGATGTCGGGCAATCCGAGATCGAGGATGATTGCATCCGGAACCCGTAGGGCGACTTCGCCAAGCGCGACCCGGCCTTCCGCCGCTTCGCGCACGGCGTACCCGGCTCCTTCGAGCACGCGATTGAGCACCAAGCGAACCTGCGGCTCGTCGTCGATGATCAGAATTTCCGATCGACATTCGGAGGTCATGCCGGAGTAGGCCGTGGCCACCCGCGGCGGGAAGGCAGGCCGGGAAACGGGCACCCAGGCGGGCGGACGACGGCGAAGCGAAAGCTGGGGGCAGCCTGCACCCGCAGGCTGGGCACGGCCGTCGCTAGCCGATAGATCTGCCCCCGAGCATGATAGCCGGGAGCCATGCGCCCACCGCCAGTCGGAACGAGCGCCATGACCAGAAGGATTTCCGAATATTGGCGATGCGGCCGTGACATGAACCAATTGACCCAACGAGCATTAAATGGGCCATTTCCGCGCACGGCAGTTCGGAACGGATTTCGGCCGTCTGGGTCCGAAAATTCCATGGGCTCTTCCCATGATCCGGCGCTTCGCAGCGCCACCTACGATTTCTGCTTCGGCGCGCGTGACACGCTGGTCCGGGTGGAACTTCACGAAGGACGGGTCCTGGTCCGTTGTTCGCGCGACACCTTCAATCAAACGCGAAGGGAAGCATTTGTCCACGAGTTGGCGGAGGAAGGCTTCATCCCGGATGACATCCGCTGGTATCAAGCCAATGGATTTTCAACGCCCAGGGTGCGCTGGATCATTGATATTTCGTGGATCGAATTGCCTTCAGTCGTGATTTCGCGGGCTCGACACTTCATGGTCCGTCTCATCTCCACCGCCGCGGTCACCTGGCTTGCCGCCCTCGTTGTCTGTTTCCATTTCTGACCGGGCGAACCCCACCCCCTATCATAGCGGGCGGAACGCGCGGTCCCCCACGCGCTTTTCCGCTTTCGACGCCAAACAGCGCGTTAGGGACAACGCGCTCCACCCACCTAGCCTGAACATTTCATGAAATAATCAGGCTAATGCCCCGGCGGTTCGCTGAAGTCCACCAACTCTCGATCCCCCGTCCGATCATAGAGCTGCACCCACCGCCGCAGCGTCGCGACCTTGTTCTCCTCGAGCTCCACCAACTGCTCCCGGCTGAACCGCCATTGCCAATTGCCTTCCGCCGTGCCCGGGCGGTTGAGCGTCGCCTCCGCGCCCAGATCCAGCAAATCCTGCATCGGGACGACGGCCAGCCGCGACGGCGTCGCGAGCAGCGCGCGAATGATCGGCCACGCTGAATCGGAGCCGTTGAGCTGGAAATACTCCTTCACGAGGGGCGCGCTCTCCGGCGAGAGGCCGCGCAGCCAGCCGCGCGCCGTGTTGTTGTCGTGCGTTCCCGTGTAAGCCACGCTCTCCGGCGGGAAAAAATGCGGCAGATTCACGTTGTGCCGATCATGGCCGTACGCGAATTGGATGATCTTCATTCCGGGCAGGCCGGCCTCGCGCCGCAAATCGACGACCTCGGGTCCGGTGTAACCCAGATCCTCGGCGATGATCCGGGCCCCCGGAAGCGCTCGCTGCACCGCCTTGAAGAATTTCATGCCCGGTCCCGGGCGCCAGCGGCCACCCCGCGCGTCCTCCGCCCCCGCCGGAATCTCCCAATAACTGTCGAAGCCGCGAAAGTGGTCGAGGCGGACCACGTCATAAAGCTGAAAGGCCGCGCGCAGCCGCTCAATCCACCAGGCATATCCGGTCCGGGACAGGTAGTTCCAGTCGTACAGGGGATTGCCCCAAAGCTGGCCGGTCGCGGAAAAATAATCCGGCGGCACGCCCGCCACGGCGACGGGCTGCCCCCGTGCGTCCAGGCGAAACACCGAGCGATTTTGCCACGTGTCGGCGCTATCGAGCGCAACAAAGATGGGCACGTCGCCGATCACCTGCACACCGCGTTCCGTCGCGTAGCGGCGCAGCCGCGCCCATTGCCCGAAAAAGAGATATTGATAGAACGCGTGCTTGTCCGCGTCCCGCCGAGCCGGCAGAGGCAGATTCTTGGGCAGCTCGGCCCGCCAAACCCGGAAGCTTTCCGGCCAAAGCGTCCACGGATACCCGCCGAAGTGCTCCTTGAGCGCCACGAAGCTGGCAAAGGGTTCAAGCCAGCTCGCATGCCGCTCGCGAAATTCGGACAGGGGCCCAAGTCCCGACACTTCCGTCCGTCCCTGTAGGACAAACCGGATGTGGGCTTTTGCCAGCACCGGCCAGAATTCACGGTAGAGGGCGCCGTAGTCGACGCGGTCTCCGGGCAACTGCCAAAGGCAGCTCAGATCTCCCTCGTCCAGAAGACCGTCGACGACGAGCTCACCCAAATCGATGAAATAGGGATTTCCCGCCGAAGCGGAAAACAACTGATAGGGAGAGTCGCCGTAGCCAGTCGGACCGAGGGGGCAGATCTGCCAGTAGCGGATACCCGCGGCAGCCAGCACATCGATGAGCTGGCGCGCCCCCTGACCGAGATTCCCGATGCCGTATTCGCCGGGGAGCGAGGTGATGTGCGCCAGCACCCCGGCGGAACGCCGATCGAGCCAAGTCTTCAATCAGTACTTGTAGGAAATGATGGCCTTGTAGGAGGCGCCATATTCCTGCCAGTTGATGAGCTGGCGCGCATCGCCATTGTTGAACGTGATGAGCGGCTCGTTGTTCAGATTCGTGCCCTCAAGATACATGGTGATGCCCTTGAACCAACCGTTGCGGAACGAGTAGCTGATCTGGGCATTGATCGTGTGCTCCGGCTGCTCCTGGGCATAGCCATCGTTGGGAGTGCCGGCGCCCGCGACGTTCGGCTTGCCGAATGTCGTGATATATTCGCGCGTCGCGCCGCGATAGTTGAAATTCACGCGGGCTGAGAAGCCGTGGTTCTCGTAGTAGAGGGTCAGATTGCCGACCTTCTTCGAGAGATTGTCGAGGGGCTGGTCGCCGTTGCCGGGGCCCCACGGTTGAATGGCGCTGTGAGTCAGCGTGCCGTTGAGCTGCACGCCGAAACCTCGAAACGCACCGTTGGTCAGAAGATCGCTGGTGAGCTGGACTGTGCCTTCAAGGCCGCTCAAATGTCCGCCGGCGCCGTTCTGGAATTCTTCGATGATGCCCTGCTCTGTCCACGGAGGCGTGGCGCTGGTGTAAGGCAGTCCGGTGAAGTTATAAACCGTGGGCTGCTGATAAACATAGGTTTGCAGGTACTTGTCGTAACCGGCAATGGCCACATAGCTGCCACCGTTGAAGTAGTGTTCCAACGACAGATCCAGCGAGTCCGATTGCCACGGGCGCAGATTCGGATTGCCCACGGTGCCGCCCCAGGGGCTGAAGCCGCTGCCCGCCGCAGCATCGGTCGTGTTGTAGGTGATGTCGGAACCGGCGCGCATCTGATACATCGGCGGCCGCGCCTGTTGGATGCCCGCGCTAAAGCGGACAATATCGTGGGGCGTCGCATGCAGCAGCAGGTTCAGCGCCGGGAGGAAATTGGCATAGCTTGAATTTCCATCCACGCGCGGGGCGGATTCGCCCAGACCCCCAAAACCTTTGGAACTTTGGTCGGCCATGGCCACCTGGCCGCCAACATTTCCCGCCCAGGGCATGTCGCCGAGCGTCCCCGCCAGATCGAGCTGAACGTAGGGATGAAGAATCGATTCGTTCACTTGAAACGCGTCACCCAGGAAAGTGCCGGGATTCGGATTGGGGAGAAACGTGTACGTTCCATTCGAAGCCAGCGCCTCGCCGTTCCACGCAATTGGGTGAAGATTTCCGATGAAGCCCAGGTCGCTCGTCCCCAAGAGAGGAGGCAAGGGATCCTGCGGCTTGCCGTCGGAATTGACGAGGTAGCCGGTCGGCTCCTGCGCTTGGTCCTTGAACCGCTGGGTTACGCTGAAGCCCAAATCGACGTCCTTGAGAAATCCCCAGCCGAGCGGGTGGACGGTGTTGACCTTGATCGAGTCGACAATGTCGTTCTCCGTGAAAAATTTCAGGTAACCTTCCTGCCCGGTGGTCGGGAACGTTCCCGTGCCCCATCCTTGGGGATCCGTCAGCGTGAAGAGCGCCGGATTGGCGTAATTGGTCTGAGATACGACCACCGGAACTCCGCCGATCGGCTGGTTCACCTGAAAGGTGTCCGCATCGGTCGCTCCCCCGTTGAATCCGAGACCGGCGTAGGATTCCAAGTCCTCGTCCGAGCGGTGAACCTGCGAATAGCCCATCAGCACGTGGAGCGGCCACTGGGTGTCCGGGTCGCCGAAATCGAGGCGCCAGACTCCGCCGTAGAGATGGTCGTGACGAAGCGCCGTCAGGCTTTCCAGCACCGGTTGGACATTCTTGAGTGTGTAGCTCGTGATCGCGCCATCCGTCACGGTGTAGCCGGGCTGGAGCTCCGCGCTGCTGTACTCTGCCATCGGCACCTGCATGCCGCGGAGCGCCTGATTGTCGTAGAATTTCGTCCAATAGATTTCGGCTTTGCTGTGCACGAACGACGACGGCTTGCTTTCGAGGACCGCGATCGCGGAGTCGCGCGTCAGCAATTCGGCGGTCGCCCAATCCTCCATGCCGCCGAGAACCAGGTTGCCGGCGCCGTCGGTCGGGTAACCCCAGGCCTGGAATTCCTTGCCGTGAAAAGGATTCTCCGTGTGGTCCACTGCCACGTACACGCCCTCGGTGTTGTTGGCGAACTGGTCGATGAACGACACGTTGCCTCCCACGCCGTACGCCTTCACGCCGGGGGTCAGGGCCGGAAATTTCGTCCAGTCGTACTGGAACTGCCCTTCGAGCACGGGATGATCCACCGCCAAAGGAGAAATGGATTCGATGTCGATGGTGCCGCCGATTCCGCCGACCAAGTTGGCCTGGCCGGTCTTATAGATGGTGACTCCGCCGACCAAGCTGGCCGGGTACTGGTCGTACTCCACCGCGCGATTGTCATTGGTGGTCGCCTGCTCGACGCCGTCCAGCGTTCCCACTTGGAAATCGGGCCCCAATCCGCGCAGGCTGATCAGCTGATCGCGACCGTTCGTGCGCTGCGCCGCAACGCCGGGCAGTGTGGCCAGGGCATCCGCGACACTGACGGTGGGGAGCTTGCCCAGGTCTTCCGGCGCCAGATCCTCCGTAATGCCGTCATTGTCCTGTTTCGCCGTGGCGGCGGCCAGCAAGCTGCTGGCGTATCCGCCCTGAACGATGAATTGCTGCATGAGGACCGGCTGGTCGGTGGTGCTCGGCTGTTGGGTCGCCGGAACCGGAGCCGGCGCAGGCGCCGGCGGGGGAGTCTGAGCCGTCTGCGCCGAAGCAAGCGAAGCCCCAGCCAGAGCTAGAAGGAATGTCTTGGTGACGTGCATAGCTTTGAGGTACTGGGATGGTGTCGCATGGGGTTGCTCCTTCAGGCCACGAGCAAACACCCTAAAAAACCGAGATGGGGCGGATAAACCTTAGGTGCGGCCGGCCGGAACCGCGCAATCTAAGTTTTGTCCGGTTCAAATCGGATTTTTCATCTCCGGCGTTTTTGACCCCCGCGTCACGCCTTCTATCGTCGGTCGACTATGAATTGCCGCTGGTTACTCGCGTTGGCCGCGGCGGTCTGCGCGCGCGCGGAAATCCCCGCGATTTCCCTTCCCGCCTACGAACACCCGGGCGCCGGCCAAGTTTTCTACTTCGTGCTGACCGACCGTTTCGCCAACGGGGACCCGGCCAATGACCAGGGAGGTTTGACCGGCGGCCCGGACAAAACCGGGTTCGACCCCGCGAATCAGGGGTATTTCCATGGCGGCGACCTCAAGGGACTGACCGAACATCTCGATTACATTCAGCGGCTGGGCGCGAGCGCGATCTGGATCACCCCGCCCTTCCGCAATCAAGTCGTGCAGCTAGGAAGCGCCGGCTACCATGGCTATTGGATCCTGGATTTTATGAACGTGGATCCGCATCTCGGCACGAACGCCGATCTGCGCGACTTCATCGCCGCGGCGCACGCGCGCGGCATCCGCGTGTACCTGGATATCGTCGTCAACCACACGGCCGACGTCATTCATTACCAAGACGGTCGAACCGACTACGTCGATCTCGCCCATGCCCCGTACCGGAACTCGTCGGGTCATCCCTTCGACGTGCAGGAGGCCGCCTACAATGGACTGGGCCCGGTGGACGCGTTTCCATCTCTTTCGGCGGAACGCAGCTTTCCTCACCCGCCGATCGTCGACCCGGACATGGCGGCGGCGAAAAACCCGGCCTGGCTCAACGATCTCACGCTCTATCACAATCGCGGCAATTCGCATTTTCGCGGCGAAAACGCGCTCTATGGAGATTTTGTCGGACTCGACGACCTCTTCACGGAACAGCCTCGGGTCGTCCGGGGGTTCATCGACGTCTATCGTCACTGGCTCGAAGACTTCGGCATCGACGGATACCGGATCGATACGGTGAAGCACGTGAATCAGGAATTCTGGCAGGCCTTTGCGCCGGCCCTGCATGCGCGCGCCCGCGAACTGGGCCGGCCTGACTTCCTGATGTTCGGCGAGGTGTCGCACGATATCATCGACGGGGAATTTTCGAGCGCGTTCGCCTCCGCGGGCACGCTCGATGCCGTTCTCGATTTCGGCTTCTTCGGCGCAGCGCAAAAGTACCTTTCGCAGCACCAAGGCCCCGCGGAGTTGCGCCGGCTGTTCGAGCAGGACGACTATTTTACGGGGCCCGATCGCAGCGCCGGTTCGCTCACGACCTTCATCAGCAACCACGATGCCGGCCGCTTTGGGTTTTTCGTTTCCCGCGACAACCCCGGCGCTTCACCCGGCGAGCGATTTCGTCTCGCGCAACTCGCCGACGGCCTTTTGGCCCTGAGCCGCGGCCAGCCCGTGTTCTACTACGGCGACGAGCAGGGCATGACCGGCTTTGGCGACGACAGGGCCGCGCGCGAAGACATGTTCCCTTCGCAAACGCCGCAATATCGCGCGCTTCACCTCTTGGGATCCACGCGCACGGGCGCCGACGACAAGTTCGACGAATGCCAGCCGCTGTTTCGCCTCACGTCGGATCTGGCGCGCCTCCGGCTGGCCCATCCCGGTCTCTCCACCGGAGCCACGTTCGTCCGGCCCACGGACGGCGACGATCTGTTCGCGTTCTCCCGTCTGGAACACTCGGAGCTGGTCGAGTATCTCGTCGCGTTCAACGCCTCCCGAACGGATCGCCGTTCCGCCCGTCTGCCGACCGCGCAGCCCGCCGGAGTGACGCTGCTTCCCCTCTACAGCAACGATCGGCTTCCGCCCGCTCTCGAAGCCGACGCCCGAGGCCGCGTCGAGATTGCACTCGCGCCGCTCCAATTCGCGGTGTGGGAAGCCAGCCAGCCGCTTGCGCGGCCGCCGGCCGGACTCTCCGTTCATTTCGTCGCGCCCGCGAGCGGGGCCACGTTGGAATTCACGACGCGAACCGTGGACGGCCAGCCCATCGCCAGCCGGGCGGAGTTTCGCGCCGATACGGACGGCGGCGATGGGGTGGCCGAGGTCACTTTCGCCCTGCGCCGTGCTTCCCGTCCCGGCCAGGTCGAGATCCTGGGAACCGCCACTCGCGCTCCCTACCGCGTCTATTGGCATCCGCCGGCCGATTGGCCGCCGGGGGAAATCGCCACGTTTGTCGCCACCGCGAACGATCTTCGCGGCCATTGCGCATCGGCGGAGGTGGACGATGTGGCCGTTGCGCCCAACCACATCGAATTCGGAATCCGCGGCGCCCGGGTTCCGACTTTTCTCAGTCACCCCGATTCGAAATATTCGCCCGCCGTCGGAAGCCCGATCCATTGGTCGGCTCCGGCCACGGGCACGCCTCCCCTCGTCTATCAGTGGTATCAGGATGGCATCGCCATTCCGTGGGCAACCGGGGCGAACTTGGATTTCGGACGCGCTTTGCCCGACTTGAGCGGCCATTATGTCGTCACCGTCTCGGACCGGGAAGGCACGATCGCGAGCCCGGAGATCGATTTGGAGGTCGCCGGCCGTCCGGCCGCCGCGGTGGGCCGACTGGACAGTTATCCGGCGTTCTCGTCGCAATGGCTGCCACCCCGCCAGGTGGATGTCTGGGTTCCGCCGGGATACGACGACCACGCTTCCCAACGCTATCCGGTTCTCTACATGGAGGACGGACAGAACCTGTTCGACGCCCGTTACAGTCTGGCGGGCGTTGCTTGGAGAGCGGATCAAGCGGTCGCCTCGCTCATGGCCAAGGGCCTCACACGGGGAGCGATCGTCGTTGCCATTTGGAATTCCGGCCTGACGCGGGTGGCCGACGATATGCCCCAGCGCGCGGCGACCTCGCCTTGGATCGATCGCATTCCGTCTGAATTTCAGTTGCCGCACGTCGCAATCCGCTCCGACCGGTATCTGCGCTTTCTGGCCACGGAGTTGAAGCCCTGGGTCGACGCGCATTACCGCACCTTGCCGGACCGCAGTCACACCTTCGCCGCGGGGTCCAGCCTAGGCGGGCTCATCAGCGCCGACGCGCTCATTGAATATCCGGCCGTTTTCGGCGGAGCGGCCTGTCTCTCGACGCACTGGACCATCGATCGAGGATCCGCCGCGAACTATGTCGCGGCCCATCTTTCCGCCGGAAGCGATCAGCGCTGGTACTTTGACCGCGGCACGCTCACGTTGGACGCGAATTATGGCCCCTTCCAAGCGCAGGTCGACGCGGCCGCTCATGCCGCCGGATTTCGCGACGGGGTCGATTGGGATTCTCGCGTTTTCCCCGGCGACGATCATTCCGAGACCGCATGGGCACGGCGGCTTCAGATCCCGCTGCAATTTCTGCTCTCTCCTTAACCTGAAAATGCTCACTAACCAAAGGTGGAGCGCATGGTCCCCCTGCGCTTAAACCTCCATCCGCGTTTGGCACCGAAGCGCGTGGGGACCACGCGCTCCACCACCGAGCGGAAACCCTTTAATCGCATGAAAACACTTTGGCTGGCCGCTCTCACTCTGGCCGTCGCCGGCACTTTGCGCGCCGACGACGCGCCGGAAAACTTGACCGCGATTGGAAGCATCACGCAGGTGCGCCCAATTGCGGGCGGAGCCGATCTCACCTGCGCGGACGGCTCGGAAGTCCGCGTGACGGCGCTGGCGCCGGACCTCGTGCGCGTTCGCGCGGCCTTCCGAACCGTTCTACCTTCTCGAGATGACTCGTGGGCGATCGCGAAGACGGATTGGAGTCCCACGGACGCGCGCGTCAGCGAGGACGACAAGGCCATTCATCTCAAGACGTCGGCCTTGCTGGTGAACATCGCCCGATCCCCCTTGCTGATCGAATTTCGGGATGCGCAGACCGGCCGGGTGATCAACGCGGACTGGCAGCCGATGGCCGGCAATTCGGCAACGGGCCACGTGGGCGTGGCCAAGCGGCTTGGACTGGACGAACATTTCTACGGCCTCGGAGATAAGGCCGCCCACTTGGACAAACGCCGGGACGCATTCACGATGTGGAACACCGACAAAGGGTTCACGTGGGGAACCGATCCCATCTATCAGAGCATCCCGATTTATGTCGGCTGGGAGAACGGCGCCGCCTATGGGATATTTTTCGACAACAGCTATCGTTCGCGCTTCGAATTCGGCCGAACCGGCCAGGAGTGCATCCGCTTCGGCGCCGACGGCGGCGAAATCAACTATTACTTCTTCGGCGGGCCGGCGATCCACTCCATCGTCGAGCGTTACACGGAACTGACCGGCCGGATGCCGATGCCGCCGCGGTGGGCTTTGGGAAATCAGCAATGCCGCTACAGCTATTATCCCGACACGCTCGCGGAGGCGATCGTCGACCGCTATCGCGCGGAACGGCTGCCCCTCGACGTCCTTTATCTGGACATCCACTACATGCGCGGATTCCGGGACTTCACCTTTGATCCCGAGCGGTTTCCCCATCCGCGGGCGTTCACCGATCGGCTGCGGGCGCAGGGCGTCAAGGTGGTCACGATCGTCGACCCGGGGATCAAGTACGAACCCGGAGACAACGACTACCCGGTCTACACCGAGGGAGCCGCCAAGGACTATTTTCTGAAGCGCGCCGGCGGCGGCCTCTACATCGGCGAGGTCTGGCCGGGCAAAGCCGTGTTCGTCGACTACACGAGGAACGAGGCCTCGCGCTGGTGGGGGGACCTGCATCGCTTCTATCTCGACGCCGGCGTGGCCGGCATCTGGGACGACATGAACGAGCCGTCCGATTTCGTCGACAAAACGGGCGCGTCCCAAGCCGACGTCATTTGGGATGACCACGGCGCCCATTCGACGTACGCGCGGAACCGGAATCTCTTCGCGCTCGGCGAAGAGCGCGCCACCTACGAAGGATTGCGCCGCCTTCGCCCCCGCGAACGCCCCTTCATCGTCAGCCGGTCGGGCTACGCCGGGCTCCAGCGCTACTCCACCATGTGGACCGGCGACAACCACAGCACCTGGGCGGACCTCGCCCTCACACTGCCCATGTACGAATCCCTGGGGCTTTCGGGCGAAGCCTTCGTCGGCAGCGATGTATCGGGTTTCAACGGACGTTCGGATGGGGAGCTGATGGTGCGCTGGTACGAAGTCAGTTTTCTGGCGCCGCTGTGCCGCAACCACGCCGCCATCGACGCCTATGACCACGAGCCGTGGCGGTTCGGGACGTATTACGAGGATATCGTCCGGAACTACCTGAGGCTGCGCTCTGCGCTGATGCCTTATCTCTACACCACGCTGGAGCAGGCTCACGCGAGCGGGCTACCGTTCATTCGGCCGCTCCTGCTGGAGTTTCAGGAGGACGCCAACACGCTCGATCTGGAGGACGAATTCATGGTCGGCGACTCGCTGCTGGCTGCGCCGATCCTCGCTCCCCGCCAGACCTCGCGCCGCGTCTATTTGCCCGCGGGCGTCTGGTACGATTTCTGGACGGGAAAACGTTTCTCCGGCGGCCAGATGATCGTGGCGAACGCGCCGTTGGAACGCGTTCCGCTCTATGTGCGCGGGGGAGCCATCCTGCCGATGGCCCCGGCGATGAATTTCGTCGGCGAAAAGCCGGTCGACGTGCTGACGTGCCGCATCTATCCCGACGCCGAAGGAAAGGCCTCGTTCCGGCTATATGAAGATGACGGACTGACCCCCGACTACGAAAAAGGCGCCTTCCGCCGGACGTCGATGGAGTACGACGGGCACACGGTGCGGACGTCGGCCGAGGGCCCTTACTCGCCGCCCGCGAGAACGTTTGATTTCAAAGTACTCACCCCGGAAGCCGGGTGGAGCGCGTGGTCCCCACGCGCTCCGGCGCCGACTGCGGGCGGACGTTAACGCGCGTGGGGACCCCGCGCTCCACCCACGGCAGCTGGGCTAATGTTAGCGCCACCCGCAACATTGCCGGCCCGCGCACCCAGGGCGATGCTGCGATCCCTCCCCCTCCCCTCTTCCCCCCCATGCTCCGCCTGCCCTTGGCCCTCCTCTCCGCCCTCCTTCTCGCCCCGGTCCTCGCCCGGGCCGACTGGCGCTCCGACGCCGATGCCCGCATCGAACATCTGCGCAAAGGCGACTTTTCGGTCGCGGTGGTTGACTCCGCCGACCGTCCGATCACCGGCGCCCGGGTCAGCTACCATCTGAAGCGCCACGCGTTCCTCTTCGGAATGGCGATCGCCTCCCCGCCCTTTGCCGATACCGGTCCCGACGGCCAGGCCTACCGCCAATACATTCTCGACCACTTCAGCGGGCTCGTCTGCGAAAACGAGATGAAGTGGTACGACAACGAGGCCGAGCAGGGCCAGGTTGACTACTCACGCTCCGACGCGCTCCTGGCCTTCGCCGAGGCCAACGGCCTGCAGATGCGCGGCCACAATATACTCTGGGCCAAGAAAAAATACGCGATGCCCTGGATGCAGACGCTGAGCGACGCCGGTCTGCGCGCGGCCGTCGATCGCCGGATCGAGGGCATCGTCGGGCGCTATCGCGGTCGCGTTGTAAGCTGGGACGTCGACAACGAAATGCTGGACGGCAGCTATTTTCGGGACCGCCTCGGCGAGCAGATTGTCCCCTATGTTTTCGAGGAAACCCATCGGCTGGACCCCAAGCCGCTGCTGTTCGTCAACGAATATGGAATCATCGGCAGCGCGGAAAAGACCGAACGCATGATCGCCCTGATCAAAAAGCTGCAAGCCGAGGGAGCGCCCGTCAGCGGCATCGGCATTCAAGCGCACGATACGGCGCGCTTCGTCGCCCAAGCCCATGATCTCGGCCCGATGGACCGCCCGGAAATTGCGCTGAACACTCCTCTTACTCCCGAGATTTTCCTGCACACGATGGACCGGCTGTATCAGGCGACCGGCCTTCCGATTCACATCACCGAGATCAGCGCCAAGACCCCCAACGCCGCCGACCGGGGCGAGGCGCTCGCCACGCTGTTCCGCTTGGGCTTCAGCCATCCCGGCGTGCAGGCGCTCGTCCTGTGGGGCTTCGGCGCCAAGACCCATTGGATGGGTCCGCAAGCGGCGCTGATGGATGCCGACAATACCGTCAATGCAGCGGGCAAGCGCGTCGGCGGCCTGCTCAGCGTCGAGTGGACCACGCGCGGCACGACGACGACGGACAATTCCGGCGCTGCCGCCTGGCGCGGTTTCTACGGCGTCTACACGGTCGAGGTGGCATTGCCGGACGGGCAAACATTTACCCGCGAAGTCTCGCTCACCGCAGCCGGCAAGTCGGCGGCGGTCCATCTGCCGCCCGGCGCGTAGTAGCACGTGATTCGCGAATTGATCGCGCACGCGCTGTAGCCGGGGGCGCTGACCCCGGCAATTGCGACATCGAAAGCGGGACGGCTGGGATCAGCGCCCCCGGCCACAGCGCGTGCGTGTCGGCCCGGAACCTCAAACCGCCCGATAAAACGTCGCCCGCCCAAAGCGAACCGCCTCAAACGTCGGATCCAGATTCATCGTGGTCTCCGCGCCGCCGAGCGACAGGTAGCCGCCCGGGGCGAGCACGTTGCGCACCTGCTTCAATATCCGCTTTCGCGTCTCAACGTCGAAATAGATCATCACATTGCGCAGGAACAGCACGTTGATCGGGGGCATCGTCGGCCAGGGCCGCGTCAGATTGATCGGACTGAACTCGACCCGCTGCCGCAGGGATTCAGCAATCTGCCAGCCTTCCGGCACCTGCCTGAAATGTTTTACGAGCAGTTTGGCCGGCAGGCCGCGGTTGATCTCCATCCGCTGGTAAATTCCGCGCCGCGCCCGCTCCAGGATGCTGCTGCAGATGTCGGTCGCAAAAATCTGCACCTTCTGATCCGGAAAGGAATCCGCCACCAGCATCGCCAGGCTGTAGGGTTCCTGCCCGCTCGAACATGCCGCCGACCACAATCGCATCAGACGCCCCGGATTGGCCGCACGAAACTCCGGAATCAGCTGATCGCGCAGGGCATCGAACGGCGCCGTGTCGCGAAAAAAAAGCGTTTCATTGGTGGTGAGGGCGTCCACCACCTCATTGGTCAGGGTGCCCTGCCGATCGGGGCTGAACCGAAGGTGATCGATGACCGCGTTCGGACTCGGCAGCCCTCGGCGCGACGCCACGGTCGCCAGGCGGCTCTCGACGAGATATTCCTTGCCCGGGTCGATGATGATGCCGGCCTCGCGCTCCGCGAATTGGCGAATGAACGCGAACTGGTCCGTCCCGACGGCGGTGTGGGCGTGATCGGTGCTCATGGCCTAGGCGGACTTCGCCGCGGTGAAAAGGACCCGCCGGGTGATTTCTCCGGCGATCTGCGGCAGCGGCAAAACCGCGTGCGCCAAATCCGCCCGCGCGACCGCCCCCGGCATCCCCCACACCACGGAGGTCGCCTCGTCTTGTACCACGATCTGGCCCTGCCGCTCGTGGATCGCTTCGCAGCCGCGAAGCCCGTCCTGCCCCATCCCCGTCATCACGACGCCCAGCAGGCTCGCGCCCGTGGCCGCCGCCGAACGAAACAGCACGTCGGCCGCCGGCCGGCAGGAATTCTCGGGCGCCCCATCGGTCAAATGAGCGACAAAGCGTCCCACCAAATCGCGAGTGACCGATAGATGGTGGCCGCCGGGCGCGATGTAGGCGACGCTGGCCCGCAGCACGTCACCTTCCCTGGCTTCACGACAGCGGACCGCCTTCGAATGCTTATCGAGTCGCTGGGCCAGCGAAGCGGTGAAAAGCGGCGGCATGTGCTGGACAATGGCGATCGGAACGGGCAACGGACTGGTGAAACCGTCAAACAGGGTGGTCAGGGCATTCGGTCCGCCGGTCGAAGTCGCCACGCAAACCAGCTCGACGTGCTGCGAAATACACCGAGGCCGAATTGCGCGCGGAGCGGGCGTCGCAAGCGCGTCGGCGGTTTCGGGCGCAGAACGGCTGCACAGAGCCTTCACCTTCGGCACCAGTTCGGATGCCAGTTTTTCAATGCTGGCTTCAAGTCCCGTGGAGTCGCCCGGTTTCGTAATGTAGTCGCTGGCGCCGGCCGCCAAGGCGTCGAGCGTGGCGGCGGCGCCCCGCTGCGTGAGCAGCGACACCATCACGACCGGCAGGCGCGGACGTCTCCGCCGGATTTCCCGCAGGGTTTTCAAACCGTCAAGTTCCGGCATCTCTACGTCAAGCGTGACAAAATCGGGACTGCATTGGTCGATGCGCTCCAGCGCGACGCGGCCGTTGGGCGCGGTGCCCACGACTTCAATCAGGCCGCCACGTTGCAGGGCTTCGGTGACAAGCCGCCGCATGACGAGGGCATCGTCCACCACCAAGGCGCGAAGTTTCGGCATCTCGAATCAGGCCAGCAGTCCAAGGAGGCGGAGCTTTCCGGCCAGCATTTCCTCGTCCAAGGGCTTCATTAAATAATCATCCGCTCCGATCGTGAGCGCTTCGGTGACGTACTCCATCGAAGTCTGGGAGGTGACCATCATCGTCTTGATGGCGTCGCAGCGAGGATCCGACCGCACCTGGCGCAGCAGCTCCAGACCGTTCATCCGTGGCATGTCCCAATCGATGAGCATGGCATCGAAATCGATGTCGTTCGCCAGCAAATTCAGGGCGTTCTGCCCGTCGTCGGCCTCGCTGACATCGGAACCCAGACCGCGCAGGTACGCGATCAGGATGTTCCGCATGGTTTTGGAATCGTCGACGACGAGCAGACGCATGGCGGGCCGATCAGACTTGGGCGCTTTCGACGACGCGCTTCAGACCGATGGAGAGCTTGGCCAGCTCTTCCGCCGCCTTGAGCGTATTGGTCGCGCCCTCGGAAGTGCCGCGGGCGGCTTCGGAGACCGTCGCAATATTGCGCGTGATCTCGTTCGCCCCCTTGGCGGCCTCGGCCGCGTTGCGGGCTATTTCGTTCGTCGTCGCCGCCTGCTCCTCGACCGCGCTGGCGATCGTATTCTGGATTCCGCTGATGCGGTTGATGATTTTGGAAATCTCGCCGATGGCTCCGATCGCGCCCTTGGTGTTGCCCTGGATGGCTTCGATCTTGCCCGAAATATCCTCGGTCGCGGCCGCGGTTTGCTTGGCCAGTTCCTTGACTTCGTTGGCGACCACCGCAAATCCCTTGCCGGCTTCGCCCGCGCGGGCGGCTTCGATGGTCGCGTTCAGCGCGAGCAGGTTGGTCTGCTGGGCAATTGAAGTGATCACCTTGATGACCTTGCCGATCTCGGTGCTGCTGTCCCCCAGCTTCGCCACGGTGGCATTGGTGTCGTTCGCCGCCTGAACGGCGGAACCGGCCGCCTGCGCGGCTTCGGAGGCGCTTTTGGCGATTTCCTTGACCGAAGCGCTGAGCTCCTCGGCGCTGGCCGCAACGGTCGCGACATTGCGGTTTACCTGGTCGGCGGAGGCGGCGGCCACGCCCGCCTGGGCCGCGGTCTCTTCGGAGGTGGCACTCATCGTCTGGGCGGTGGAGGACAGCGCCGCGGCCGCCGAGGCGAGGGCCTGGGAATTCGCGGTGATTTCAGCCACGGTTTCGCGCAGGTTCGACTCGGCCTTCTTGCGGGCCGTGATGTCGGTCGCAAACTTGACCACCCGGTCCACTTTTCCGCTTACGCCGAACATCGGGTTGTAGGTGGCCTGGATCCACACTTCCCGGCCGCCTTTGGCGACGCGCTTGAATTCGGCCGTCTGAAAGCGGCCTTCGTTCAGATCGCGCCAAAACTGGCGATAGTCGGCCGAATCGCGATAGGCCGGCTCGACAAACATGCTGTGATGGCGGCCCTTCACCTCATCGAGCGAATAGCCCATGGCCGTGAGAAAATTCTGATTGGCGTTCTGGATCACGCCTTCGGAGTTGAACTCGATCACCGCCTGAATGCGGTTGGCTTCGGCGATCTGCCGCGCGTTGTTTTGCGCGGCCACCTTGGTCTCCGTGATGTCCGTCGCGAACTTCACGACTTTGCTCGGCCGGCCCTGCTGATCGAGGATCGGATTGTAGGAAGCCTGGATCCAGACTTCGCGGCCGCCCTTCGCGATGCGTTTATATTCGGCGGTCTGGTAGCTGCCGGCGGCGAGGTCGCGCCAGAACTGGCGGTATTCGGCGGACTCGCGGTACGCCGCGTCGACGAAGAGCGAGTGGTGCTTGCCCTGGATTTCGGCCAGGGAATAGCCGACCGTCTTCAGGAAATTCTCGTTGGCGGTGATGATCGTGCCGTCGAGTTCAAATTCGATCACGGCCTGCGCCTTGTGGATGGCGGCCAGCTGGCCGCGGAGATCGGCGAGTTCTTCGGCGTTGATTTTGACCTGACGGTCGGCCGAGCGGCTCTCGGCCACGCTGACCTTCGCAAGGCGATGGCCGTTGGACTTGGTGGCGGGCATGATCATGACGGGTGAGGATTGAGTTGGGATTGGGAGTTAAAGTTTCAGGCGGCATGCGCCGGCACAGCCGCGGTCTGGTCCGCGTCCAGGATGTGCAGCAGGGAGCCGGGCAGCTTGTGGACGCCGCTGAGCAACCCGCGGATTGCGCCGCGCAGGGTATCCGGCGGCTCTTCAAAGCTGCCCGGATCGACTTCGATGACGTCTCCGACGCGATCGACGATCAGGGCAACAAACGCATTGTCCGTCCGCACGATCATGAACATCGACTCCGCGCCGGTTTCGCGCGGCGCCAGGCCGAGGCGGCGGCGCAGGTCGATCGCGGTCACGATCTGTCCGCGCAGATTGAGCAGGCCTTCGACATGGCGCGGCGCCAGGGGGACCCGCGCCAGTTCGCTCGCGCGCAGCACTTCCTGAACCGCGAGGACGTCCAGCCCCAAAAAGAGGTCGGCGATATAAAACGTGCAGAGCTGCTTAGGCATGGAGAATGGCCGGAACATCGATGAGGTCGGTGATGCGGCCGCCGATCACGGCCGAACCCAGCAGGCCGGGCGCGCGCCCGTTCTTCTGCCCGGCCCCATCGTGCTCGACGATGTCGTGGATCTGTCCGACCACGAGGCCGACCGAACGGCCCTGGTCGTGATAAACGATCACGCGCAACGGCTCGGAGGCGCCTTGATCGGTGGTGCCGCCGACGTGCTGCGAAAGGCGAACGAGCGGCATGATCTGTCCGCGATACTGCACGGCTTCGCGGCCGCCCGAACGTTCGATGCTTCCCGCCGGGAACTCCTCCAAGCGGGCCGCCTGATCGAGCGGGAGCGCGAGCCGGTCGCGGCCGGGGAGCGAAAAGAGCAGCCATTGCGTGCGTTTGCCCTCGGCCTGGCCGGCGGAATCGGCGGCGCGCCCCAACCCCTCGGCGCCGCGGTGCTCCTGGCCGTCGCCGACGATTTTCGCATGCTGGGCGACTCCCAGCGCGTCCAAGATCAAAGCCGGCCGTCCGTCACCCATGATCGTCGCCCCGGCGAACATCGGCAGTCCCTTCAGATGCAGGTCGAGCGGCTTCACGACGATCTCTTCCGTGTCGCTGATGGCGTCGACCACCAGGCCAAACGAACGGCGGTCCGCCTGGAGCACGACGATGTTGAAGGCCGAATCGGGCTCGGCCGCCGGCGGGAGCGCCAATTCCTTTTGCAGGAAGACCAGCGGCAGCAAATTGCCTCGCAGGCGAAATACCGGCGTGTCGTAAACTCGTTCGATGCCTCGGGCGGCGGATTCGCCCTCAAGGCGCACCAGTTCCACCAGGCTGACCTGCGGGATCGCAAAGCGCTCCCCGCCGGCGTGCACAATCAGAGCCGGCACGATGGCCAGAGTGAGCGGAATCTTGATCTTGATCGAGGTGCCCCGCCCCAGCGTGCTTTGCACGTCGACCGAACCGCCGATCTTTTCGATATTCGTTTTGACGACGTCCATGCCGACGCCGCGCCCGGAAACCCGGGTGATCTTTTCGGCGGTCGACAGCCCCGGGAGGAAAATGAGCGCCGTCGCGTCGCGATCCGAAAGGCGCGCCCCCTCTTCCGCGGTGATCAATCCCCGGTTGAGCGCCTTCTGTTTGACCCGCGCCAGATCGATGCCGGCGCCATCATCGACAATCTCGATGTTCACCTGGCCGCCTTCGTGGAAGGCGCGCATGATCAGATGCCCTTCCGGCGGCTTGCCGGCCTCGGCGCGCCGCGCCGGCGATTCGATGCCATGATCGATCGAATTGCGGACAATATGAGTCAGCGGATCCCGGATCGATTCGAGGATTGTCCGATCCAGCTCGGTATTTGATCCCACCAGGTCCAGGCGGACTTCCTTGCCGAGTTCGCGGGCCACTTCGCGCACGACGCGGGGGAACTTGGCCCAGACATTGCCGATCGGCTGCATGCGCGTCTTCATCACGCCCTCCTGCAGCTCGGCGGTGACCAGATTGATCCGTTGGGAAATTTCCAGGACGCTTTCCGGGCGGACCGTCCGGCTCTGGGCGATTTGCGTCAGTTGGTTCCGGGACAGAACCAGCTCGCCCACCAGATTCATGAGACGGTCGAGCAGCGCCACGTCGACGCGCACCGTGGAGTTGTTGGCCGCGGCGGTGGAAGCGTCCGCTGCCGGAGTGGCCGGAACCGCTTTCGCCACCGGAGCGGGAGCCGAAACCAGGGCCGCCGGCGCCTCAGCGGGCGCTCCCGGCGCATCATCAAACAGCCCCCAAGCTACCGCCGGCTGGGTCGACGCATCTGGCGCCGTCGCGCCGTAGCCGGGGGCGCTGACCCCGGCACCTGCGACATCGAAAGCGGAATCGCCGGGGTCAACGCCCCCGGCGACAGGACCAGCTTGATCGGTCGCGGCGGATTCATCCCGCATCGCGAGCAATTGCCCCGCCTGCGCTTCGATCTCAGCCGCCGGCCCATCGTTTCCATTCGTATCCACCCGGCGCAGGAGCCGCCGCAGCGACTCCGAAAGCTTCAGCAATCCCGATGCAATGTCCGGCGTCATGCCCAGCGTGCCGGTGCGGAGCGCGTCCATCAGCGACTCGCCCGCGTGGGCGAGCTTCTCGATCGAGTGAAATCCCAGGCAGCCGGCCGTGCCCTTCAGCGTATGCACCACGCGAAAGATTTCGTTCAGCGTGTCGGGCGGCGCGTCGCCTTTCTCCAACCGAAGGATGGCCGTGTCATAGCGGTCGAGTCCTTCGTCGGTTTCCGCGACCATGTCGCGGATGAACTGCTGCTGGAGATCGCTTTTCATCAGGCTATGGCGGGGACGAGGTTGGGCAGCACGCGAGCCACCACCGCGAGCAATTGGTCGGGCTGGAAGGGTTTCACGAGCCAGCCGGTCGCTCCCGCCGCCCGGGCGAGGTTCTTTTTGGCCGGGTCCGATTCGGTCGTGAGAATGAGCACCGGCGTGGAACGGCCCGTCGGCAACGCTCGGAATTGCCGGGTGAATTCGATGCCGTCCATGCCGGGCATGTTCACGTCCGACAATACCAGATCGAAACGCGAGGTCCGGGCCACGCGCAGGGCTTCGAGGCCGTCGGTCGCCTCGATCACGTCATAACCGGCCCCGCGCAAGGTGAACGAAACCAGCTTGCGCATTGTCAGGGCATCATCAACAGCGAGAATTACGGGTTTCATGGTCGATTAGAACAGCTCTACTTTAGCATCGCCGGCCGCCACCTCTTCACTGGCCTCGGGAATCGGGGCATGTTCGATTTCGAGCACGGCATCGTGGACCTGGCGCTCGGTCGCCATCGTGTAGCGCTGCGTC
This sequence comes from Opitutaceae bacterium, assembly GCA_036502225.1. GTDB lineage: Bacteria > Verrucomicrobiota > Verrucomicrobiia > Opitutales > Opitutaceae > Palsa-1447. Next base: position 86,976 of record DASXYY010000033.1, read on the forward strand.
AGCTGCGCCGCTTCGTTCTCATCGATTCGGCGCAGGCGATGTTGTCGCGCAAAGGCTTCCAACCATTCCGCCGCTCCTGCCACGTCATCGCATTGGCTGCCGATTTCGCCGACCGCGCGGCTCATGGCGCTCAGATCGCTCTGCACGCGTCGCAACACTTCCTGAAGACCGGTGTAGGACTCCCTCGTACGCTGCTTCAGTTCGGAAAGCTGGGTCTCGGCTTGAGCCGAGGCGGAATCGAAGGCTTCGCGCCGGTCCGCGCCCTGCTTGCCGACCGCCTCGGTCGCCGCGCGCATCGCTTTGCCCGCATTCGACAGTTCGGCCAGCACCCCGGCATAGGTTTCGCTGAGCTGGGCAATGTCATTGGCGACTCCGGCCGTCCGGGCCGAAAGCTGTTCCAGCCCCGTGCCGGCTCCATCCAGCGCCGCGCGAATCTCGGCGTTGTGGGCGATGATCCACATGTCGATCGACAATTCGTTGAGCGCCGACGCCAAATCCTTGGTCAGGCCATCCAGGGCGACCGCCGTGCCTTGGCTGCGCTCCACCGCCTGCATGGTTTCGGACATCAGCGTTCGCACCTCGCGAATGGTCGTCACCAGCAGTCCGAGCACCTCCTCCGTCGCCGTGGTCATCGCCGAAAAATCCTCGCCCGCCCCGCCGGCGCAAAGATCCTCCGATTGGGCATTCACTTCGTCCACGGCCGCCTGGAGCGCGGCCTGGCCCTGTGCGAGCTCGGAGATCACGCCTCGCAATTGCAGCGCCTGCAACGGGGCTTGTTCCGAGCCGGGTCCGTTCAGCGCCTCGATGACATGCGCGCAGCGCTGTTGAACGATGTCCTGAAATTGCAGGTGCTTGATCAGTTCGGCGAGCTGCCGGCGCACGCAGGCGCTGTAGGCGCTCAGGTTCTGATGCCGGCCCGCGTTGTGTCCGAGTTGCTTTCCCAATTGACCGATGGCCCGATCCAATTGGGCCCGCTTGGCGTTCAGATGATCCGCCAACCGGGGAAACTCGGCCTGGAGAAAATCCCGGAGGCTGCGCAGGGAATCGAGCCGCTCAGCCAGCAAGGAGGCGCTGCTTGATATCGACTCGTCGGCCAGGTGGCGAAGTCGGTCGATCTGCGAGGTCACGTTCGTGAACGTTTCGCGGATTTCATCGGACAAGGACGCCGACTCGATCCGGAACATCACTGAGATGAAGGTCAAAGGCGCCAGGGCGCGCTGGATGTCGCGACGCACGCGAAACATCGCGCTGGTGCCGGCATCGCAGCGTTGGAGCACCTCCAGCAGCCGCTGCTGCTGGCCGACGCAATCGGCGATGTACTTGAGCGGCTCTGCCAGAAGATCCTGACAGCGATGAATGGCATGCTGCCGGGTATCGAGCCCCTCGCCCAATGCCAGCAGGCGCTCGCAATGGGCATTCAGCTCCTCGCTTCCTTCGGCCACCTGTTCGGTTAACCCACTGGCCGAAAGAAAGATCCGCTCGAGCGCGGGCAGGGTTCGTTCAACCTGGCCACGCGCCAATTCGGCACAGCTCTTCCAAGCTGAAATCGAGGCCACCCCCCAAGGCGCGCGGACACGGCGCGACAGGGAACGCCAGCCGACGACAAAGCTCGGAGGTATAGCCATCGTGGGGACAATCGGCCCCTCCCCCTCGTTCCTAAGCCTTCTGTCAGGTTTCGCTTCTACGAATTTCCTTAGCCCGCTCCTGGCAAATCCTAGAGATGGGTAATACCCTCTCTGACCGCATACTTGGTCAGCTCGGCGACGCTTCGCACCCCCACCTTCGCCATGATATTGAGACGGTGGGTTTCAATCGTTTTGGCGCTCACCCGCAACGCGAAAGCGATTTCCTTGGTCGTATTCCCGTCCGCGATGCGCTTCAGGATCTCACGCTCGCGGTCGGTCAGCCTCGAAGCGGCATTGTCCGCCTTGAGCTTCCGCCGATATTCCAGCACCACCGCCGATGAGACCTCCGGGGACAAATGAATCTGCCCGGCGTCGGCTCCACGAATGGCGGCCAGCAGATCGCCCGGCGGATTGAATTTGAGCAGATAACCGACCACGCCCGCGTCGAGCGCCTCGTCCACGATGGGCGGCTCCGTGTGGCCCGTCAGCATGATCACCCTCGTCTCGGGCAAATGAAGCCGAATGCGCCGCGCCAAAGCGATGCCGCTCTCTCCGGGCAATTGCACGTCGGCGATGACGACATCGGGTTTGAGCTGCTCGATTTGCACCCAGCCTTCCTCGGCGTTGGCCGCTTCTCCCGCCACCGCCAAATCGGGTTCGCGCCGCAAAACCAATTCCAGTCCGCGTCGCACGATCGGATGGTCATCGACCAAAAAAATCTGAATCCGCTCCGCCGATTCGGTCTCCTTCGTCTCCACGAATTGCAATGTTTTGTCAGGCTTCGTGCTTTTTGCGAGTTCAGATTGCGCTAGGAGCGTGTGAGATTGCACCTGACCCCGCGGCACGGAGGGCTATATTCGGGGTCGAATGGCTGTGACAGATACCCCAATCCCATATCCGGCGCTCAATGCCTATTGGGGGATGGAAGGGATTGCGGACGCGGTCATCGCCACCGATGAGCGAGGCCACGTGAGCTATCTGAATCCGTCGGCCTGCAAATTGACCGGGTGGATCGAGTCGCAGGCTCTGGGCGTGCCGGCCGACGTGGTTTTCGGCTTGTTGAACGAATCCGAGCGGACTCCGATACACTCGGTCGTGGCCTCGCTCCTTTCGCAGGAACTGCTGGCCGTCCCGCTCACGTCCCACGTGCTCCTGCTCAACCGCAGCGGCGGCACGACGCCGATTGAATATTCCGCCTCGGCCCTTCGCAGCACCTCCGGTTCGACGACTGGCACGGTGCTCGTTTTCCGGGACGTGTCGACGCGCCGGGCCGCGGAACTGACGGCGCTCCGGCTCGCCGCCATCATCAACGGTTCCGACGACGCCATCGTCGGAAAAAATCTGCAAGGCATTGTCACCGATTGGAACCCGGGCGCCGAGCGGCTTTTTGGCTACGCCGCCGAAGAAATGATCGGTCAGTCGATCCTGAAGCTCCTGCCGCCGGATCGCCAGCACGAGGAAACCCTGATCCTGTCACGGCTGCAGCGCGGGGAGCGGGTCGACCATTTCGAGACGGTCCGCCTGCGCAAGGACGGCAGCCCGGTGGACGTGTCGTTGACGATTTCGCCCATTCGTGACCGAGAAGGAAAAATCATCGGCGCTTCCAAGATCGCCCGCAACGTCACGGAATTGCGCGCGGCCCAATCGAAACTCCAAGCCCACGCGCTCGACCTCGAAGTCAAGGTCCGCGAACGCTCGCGCAAACTCGAGGAGACCGTCGCGGAACTGGAGGCCTTCAACTACAGCCTTTCCCACGACATGCGGGCGCCGTTGCGCGCGATCCAAAGTTTCAGCGAGATCGTGATCCAGGATTACGGCGACCGCATTCCCGAGGGGGTTGAGCTGCTGCGCAAGGTGGTGAGCGCGTCGGCGCGGTTGGACCGCCTGATCCAGGATGTCCTCGCGTTCGCCCGGCTTTCACGAACGGAGATCATCCTTTCGCCGGTCGACGTCGGAACGCTGCTGGAGGAAATCATCCAGGAACGGCCCGAACTCCAGGTCCCCGCCGCGAAGGTGCTGCTTCAAGGGCCATTCCCGCCGGTCGTTGGCCACGACGCGTCCCTCACGCAATGCCTGACGAATCTGCTTCACAACGCCGTCAAGTTCGTGGCGCCCGGCGTGGAACCGATCGTCGAGGTTTTCCCGCAGCGTCGCGGCAGCCTGATTCGCCTGTGCGTGCGCGACAACGGCATCGGCATCGACGAGCAGGGACGGCGAAAGCTCTTCGCCCTGTTTGAACGCCTGGCGACCGACCATCCTTATCAGGGGACCGGCGTCGGGCTGGCGATCGTTCACAAGGCGGTGGAACGCATGAAAGGAACGGTCGGCGTGGATTCAACCCCGGGCCAGGGGAGCACCTTCTGGATCGAATTGCCGGCGGCGTCGACTCTCCCCACGTGAATATCATCTCGGAAATCCTGCTCGCCGAAGACGAGGAAACCGACGTGTTTCTCCTGCGGCGCGCGTTCAAGGACGCGGGCGTGTCGCCCACGCTCCAAGTCTGCGGCGACGGGCAGGCCGCGATGGAATTTCTCCAGAAGCGCTGCCTCGCCGACGACGATCGGCTCCCGTCGCTGGTGGTGCTGGATTTGAAGATGCCGCGGCGCACCGGCATCGACGTGGTGGAATGGATGCGCAAGCAGCCGGCGCTCCGGTGCGTGCCCGCGCTCATCTTCACGTCGTCGGCCCGCCGCGAAGATGTCGAGCGCGCCTATTCGGCCGGCGCGAACGCCTTTGTCGTCAAACCGGCCGCCACCGCCCAGCGCGCGGAAATCGCCCGGTTTTTTCACGACTGGATGCGCCTTTCCCAGGCGCCGCTCGCCGTCACGGAGGGATTCAAGGCCGCGGCCGCCGTCCACGCGACGGGAATTTTCCTCGGCTCCCCGGAATCCAATTCCTAGCCGGGATGCTTCGTGATAACGCTCATTCCTGCGTTAGCCGGGGGCTTATTTCGAGGTGGAGCGCGTTGTCCCTAACGCGCTGTTTGACGTCGAAAGCGGAAAAGCGCGTGGGGACCATGCGCTCCACCTCGTGATCTGCTGATAACCGCCTCCGCCATTTTCGTTTGGGCAATCGCGGGATTGATGATTCTCGCGATGCTGCTGAGGCCGCGCGGCATAGCGGAGGCGTACTGGGCCTGCGCGGGTGCCTTGCTCCTGATGGGCACCGGCCAAATTGACCTGTCGGCGGCGATTGGCGCCATCGAAAGCGGGACCCAAGTATATTTGTTCTTGGCAGGCATGATGCTCTTGTCCGAAGTGGCGCGACAAGAGGGGGTCTTTGACTGGGTCGCCGATGCCGCGGTCAGGCGGGCCAAAGGTTCGTCGGTGCGGCTGTTTCTGTTGGTCTATTTCGCCGGGACGATCATCACCACCCTGCTGTCCAACGACGCGACGGTGGTGGTGCTGACTCCCGCGGTGCTCGCGGCGGTTCGGCGCGCGCAAGTGGAGCCCCGGCCCCATTTGCTCGCCTGCGCCTTCGTGGCGAACGCCGCGAGTTTCGTTCTGCCGGTGTCGAATCCCGCGAACTTGGTCGTGTTCGGCAATGCGCTGCCGCCGCTGGAAATTTGGCTCATCCGGTTTGGACCCGCCGCCCTCGTGGCCGTCGGCGCCACTCTGCTGATCTTGCTGCGTCTCGAGCGGCGAGAACTGCGCGAGCCGTTCGCTGCGCCAAGCGGCCCGAAGCGATTGTCGTCCTGCGGCCGCGTGGCCTTCGCCGCGCTGATCGCGTCCGCCGCGGCGCTGGTCATCGTTTCGCTCACGGGGCGGAATCTCGGCCTGGCCACGCTGGCGGCAGGCGGAGCGACGGCCCTCATCGTCCGCGGCCGACGGCCGGCCGCCCTTTTCGACCTTGCGAAACAAATCTCCTGGTCGGTTCTGCCCCTGGTCGCGGGGCTGTTTGTGCTGGTGGCTGCGCTGGAGGGCTCCGGGGTGTCGGCGCTCCTCGGCGCGGCGCTTCGCCATTTGGGCAAATGGCCGGCCGCCGCCGGCTCGCTCGCCGCGGGCTTTGCTTCAGGATTGACCGCCAACGCCATGAACAATCTGCCGGTCGGCCTGCTGGTGGCGGGTGCCGTCCATGCGTTCCACCCGCCGACCCATTTGACGTCCGCCCTGCTGGTCGGCGTCGACCTGGGGCCCAATCTGTCGATCACCGGATCGCTCGCGACGATCCTGTGGCTGGTCGCCCTCCGCCGCGAAAATGTCCGCGTCAGCGCGGGCCAGTTCCTGCGCCTCGGCGCGATTGTGATGCCGCTCGCGCTGGCCGCCAGCCTCTTGGTATTGGGTTTGAACTTCTGACCGGGTGGAGCGCGTGGTCCCCACGCGCTTTGACCTCCATCCGCGTTTGGCGCCGAAACAGCGTGGAGCGAAGGCGCTTCCGCGCCGAAGCGCATGGGGACCATGCGCTCCACCCATCCAAATCAATCAAACCCCCACGAACGCCGCGCCCGCCGCCAGCCACACCGGAATGACGAGCAGAGCTGTCACATTCGTCCCCACCACCACCTGCGCCGCCGTCCGCGGGTTTCCTCCGAAATGCTTCGCGATCACCAGCGGCAGGATCCCACTGGGCATGGCCGCCTGAACCACCATCACCCGCTTCAACTCCACCGTCAGCGGCAGCCAGCGCGCCAGAGTCAGCATCAGGATCGGAAGCACTCCAAAGCGGAGAATCCAGGCCGCGGTCGTCACCCGTCCATCCACCAGCTCTTTCGGGTTGCGGAAGAAAAATTCCTCCAGCGAGGCGCCGGTCACGAGCAGCCCGATCGGCACCGCGCACACGCCGCACAGATGGATGGCGGTCATCAGAAAGGCTGGAATCCATTTCGACAGGCCGGTGAGGTTCAGCCCCAAGGCCAGAACGAGCGAAACCGTGGCCGGATTGATCAACCGCTTCCATCCCGCCCGCAACGACGCGCCGGAAAGCACGAGAATGCCCACCGTCCAGATCGCCGCCTCGCATCCCACATTGTGCACCAGCAGAACCCCCAGCGTGCCCTTGCCGTAGAGCGCGCCGACCAGCGGAATTGGAATGTAGGCGTAGTTGTAGATTCCACACGTGAAGGCGAAGGTCCGCTTTCCCGTCCCGATTCCAAGGCCGATCCAACGGGCAATCTGGAGGGCGATCAGAATGCCGCCCACCACGGTGACCACGGCCATCAGGGGCGGCGGAAGCAGATTGCCCGGGTTTCTCAGCGACGGGTTGCCGAGCACATTGTCGAGAATCAGCGCCGGATAGAGAAACTTGACGACCAGGCTGAGCAGGCTCGCGTCGGCCTCCGGTGTCAGCCACGCCGCCCGCCGAAGCGCCACGCCTCCGCCGATGATGGCGAAGAGCGGCAGCACGATCTGCAGCAGCGCTCCGTAGTGGGTGGTGGCGAGGGCAAAAATCACGTCGCTCTTCCGAGGAATGGCCATAGGAAGGTGGCGTGGCAATGAAAGCATGAGCGCCCCCGGAGCCCTTCCGATCTTTCACGTAGTGGGATTCAGCGGTCATCGCGCGGTGGGGGACCCGGCGGCGGTCGCCCGCACCCTGGCGTCCATCCTGGAAAGCCTGCGGCGGGAACTCTCCGGCGAATGGATCGCGCTCTCGTCGGTCGCCGATGGCAGCGATCAGCTGTTCGCCCGCGAGGCATTGCACCAGGGGCACGCGTGGCAGGCCGTGCTGCCCCTGCCGCCCGCGGAATTTTCCCGCGACTTTTCGACGGACGGCTGGGGGCAGGTCGAAGCGCTGCTGGCCCGCGCCGAACACGTGCGGGTGGTCGCGGAAAGCGGCAACCGCGAGGACTCCTATCTCGACTGCGGGATGGAAACGGTGGACGGATCCGACGTCCTGGTCGCGCTCTGGGACGGCGAGCCCGCCCGCGGCAAGGGGGGCACCGCCGAGGTGATCGACTACGCCCGCCGGCTCAACAAGCCGGTGGTCATCATCGACGCGGGCACGCTGGATCTGCGGCGGGAAAACTTCGACCGGCTGCCGCGGACCGATGCCGCGCTGCGCCACCTCAACCACCTGCCGGCGCACCTCGGAGCCGGTGACAATCCGTTCAAGGCGCCGAACGCCATTTTTGCGTTTCAGCAAAAGTGCGACCATGAGGCGAGCCGCAACGCGCCGCACTTCCGGCGGCTCATCGTCGGCACCGTGCTCCTGCACGTGCTGGCCACGCTCGTGGCGGCGGCGAGCCTCGCCTACAGCCTGCACTGGCTCGTGCTGCCGTGGCTGAAATTGCTGTGCCTGATCGGCGCCGGCGCCGTCGCGATCGTGCTGCGCCGTCATCAGACGCACCACGGCTGGGTGCAAGGCCGCCTGGCGGCGGAATTCTGCCGGTCCGCCCTCGCCACCTGGGGGCTGCCGCGCACGGCGCCTCTCTTCGAAGACCTCGAGGTTGCCGCCGTGCGGGGACTCACCCGGTCGCTGCACATCCTCCATCTGCGGGACACCGCCAAATCCCCGGTCTCGATGGACGAATTTCGCCGGACCTATCTCGAAAAGCGAATCGAGGATCAGCTGGGATATTACCGGCGCCAGGAGCGCCGCTCGCTGCCGCTTTTCAGCCGGCTGAAGTTTGGCTTCTGGATCTCCACGTTTATCGCGCTGGTCAGCACGCTGGCCTACGCGGTCTGCCGCACGATGGAAGCGCCCGTGCCGCATCCAATCGTGGAAGCGGTGTTTTACTTCGCCCCCATCGGGATGCCGGTGGCCGCCGCCGCGTTCATCTCGCTGATTTCAATCAACGATCTCCAACGCCGGGTGGCCCGCTACCGCGAAATGCAGCACATCCTGACCGAAAGCCAAAGCCGCCTCCACTACTGTCGCACGTGGAACAGCCTCCAGCGCGTGGTGCTGCGCACGGAGCACGCGCTGCTGCAGGAGGTGCTGGAATGGCACTCGCTGACGACCTTCACCGAGTCGCACTAGCCTGAATCCAAGGGTGGAGCGCATGGTCCCCATGCGCTTCGGCATCAAACGCGGATAACGGTCAAAGCGCGTGGGGACCACGCGCTCCACCTGGTGATAGGCCCCCGGCTACAGCGGAATCGGAACCCACCGAAGCCGCGACGCCGCGTCCGGCTTCAGCTCCCCTTGCACGCGCAATAAGTTCAAATACGCGACCGTCCGATTGAACGCCTGACTCGCATACTGCAGCTCGGCGTTGAGCAGCGTATCCTCCGCGGTGAGCACATCGAGCGGAATAGCGAGCCCGTTCTTCTCCAGTTGCGCGGCCTGCGCATAGGCCTTGGTCGCCGCGTCCACCTCGCGGCGCAAATCCCCGAGCACGACGCCGCTCGTCTGCAGATCATCGTAGGCGTCCAGGACCTGCTGCGAGACGTTGCGCCGCAAGTATGACTCCATCAACCCGGCCGAGCGCAACTGCGACCACGCGTTGCGCACGTCCTCGTGAATCTGTCCGGCGGAGAAGATCGGCAGACTGGCGCTGAGGATGCCGTTCCATTTGCTCGCATCGGCATAATGCTCCTCGTAGAGAAAGCCCGCCGCGCTGAGGGACACCGACGGATAATACTCCGCCACCGCCGCCCGCACACCGGCCCGCGCCGCCTGCACGCCGGCCAGCGCCGCCTGGTAGTCGGGGCGTTCCGCGAGCGCCCGCCGAACGCAATCGTCCGCCGCGGCCAGCCCCTCCGGGTTGGCGACCTGTTCCACCAGCGCGCCGTCGACGGCGGGAGCGCCGATCAGGAACGCCAGCATGCGTCGCGCATCGCGGAGCGCATTTTCCGCCTGGCGCAATGACACTTCGGTCGCCGCTTCATTGGCCTCCTGCTGCGCCAAATCGAGCGGCAGCGACAGGCGCATCGTCACTCGCGCCTGCAAGTCCCGCACCCGCGCGCGCTGCAGTTCGAGCGAGTTCGCCAGCACCTTGGTCTGCTCCGTCAGCGTCACCGCCTGGAAATAGGTCTGCGCCACGTCGAGCATCAGGGTCTGCTGCGCATCGAGCAGCAGTTCCCGGCGCTGGGCCACGATCATCTTCGCGGCCTCGAACAGCGGCAGATCTCGATAGGCAAAAGTCATATTTCCGACCACCGGAGCCTGGATCCGGTACAGCACATTTCCGCTTTGCTTGAAATTGCCCGAGGTGGCGGCGGCCACCGCCGCGCTCGTCGGCGGCGCGCCGGGGGCGGTGGCCGGAACCGTGCCGCGCGGCGCCTGTTCGACCGTCAAATTAGGGGTGAAGTTCAGCGTCGGCAGGAAAGCCGAAAATGCCCGGTCCTTCGCGATCAAGGCCTGCAGGTACGTTTCGCCCTGCGAGGCGAGCTGCTCGTTGTCCGCGTTGGCCAGGGCCAGCGCCCGATCGAGCGTTAGCGTTTCGCCGGCCTCCAGTCGGGCCGGTTTCGGCCGTTGTTCATCGAGCACCTGGCGGTATTGCGCCACCTCGTGGTCCTGATTCACGCAGCCGGCGACCAGGACCGCCAGCACCGCGGTCGCCGCCGCGCATCGAATCCGTCCCTTCACGCGCCGCCCTTGTTCGCGGCCGGCGCCTGGGAATGGGCGGGCTCCACCACCAGGCCTTCGGCCATCTGTTCGCCCGGATTGACGACGATATTTTCCTCTCCGGTCAGACCGGAAAGCACCTCGATCGCGGTGCCGAAGTCGCTGCCCAAAGTCACGGGTTTCAGATGCACACGGTTTCCCTCTCCCACCACCGCGACATCCTTGCCCTCGGTCTCGAAGAGCAGGGCGCTGGTGGAAATCGTCAACACCGGGTGCTCGCGGCGAACATGGAAAATGGCCTGGCCGTACATGCCCGGGTAGACCTTGAACTCGGCCTCCGTATTCGAAAAATCGAGTTCGGTCCGCAGCGTGCGCGTGCCCAGATCCAGCGTGCCGGTGGAACGCGCCACCACTCCCGTGAAATGGTGGCCGGGATAGTTGCGCTCGAGCGTCAGATCCACCGATGAGCCGAAATGAATCAGACCGACGTACGCCTGCGGCACGTTGACAAACACCCGTAGCCGATCGTCCTCGGCCACGTCGTAAAGCTCCTGTCCCGCCCCGGCCGAGGAGGCGCTGATCAGCGCCCCCACATCATACGTGCGGCCCGTGACGACGCCGTCGTACGGCGCGACAATGCGTTCGAAGCCCACCAGCGCATTCAAACGCTCCAGGCTCGCCTGCGCCGATTTCACCCCGGCTTGGGCCTGCAGCAGCGCCGATCGATTTTGGTCGAGTTGCTCCTGGGTCACACCCTGGATCGCGATCAGGCCCCGGAATCGATCGTCCGTGGTTTGGGCGAGCTTGCGATTGGTCTCCTGCTGATTGAGCTCCGCCTTGGCCTGCTGCAGCTCCGCGTCGGTATCCGGAGCGGAAATCACGGCCAGCACCTCCCCTTTTTTCACGCGGTCGCTGATGTCGAAATTCCATTTCGCCAGATAACCGTTGGTGCGCGCGTAGAGCGCGGTCGAAGACCACGCGTGAATATCCGCCGGCAACGAAAGCTCGATGTCGCGCTGCGTCGACTTGGGCCGTTCGACCAGCACCACCGGAGGGCGATCGCGAAGCTCCTCCGCCATGCGCTCCCGCTTGGCGAGGCGTTCGTGGCGCGACCAGAATCCGATCACGAAAATGACCGCGAATAGGACAATGACGGCCAAGCCGACGAGCGCGAGCGTGCGGCCGCTCACATGTCGGACGCCCTGCTCGCGCTGGCTTTGGTGCCGGTGGGACTGGTGCGGTAGTTTGGGGTCGGTATTCACGCTTTCAACTCCTCTTCCACGCGCGTTTCCGGTGCCTTCGCGCGAAATTTGCTGTAGACGACGGGGACGAAAAACAGGGTGGCAAACGTGGCCAGCAATAGGCCGCCGATGACGGCGCGGCCGAGCGGCGCGTTCTGTTCACCGCCCTCACCCAGCCCGAGCGACATCGGCAGCATGCCGATGATCATGGCCAGCGCGGTCATCACCACCGGACGGAGGCGGGTCAGGCCCGCTTCGAGCGCGGCGTCATGGGCGTCCTTGCCCTCCAGGCGCAGATCGTTGGCGAACGTGATCATCAGGATGCTGTTCGAAGTCGCGACGCCGATGCTCATGATCGCTCCCATCAACGACGGCACGTTGATCGTTGTCTGGGTGGCAAACAGCATCCACAGGATGCCCGTGAGCGCCCCCGGCAGGGCCATCAGTATGATCATCGGGTCGAGCCAGGATTGAAAATTGATCACCAACAGAAGGTACACGAGGATGATGGCGAAGATGAGCCCGTAGCTCAGGCCGCGAAACGAGCTCTGCATGCTTTGCACCTGGCCTCGCACCGTGATGCCGGATCCCTTGGGCAGTTGCGACCGCGCCTTCGCCACGATCCGGTCGACGCCGCGCGCCACGGAGCCCAGATCCACGCCGCGGACACCGGCCAGCACGTCGAAAGTGGCGCGCGGATTGTAGTGAGTGATGTTGGTGGGCGAAAGACCGCGCTCGAGCGAGGCCACGCCGCCGAGCAACTGAGCCTGCGGCAGATTGGAGGGAATCACCGGCTGATTAAGCAGATCGTTGAGCGTATCGATCCGATATTGGGGAGTCTGGATGAGCACGTAGTATTGCACGTCGTCGCTCGGATCTTCCCAGAAATTCGGGTTCTGCTGAGCGGTGCCGCTCAGCGATATTAGCATGTCGTCGGCCACGTCCCGCTGCGTGAGGCCGGCGAAATTCGCCTGCGTGCGGTCGACGTTCATCCGCAGCGTCGGCGTATTCGGCACCTGCTGGAGCCGGACGTCGGCCGCTCCCGTAAGCCCCGAAATCTCCCGGGCAATCTGTCGGGCGGCCGCGAAATTCTTCACCTGGTCTTTGGGTCCGCCGACGATCTGGACGTCGATCGGGGCGGCGATGCCGAAATTCAGCACCTGGGTCACGATGTCGGCCGGCGCCGAATAGCACACCAAGTCCGGAAAATCGCGCCGGAGATCCGTCAGCACCTGGTCGACATAATCCTCGGTCGGCCCGTGTTCCTCCTTGAGCGCGATCATGATTTCGCCGTCGGCGGACGACATCAGGGAGCCGTCGCTCAGCGACAGGTTGATGCCGCTGTTCGGAATGCCGATGTTGTCGAGCAGCGTCTGGATTTCTCCGGGAGGGATGTCCTGTTGAACGACCCGCTCCACCCCGGCGTAAAGCCGCTCGGTCTCCTCCAAGCGGGTCCCCGGGGGCGCGCGCACGTGAATGCGAATCTGCCCGGCGTCGACCGAGGGAAAGAAGTCCTGGCCGATCAGCCGGAAGGCGGCGAGGGCGACACCGCTCACCACCAGCAGTCCAAACGCTCCCACCACCCACCCGCGGTTGTCCAAGGCCCATGCCAGCAGGCCACCGTAGAAACCGCGCAGACGTTCAAACCCTGCGTTGAAGCGCTCGTGAACCCGCCAGATGATATTGTGGTGGCGGCGCGTCTCCTGCGCCTTCGCGGGATCGGCGTGCGGATCGTTGGGATCCAGCTTGCCGCCATACATCTCCACTTCGCTCGCCAGAAGATAATGCACCATCGTGGGCACGAGCGTCCGGCTGAGCAGATAGCTCGTCGTCATCGCGAAGACGACCGCCAGCGCCAGGGGGAAGAACAGGTATTTGGCGGAGCCGCTGATGAAAATCACCGGCACGAACACGATGCAGATGCACAGGGTGGAAACGAACGCCGGCACCGCGATTTGGGCGGCGCCGTCCAGGATCGCCTGCACGAGTCGCTTCCGCTGGTGCAGGTTGCGGTGGATATTTTCGATCTCGACCGTCGCATCGTCGACCAGGATGCCGACCGCCAGTGCCAGGCCGCCCAGCGTCATCACATTCAGCGTTTCGCCCAGCCAGCTCATGACCGTGATCGACACGAGGATCGACAGCGGGATGGAGATGACGACCACCAGCGTGCTGCGCCAGCTCCCCAAAAAGATGAGAATCATGAGCGCCGTGAGTCCGGCGGCTAGGGTCGCCTCGCGAACGACGCCCGTGATCGAGGCGCGCACGAACAGCGACTGGTCGAACAGCGGCGTCACGCTCAGACCCTTGGGCAGGCTCGGCAGCGTCGCGCGCAAGGCTCGCTTCACCCCCGCCACCACGTCGAGCGTCGACGCTCCTCCGTGCTTCATGATCGAAAGGAGCACGCCGCGTTTGCCGGCGACATGCACCAGGCTGGTCTGCACCTGGAACCCGTCGCGAACGTGGGCCACGTCCCGCACGTAAACGGTCGTGCCCTTGACCGTCTTGATCGGCAGGTCGTTCAACTGATCCGCCTTCGGCGGGCTGCTGTTCAGCATGATCGGATACTCCTGATTCCCGATCTTCGCCGAACCCGCCGGCAGGATCAGATTTTGCGCGCCGATGGCGTTCGACACGTCCACCGGCGAAATACCCCAGGCGTAGAGGCGCTCGGGATCGAGATCGACCATGACCTGCCGCTGCTTGCCGCCGTAGGGATAGGGGATCTCAACGCCCGGCACGGTGACAAGCCGGGGCCGGACCTGGTTGACGGCCACGTCGAACATCGCCTGCTCGGGCACCGTATCGCTCGAAAACGAAAGCTGCAGGATGGGGACATTCGAGGCATTGTATTGCACCACGAGCGGGGGCGTGGTCCCGGGCGGCATCGACCGGATCGCAGTCTGGCAAATCGCCGTCACCTGGGCGATCGCGGTTTGGATGTTTGCGTTGGGCTGGAAAAAGATCTTGGTCGTGGAGATGCCGAAGAGGGACTGGCTCTCGGTGTGCTCGACGTCATTGACCGTCGTGGTTACTATCCGCTCGAACCCGGTGACAATGTGCTCCTCCATGTCCTTCGGCGACATGCCGCTGTACTGGAACACCACGGAAATGACCGGGATATTGATATCCGGAAAGATGTCCGTGGGAGTATTGAATATCGTGAATACCCCGAGTATCAGAATCAGAACCGCCGCAACGACAAAGGTATAGGGCCGCCGCAGAGCGAGCCGGACAATCCACATGAGTCTGATACCATGAATCCCAATCTCAGCCTGGGGCAAGTCTTTGCCCGCGTCTTCCTACTCGGATAGCCCATGTTCTCCGTCTGGAAGCAGCTAAACGGGTCCCAACGGGCGGCTTTCACCGCCAGTTTCCTCGGTTGGACGCTGGATGCGTTCGACTATTTCATACTCGTCTGGGTCGTTAAGGCCATTGCCCACGATTTTCGGGCACAAGTTTCGGATGTGACGTATGCGTTGTTTCTCACGCTCGCGATGCGTCCGGTGGGAGCGTTCATCTTCGGCTGGCTGGCAGATCGCTTTGGCCGGCGGCCCATATTGATGCTGGACGTGCTGTTGTTCTCCGCGATGGAGGCGGCATCCGCTGTCGCGCCCAACCTGCGGACTTTGCTGGTGATGCGGGCCCTCTTTGGCATCGCCATGGGAGGGGAATGGGGCATTGGAGCCTCCCTGGTCATGGAAAGCATTCCCCCCGGCACCCGCGGTGTGGTATCGGGATGGCTCCAGGAAGGCTATGCGGTCGGCTATCTGCTCGCGGCCGGAGCCTATGGCTTGCTTTTCAGCCACATCGGTTGGCGCGGCATGTTCTTGCTCGGAATTGTGCCCGCCGGCCTCGCCCTCTATATTCGGCTGGGCGTAAAGGAGTCGCCGGCGTGGGAACGCATGCGCGCAGAGCGTGTGACGAAGGGCGTCGGCTCGAGCCTGGCACCGATGCTCAAGGCGCTGACGCGGAATGCCCGCCTGCTCGTCATCGTGGTGCTCCTGATGGCCGCCTTCAATTTCTACAGCCACGGCACGCAGGATCTTTTCCCGACCTTTCTGGAAACCCAGCGCCACCTGTCCCATTCACTCACAAGCCTGCTGGGAATCATCGCCAGCGTCGGAGCCATCGCCGGCGGGATCGCGTTCGGCGCCTGGTCGCAGCGCATTGGCCGACGGCGCGCGATCATCATCGCCGTGCTTCTCACGCTGCCCTTGATTCCGCTTTGGGTCGGAACCACGAGCCTGGTCGCGATGGGATTCGGCGCCTTTTTGATTCAATTTTCGGTGCAGGGGGCCTGGGGGGTCATTCCCGCCCATCTGAACGAACTATCGCCGGAGGAAGTCCGCGGCACGTTTCCGGGATTTGCGTATCAACTGGGAAACCTGCTAGCGGCTCAAACCTCCGTGCTTCAGGCCAAATTCGCGGAGGCGCATGGCAATAACTATGCGTGGGCTCTCGCCGGAGTCGCGGGCGTTGGAGCCGTCATCATTTGCCTCATCACCGCGTTCGGACCGGAAAGACGGGACGCAGTATTGACTTGAACTTCGGCGCCCGCCCGGGCGATATCGCGAACATGATTCAGGGCCGTCACAGCCAGAATTGGTGGCGCCGAGCGGAAGCTCGGCGATGGTGACGGCTTGATTTTGCCGCCCGGCCTTTTGGCCCCTCCCCCGAGCCCGACTCCACGCAGAGCCGGGTTTTTTTGTGCCCGCATTCTCAAGTCCGCCCTTTCCATCCACCATGACTCTCGACGTCCCCTCCCTTTCCTTCTTCGGCCGCACGCTCGCCGAATACCTCTCCATGTTCGCGCTCGGCGACGCCGGACTCGCCGACCGGCGCATCCTCGATGTCGCCGCCGGCCCGGCCTCCTTCACGGCCGAGGCCTGCGCCGCGGGCATCGAGGTCACCGCGGTCGATCCGCTCTATGGCTTGCCGCACGATGCCCTGGCCGGCCATGTGCAAGCCGATTACGCCCGCATGATTGCCGCTCTGCGTGCCCGGCCCTCCCTGCTGCGGTTCAAATATTTCCCATCGATCGACGCCGCCGAGGGCAGCCGTCGCGCGGCAGCGGCCAGATTTTTGGCCGACTACGAAGGGGGGTTCGTTCACGGGCGCTATGTCGGCGGCGCCCTCCCGCGCCTGCCCTTCGCGGATCGCTCGTTCGACCTCGTCCTGTGCGCCCACCTGCTGTTCGTGTACGCCGCTCGCTTTGACTACGACTGGCACGTCCGGGCCTGCCGCGAATTGGCGCGAGTCGCCGAAGGCGAAGCCCGCATCCACCCGATCTGCGGCCTGGACGGCCGGCCCTATGCCGAATTGGACCGTCTGCAGGGCGAATTGGACGCGGCGGGCATCCGCAGCGAAATCGTGCCGATCGACTATGAATTCTTTGCGGGCAGCGGCTCATACCTTAGTCTGCGCCGATGAAAGTATTGTTTCTGGGCGGTTCCGGCATCATCAGCACGGCGTGCGTCGAACTCGCGCTGGCGCGCGGGTTGGACGTCACCCTTCTCACCCGCTCGCGGCGCGGTCCGCTGCCGGCCGGCGCCAAATCGATCACCGCCGACCTGTCGCGGCCGAACGAGGCGATCGCCGCGCTCGAAGGGCGGACCTGGGACGCCGTGCTCGATTTTCTCGCCTACACGCCCGCCGACATCGAGCAGCGGCTGGATCTCTTCCGCGGCCGCATTGGCCACTACGTCTTCATCAGCTCCGCCAGCGCCTACCAAAAGCCGCTCCGCGGCCATCACCTCATCACCGAGTCCACGCCGCTCGCGAATCCATTCTGGCAATACAGCCGCGACAAGATCGCCTGCGAGGAGCGCCTGCTGCGCGCGGTGCGCGAGGAGAATTTCCCCGCCACGATCGTCCGCCCTTCGCTCACCTACGGCAATCTGGTCATTCCGCTGGCGGTCAATTCCTGGCAGAAGAGCTTCACCTCGGTCGACCGGATGCGCCGCGGGCTCCCTGTCATCGTGCCGGGCGATGGCCTCGTCCTTTGGACCATCACCCACAACTCCGACTTCGCCAAGGCCTTCGTGGGCCTGATCGGCAATTCCGGCACGATCGGCCACGCCTTCCACATCACCTCCGACGAGGCGCTGACCTGGAATGACTTTTACCTCCTGACGGCGGAGGCGGCTGGCGTATCCAACCCCCGGCTCGTGCATATTGCGTCGGATTTTGTCACCCGCTGCGTCCCGGAGAGCCTGGGCAGCCTGACGGGCGACAAGGCCAACTGCGCCATTTTCGACAACTCCAAGGTGAAACGCTTCGTGCCCGACTACGTCGCGACCACTCGCTATCGGGAAGGCATCGCCCGCACCATCGCGTGGTTTGACGCCGATCCGGCCAGACAACAGATTGATACGGAAGCCAATGCGCGTTGGGACGCCCTCATTTCCGCCTATGAAAAGGGGCTCGATGCAGCCGCCAAATCGTTCGGTCAGTAGCGGGGGTGGAGCGCATGGTCCCCATGCGCTTGAACGTCCGCCCGCTTTAGAGATTCAACGCGGACAAGCCGGGGGCCTATCCCGAGGTGGAGCGCGTTGTCCCCAACGCGCTGTTTGACGTCAAAAGCGGAAAAGCGCGTGGGGACCACGCGCTCCACCCACTACGAACTGTCCTAAATTTAGCGCCCGGCGAGCCGATACAATGAATTGGTGAACCTAAAGACCCTATTTAAGCTTTTGGCCCAAGGCTTTCGCCCCAGCGACAAGAACCTTGAGGAAGAGGCGTCCCGCCTCGAAAAGGAAGAACGGCAGCAAAATACCGCCAAGGACAACACGCTCTCCGGCTACAAGCGCGTTGGCCACTTTGCCGACCCGAACCGCGTGTCGCGTTGGTTTCGCGAGGAAGGCCGCGGCGTGAACATCGAGCCTCCGGCAGAACTCGAAGTCTGGCAAAAAGGAGAACACTTCCGACTGGCCACCCGCCGGGGCGACCAATGGGAAGTGTACATCATCATTCCAGACCTGACGACCTACCAGCTTCGCCGGAAGGTCGTTTAGTCCGCAATCTGCGGTGGAGCGCATGGCCCCCATGCGCTTCGGCGTTGGATACGGTAAGCGGGCGGAGGTCTAAGCGCATGGGGACCATGCGCTCCACCTGCTCAGCCTATTGCTGCTGATCCTTCTTCTTGTCGTCCTCGGACTTCGCGTTGGACGGCTTGGATTCGCTCTTCTCCTGAGCCTTGGCCTGCGGGCGCTCGGACTTGGTTTGCTCCGATGGCCGGGCGGCGTTGCTGCGCTCCTGTGACTGCCGCATGGAATCGCCAGTGAACGTTGACGGGTGACTTTCGGTCCGGTTGGTCTGCTCGCTCGGGGACGCCGGCCGCTGCTCATTCGATTGAGCGTAGCGCGGTTCGTTGGACTCCGCGTAGCGCTGCTGATCGTTCATTTGAGCGTTGCGCTGCGGAGTTTCCTGAGAGGTGTGCGAAGCGTTGCTTTGCGCATAGCGCTCAGGATTGTTCTGGGCGTACGTCTGACGATTGGTTTGGGAATTGCGCTGATCATTCGCCTGCGCGTAGCGCTCGTTGTTGCGGGGCGCGGGCTGCGCTTGGCTTTGGGCGTAGTGTTGTTCCGCCGCGCCGCGCTGTTCATTTGCACGCGCCTGGTCCGTGCGCGCGTGGTTTTGCTGCGCCGCCTCGTTGTTGTGGAGGTTCGCCCGATAGTCCGTGTGCTGGTTGAACGACTGCGGCCGCGCGAAACTCTGCGACTTGCTGACGTTCACATGCATGCTCCGAATCTGCGCGTCGCGGGCGACGTGCCATTCGCTGGGGCTAAAGCCGGAAGCGTGGACGAAGGCCCCGCCTCGCACCGCCGCTCCCCAGCCGCCGCGGTCGCGGCTGAAGCTGAAGAAGTCACCCGTATAAAACGCGTGATCGTGCCAGGAGGGATAAAAACCAAGCCAGTCGCCGCACGGCAACGCGGCGCCGAAACTGATTTGAACACCCCGGCCAAAGAAGACCGCGTTCGGGTCATACTCGGGCACATAGAGCGCGTCCGTGCTCTGGGGCAGGATCTGCACCGCGCCATCGGTGTTGACCACCAGCATCTGCCCGTTCGATTGGAGCGCGCCGTCGGCCAGCGCGCGCTGCCGCAGATCTTGAATCGCGTTCATGACGTCGCTCGGATTGTTAGCGAAGGCCGCACCGAGCTGATCCGTCCAGTCGATGTTCGAAGCCATCCATTGCAGCAGCCTCGGATAGTGGGTCATGTCCTGAACCGCCGGCTGCCATTCTCCCGAATCGCCCGACATGCTGGCGGCGGCCTGCAAGTCGTTCGGCGAGGTGGACGCCGGCAGCATGATGCCGAGCAGCGGATCGGGATAGAGCGCGATCGGTGCGACCAGCGCGTCCAATCCCGTGAGAGACGAGGAATTGTCGTTGTTAAAGGAAACGGAGACGCCGACTCCGTCTTGCGCCTGAAGGGCGGAGGGAATCAACGGAACGGCCGCCAGGGCAGCGGCGGCCAGGAAGCAGCGAGAGGATATTGGGTGCATGACACAGTCATGGACCCCTCCTTTGGACTTCGCGTCTTCGGTAAACTTACTGACGAACGAACCGGATCGTCATCGGGTACTCGTAATAAACGCCCTGGGATGCGCGCACGGCCGCGACGATCGCACAGATCAGACCGATCAAGCCGATGACGACGTATCCAATCGCACCTATAACGATGATACATAATGGAATACAAATTATTCCATAGAGCAGCAATGACAGGTGAAAGTTGAGCGCCTCCCGCGCGTGGTGCGTGATGAAAGGCGAGTCCCGCTTCATGACGAGGTAGAGCACCAGCGGAAGCACGAAGGCCAGGACACCCACGCCAAAAAAGAACGACAGGTGGCAAAGCACGCTCCAAAGGCGGTCGTTCGAGGAGTAAGTGGCGGTTGTCATGTCTTAAGTACCCAACAGTCAGAGGAAAAGTTGCAACCCCTTTGGGCCGGGTCCTACGATCCCGCGCGGATGGCCCCTGAGTTGCTGCTGGTTTTTCAGACGCGGTATGAGGAATGCACGTCGATGCTCAAAGGCATTGCCCATTTCCACCGGCTGCACTCTCCGCGGCGCCTATTCCTGGACGACCAGGCCCGATCCGAGGCCGACACCAAGTGGTTGCGCAGCCGCAAGTGGGATGGAGCGATCAGCCGCCATACGACACCGGCCCTCGTTCGCGCCTGCGCCGAAATGGGCGTGCCCCTGGTCGATCTGAACGATTCGGAGCCGTTCGACGGAGTTCCCAAGATCCGACCCGACAACGTCGGCATCGGACATATGGGAGCCGAGCATTTCATCGAACGCGGATATTCCCATTTCGCGTTCTGCGGATTCAGCAATGCCGGCTGGGCGCAGGAGCGCCGCGACGGATTCGTCGAAGGGCTGCAATTGGCGGGCCGCACGTGCGAGATCTTTGAAGTCAGCTACCCCGGCGATCTGAATCCCTATTGGGACGCGGAGCAGACCACCGCGCTCGTCGCCTGGCTCGAGGCGCTGCCCAAGCCGATCGGAGTCATGGCCTGCAATGACCTGCGCGCGCTGCAAATCATGGCGGCGACCCATTCCGCCGGATTGGTCGTGCCGGACGACGTGGCGGTGCTCGGAGTCAACAACGAGACCATTCGGTGCGAACTGTCGAACCCTCCGCTATCTAGCGTCGCCCCCAATGCCTTCCGCTCCGGCTACGAAGCGGCCCAGCTTCTGGAGGAACTGCTCCAGGGCAACCGGCCCAAGACGCTCGTCCGGCGAATCGACGCGCTCGGCGTCGTGCTCCGGCATTCGACCGACGTACTGGCGATTCAGGACCGTCCCACCGCCTCCGCCCTCGGCTACATCCGCGACCACGCCCACAAGGGCATCACGGTTGCGGATGTCATGAAGCATGCGTTCGCCTCCCGCAGCCAGCTCGAGAAGAAATTTCGGCGGCACATCGGCCGCTCGCCCCAGGCGGAGATTCGCCGCGTTCAGGTCGCGAAGATCCGCCAGCTCCTGGCTGAAACGGATTTCCCGCTCAAGCGAATCGCCGAGCTCACCGGATTCGAGTACATCGAATACATGAGCGTCGTCTTCAAGCGGCTGGTCGGCGAATCGCCCGGGGCTTACCGACAGAAGGTTCAGCGCCGGTTCAAGGACTGAAGCACGACCACGGCGCTGCCGGTGACGGGCGGCGTCGGCACCGTGAGCGAGTCGCCCGCGCTGTCGATCGTCCCCGACGAGATTTGCTTTCCGGTCGCCGTGTCGTACCAGGTGGCTGACCACGAGCCGGCGGCCGCATTCGGCACCTGCAATTGGCCGGTGGCCCCCGTTCCGGTGCCGCTGAAGACCTGTGCCCGATTGTAAACCCAGGCCACGACATAAGCCGGATCGCGCAGCCCAAACGCCGCCAGTGCCGAGTCGCCGGATCCGCCGGACGAAACCGCCGGTGAGAAAGTCGTCAAATCGGTGTGCGACGACAGGTGCGACTGCACCCAAAAGATATGCAACGCCCCCAATTGGCCCTCCAGATGGTGGTCGAGCAGCCGCGCGCCTTCCCATGGCTGCGCCGGCAGCTGACTCTGTCCCATCAGCGCGGCCCAGGCCACGGGCACCATCGTCGTGCCCGCGTTGCTTTCGGCGAGGGGAAGCGTGGTGAGATCATCGCCTTCCTCCCCGTAGAATACGGGACGGTTCAGCGTCTGGGCATCGGGATCAAAAGTCCGCGCCGCGGCCAGCAGGTCCTTCGGATACAGGTGCGGCTGATAGAAATCCATCTTCGCGTAAATCGGGCTGCGCAGATTTCCCTCGCTGGAAGTGATCAGGTGGCCATACGCGTCCGAACCGCGCAGCGCCTCGGCCATTCGGTCATGCCACTTCGCCACGTCCGCCTCATGCCCTTCGCGCATCGCGTTCGTCCAATGCACCTCGTTGAACAATTCCCAGGCAAAAATCGACGGCGACCAGCCCCAGCGCGCCACGATGTAGCGGTACTTCAGGAGGGTGGCCAGGCGGGCGCGGCTGTCGGTGAAGAAATCGGCCGGCGACTTCAGCCAGCCGGACGGATTCGCGGCGTTCCAGGGATTGTTGGCCCAGTTGGCGTCATTGTAGGTGGTGTACTGCCCATGATGCTGCAACACGACCTGCAGATAGACCCCGTTGTCGTCCGCCGCATTCACGATGCGGTCCCATTGCGCCGCCACGTCCAGATCCAGTTCCGGCGGCTTGGGCGAGGGGGCCCAGCCGCCGGGCAGCCAGCTCAGGTCCAAGCCCGACCAATGCGCCATCCAGACTCGCATCCAGGTCAGGTGCGCCGCCGCGAATTTGGGCATCACCGCTTCATAATAGTCTCCGGGGGTTCCCGACTCCGGCCAGGCCACGTTCGCCCCAATCGGCAAAAACGGGATCCCGTCATTCCGAACGAACTGATGCGGGTCTTGGGGGTTCACCTTGATGCCCGGAAGCCGTTCCACGTCGGAGACGGCCACGATCGGATGGGCGTCGCTGAGGAGGGCGGGCGCCAGCTCGAGCGTCTTTCCTTCCAGCGAGATTTCGGTGACCTTGCCCAGCGTATAGGCGCCCGCCTGAAGCGGTCGGGCGCGCACGGCATAGGCGCCCGGGCTGCAAACGTAGGCGGGCAGAACGACCTTCGCGCCGGACGGCATGATCACTTCCGCCGAGATCTGGCGGCCGAATGGATTGGTGACGTCGTTCTCGGCCACCGCGAACCGGAATTCAACCGGGCGCGATGCGCGCAGGCCGGTCGCGAGACCGGCAGCCAGGACGATGCCAACTAAGACACGGGTTATGCTCATGGAGAATTGCCGAAACGCACGGTGAACGCGGACTCGAGGGACGAAATCTTGGCGGCGCCGATCCGGGGCTGGGCGCGCGCGCGCTGCAGCCATGAGCGAGCGGTCGGCTCGTCGGCGGTCTGAATTTCGTACATCGTCAAAGTGGAAAGGATCACGGGATGGTCGGGCTCGACCTTGAGGCCGCGGTAAAACCAATTGATGCCATCTTCAGTGCGGCCGAGCTTAAGGCACACTTCACCCAAGGCAACATAGGGCGCCGCCTCTTCCGGGGCATGAAACCGGATCGATTGGGCATACTGTTCGGCCGCTCCCTCCAGATTGCCCTGGTCTTCCAGCAGCCGGCCATACTCGAGCCGCAGGCCGGCCTGCTGCGGCGCGTGCCGCATCCCCTCGGTCACCACCCGCATTGCCTGGTTCGAGTCGCCCAACTGGCGCAGGAGCACCGCCCACGCCTCCCAGGGATCGCCCAGGTCGGGCTGCAGTTCGGTTGCGCGCTGGTACTCCCGGATCGCCTCGTCCGATCGATGCAGGACCCCCAGGTACGTGCCCAATTGATAGTGGGCCATCGGGTTGTCCGGGTCGAAGCGCAGCGCGCGCTGCAGCAGCCGCACCGCCGTCGCGGAATCGCCCCGGTAGTAGAACTCGCCGCCCTCGGTGCAGAGCCGGAAGGAGTCGTAGCAGTCGTCGAGCAACTCGTTGAGCCAGGGATCGACCATGTCCTGGTAGGCCCCCGACGCCTTCGCCTTGCCTCGGATGGCCGCGGCCTCGGACGTCTCGCCCAGGTGCTCGTAGACGGTCGGCAGCAGATCGTATCCAATCCTCCAATCGCTTAAGCGGACGCAGCGTTCGAGTTTGTCGCGCGCCGCCTGCCAGCGACCCGAGGCGATGTCGAGGCGGGCTTGGCCAAACCACGCGTAGACGTTGTCTGGGTCGCGCTTCAGCGCCTCGTTGTAGGCGGCTTCCGCCTCGCGGCGATGGTCGAGCTTGAGTTCGGCGTCGCCGATGCGCACCCAGGCCGGCACATAATCGGGCGCCAATTCCGTGACGCGGCGAAACAGCGGCAGGGCATCGTCCAGGCGGCCAAAGCCCGCGACGATCATGGCGTCCCGATACCACCATCGCGGATTTTTCGGATCGTCCGTCATCAGGCGGCCATAGCAGTTCGCCGCCTCGGCCGTCAGGCCGTTCGCATCGTAGACCCGGCTGAGCTCACCCAGCGCGGACACGTCGTCCGGATGGGCGGCGATCCTGGCTTCGAGGGTCGCCGTCCTCCGCTGCAGGTCCGCCGGAATTCCCGCCAGCGAGGTGCCGTCGCTCCCGCCAAAGGCCGCGTCGCTGTGGCGCCACACCGACACCCGCCCCATATGGTCGTAAGGCGGAAACGCATAGAAGCCGCCCGTCACGATCACCGGTTTGCCGTTCCCATCTAGATCGCCCACGGCGGCGGTCACCTGATCCTTCGGCGCAATCGCCAGGACATGCGGCGTGAAATGCATGTGCCCGTCATTCTTGTACCAAACGAGGGATGGGTTGTGCGGGTCACTGCTCGCGCCGTTGGCAAAGGCGGACGTCACCAGAATCCCCATCGCTCCCGACCCGTCCAAATCGACTCCGAGCGGACTGTACGCTCCGGGCAAATCCGCGACGCGATGGTAGAGGAAATGGCCTTCGCCCTGGTTCTCCAGCCACTGCACGCCATGCCAGGGTCGCGGCCCCGCCGTGACCGCCGGGCCAAAGCCATCCCCGTTGGTGTAGAGAATGTCCGGCCGGTGATCCCCGTTCAGGTCGCAGGCGCTGATGCCGCTGCTGCCATAGTCCTCGTTGGTCGAACCCCACAGGATCTTGGGGGTGAAGTTGCCGTGGCCGTCGTTCTGAAACAGGTAGATTTCCTCCCATTGCTGGGAAACCACCGCCGCGATGTCGTTCACGCGGTGCCCGGCAAAATCGGCGATGCAAACATTGATCGTGCCGGAAAGATCCAACAGCGAATGGCTCTCAAAATGCCAGTTGCCCTTGTTCTCCATCCAAAGGATTTCGCCCTGGTCGTAGCCAAAGCAGCCCACGGCCAAATCGTTTTGCCCATGGCCGGCGAGATCGCCGGCCTCCACATCCGTCACGCGCGCGATGTGATCGGCGATGACGTGCGGGGTGAAATGCTGATGACCGTCGTTTTCCAGAATGCAGATCGTTCCAATCCGATCGTTGTCGGGAAACACCTCGCCCATGGCCGAAATGATCAGGTCGGTGTGTCCGCTATGATAGATGCCGCCCTTCACGGGCGTCACATGGACGGGCGCCGGTATCCCCGAGGCTATGACAATCGGCTCGAATTTACCCCGGCGCACCTGCCGAAACCAGATCACCTGCTGGTTCCGACAGTCGCAGGCCAGGACGTCCGCCAAGCCATCTCCGTCCAAATCGCAGACGGTCACCTGGGCGATCCAAGGATAGTCGCCGATCGGCGCCGCAATTTCCTGCGCCCGCCAATAGGCTCGATCATCAACCGCCTGGGGTGTCGGCACGACCACGGGTGCGGCAACCGGCAAACCGTCGCGATGGCATCCGATGCCCGCCCCTACGCCCGCGACCGCAAGCCATAGCCATTGCCGTTTGTGCATAAAAAAGGTGCCGGAACCGAAGTTCCGGCACCTGTTTAGGCGAGAGTCAAGCCTGACGGCCCAACTCGGGCCATCAGAACGTGAACGTGTTCGTCCACTGCCAGAACTGGCCGTTCTGGATGCGGAACTCCGCCGGCGTGCCATCCGGCTGCACGTCGATCGGAATCAGCTTATCGCTGAGGCCAAGGTTGCGGATGTTGAGCTGCGTATGGAACGCGATCTTGTGGGTCAGCTTGAAGTTATAGCCAATCCAGCAATCGAATTGCCCGTCCGACGGACCGTGCCACGGACGGCTGGTCGTGATCAGCTGCGTGGTCGGATCCAAGGCGTAACCCAGGATTTCGCCCTGTTCCCAGTGGAAGGCGCCGCCGACGTTGATGTTCTTCAGCATGCCGTGACTGAACGAATAATCCGTGATGGCGTTGACATGCCAGGGGCGGACTTCCGGAGCCTGCGTGTTCGCCTGAGCGAGCAGGTTCTGGTACGGGCCATAGATGTTCGCATCATAGACCTGCTGCATCGTCTGGCCGCCCGCGGACCACAAGTGGAGCTGTCCGGCGTTGCTGTTCCACAGAGTATTTTCCTCGGTGATCAGTTCGACGAGCGTCTTGTTCAGGTCTTGACGAGAAGCGTTGTCCTTCGACGCATTGAGCGTGAAGTTCCAGCCCTTGATCGGTTGGGCATAGATTTCGATTTCAACACCCTTCGAGACCGTGTCGACCGTGGCCGACGGAGCCGTCCCGTTCACGGTGCCCGCGTCGCCCGATTGAAGGGCGCCGGCGCCTTGGGTCACAGGATTCCAGCCCGGCTGCGTGATCACGTTCGTCCAGTTGCCCGACTGCATATTGGCAACCGAAATCGGCATTTGATATACATCGTAGAACTGCTGGGGCAGCGAATACGTGGCGAAATCCGAAATGGCCGCCAATTCCTTGCCGTCCCATACCGATTCCGCCGGACCGCGGGGCTGGGCGCCGTAAGGCGTGCCGCCGTACTGCGATGAATAATCCCAGAACCACGGTTCGCCCTGAACCGATACGCCGTTGATGTTCAGGTTCTTCAGGCCGGCGTAGTCGATTTCCGCGTGAGCGGCCGCCCACGTCGGCAGGAGGTACAGCAGGTATGAGTTGTTGCCCAGCTGATTGCCGGTGAGATCGGCATTGAGCACCTGGGTGTTGTACCAGTCGAACTTGATCGAGGCGCGTCCGTCGAGGGCCGAGAGCGTGAAGCCATATTCCTTGGTCGTGCCGCTGGGGTCGGGAATGATGTTTCCGAGGAAGTCCTTGCGGATCGTCTTGGCTTGGAAGTTCGAGCTGGTCTCGTAGAAACCGCTCAGGTCGAGCCCGGCTGGCAGGTACTTTTTCAGCACCGGGGGCAGGTGCGCCACGATGGACCACGTGCGACTGTCCTGCTGCTGGGTGGCCTGGACCGGTCCGGAGGTGTAATTAAACGGATCCACCAGGCTTTGGTTGGCGTCGAGGAACGGAGCCGTTTGGGCGGCCAGCGAAATACGGTCCTGGCGCCAACCGAACGACGGAACGATGGTGCCATCGAACAGGTAGCCCTGCCAGATCAGCGAGGCCGACTTGTCGATCGTGGTCTGCTTGCTGCCTTGGTCATAAAGCTGCGCCGCCTGGCCATTGTCGGCCATGATGATGTTCGGCGTGGCCGTGGTCCAGCCCGTGTAGTTTGCGTAGTTTTCCGACTGGTTGCTCATCAGGGCCGTCGAGCTGGCCGAGGTGCCGTACGGCTGTGTATCCATCGGCAGCGAGTAGGCGGCATTCGGATTGACGAAGGCCGGGTCGGTCGGATTCAGCGGGTTCGCCCACTTCGAGTTGAAGTAGTTGACCGACGGATTCGAGGTCGGCAGATGCATCGTCGTCAGGCCTTGGAGATTGGCTCCCGAAGCCGACGTGGCGCCGAGCAGGCTGGGCCCGATATAGGAAATGACCGCGACGTCGCGGGAGCCGCCGTTCAGGCTTTCCGAGCCGCCGACCAGATTCAGCCAGTTTTGATCCGAATCCCAGCGGGCCCACGACCAGTTGGACGAGTCCGTGCGGTCGCTTGCTAGCAGGGCGGTCACGCTATGGTGACCCAGGATCGAGTTGACGATCGAGTTCGAGAAGAAATCCGTCGAGCGGATGTCGCCGTTCATCTCGGCGCGCCAGGACGTCTGAACCGTCTGGTTCGCGCCGTTGCCGTACGCGCCGTCGGTCACGACGTAGGGGCGGCCCACGTTGGGATTCAACACGCCGGGCGCGTTCTGCTGGATCTGCGCCACGGTCGGACCCGTCCAATTCGCGCCGGGGGTATTGTTGACGTAAGAGTTAGTGCTGCCCTGCGGCAAAACCGTGTTCAGGTCGATGCCGATGGCGTAGTCGTTGTCGGTCAGGTAGTCCTCGAGCGATTGGTTGTAGCGCTCATAATAATACGAGAAGTCGAAACTCAGCCGATCATTGAAGAGCAGCTCGGAGAGATCCGCGTTGAAGCTGTTCCAACGGGAGTGCTCGTTCGAATTCGGACCGTCGAGGGTCTGCTTGTAGAAGTTGAAGATCGACGGATTGGTGATCGAGGTATCGTGGTAGACGCCGAACTGGGAGCCGGGAAGGCCGGCCGCCTGAGCGTAAAGCGAATAGGAGCCGATGCCGTCCGCGTCGGCGAAGGGGATTGACGCAATGGCCCCGGAGACCGGCCAAGTGGTGCTGGTCGGCAGGCCCGATGCCGGATTGGTAGCGCCGATGCCATTGGGCGTTCCGATGTCCCAAGCCTCGAAGATATTCCCGTTGCCGAGGGCTCCGCTCATGGGATTGCCGTATTGGTAGACGATGTTTGACCAATCGATGCGGCCGAGGCCGGAATTATCGATCCAAGGATTGCCATGGGTCGAGGCAGTACCGTTGGCGACCGCGTTGGTGCTGTGGGCAAAATAGGGATCCACGACCATTTGGTTCAGGGCATTGGCGCCTGACGTCTGGAACCAGGGCGTGATCTCGTCGACCGGAGGCAATTCGCGCGGGTTGTTGGCGTCGACATTGCCCCATTCGTCGTTGACGCGCAGCTCCGTCTTCGCGTTTTCGAAGGAGAGCCACTTCGGATCATACTTCAGAGCGGCATAGAGACGCTTCTGGTGATTGTAGGTGCCGTGCTGCTCGTACTGCTCATTGTCGTTCAGGCCGACGATGCGGAACGCCAGTTCGTCCGGCAGAATGACATAATTGAGATCGAGCAGATTGCGCATGCTCCCATACTGGTCGATGCGGTTCTCGTATTTGCCCTGCGTGGTGAACATCGCGTCGTTCAGCGATGCATTGATGACACCGGCCGGGCTGCCGTTGCCGAACAGCATCGAGTCGGGTCCGCGCTGCATGTCCACGCGATCCACGTCGAAGTTGTCCCACGGAATGCTCGAGGGGAAATAATTGCGGGTGTTGTCGGCCGTGGCCAGACCGCGCACGCGGGTATCGGTCGACGGATTTTCCAGCCGGGAATTTTCCGACAAGGTCGACGTATTGCCCAACCCTGCGAAATTGCCGTAAAGGCCGCCGACTTCCGTGTTCGTCGTGTACTGGAGCAGGCTGGTGGCGTCGGTTGCCCCCAGGTCCGACATTTCCTTGGAGTCGATGACCGAAATGGGCATGCCCAAGTCGTTCAGATTGGTGCGCACGCGCGTTCCGGCGAGCGTATCCGTAACCTGATATGAATCGTTCCCTTCGGTCGAGCTGACCACGAACGGCGAGAGCTCGATCGGGGTCTCTTCCGGTGCCGCGGTCTGGACCGCCGCCGAAGCGTTGGTGGTGGTAGTCGTCGTCGTGGTCGTTGTCGCCGGAGCGACGGGACCGTTGGACGCCGGCTGGTTGTCGGAGGGGCTCGTTTGCGCGAGCAGCGGCACCGCTAGGGAGGCCGCGAGTACAAGCACTAGCTGCTTACGTTTGTTGGACATCATTGAGGGGTGATGACGGTTTGTTGTGCACGCAGCCCGCGACACGCGGACAGCATGATCCTACGGAAAAGGGGAAGGGGTTGCTGGTGTTCTCCCGTGTTGACCAAGGGGAAGCCCCCAGTCGAACGGACGGCGATACTAACGTTAGCGCAGCCCGTTGGGAATGAGATTAGTTGCCGTCATTTTAACATCCTTTGCCAGATTGTTACCAACCGACGACGGCCTTCAATTGCGCCTCCAGCTCGTCCGCCATTGCAACATGTTCAGCCCCCGTGGGGTGGCCATTTCCCGGCACGCCGGCGCGATGGGCCAGCGGTGCCAGCCGAATTCGCGAATCTCTCAATTGGCCGACAATTTCCTCCAAGTAGGTGCGCAGCACCTCGCGCTTCCGGTCCTTCAGGATGGGCGATTCCATCAGAAATATAAACGCGTCGGGCGCGTCTTTCCGGAGCGTGCGCACGAATCCGACATAGGCTTGAACAAATTCCACCTCGTTGGGAATCCCCGGGCTGAAATCGTTGGTCCCCAATTGGACCCCAATGACATCGGGAACATAGCGGCGAGGGTCCCAGACCGTCGAGGGATCGTCCGGCAGCGCCAGTTTATAGAATTCCGGCGCATTGTTGGTGTCGCGAATACCCTGCCAATCCCGAATCATTCCGCGCCCGCCGTAACTCACGAGGTGACATTGGGCCTGAAACCGCCGGGCAAGAATTTCGCCATAGGAGAGGCGCGCGTCGGTATTCCGCGAGTCGTTGAATGCGGTTCCGGCGTGATAGGCCGTCAGCTCGCCGCAGGTCACCGAGTCTCCCACGAACATCAGCTTCCGCGCGGGCAGCGAACCGGGGGCGGCAAACCCCCCGCCCAGGCTCGAAAACGATTTGAATTCCAACGTGCCCTGCCAGCTTTCGTTGCAACGCAGGAGCGCCACCTCGTGCTCCCCGCCGGGCGGCAGCGCGACCGAGTACTCGCCCGTTCCCGCCTGCAATTGCATTTGCCGATACGGCTGCTGGTCGACCCGCACATCGACATATTGCGGTCCCTTCGATGCGACCACGACGAACCTGAGGCTGTCGCCGCTTACGCGCAGGTGAGCCGTGACGCCGGGAAACCCGACATCCACCGCGCCGTCGGGGCGAACCGCGGTCCGGCCCACGTACTGGATGCGGAAATCGTTCGCCGGAACTGCGCTGGTCATGCCGATCGCCGCAATTAGCCAAGGAATCATCTCAATACGTATCGACTAACGAAAAATGCCTGAGTTCGGCCCGGAGGACCGCGGATTCCGGAAGGGACGGAAATTCCACGGTCACGCTTCGCCTCTCGCCCGGATACAAATCGAAGAAGTTGTCGCTGGCGCGCCACGTGTGGCCCGGAAAGTCGAAGCAGAACCGGTGCTGGAAGACGGTCGACGTAAACGCCAACTGGGCGGTCGAGGGCGAGGACAACGTGATTTCGACGTCGGTGGCGCCGCGAGCAAAGCCGACAAAGCGCGGTGGCGACAAAAGGAGCGTTTCCTCGCTCACGCGAACGCCGTTCAGATCGAGCCCCACGCGCACCACCAGGGAGTCGCGACCGTGCCGGTCGATCAGCTTGCCCAGGTCGAGCGTCTTCCAGCAACGCGCCTGTCCGTGTTGCAGGGCGACCGGCATCTGGTTCTCGAGCAGCTTTTCGCCGCCGACGTGATGGACTGACCAATGGAGCCGGCCGCGCGCCGCGTCCGGCGCATCGTACACGGTCCATAGCTCCACGTTGCGACCGCTCGGCCGGCGATAGTTGCCAATGATGACCGCTTGCTCGCCATCGAGCTTCGCGCTGACCGCCGCCGGCGCAAAAAACCGGCGGGCGGCATAGTGAAGCGCCTTCCAGCGCCCGGTAAACTCGATGGAACTCCACGAAGCCACGGGCCAGCAATCGTTGAGCTGCCAATAAAGCGCACCCATGCACCGGGGCATGAGCCGCCGATAATGGTCGACGCCCGTTTGCATGCAATCGACCTGATTGAGCTGCGAAAGATAGATCAAGGCCTCCTGGCTCTTCGGAAACCGGTAGCGGCGCGAAACATAGTCCAGGATGATCTGATTGCCCGCCCGGTTCTTTTGGTGGTTTTCCATCACCGGACCGAAGACGTTGTCGTCCTCCCCGCGTGCGCAGAAGGTCGCGTTGGTGGCGGGCGAACTGAAGCTCTGCATGCCGAATTCGGATACGAATCGGAAGCCCCACTTCTCGTAGTCCTTGACGGGATGCCGCGCATGCCAGACGTCCCAGTAGTGGGTGTCGCCCCGCTTTTCTCCGGTCTCGTGAGTGCCGTCCGCGCTGCCCCGCCAGGGCGAAGAAGGCCAATAGGGGGTAACAGGATCGTGCGCCGCCACCACGGGCGGCAGCGTGCGGTGAAACAGCCGCTCATATTCCGCCCATCGCCGCTTGTCCTTCAGCTCTTGGGTATTGCAGCTAAAGACTTCGTTGTTGCCGCTCCACAGGGCGAGGCAGGCCCGATGCCGAAGACGGCGGACCTGGTAGGCCGCTTCCGCTTTCACGCTCGCCAGAAACGCGGCGTCGGCCGGATAGAGCGTGCAGGCGAACATCAAATCCTGCCATACCAGCAAACCCAGCTCGTCGCACAGGTCGTAGAACTCCTCGCTCTCGTACACCCCCCCGCCCCAGACGCGCACCAGGTTCATGTTCGCGGCCACGGCGCTGCGCAAATCACGCTGGTAATCGGTTCGCGTCAGGCCGCCGACAAACGTGTGGGCCGGAATCCAGTTGGCGCCTTTGGCGAATACGGCGCGTCCATTGACGACGAACTGGAAAGATTCGCCCCATTTGTCCGGGTGGCGGTCAAGTTGGAGGGTCCGAAGTCCCAGCCGCCGGCACCAAGGCCCAAGCGGACTGCCATCCGACGCGATGCCTTCCAATTCCAAGGTATATAGCGGCTGCCCTCCTTGCCCTGCGGGCCACCAAAGCCGGGGACGTTCGATCGCGATCTGGGTGCCCACTCCTTCGGCAACGATATCGTTGCCGTCCGACAGCCGATAGTGCCATTGCACGCCCTTGTCGGCCCGCGCCAATTCAGGGCTCAGATGCAGGATGACCGGGCCGCCCTGGCGGTGCTCCTGGGCGACCGCAACCCGTTCCAGCCGATTGCCGGACCACGCCTCCAGGCGAATATCCTGCCAGATCCCGGCGGTGACAAAACGCGGCCCCCAATCCCAGCCAAATTGGCACTGCTGTTTGCGAATGACCGTGCAGCGCCCGACCGGGTCGTTGATTTCCTTTACGAGGTGCTGCTTGCGGTGGGTGCGGATGTAGTGCATCGCGCTGCCAAAACGAATGCGCAGCACATTCTTGCCTGCCCGAAGGTGCCGTTTCACCGGCCAGCGGTAGCCAATGAACATATTTTCGGTCCGCGCAATGACGTGGCCATTGAGCGTGACCGTTGCCACCGTGTCCAAACCGTCGGCGATGAGTTCGATGTCGCTCTCCGTCAGCGTCTCCGGCGGGACGCGAAACTGCGCCTCGTACTCCCAATCGCGTTCCTCGATCCACTGCGTATCGAGTTCATTGGCGCCCCAGAACGGGTCCGGAATCAGCTGGTGGCGAAGCAGATCGCGGTGAACGCAGCCAGGAACGGTCGCCGCCCGCCAGGAAGACCGCTGGGTGGCATCGCGAAATCGCCAGGCAGCCGGCGCAAGGGGGACCGTCAACATAGGGCTCGGATAGGAGGTTCAGCCTACCTGCACGGCGCCCGGCTGGATATGAGACTATTTGCTCGGCGATTGAGAACTCTTTTCAATCTGCCTCCATGAAGGTCGTTTCCCCCGCCTGCTGCCTGCTTCTTGCGTTTGCATCCGTCCTGACCGTAGCCCGAGCCGCCAATTGGCCGGAACTGGGCGCATCAGCCGATCACGAGCTCCGTGGTGACATCCTGTCGTTTTGGCTCGCTCATGCCCAAAATCCGGCCAACCAGGGTTTCTACGGTTTGGTGGACGAGAAACTTCGCCCGCATGCCGACGAACCGCGTGGCGAACTGCTCACGGCACGCATCCTTTGGACGTTTTCCCGAGCCTACCGTGAGTACCACGACGCCCAATATCTGGAGATGGCTCGCTATGCCTACGGCGATTTGACCGATCATTTCACCGACCACGTTCACGGCGGATACTTTTGGACGATCGATGCGAACGGCCATCCGCTCGACGAACAAAAGCTGGTGTACGGCCAGGCGTTCGCCATCTACGCGCTCGCGGAATACTACGAGGCCACCCACACCCGCGCCGCGCTGCGCGACGCAACCGCCCTTTTTCACCTGCTGGACGAGCGAGCGCACGATCCGGATAATGGCGGCTACTTCGATGCCTACGACCGGTCCTGGCACCGGATGCCGCAGAACATGCTGGGGCCGGCGCCCAAGACGCAAAACTCCACCATTCACGTGCTCGAAGCGTTCACCGGGCTGTTGCGAGTCTGGCCCGATCAACTCCTCCAGGCGCGCGAACGCGAACTGATTCGCCTGCTGACCGACCGGATCGTCGATTCAAAGACGCACCACCTGATTCTCTATCTGACGCCCGATTGGAAGCCGCTTTCCGATCAGATTTCCTACGGTCACGACATCGAATTGAGCTGGCTGATCACGGAAGCCGCCGACGTCCTGGGCGATCCCGTGCTGCAGGCGGGCACGCAAAAGACCGCCATTGAAATCGCCGACGCCACGCTCGCGCAAGGGGTCAATGCCGACGGCGGTGTCATGAACCTGGCGAGCCCGTCCGGCGTCGTGGACGGCGATCGCGATTGGTGGAACCAGGCGGAGGCAGTCACCGGCTTTCTCAACGCCTACCAAATCACCCACGATCCCAAATTCGCGGCGGCCGCGCTCAAAACCTGGCATTTCATCGAGACGTCGGTCGTCGATCACCGCCAAGGCGAATGGTTCCGCTCCGTGAAACCGGACGGCTCACCCGCGCCCGGAGACCCCAAAATCAGCCTTTGGAAATGTCCCTACCACAACAGCCGCGCCTGTTTCCAGATCATCGAACGCTGCCACGAATTGGAAAAGTAGCCCGCTTTCCGCGTAGCGGGTGGAGCGCGTGGTCCCCACGCGCTAAACCTCCATCCGCGTTTGGCGACCAAGCGCAGGGGGACCATGCGCTCCACCCACCGGAAAACTCGGGTTAGATCCGGCTACAGCTCCACCGCAACGGCAGCCTGACCGACCCCGACCGAACGACGCCCGTATCGACATCGGCCGGATTCGCCGCCACCAGCAGCGAAAACGCCGAGCGAATCACGTCGTGCTCTATCGACTGCGGCCCAAGAATCGACAGCCGGACCACGAAATTCCCGCGAGCCAGAAAGTTAGGATCAAATCGGAGCGTCAGGCCGTGGCGCCCGGCGGCCAAGGATTTCAGGTCGAGCATGTCGTAGTGCAGCGACGTGAAGAGATCGTTGCCCCACTGATCGCCCAACGAAACTCCGATCGCGCGCACCGCCGTCTCTTCCCGCGCCTCGATTTCCAGTTCCATCTCAAAGGGCTCGCCCTGCATCGCCGTGGCGAGCGGCTGGCCGGCGGGCGTGCGCAGCCGCGCCACGGTAAAACGGGCGGCGCCGGACCCGCGGCGCGCCACATTCGGATTCGCCAAATCGCATTCGCCGCTCAACACGTCGGATTGGGCGGCATATTCGGCCAGCACTTCCTTGGTCGGACCGTGGCTGCGGACCCGTCCCCCGACCAGGTACAGCACGTCCTGGCAAAGCGACGAAACTGCCGCGAGATCGTGGCTGACAAACAGCACCGTGCGTCCGCCGGAGCCCACATCGCGCATTTTCCCCAGGCACTTCTTTTGGAACTGCGCGTCGCCCACGGCCAGCACCTCGTCGACGATCAGGATTTCCGGCTCCAGGTGCGCCGCGACCGCGAACGCCAGCCGCACGTACATCCCGCTCGAATATCGCTTCACCGGCGTGTCGATGAACTTTTCCACCTCCGAAAATTCCACGATCTCGTCGAACTTCGCGCGAATTTCCCGGCGGGTCATGCCGAGAATGGCGCCGTTGAGAAAGATATTCTCACGTCCCGTCAGATCGGGGTGAAATCCCGTTCCCACCTCAAGGAGCGAAGCCACCCGCCCCCGCAGGATGGCCCGCCCTCGCGTCGGTTCGGTGATGCGGGAAAGGATCTTGAGAAGCGTCGACTTGCCCGCCCCATTGCGCCCGATGATGCCGGTGATGCGCCCGCCCGGAATTGCGAACGACACGTCGGTCAACGCATGGAATTCCTTGTCGTTGCGGACCTCGAGTCCGCGCCGCCGCCGCCACCACATCGCAAAGGCGTCCTGCACCCGCGCCGGTCCGATGGACCCTAGTTGGTACGTCTTGCCGATTCCCTGCGCTTCGATGACGGGCAAGCTCATGCGACGTCGACAAAGGTCTTTCCCGCGCGGTCGAACACCGCCAGGCCCGAAATCAGCATGACGGCGGTCAGCGCGATCGAAACGGCGACGATCCAGACCGGCGGGACCGCCGTTCCCAGCAGCATGGACCGGCTGTATTCCACCGGCACCGCCATCGGATTCATCGCCATCCACGGAAACCACCGCGCCGGCAGCTTCGAGAGCGGATAGATCACCGGGGTCGCGTACATCCACAATTGGATCAGAAACGCCGTCAGCATCGACAAATCCCGGAAGCGCGCCGAAAGCGCCGCCAGCCAAAGACCGACTCCCAGGCTGAAGAGTCCCACCTGCACGATCACCAGCGGCAAAAACACCACCGACCACGAGAATCCGAACGTGGCGGCGTCGCTGC
This sequence comes from Opitutaceae bacterium, assembly GCA_036502225.1. Taxonomy (GTDB): domain Bacteria; phylum Verrucomicrobiota; class Verrucomicrobiia; order Opitutales; family Opitutaceae; genus Palsa-1447. The sequence continues at coordinate 123,439 of DASXYY010000033.1, forward strand.
CGAATTTGTACAGGATGTAGATCGCGACGAAGAGCGCCGTCTGGATGCCCAGCGCGACCAGATTCGAAATGACGCCCGACAGCGGCACGATGAGGCGCGGAAAATACACCTTGCCGAAAAGCTGGGCGTTGATCGCGAGCGTCAGCGCCGTCGCGTTGAAGGTCGCCGAAAAATACGACCACAGCAGCAGCCCGCACAGGTAGAACAGCGGACCGGGGACGCCGGCCGTCGAAAGATGGGCGACTCGGCTGAAGATCAGCGTGAAGACAATCGTGTTGAGCAGCGGCTGCAGCAGAAACCAGATGGGGCCCAGGATCGTCTGCTTGTACCGGGCGGCGACATCCCGCCACACCATGACCCACAGCAGATCGCGATACGCGTAAAGCTCCACCCAGGGCGCAAGACGCAGGCCGCTCGTCGGCTGGATGATGGTTTCGCGAATGGCCGGCGTCGCGGGGGAATTCATCGCGGGGTACGCCGACTTTCTGCCCATCCTGCCGGTCCACCGCAATAGCGATCATCAGCCCAAGAGAACCGATCCCCAACGGCCCCTGCTGTAGCCGGGGTCGCCGACCCCGGCACCTGCGACATCGAAAGCAGGTCGGTGGAGCGCATGGTCCCCATGCGCTCAAACGTCCATCCGCGTTTTGCGCCCAAGCGCGTGGGGACCACGCGCTCCGCCCGCTGTCAGACCCGCCGCAGCAACCCCAGCATCCTCGCCCTGACCCCCTCCCGCCACTCCTCCGCCGTGACACTATACATCACCGTATCCCGCAGGGTCCCATCCCGCCGCAAAATCGCGCGCCGAATGATCCCGTCCTTCTTGGCCCCCAGCCGCTCGATCGCCGCCTGGGACCGTGTATTCAGAATATCCGTGCGCCACCCCACCACCGGGCATTCCAGCGTCTCAAACGCGTGGCGCATCAAATGCCATTTGCAGGCCGTGTTCACAAACGTCCGCTGCCAGCTCTGGGCATAGAACGTCGAGCCGATCTCGACCCGTCGCGCATTGGCGACCACATCGTGGTACGTCGTGCTGCCCACCGCGCGGCCGCCGGCGATCTCGCGCGCGAGAAAGGCGAGCCGCGTCCCTGCCGCCTGATCAGCCAGTAGCTTCTCTACGTACGCGCGGGCATTTTCCGGCTCGGGCGCCGTCGTGTAGCGCAGCCGCCAAAGCTCGCCGTCCTGCACGAGGGCGCGAATCTCGTCGGCGTGTTCGAGCCGCAATGGCTCAAGCCGCACTCCCTCCCCTTCCAGCGTCACCGGCTGAAGCCAGGGCACACTCATAGCGGAACGACTGCGGCGGCGGCCCGTTTCAACTCCTGCAATTCGGCATACAGGTTCGCCTGGTGCAGCACCCGCGCGAGCAGTCCGCTGAGGACCCGCAATTTGCCCACGTCCAAATTGGAAAATGCGTCCGCTTCGGTCGAAACCGCCTTGAGCACGCCCAAGGTCCCCGATGGCGACTTGAGAGGAACCACCACCATCGAGCGGGCCTGCACGCGCCGGCAGGCTTCACGATCCACCCGTGGATCGGTTTCGGAGTCGTCGCACCGCAGAATCTCCCCCGATTCGAGCGACATGCCCGAGAGGCTGCCCTGGGCCTTGATTCTCAATCCCAGATGAGCCACGGCGCTGCCCGAGCAGGCCCGATAGACGATGCAATCGTCTTCCGGCAGCTCCACCACGACGCCCGTGGCGGGCAGCATCCGCTGGGTGCGCTGGCAGATGGCCTCCAGCATGTGGTCGTAGTCCCCCATCAGGGTCATCGCCTCTTCCTGGGCGGCGATGATCTCCATCAGTTCGCTTTCCAATTCGAGCTCGTGCTGCTTGCGCTGGATGGCGAACAGCACCGACTTCGCGACCGCCACCGTGGAAAGCTCGTTCTTGGACAGATGATCCTGTGCGCCAATCCGCAAACAGCTCAGCGCCACGCGCTCGTCCCCGCCCGTCAGAACGATGAGCGGCACGGCCGGATGCGCCGAATGGAGATGCTTTACGACCGCGGTGTTCTCGCCGTCGGGCAAGTGCAGGTCGGTCAGCACAACATCCGGCAGCGGATCCATCGCCGCCTGCGCCGCGGCGAGCGACCCCACGCGCACCACGTCGGCCCCCAACGCCATCCGCAGCAGCCGCTCGAGCAGGAGGGCGTCCGTATCGGAATCCTCTACAAGAAGCAGCCGCATGCCAACCGTCCTACTCGATTACTGAGCTTGGGCCGCGCTTCGACGACGATTGAGCTCGGCGCCGATCTCAGCGACCCGACCTTCGTGCAATGGATAGAACGCGAAGCAAATCATCGTCAAGACGCCGAATGCCGCCGGGATCAAGCTCATGAGCAGAACCAGCATTCTCAGTGACTGCGGCGTCTGTTCCTGATTTGCGACGAATCCACTGCTGGCTTGTAGGTCCAGCCCTAGCCAGCCGGCGAATGCCCAGCCCGCTTTCTGCGTAAGGATGCAAGCGGAAAAAATGAGCCCGGTCGCCCGCCGCGATTTCATGAACTCTCCGTAGTCGGCGGAATCGGCATAGTTGGTCATCAGAAGCGCGATGATCGGACCACTGGAGATCGCGTAAACAAGGCCCAAACCAAAAATCGGCAATATCTGCGTCGGGCGCAGAAAGTAGAAAGCCGCCGTGCAAACGATGGCCACGACCATCGACACCATGAAGGTACCTTTGCGGCCCAAAATTTTCACGAATACGGGCAACAGCATCGCTCCAGCCAGGGAGGCACCCTGATTCAAGCCCGTATATCCTGAAGTCAGCCCACGAAAGGTAAGACTATGTTCGCCACCCCAACCAAATGGCAAAAAGTTTGGGAGGTGAACCAGCTGTGTGCCGACGAAATACTTGAAATAATAGATGTAAGTGTTGCCCGGAAGCGCGTTGAATAGAATGAACGTAACCGTCGTTGCGACGAGGATGAGCCAAGGGCCGTTGGTCACTAGGTCCTTCAAGTCTCGTTTCACCGAAGTCTCCTGCGCCGGTGGCGGCTCAACGCGCTCGCGCGTCATGAAAAACATGCCCAGAAAACAGAGGCAGGCTACAATACCAATCAGGACAAATGCGATCTGCCACCCCTTTGCTTCGGTCGTGGCTCCCAGCCAGCCATGCGGAGCTACCGCCTGAAGGATGAATGTTCCCGCCAGGGTGCCGCCGGCGAAAGCCCCCACATATTTGATCGAAGATAGAAAAGTTCGATCCAACGGGTTCGTGGTGATCACCCCCATCAGCGCGGTGTACGGGATGTTAATCGCAGTATAGATCAGCATCAGGCCGTTGTAGGTGATAATTGCCCAGGCCAGCTTACCCGCATAGGACAGGTGCGGCGTGCTGAAGGTCAGCACGCCAATCATCGCAAGCGGCAAACACATCCAAACAAAATAGGGTCGAAATTTACCCCAGCGGGTCTTCGTTCGATCGGCGAGCATACCCATCACCGGATCGAAAAACGCGTCGATCAGCCGGAACCACGCCAGATTTTTTGCATGCTGGGGTAGGAGGCCAAAAACGTCGGTGTAGAAGTAGTTGAGGAACTTCAGCGTGTTCCAATAGAGGCATGACGCGAAATCACCCAATCCGTACGAAAGCTTTTCAGGCAGCCGCAGGGGTTTGATCGAAGCGATGGGTTCAGGTGCGGAGTCGGCCGTGGTGGTCGTCATAGTTTCGGGGGCGGAGGGGTCCGGGGGTTATGAGGAGCGGTTCCGCCTCCGTCAACCCGTTCGGCATGCTAACCTTATTTCGGTTGGAGAATTCAACCCACCCACGGTAGAGTGCGGTCCACTTAAGGATGCGTTCGTATTTCCTTCGGCGCGCGCTGCTGATCATTCCGACCCTGTTTGGCGTCACGTTTCTGGTCTTTCTGATCACGCGATTGGCGCCCGGAGGCCCCGTCGAGCAAGCGATCATGCGGGCCCAAACGGCGGCGAGCATGGGACACGCGGGAACCGGCAATGCCACCGGCACGCTGTCGGACGATCAGATCCAGCAGATCAAAGCCTACTTTGGGTACGACAAGCCGCCCGTCCTGGCCTATGGCCAATGGCTCGGGCACGTTTTCCACGGCGATCTGGGTCAATCGTTTCGCTACGGCCTGCCCGTCAGCCAGGTGATCGGGCAGGCGCTGCCGGTGACAGTGACGTACGGTGTCCTGAGCCTGATTCTCACCTATCTGGTCAGTGTGCCGCTTGGCATCGTCAAGGCGATGAGGCACCGGACCTGGATCGATTCCGGGACGTCGGCGCTGGTGTTTATCGGGTATGCAATCCCCGGTTACGCCGTCGCCGCCCTGCTTCTCGTCTATCTCGCCTCGCGCTTGGGATGGTTTCCGATGGGCGGTTTCGTCAGCGAGAACTGGTCGGACCTGCCTTTTTGGGGACAGATCGGGGACTTCCTCCATCACGCCGTCCTGCCGCTCTTCTGCTATACGCTCAGTGGATTCGCGTTTGTCACTCTGCTGGCGAAGAATCAGCTGCTCGACAACCTGGCGGCGGACTACGTGCGCACCGCCGTCGCAAAAGGGGCTTCCTTTCGTCAGGCGGTGCTTCACCACGCTTTCCGCAATTCCCTGGTGCCGCTGGTCACCGACCTCGGCCAGCAGATCGGCGCCATTGTGGTGGGCTCGGTGCTCATCGAGGAGATCTTCGACATCAACGGCATGGGCCTGCTCTTTTACAACTCGGTCGTCGACCGTGATCCGATGGTCGTGATGGGCGTGCTGCTGGTGGAAGCGCTCCTGCTGCTCGCCGCCAATCTGCTGGCCGATGTCCTGGTCGCCTTCGTGGACCCACGCGTGCGATTCGAATAGCCCCATGCCACTTTCGCCGCAAACCCGCCGTCAGATCGCCCGCTTCCACTCGCTCAAGCGCGGCTACTATTCGTTTGTGCTTCTGGTGGTCATCTCGCTGGCGGCCATCGTTTCCGAATGGATCGCGGGCAACCGGCCGCTGGCAATCCACTATGGCGGGCATTGGTACCTTCCCGTCTATGGGTCGATTCATCCGGGCACCGATTTCGGCCTGAACTACGCCTACGAGACCGACTACCGCGACCTGGCGCGGAAATTCAAATCGGATCGGTCGGGCAATTGGTTGCTGATGCCCCCGGTTCCCTACGGACCCAACGAAAATTGCTACCTCGGCCAGGATTTCCAGCCGCGGGCGCCCACTCTCGCCACCCGCCATTTGCTGGGGACCGACCAATTGAATCGCGATATCTTTGCCCGGCTGCTCTACGGCCTGCGCAATTCGCTGCTGTTCGCCGGCGGTTTCGTGATTCTGGTCTACTTGGTGGGAGTCTCGGTCGGCTGCGCCATGGGCTACTTTGGAGGTCTGTTCGACCTGGTGTTCCAGCGCTTCCTCGAAATTTGGTCCCTTCTGCCGTTTCTGCTCGTGGTCATCATTGTCCGCGCGGCCCTGCCCGAGGGCACCCAGTTCGGCCTGGGACTCATCCTCGCAATCGTCGTGGCCTTTTCCTGGACCTCGATTAGCTACTATGTGCGAACGACCACCTACCGGGAGAAGGCGAGGGACTATGTGGCGGCAGCCCAGGTGCTCGGCGCCGGCGACCTTCGGATCATTTTTCGGCACATCCTGCCCAACGTCCTATCGCTGCTGGTCACGTTCCTGCCGTTTACCGCGGCGCTGGCGATCTCAAGCCTGACCGCCCTCGACTATCTCGGCTTCGGGCTCCCCCCGCCGATGCCAAGCTGGGGCGAACTGCTCCGGCAGGGCACTGCGAACCTCGACGCGCCGTGGATCGTGGCGTCGGCGTTCTGCGCCCTCAGTCTGGTCCTGATCCTCATCACTTTCGTGGGCGAAGCCATCCGCGACGCTTTCGATCCGAAAAAATTTACCTACTATCGCTAAATGAAAATCACCCTTTTGGTCCTGGCGGCGCTGGTCGCCCTCGCGGCCGGATGCGGCAAGTCCGGTTCCACCAATTCCGGCCCTTCGACCGCCCCGGGCGCTTCGGCCTATCCCGGCGTTGACGCCGACCTGGCCCAGACCCTGAAAGCCGAATCGGACTTCTACGTCTTCAAGAACGACGACGACTTGGCCCGGGACACCGCCGGCCTCAAGTGGGACAACGGTTCCGACCTGCCGTCGTTCGCCTCTCCCAAAGCCAAGCGGGGCGGCACGCTGACCGAGTGGACCCAGGACTATCCCGGCACGCTGCGCATGAACGGCCCCAATGCGAACGACTCGTTCCGGCAGTTTCTCCAGGACTACCAGGCCTGCACCTACATCGACACCCAGCCCAACTATCCCGGGCATTACTTTCCGATCATCGCGGACCGTTGGGTGGAGGATCCGAAAACCGCCACGGTCTATTACCACATCGATCCGGACGCCCGATGGTCCGACGGGGTTCCGATCACCACCGACGACGTCGTCTTTCAGTGGTATTTCATGCGCAGCAAGAATCTGAACGATCCGTGGTATCAGGACTGGTACCACCAGAAATTCTCGCGCCTCACCGTCTACGACCAATTGACCTTTGCGGTCACCCTGAAGGAGTTGCGCCCCGATGCGATTTACCTGATCGGGTATTCCAATCCGATCCCCAAGCACTTCTTCACGGAATTCGGCCCGGGCTGGGAGCGTCCCTACAACTGGCGATTCGAACCCACGCCGGGCGCCTACATCATTCGCGATCAGGACCTGCATTCGCAGGTGTCCGTCACCTTCACCCATCTGCCGCACTGGTGGGCCGAGAACAAGAAGTTCATGAAGGGCCGCTATAATGCCGACAAGATTCGCGTCGTGGCGGTGCACGATCCGGATAAGGCGTTCGAGGAGTTCACGCGGGGTGACATCGACCTGTTTCCGCTCACGACCCAGCTCTGGTATAATCGGCTGCCCGACACCGCGCCCACGGTGCAGTCGGGCTTTACGGTCAAGGCCACGGTCTATCATCAGATCCCGGTGCCGGATTACGCCCTGTGGCTCAACGAGGACAAGCCGCTCCTCAACAACCGGGATATCCGGGTCGGCATCCAGTATTCGATGAACGTCGATCTGGTGTGCAAACAATACTTCCATGGCGATGCGGTGCAGCAACAGACCCGCAGCGACGGCTACGGCTGGAAGATCAACCCGTCCGTGCAGTCCCGCCCGTTCGATCCGGCCCAGGCCCGCGCCGCGTTTGCCCGCGCCGGATTCACGCATCAGGGGCCGGACGGCATCCTGGCCAACGACCAAGGTCAGCGGCTGTCGTTCACGATCACGAGCATGTACAAGATCTACAACGACGTGCTGGTCATCCTCAAGCAGGAGGCGGTGAAGGCGGGATTGGAGATCAACATCGAATCCCCCGATCAGACGACGGGCTGGGAAAAGCTCATGGAGAAGCGGCACGAAATCGGCTTCACGGCATTTTCCCGCACGGTCGAATTGTATCCGCGGTACTGGGACTTCGATCACAGCATGAACGCGTACGACCAGGCGTTCCTGGCCGACGGCCACACGCCAAATCCGGCGCGGAAGCTCCGCCAGCAAACCGACAACATCACCTCCCTGGCCAATCCGGTCATCGACGAATTGATCAACCGCTACGACAAGACGACGACCATGGACGAATTGAAGCCGATCGCGGCCGAGCTCGAACAAAAGCTGTGGGACGACGCCGGCTGGGTGGGCCTGTGGAAGCTGCCCTTCTACCGAGTGGGCTACCGCCCGTGGATCAAATGGCCCGACGATTTCACTCCCATGCAAAGCCTGGACTATCTCCAGTATTGGACGATGTGGGTGGACACGGATGAACAAAAGGCGGACCTGGAGGCCAAGTCCGAAGGCCGCCCCCTGCCGAAGCAGGTGCTCGTGTACGACAAGTACAAGGAAAAGTGAGCGCCGGTCCGCTCTTGACCGTTCGGGATCTGGCGGTGGGCTTCACCTCCGAGCGCGGCGTGGCGCGGGCCGTGGACGGCGTGAGCTTTGAAGTCCACGCGGGCAGGACGCTTGGAATCGTCGGTGAATCGGGCTGCGGCAAAAGCGTGACGGCCTACTCGATCATGCGCCTGCTGCCGCAGCCGCACGGCGTGATCCTCCAAGGTTCGATCGAATTCCGGGGTCTGGATCTGGTCCAGGCCTCCGAGGCGCAGCTCCGCCAAATCCGCGGCGGGCGCATCGGCATGGTGTTCCAGGAACCCCTCAGCGCGCTCAATCCCGTCCATAAGATTGGGCGGCAACTGACCGAGATCATCTGCCTGCACACGAAAGTATCCCAAGGGGAAGCGATGGTGCGGGCCGTGGAATTGCTTCGCCACGTGGGCATCCCTTCGCCCGAGGTGCGGGTCAGCGAGTACCCGCACCAGCTTTCCGGCGGAATGCGCCAGCGCGTCGTGATCGCCATCGCGCTGGCCTGCCATCCTTCGCTGCTGATCGCCGACGAGCCGACCACGGCGCTCGACGTGACGATTCAGGCGCAGATCCTGGAGCTCATGCTCAAGCTGCAGAGCGAAATGGGCATGGCGATCGTCCTGATCACGCATGACCTGGGCGTGATCGCCGAGACCTGCGACGAGGTTGTGGTGATGTACGCCGGCCAGGTCGCGGAGCGCGGGCCGGTCGACCAGATCTTTTCGCGGCCCACCCATCCGTATACGCGGGGCCTTCTGGCTTCGATTCCGCGGCTGTCCACGCCTCACAAGAGCCACCTGCCCACGATCGAAGGCACCGTGCCGAGCCTCGATGCCATGCCCGCCGGCTGCCGTTTCCAGAATCGCTGCCCGTACGCCCAGCCGCGGTGCGCCGACGGTCGCCCGCCGTTGGAGACCGTTGAACCCGGTCATCAAGTCGCCTGCGTGCGCTGGCGCGAACTGCCCCCCGCATGAGCCCCAACGCTCCGCTGCTTTCCCTCCGCGACGTCAAGCTTCACTATCTGGTGAAGGGTGGTGTCTGGCGCCGCGCTCACGCCGTCAGCAAGGCGGTGGACGGTGTCACGCTCGATATCGCCCCTGGCGAGACGGTGGGCCTCGTCGGCGAATCCGGCTGCGGCAAGACCACGCTCGGCAAGACGATCGTCCGGCTGCTGAAACCGACCTCGGGGGAGATTCATTTCGAAGGCACGGATATTTCCAAGCTCGGCCGCAAGGCCATGAAGCCGATTCGGCGGCAGGTGCAGATGATCTTCCAGGATCCGGCCGAGTCGCTCAACGCCCGCCACACGGTCGGGGCCATCGTCGAGGAGCCGCTCGTGATCCATGGCCTGGGCACGCCCACCGAACGTCGCGCCAAGGTCGAACACCTTTTGTCCAAGGTCGGCCTGGGGCCTTCGGCGATCTCCCGCTTTCCGTTTGAATTTTCCGGCGGCCAGCGCCAGCGCATCGGCATCGCCCGGTCCCTGGCCCTCAATCCGCGCCTGATCGTGTGCGACGAGCCGGTCTCCGCCCTCGATGTTTCGATCCAAAGCCAGGTGCTCAATCTGCTGCTGGAGCTGCAGGGCGAGTTCCAGCTCTCGTACCTGTTCATCACCCACAATCTCGCGGTGGTGAAACACGTGTCGGATCGCATCGCCGTCATGTATCTGGGACGGATCGTCGAACTATCGGGCGCCGAAGAGCTTTACGCCAACCCGCGCCATCCCTACACGCAGGCCCTGATCGCCGCGATTCCCGAGCCGGTGCCGGGTCGCCGGCGTCCGCAGGTCCTGGCGAAGGGTGACCTGCCTTCTCCGATTGCTCCGCCGCCCGGCTGCGCTTTTCATACCCGCTGTCCGCACGCCACCGAGCGCTGCCGGACTGAAGTGCCCCTCTTGCGCAATATCGCTCCTCCGGGAGCACCACCCCACACGATTGCATGTCACTACGATCTGCCCTTGGCCTCTCGATCTTCCTAGTCTCGGCCGCCTTCGCGCCGGCCGATACGGTCTTCGCCAGCTGCTACACGAACGCCGGTTCGAAGGGCATCTACGCTGTCAGCTTCGATGAGGCGACGGGGATGCTCGGCCAGCCGGTGCTGGCCGCGGCCACGGCCAACCCCTCGTTCATCATCCTGTCGCCCAACGGCGACCGGCTCTTTGCCTGCAACGAATTGTCGGGCAGCGGCGGCGCGGCCAGTTTCGCAGTCAACCGCGACCATCTCACGTTCCTGAGCGCCCAATCGACCGGCGGAAAAGGTCCGTGCCATCTGGCGCTGTCGGCGGACACGAAGGTGTTGTATTTGGCCAACTATCCTTCAGGGAGCCTGGCTTCCCTGCCGGTCGACGCGGATGGAATCCTTCATCCGGCCACGTCGGTCATCCCGTTCAAAGGTTCGGGCCCGAACCACGAGCGGCAAGCCAGCCCTCATGCGCACTGCACCGTGGTCGATCCCTCCGGCCGCTACCTGCTGGTGTGCGATCTCGGTTCCGACCGCATCTGGACGTTCTCGATCGACCAGACGACGGACACCCTTTCGCCCGCCCCTGTGCCGTTCGCGGTGATGCCGCCGGGCACCGGCCCGCGCCACCTGCAATTCGCGCCCAACGGCAAGGACGTGTACCTCGTCAGCGAGATGGCCTCGACTGTGACCGCGATGCACTGGCATCCCGAAAACGGGCGGCTCGAGCCGTTCCAGACCATTTCAATGCTCCCCGCCGGATTTTCCGGCAAGAACACCGCGGCGGAATTGCAGTTCGATTCCGGCGGCCGCCACCTGTACGCCTCCAATCGCGGCGACGACAGCATCGTGGTCTACAACATCGCGGCCGACGGAACCCTCACCCTGGCGCAGCGGGCGCCGGTGGGAGGCCACACGCCCCGTTATTTCGCGCTCGATCCGTCGCAGCACTTCGTCCTCGTGGCGCTGCAGGACTCCGGCCAAATCCGTGTCCTGCGCCGCGACCCCGCGAACGGCCAGCTTTCGCCGACCGGCCAGTCGGTCGATCTGAGCCGGGTGGTTTGCCTCGCCTTTGGAGTGGAGTAGTCTCCCGCTCTGCCCGCCTCTCCTCTGCTTTCCTTCAGTCCGACCGACCGCGTCATCTATGCCACCGACGCGTCGGAATACCGCGAACTGCCGCGGGCCGTGGCGTTTCCCCGGTGCGATGACGACATCCGCGAACTGATTGCGCTGGCTCGGCGGGACCGCACGAGCCTCATCCCGCGAGGGGCGGGAACGTCGTTGGCGGGGCAGGTCGTCGGCTCCGGGATCGTCGTCGATCTGGGTCGGCATCTAAACCGAATTCTACAGATCGATGCGGCGCGCCGGCGCGTGCGCGTGCAGCCAGGCGTCGTGCGCAACGAACTGAACCAAGCGCTCAAGCCGCACGGACTACATTTCGCACCGGAGACCTCCAGCGCGAACCGCGCGATGATCGGAGGAATGGTCGGCAACAATTCGTGCGGTTCGAATTCGATCGTTTACGGCTCGGTCCGCGACCACTTGATTTCCGCACGCGGGTTTTTGAGCGACGGCTCCGAAGTAACGTTGGGACCGCTGTCGGCGGAAGAATTCCGCGCCAAATGCGAAGGTCCCGACACCTTGGAAGCGCGGGCTTATCGTCTCGTCCGGGCGCTGGTCACCGATCCGCGTCGGCGCCAGTCCATTCGCGACAGTTTCCCCAAGCCGGAGGTGACGCGGCGCAACACGGGCTACGCGCTCGATGCGCTGCTCCACGCCGAGCCCTTCAATCTTTGCCGGTTGATCGCCGGTTCCGAGGGCACGCTGTTTCTCGGCGTGGAATTCGAACTCAACTGCGAGCTGCTGCCCCCTCCCGGGGCTCTGATGTGCGCCCATTTTGCGACGATGGACGAGGCGCTGCGCGCAGTCTTGATCGCGATGCGCCACCGCCCCTCCGGCTGCGAACTCATCGACCGGCCCATCCTCGAAGCCAGCAAGCACAATCTCGAACAGGCGCGAAATCGGTTCTTCGTGCAAGGTGATCCGCGCATGGTGTTGGTGGTCGAGCACCGCTCGGAAGATCGCGCGGAATTGGAGGCCCGCTTTGCGACACTGGAGCGGGAGCTTCGCGCGGGCGGGCTGGGCTACGCCTTTCCGACGATCTGGGGCGACGACTGCCACCGCGTCTGGGAGCTGCGCCGCACGGGCCAGGGCGTCGTGAACAATCTGCCCGGCGAGGCGCAGCCGCGCGAAGTGATCGAGGATACGGCCGTCGCGGTGGCGGACCTTCCGGCCTACATTGCGGAATTGGACGGAATGCTGCGCGGCAAGCACGGCGTTGACTGCATCTACTACGCGCATGCGGGCGCGGGCGAGCTCCACATCCGGCCTCTCTTCGATCTTAAGACCGCCGAAGGCCTGCGGCGCTTCCGCGCGATCGCCACCGACGTCGCCCATTTGGTGAAGCGCTACGGAGGTTCGCTCAGCGGCGAGCACGGCGACGGCCGGCTGCGCGGGGAATTCATCCAGCTGATGGTCGGCGACGAATGCTACGGGCTGATGCAGCTCGTGAAGCAAACCTTCGACCCGGACGGGATTTTCAACCCGGGAAAGATCATCGCGACCCCGCCGATGGACACCTCGCTGCGCCATGGCCCGTCCGATCCGGATCCCCAGGTGCCGACCTACTTCGATTTTGGCGTCGCCGGCGGTATCCTGCGCGCCGCCGAGCGCTGCACCGGCATCGGCGAGTGCCGCAAGTCGCACCTGGCCGGGGGAACCATGTGCCCCAGCTACATGGCCACGCGCAACGAGCGCGACTCAACGCGGGCGCGTGCCAACGCCCTGCGCGAAATGCTGCTCCGCCCCGGCGAATCCAATCCGTGGACCCGGCCGGAGCTCGACGAGGTCATGGACCTGTGCCTCGGATGCAAGGCCTGCAAATCCGAATGCCCCTCGAGCATCGACATGGCGCGGATGAAGGCCGAGTGGCTGCAGCACAAGTACGAGGCCAAAGGCGTCCCGCTGCGCGTGCGCCTCACGGGACGCTACGCGGCTGCGATGCGCCTGGCCTCGCGGTCGCCGGCGCTTTACAACGCATTGGTCACGGCGCCGGGGCTCTCCTCCGTGCTGAAGAAAATCGCCGGTCTCGCGCCGAACCGATCGTTTCCGCGGCTGCCCAAGGAAACGGTGCGGGCGTGGCACCGCCGGAACGCTGCGCGGTTGTCGGTCCGAGCTCACCCGCGAGGGCGGGTCCACCTGTTCTGCGACGAGTTCACCAACTACCCCGACGCCGCCATCGGCATCGCGGCGATCCAGGCGCTCGATCGCCTCGGCTATGAGGTCATCCTGCCCGACCACTCGGAAAGCGCGCGCACCCAGCTTTCGAAGGGTCTCGTGCGCGAGGCGCGGACGGTCGCCGAGCAAAATGTCGCCGCGCTGGGCGACCTGGTGTCCGACGAAGCGCCGCTCGTCGGCATCGAGCCGTCCGCGTTGCTGGGCTTTCGTGACGAGTACCCCGATTTGGTCTCGGCGTCCTTTCGCCCACGGGCGCGCGCCCTCGCCGGCCGCTCGCTGCTCATCGACGAATTTCTCGCGCGGGAGGCCGACCGCCAGCCGTTCCCGCTTGGCGCCTTCACGAGCGACGCACGCCAAATCCGCCTGCACGGCCACTGCCACCAAAAGGCGCTGAGTTCGGTCTCGCCCACGGTGAAAATGCTCCAATTGCCGCCGAACTACCGGGTCGAAATCATCCCCTCCGGATGCTGCGGCATGGCCGGTTCATTCGGGTATGAACCCGAGCACTACGAAATCTCCCAGCAGATTGGCGAACTGGTCCTGTTCCCCGCCGTGCGCGCCACCCCCCTCGATACGTTAATCGCGGCCCCCGGCACCAGCTGCCGCGAACAAATCCACGGCGCCACCGGCCGCCGCGCCCGCCACCCCATCGAAATCCTAAATCTAGCAATGCCGTAAGCTGTAGCCGGGGTCGCTGACCCCGGCAATTGCGATATCGAAAGCGGAAAGCGCGTGGGGGACCACGCGCTCCAGCTCACCGCCCGCTCAGCTTCGGCCACCGCCACCCATAAAACGCGACAAACGCGAAGCAAATCATCGGCACGATGAAGCTGCGCGACAGATCGGTCTGATCGGCGATGTAGCCCATCAGCTTGGGTAGCAGCGCGCCGCCCATGATCGCCATCACCAAAAAGCCGGACGCCAGCTTGGTGCGCGAACCGAGACCATGGATGCCCAGCGCGAATATCGTGGGAAACATGATCGACATGAAAAAATAGCTGAGGAACACCGCCGCCACGGAAATCCAGCCCAGCTTCGCGAACACGACGAGTGTGGCCGCCACGTTCAGGATTCCGTAGAGCGAAAGCACGCGCCAGCTCGCCACCCGGCTCAGGATGCCGGCACCGGAAAACCGGCCCGCGAGAAAGCAGAAGAAGGCGACGGAGGCCAAATTGGACGCTCCCTTGTCAGTGAGGCTCCAGAGCCCCGCCGGGCTCGCCGCGACCCACTTCGACAGTCCGAGCTGCTGAAAGACCCGGACCCAATGTTCGGGAATCGGAGGCACCTGCGACGTCATGTAATTGATGAAGAAACTAAAGATCCCCGCCTGCGCGGCCACGTAAAGAAACTGCGCCACCACCGCCATTGAGAAATGAGGCAGCCTCCAAATGGAGCCGACGTCTTTCGCAGTTTCCTCGTCCGCCTGGAATTCATCCTTGGTCCGAATGTCCGGCATGTAGGCGAAGTAAAACCCGACCGCCAAAACCAGGACCAGGATCGCCACGCCGACGTACGGAATATAGAGCGTCTGGCTCCCCGTGCTGTGGCCGCTCGCGTCCGCGGAGTAGAAAAACATGCCGCCGGCGATCGGGCCGAAGATCCAGCCGATGCCATTGCACGACTGCGCCAGATTAATGCGAACGGCCGAGTACCGTTTGTCACCCAGGACGGTCGTGTACGGATTCGCCACCGTCTCAAGAAACGTCAGCCCCGACGCAATCACGCAGACTCCGAGCAGAAAGGCCCAAAATGCGTCGATGCGCGTGGCCGCGATGAACCAGAATCCGCCGATCGAAACCAGCAAAAGCCCAGCCACAATTCCGCCCTTGTATCCCAGCCGTGTCGCCAGCCAGCTCGCGGGCAATGCCATGATGCAATAGCCAAGATAGTGCGCAAACTGCACCCAGGCCGACTGCGACAACGTCAGATGAAGCGCCTCCTGGAAGTGCTTATCCATGACATCGATCATCCCGTTGCAGAACCCCCACAGGCAGAACAGGGAGCTCACGAGCCAGAACGTGAAGATCAGGTTGCGGCCGTCGGGAGCGACAAACATCCGCGGTTTCGCGGATTCAATCACAGCCGGTTCGCCGGAAGGGTTCGCGGGGGTAGGCACGAGTGGCGCCAATGCTCGCGACCCGTCCCGCTGGTTGCGAGCGAGAAAAACAGTTTTACAACGTCCGGCGTGGAAGCGGCGTCCCCGTCGCTTAATTTCGCTGGCGCAGCGGATTTTTTCGCGCCAATGAATCAATTTCGGCGCGAACGCCGTAAATAGCATGATGACCGATCGCCTTTCGCCGGCATGGAGGTAACGAGGGAAGCAGGCCCCAGCCCCGAAGAGCTGGCCCTGGACCGCGAGCTCGTCCGCCGCATGGCCGGAGGGGACGCGCAGGCGTTGCGCGAATTCTATCAACGTCATGTGAACGGCGTGGCCGGGCTGATCAGCTGCATCCTCCGCGACCGCGAAGAGGCGCGCGACGCCGTGCAGGAAGCGTTCATCAAAGTCTGGCGGAGCGCGGGGGTCTATCGGCCGGAACGCGCCGAAGTCATGGGCTGGTTGATCTTCATTGCCCGCAACTCCGCCATCGACCGGCTGCGCAAGCAGCGCCGGGAACTGGCGCGGCGCTCGGAATTGTTCCCGGCGGAAGACATGGCCGCGCCCACGGACACGGCGGAGGAGGTCAACCTTCGCCTGGACGAACTGTCGGTCTCACAGCGGCAGGCGCTGAAGCTGGCCTTTTTTGAAGATTGCTCGCAGGCGGAAATCGCCACCCGCATGCAAGTCCCCGTGACGACCGTCAAAAACCACCTGCACCGCGGATTGGCGCGGCTGCGACAATTGAAAGGAGCCCATGCAATCGGAAGAGGAAGTCGATAGCGCGACGATCGCCTATTTGTTGGACCAAATGACCCCCGCCGAGCGTCTTCACTGGGAGGCTCGCCTGGAGGGCGAGCCCGCCTTGGCGGAGCATCAGCGCATCACCTCCGAAGCCTGGGCCGCGGAAATGCTACGGACCGCTCCTCCGCAGGAGCTGACTCATTCCGAACTCGGGCGCATGCGCATGATGGTGCTGGCGACCGCCCTGAGCTCTGAACCGGCGGCAGTCCATACCCGAACGAATCTTTGGCCCTGGGTCTGGCCGGCCGCCGCTGTCCTTTTAGCCGGTCTCAACCTCGCCCAGTGGGTCAAGCACCGGCCGGCGCCGCCGATCGAATCGGTTGCGCCGATTCCAACGGCGGCGTCCGAACGTCCCCCCTTTCAGCGGGTAATCTATGCGGAGCCGGCCGCGCTGAGAAAAGAGGGTGTGAACGCCGCCGCCACACTCACCCTGACGGAAACCATCACCCTGAGGGAAACGATCACCCTGCAGCCGACCGCGCTCGGAACCGAGCCCGCCTCGGGACACGCCTGGTTCGACACCTCCCGCCACCAGGGTCTGCTCGAACTGCATCACGTGCCTGCGCCTCCCGCCGGCTCCGTTCTGGTGCTTTGGGTCAAGCCGCGGAATGCGTCCATCTTCCTGGCCGTTGGCCCGATCCCGACCCAATTCTACGGTAGCTCCGGCACGGCGACCTACGGCGAGCCCTCGCTTCGCCAAGCCCCCACGCAAGTGATGATCACCCTCGAGCACGCCGGCCCCGCCCCCGCCGCGCCCTCCCCCGCCGTCATCCTGCGCGGCCCCTAGCAACTCCAGCGACGGGTGGAGCGCGTGGGGACCACGCGCTCCACCTGCTCCAAGCCCTAAGGAGTCAATCCGCCAGCAGCGCCTTCACCTCCGGATCCGCCAAATTCTGCTTGGTGACGACGATGAAATGAATGTCGGTCTTGGCCGGCACGGACTGCCCCGCGACCAATTCCAGTGCGCGCGTCACCCCTTGGCCGCCGATTTCACCGGGCAATTGAGCCACCCAACCGGAGAGCACGCCGGACTCCAGATCCGCCACCACCTCCGGATTCAAATTGAAGCCTGAGCCCACGAGCCTGATGTGTCCGGCCAGCTTCTTTTCGTTCAGCACCTGAATCATCGCCATCGTGCCGGGCGTGCCGGAAGCGAAGATGCCCCGCACATTGGGATGGGCGGTCAGCAGATATTCTCCGCGGTTTTCCGCCTCGCCCGCAGCGGAGCCCGCATAAATGTCCACATGCACCGTCAATTGCGGATCATGCGTGTGCAGCGCGTCAATGGCGCCAGCCTCGCGGAGCAGCGTGGCTCCCCCGGTCTGGGTATGGCGCAGCAGCGCGACCTCTTGATTGCCGCTGACCAAACCAGCAAGCAGCGTTCCCGCCGCTTCGCCCGCGGCCCGCTGATCGGTGCCGACAAAGACGCCCCCCGCGGAGCCCGATAAGGGAGAATCGATCACGACCACCTTGACGCCATTGGCGGCCGCCGCCGCTACCGGAACCGCCAATGAGTCGGCGCTGCCCGGGGCAATGACGATCGCCTGCACCCCCTGATTCGCGAGCGCGCGAACCAGCGCGATCTGAACTCCAATGTCGCTCTCCGTCGGAGGAGCCTTGACGATCAGCTCGGCTCCCGCCTTGTCGGCGGCAGCCTGAGCCCCTTTCTGCACCGCCATCCAAAAAGGCGTTCGGCCCTTGAGCAAAAGTCCAATCTTAGGCCCCGCGACCAGCGGCTCAGAGGCAAATGCCAACGCCGCCAACATGCCCAGGACGAGACGGGGAATTCTCATAAGTGCATCCTTGCCGGAAGCATACTAGATATCGGCACAATTAGCAGGAAATTAATATCCTGAGGTGGAGCGCATGGTCCCCATGCGCTTTCATCGTCATCCGCGTTTTGCCCCGAAGCGCATGGGTCCCTAGTCCACCAACAAATGCTCCGAAACCAGAAACGGTCTCAACTCGCAGGCCCGCGCGAGCCCAATCGACACGGTGTTGTCCGAGCGCACTTGGTAATTCCGACAATCCAGCGGGCGAAATCTGCGCGTTAGTGTTGTCGTCGCGGCCTGATCCTGCGATGGGTTATCGGGATGAACGATCCCGAATATTCGGAGGGCCATCAACCGATCCGCTGGATCGGTACTCACCCTATCTATCTGGCGCACTATGTGGCGTTTGTCTTTGGGGTGTCGATGGTGGTGACGGCGATTCTGTATGCCCTGGGATTTCAGGGACCGCTTTCGATCCTGTATTTTCAGAGCCTCGCGGTCTTCCACGGCCAAGTCTGGCGAGTCGTGACCTACGGTTTGGTGAACCCGCCCGACCTCTGGTTCGTCGTCGAGCTCCTGATGATCGTCTGGTTCGGCCGGGAGGTCGAAAAATTCTTCGGGCGGCGGCAATTTCTGGCCCTTTACGCGGGATTGTACCTCATCGCGCCGGCCGTGCATATGCTGGCAGGCCTGCGGACTCCGACTGGCCTGGTCGGCGAATCGGGCGGCTTCGGCCTCTTCATTGCCTTCGCCGTGCTCTACCCCGACGCGGTGATGCTCTTCAATTTCCTGGCCAAGTGGGTGGCGGTGGTGTTCCTCGGCGTTTACAGCCTCGAGTTCCTAGCCAACCATGACTGGCTGGGTTTGGTGGACTTGGCCGCCCAATCGGGTTTTGCCTTTCTGTTCGTCCGCTACCAGCAGGGCCGGATCGCACTGCCCTCCTTTTCACGGCCCGAGCGCCCCGCGCCGGCCATCGTCGAAACGCGGCCCAAACTGACATCCGCCATGGTCGAGGCCGACGAACTGCTGGATAAGGTCGCGCGCTCCGGCCTCTCAAGCCTGACCGCCAAGGAGCGAGCCCGCCTCGACGCCGCTCGCGAAGAACTGCGGAAACGCGGCCGCCGCTGATAGCAGTCTCGGTAGCGGGTGGAGCGCATGGTCCCCATGCGCTTAAACCTCCATCCGCATTCAGCGCCCAAGCGCATGGGGACCATGCGCTCCACCTTTCCCCCGCTTTAGGCTTTCCGTCCTCGATTTGACAGTGATCCGGCTCCCGTATTACATTGGAAACATGGTAAGGACTTCGATCACAAGTAAGGGACAGACCACCATTCCAGTCGAATTCCGGAAAAAGTGGAATACGTCCGAAGTCATTTGGGAACTCCATGAGGACGGATCGGCCAATGTCCGTCCCGTGCCGGATGTGATGTCTCTGTTTGGAGCGGCCCACGATGGAAAGCCGCGCGATTCGCGGGAAAAGGCGAAAGCTCGCGAAGCGATGGGCCGCGCGGCCAGCCGCAAGCCGTGACCCGTTATCATCTGAATGCCAATGTCGTCCTGCGCTTCCTCCGCAACGATGACGCGCAGCAGTCTCCGGCGGCCGCTCGTTTGATCGAATCCGCCAAGACCGGCGATGCGGCCCTGGCGCTTTCGACCGTGACGGTGGCCGAGGTCTTCTACGCCCTTCGCACCTCGTACAAGATTACCCGACGCGAAAGCGCCCGGCTGCTGAGCAAGCTGCTGCGGTCGTCCGTCTTCGAGGTCGAACAGGCAAGCCGCGTTCTCGACGCCCTGCAGCGCATCGAAAAGTCCAACGTAGATTTTGGCGACGCCTACCTGGCTGCAACCGCCGCTGAGACGGGAGAGGCCCTGGCTTCCTTTGACGAGGACTTTAAACGATTCTCCGACGTGCAAGTCCATCGGCCGTAACTTCAAAGGAAGAACCAAATCTACCGGTCGTCGCAGTGGTCCAAAACGAGCTTGCGCTTCCGTGCTAAAGGCATTGCCCGGGCAAGGTTCTTGCTGACAAGTTGAACCTGCATGTCCCCATCGGCTCCCTCCCGCGCCTTTTCCGATCCCGCCGATCCGCGTCTGCTCGCCTATCTCAATCTGAAGCTTCGAGAGATCGGTCAACCTGGGGTCGCCCTTCCCCGCGAAAGCAGCCTGGCCGACTTTGCCGACCACTTTCTCGCCCTGAGCCGCGAGAAGGACCGGGCGCTCGACCGGCATCTCTGCCCGGTCGACCAGCGGATCCAGGATTTCATCATCCGCCTGCTGGGTCCGCGGGCGCCACGCCTGCCCGGAACCACCTTGACGCTCGACCGGTCCGGCCTGGCCCGGGCCTTGTCCCTGCCGCCCGAGCGCGACGAATATCAAAGCAGCCTCCTCGCCTCCTATCGGGTCCGGCAGGGCGTGCTTCACAACCCGCGCAGCGACCGTCGCACCACCCAAGGCATCTTTCATGTTTCTGAGGGCGGGCTGCCCATTCCGAACGACAAAAAGTCCGTGCCCGCAGCCGTCTTCGGCCAACTGCTCGCCCGCGCCTTTCAACCGCCGGCCGAACTGCTTCAACTGCCGTTCACCGCCGCGCAGCCGGTGGCAGCCGGCTGTTTTGTCTCCCTGTATTTGCGGCCGATCGTCGTTCCCGCGGTACCCGGGTTCACCCCCGAACGCCGGATGGAAACCCGCTTTTTTGTCCCCGGGTCGCTGGTGGCCAACCTCGACTTCATCGAAAGCATCTTCGGCAACGGCGGCGACCCGCTGCTGCGCGAGAACGACGCGGCCTTGGATCCGGACGGATGGACCGGCCACACCGGCTGCGTGATCCTGGCAACCCATCTGGTGAGCGTGCGCAAAAGCGATCTCGGCCTTCCGCGCTGGGAAAGCGCCACCGAGCGCCAGCGGCGGGACGGCATGTGCTGGCGCGAGCCGGACGAGCTCTACAATGGGGGCTCTCCGTTCAAGCTCACGGCCCGGGACCAGTCGGGCACGGTCGTGACCCTGATCTCCGACAACTATTTCGGGTACTGCAAAAAGGAGGTGAAGACCCAGATCAGCTTCGCCGCCAATCTCGGCGGCCGGGCCGAGGAGGAGCACGCCGGCGGAGCGATCGTGTTTCCCAGCTACGACCTGGGCGAAGATTTCCAGCTCTCGTCGAACCTGCCCGACGTCGATCACACTTTTGAAAGCGCGCTCGCGCTGCTCGGCGACCGGGCCGAGCGCTCGGCCGAGGGCTGGGCGCGGGACCGCTCGTATCCCGATATCTATTACATCCCGGAGTCGGCCGCCTTCGACCTGCGCACCCAGTGGATCACCTGGAGCGGACCGGGGGCCCGCAAGACGTCGCTCAAGCTGCTGCCCGGCCGCACCTATGTCCTGCCCTCCGGCTACAAGGTCGAGATGGTCAAGCCGCACGAAAGCAGCCAGTGGCGGCTGCGCGGCACGACCGCCGAGGGCCTCCTGTGCCACAAGCCGTGCACCGTCTCGGGCGGCGGCAAATCGGAAATTTCCAAGCCGATCGCAGACGCCACCTTCAACGGCCCCGTCTACGTCGGCGACCTGAACGGAGACTTGGCGGCGGTCGAGGCCCTCCTGCAGCGCGACTACCGCGGCCGTTTCCGCGATCCGCAGCGCGAATCGGCGCGCGGCGGGCGGTCCCTGCTCAGTCCGGAGCGTTCCCTGGGCTCGGTGGTCAAGCTGCTCACCCGGAGCCCGGATTATTCCGACGAGTACAACGAGTGGCTGGCATCGATTCCCCGGTCGATCCGCGATCTGGTCCTCCTGCTCAAACGCCGCTACAAGCCCGAGTGGGGCACCGAGTGGCGGAAGGAATTCAGCGTCGATCTGATCAACGCACGCCCGGGCCACGAATTGAAGCTGCGGCACGAGAAGCTCCTGACCCACTACGTGCGCGTCGGGTACACGCGCGAAGGCGGCTGGCGCACCTTCACCCTGCGTTCCGATTTTCTTCCCGCGGAAAAGATCCAGGCCGAGGACGACATCACCGCCTCCGCCGTCGCGCCGCGCGCCCAGGTCCAGGGCCTGCCCGCCTGGGTGACCGAGCCCTCGCTCAAGTTTGTCCTCAATTGCGAGACCCGGCTGTTCCAGCGGCCCGACGATGCCATCGTGCGCGGCTACGATCGCCGGACTGAATTCGATTTCAGCCGCCCTGGACTATTCTGCTCCAACTACGAACCCCTGAAGCGCGACCCCGTCCGGACGATTGTGGACGATACGCTCGGATTCGAGAAATTCACGCCGCCTTTGGGCACCGCCATTCGGGAGCACCTGGCCGCGGACAAGCCGGACTTCCTGGTTTCACCCTCGCACCCTCGAATCGTGGACGGGGTGCCGACCAAGAATCCCCGCTATCTTCAGTATCGGCCGGACCTGGAAGATCCGCGGGCGACCTATCTCGCCTACGCCGGCGCCCGCCTGTACCGGAGGCTAAGGGCCGATGCGCCGGCGCCCTTCCCCGTCGGCGCCGAGCTGATCGGCCGCCGGCTCAATCCGCCGGAGACGAATGTGCGGCCGCTGTGTGTCTTCGGACCGATCCACTACCAAGAACTCCCGGAAGCGTTCATGGACCTGATCGCCAGCCTGACTGGCCGATCGCCCTCGACCACCGGAGCCGGATCGGAAGGCGCGCTGACCAAGGGACCCTTCAACGCGCTGCCTCCCATTTACGATCTCAATGCGGCGCTCGTATCCCACGTCCTGACCGGCCTTCCCATTTGGTCGACGGCCGCCGGCTGGGTCGGGCCGCATCATCGCGTCGACCACGACATCAGTTTGCTCGTCCCGGAAATCTGGTGCCGCATGACGCCGGCCGAACGCGTCCCGGAGTACCTGATCGCCCAAGGCCACCTGGAGCGGTGCTCGGATTTCGAGCACAAGGGCAAGAAGGTGCTGGCCAGCCGCCTCGGCTGGCGAATCACCGGCCGGTTCGTGCAGACATTCTGCGGCCGCGTGCTGGCCGATCCGACCGCCCTCTTTGACGAGGAGTTTCTGCAGCCGGAAAAGCAGGACCGGGACGTATTTGCGGACGGCGTCGAAAACATCGTCACCGCGATGCGCGACGCCGCCGGCCATTATTTCGCGGACGGTTCGATCGCCGACGCCTGCCCGCCTTTGCAGGCGGTCCTTCACATCATGCGGGACGGCACGTGGGAAGGACGCGGATCCGACGACCCGGCGTTCCGCGCCCTTTTCTCGCGCGAGGCGATGCTCGCCAGCGATTGGTACAAAGCGCGCCTCCGGGCCCAGCAGACCATCGACGCCCATCTCCATCGCCGGCAGATCGCCTACCTCGAGCAGTTTCTGGCCCGGCCCAACTACGCCGACATCGCCGAAACGCACGGCGTCCGCGCCCGCCTGCAGAAGGCCAAGGCCGCCCTCGAAGCGGATCAGACGGCCGATTCCCTCAGCCGGCTGGTCGGAACCATCGGCGCCGAACCAGCAATCGCGGCTCTGCAATCGTAGCCGGCGGCAGGTGGAGCGCATGGTCCCCCTGCGCTCCAACGATCCTCCGCGTTTGGCGCCACATCGCATACGACCGCGCGCTCCCTCTTTAGGTCGCTCACGAGAATGAGCTCCACCACCACCCGCTTCCTCCTGATCCGCCACGGCGAAACCGAATGGAACGTTGCACGGCGCGAAATGGGCCAGCTGGACAGCCCGCTGACCGCGTTGGGTGTCGCCCAAGCACAGCGCACGGGGGCCGCCCTCCTCGCCCGTCGGCCCTCCGCCATATATTCGAGCGATCTCGGACGAGCTCAGTCCACGGCACGGATTATCGCGTCGGCATTAAAGCTCGAACCGATTTTCGATCCGCGCCTGAGAGAACGTCACATGGGCATCTTCCAAGGCCTGACGCCGGAAGAAAGCGAAGCGCGGCATCCGGTCGAACGACGGGCTTATCGGGCCGATGAGTCATATGTGATCCCCGGGGGCGAAAGCGCCGCCCAGCGTGCGGAGCGGGGATTCGCCTGCATTGAAGAGCTGGCCGAAAAACATCACGGCGAGACGGTTGCCGTCATCACGCATGGCGGCCTCTTGATGGGACTTCTTGAACGAATGCTGGAGCTGCCTCCCGGCTCGGGCCGTCGTTTTCAGAAGCCGAACGCTGCCATCAATAGTTTCGTCCGAGAAGACTCTGGCTGGAGGCTCGAAAGCTGGGGGGCGACGGCGCATCTGCAGGATCTGCGGACCAAGTGACAAATCTCAATTTGCGGTGGCACTTCGATCCGGGAATGCCCTGCGATCTAGTTGAACGGGTTATGCGTGCTCACGCCCGATCGCTGGAAATCGCCCGTATTTCGTGTGGCGACGGTCAATTTGTGTTCCAAAGCGGTCGCCGCAATCAGTCCGTCGGTCACTGGAATCGGCTGGGCCGGCGAAAGTCGGCCCCACCGGTCGGCAATGGCCCCAGTGATCGGCAGGATTCGTCCAGCGTAGTGGGTTTCGAGGCCCGCCAGCCAGCGCTCAAGCGAATTCGCCGCCACGGGGTTATTGAAACGGTGCAGCTCAATGCCTCGCCGAATCTCACCCAGCGTGAGGACGCTGAGGAAAAGATCGTCGGCGGGAACGCTCGCAACCCAAGCCGAAACTTTTTGGCTACGGCTGGCCTTGCGTATCTCCGAGATGATGCAGGTGTCGAGGACGTAACCCATCAGAATTGGACTTTGCGGGGGAGGTCCTTGGCCCGGGGAAACGCGATGCTGTCATCACGCGGTATCGCGAGCAGGTATTCGGAGAAGGTGGCTTCTGGACCAGGTTGGTTGCCAAGCAACGCGGATCGGAGCAGCCGGCGATGCGCTTCTTCGACCGAGACCCCCTGGGCGGCAGCGCTGCTGCGCAGCTTTTTCACCACGGCTGACTCGATATCGCGGACCAAAAGTTGTGGCATGCACCAGGATGCTATCACTGCTATCAGTTGTCAACTTTGGCGGCGGATCACACGCGTCCCGCTTGCGGTTCGGGCTGGCTGGATCCGCCGGCCGTATCCTTTGGCCGCCGTGATCAGGGCGACGATGTTCCTTCCAAAGCAGTCGCGGCCCCGCCGTCATGCGCCTGGAGGAAATTTACATCGCAAGCGTGGTCCCGGGGCCAATCACTCATTTCTTCAGCAGCGAATGGTACGGGGCACATGTCAGCGCGTCGCTGGGTGCCATTGACATCCGGGTCGACGAAGCCAGACAGCGGTGGCCGATTTCCGGAACCTCAATCCGGCAAAAATCACTCCGCGTCGTTCCGCAGCAGCGTAAAATCAGTCCGCCACGGTGGTGCCCAAGGGGGGACTCGAACCCCCATCTTGTTTTAAGCTTCCGGCCTGTTGATCGCTTACAGAGGAGAAACATGCGAAAACAAGTTGACGCATCCGGAGACGTTGTCACTGTCGTTGCCACCCAAATCCGCCTATGGCCTCACTTCGACGCAAGCCCCGCTCTCCGTTCTGGTTCGCCTGCTTCACGCTGCCCGATGGCACGCGGACGCAGCGCAGCACCAAGCTCCCCGACCGCAAGGCCGCAACGAAGCTGGCGCTTCAATGGGAGGAGGCCGCGCGCAACCGGATCACCGAGGCGCAGGCCCGCCGCGTGCTCTCGGACATCCACGAGCAGATCCACGGCGTCCGGCTCTCCTCGCCGACCGTCGACGAATACGCTGCCCGCTGGCTGGCCCGGAAACAGGGCGAAACGGCCGGCGTGACGCATGCGGCCTATCGGCATGCCCTCGATGACTTCAAATCCTTCCTGGGCGACGGAACGGCCGGCCAGCTTCACTACGTCACCCCGTCCCAGGTCGCGGCCTGGCGCGATGCTTCGGCCGCGAAGGCGACCCCGCGGACGGCGAACAATAAACTGAAAATTCTGCGGGTCTGGTTTCAAAGCGCGTGGCGTGACGGCCTGTTGTCCGACAATCCGGCCGCGAAGGTTTCGACCCTGAAGAGCGCGGAGGGCACGCGCCGGCCGTTCACCCTGCCCGAGCTGAAGCGGCTGCTCGCCGCAGCCTCGGTTGAATGGCGCGGGATGATCCTGGCCGGCTTCTACACGGGCCAACGGCTCAAGGACGTTGCGTCGCTCACCTGGAGGAACGTCGATTTGACGGGGAACCAGATCCAGCTCTCGACGAGCAAGACCGGCCGCCGGCAAGTGCTCCCGATTGCAACGCCGCTGCGTGCCTACCTCGACGAACTGCCGGCGGGCGACGATCCGGACGCGCCGCTCTTCCCCTCGCTCTACCCAAAGGCCACCAAGGACGGCGGGAGTTCGCCGCTGTCGCAGCAATTCTATTCCCTGCTGTCGGCCGCGAACCTTGCGCCGGCGCGCGGCCCGAAGCGTGAGAGCACAGGCAAGGGCCGATCGGCTCCGCGCGAGCGCAACGCCGTTTCATTCCATTCGCTGCGCCACACGGCGACGTCGCTGCTGAAAGCGGCCGGGGTATCCGAGGCTGTGACGCGAGACATTATCGGCCACGAAAGCGCGGAGATTTCGCGCCACTACACGCACACCGAGGAGAGCGCCAAGCGCGACGCGGTGAACAAGCTTCCCGACCTCCTGAAGCCGTGAAATCCAGCCATAACCGAGTCACCGCGTTCAATTCGGAGGCGCGCCGCGTCTCCTTCGACTTCTCGGAGGGCATCGCGGCCGCAATTCACGCCGTGCTGGGATCGGCGATGAACGACGCAGAGCCACCCGCCGTGTCGCAATGAGCGGGCCGGTGGCCCGGAGAGTAGCAGATCCAGACGACACGGGCTCGCACTTGGAGCGCGTCCGCCGGCATATTGACCGATTGGGAAGAGCCGCAGGCTTGGGCGAATGGGTGAGGCAGGGAAATATTGGAGCGACCCTCTTCCTCAACGCGCGTGCCTCGATGCGCATGCACCCGGGCCACCGCGAATCTTTTCGCAATCTCGTCAGTGTGATGAATCGCCGGCTCCCAAAACACGGTCAGAGAATTTTGCTGTCTCCCAAGTGGAATGATGAATTCCCCATCATCGAGGCTTACGCAAACGCGCGCAGTTGTCTCGGCCACTGCAATGTAAGCCTGGGCGACTTGATGAGCTCCACGAGCCCAGCGGCCAAAGATGCAGCGGCGCACGCGCTCGCGAAGGCGATGCTTCATCTCGGCCTGCACTTGGCGCGATTCGAAGACTTGGTGGAGAAGCAGCAGCCCCATCCTTCGCGGGTTCGTTCGGTGGCGCTTTCAGCCATGGCGACGAGAGATGACGTGCCACTCCCGAAGCGTGGATTTCAACGTGCAGTGTGGGAGTGGATGAAAGAGGATTGGAGGAACGGAAAATTTCCGCCCGAATGGAGATTTCACGAGGATCCCAAGGTCACTCCGGAAGCGCAGTACGTTTCTTGGTCGGGCAAGAACGATGACCGAATGACCTTCAAAAAATTCAGGGATCGTTTGCCGAAGTGGCTGGGGAATGAACGCCGACCCGTGAAACCGAAGGCCAAGAAGAGCCGCGCCGTTTGATCGCCGCTTTCCTTCCCGCCGTCAGCCGTCGCGAAGCCCCCCTGCATGCAAGGGGGTGAAATGTCGGCTTCCGTTCGGGAGACAGGCAGATCAAACGGGGTCCGTTGCCAAACATCCTCCCATGAATACTCACGTAATCTCCCGCGAGCCGTCGCCCGGCGGCGCTCAGCCTACGCGTCCCGAATTGTTCAAGCTGCCCTCGCGCGGCGGCGATCCGTACTTCGGCCTGTCGCGGGCGTGGTACTACAAAACGGAAAGGAGCGGCGGGCTGCAGCTCGTCAGGCTTCGCCGGCCCGGCTCAATCCGCGGCAAGGTCATGGTCCCGTATCAGCAGGTTGCTGACTTGATCCAAAAGGCCGCAGCCGGAGCGTCAGCCGGATCAGCCAAGAAGTGGGATCGTTGATCCGCCGGAGCAAAGCTCGGCTGAAACAAAAGGGCCCGGCGAGCAATGCCGAGCCTCTTCAAAAACGATTCACCTATGGCCAGCAAATATCGTCACCGCACGCCGTCAAACCATTGGCGCGGCTTTGTGAAATTGCAACGCACCCGGGAGACAGACGAACTGCTGCGCGATCGGAACGCGATGGCGTTGTTGACGCTGATCGCCATCCGCGCCCGCTTCACCAACGGCCCCGACCCCATCAACGGCCTTGAATTCGGCGAAGCCCAGATCGGCGACTTTGAAGAGTGCGGCCTCAGCCGGAAAGAATATCGCTGCGCGCTCAAACGACTTGTTCACCGGTGGAAACTGATTTCGGCCCGCACGATCGACGGCGAGGGGACGATCGCGAAGATCCTCGATTCGCGCGTTTTCTCGCTGATTGACGAGCGCGATTTACCAAAAGAGGGCCAGTTCAAGGGCCAGCATCTTTCAGAGGAGAAATCCTCAAATGGGGCCACCAACGGGGCCAACGGAGGGCCAGCTCAGGTCCACCTTGGGGCCAGTAACCAGAAGGATCAGAAGGAACAGAAAGAACACACACAGCAGCCTGCGGCTGCGGTGCTAGAGTCTCCTTCTGCTTATTCCCGGAAGCCGGCGGCGCGGAATCCTTGGAGCCCGGCTGAGGAACCGATTTGCAAAGCGCTCGCAGAGGCCACCGGGTTTGATCTGGAAAGCCCTGCGACGGGCGGTCTCCGAAAGCTTGGCGCGGCGGCGAGACAGATACTTGACGATGATCCCGCCGCAACACCTGGTCGCGTTCATGTGGTCGCCGCCGTGCTCCGTAAAAGATTCTCCGATCCTTCTTTCGTGACTGGAATGGCGATTGCAAAACATTGGGGCGATCCGGTTCCCGATCCCAAAGCCCAGGAGCAAACACCCAGAGAACCCGCGGACTGGAGAGCGGCCGTCGAAGATCGAAATCCGGATCACCAAGTGCTCTCGAAGTCTTGGGATCGGATGAATTCTCAGGATCGGCAAACAGTCCTTTCCATATTGAGGGACGACGCCCAGCGAGCGAAGCGTGCCAGCGCGGGAGCGAAATAGAACCGCAGTCAACTGGTGCACTATGGTGCCGCCGCGGTGCGCACGGGCAGTCGAGGCCACGAGTCATCGTCGAAATTTGATCGACCGGAGCGGGCTTGTCTCCAAATTGTTTGTTGCTCGTTCGAGCACACCCAGATGAGGCGTCTAACTATAATGTTACGTGCGCTATGGCGCACACGCGGAAGCGCAAAAACATCGTTGGAATTCAGGTCCGACGGATACGGGGAGAACTCGCGCTTTCGCAGGATGAAGTTGCCGCTCGGTGCCAACGCGCCGGTTGGGATATTGATCGTTTTACAATCGCTCGCATCGAGGCAGGTTCGCGGTGGGTGGGTGACTTCGAGGTCCTCGAATTGGCGGCGGCGCTCCGAGTGCCGTTCGCGTTGCTGTTTCCCTCGAAATAAAGAGCGCGATTTCCCGCTATCTTGGCGGCACGTGCACGATAACCGCTTGGGAGGCGAATTCGATGCCAAGCCGCTTAGCGTTGATGCATGCGGCAATGATCCAAGATTCATATGAAAGGCGACATCCTGGACTTCAACTTACAGGCTGCCACGGGCCTGATTTCAGGCGACGACGGCGGGCGGTATTCGTTCGGGTCCGCCGACTGGAAGGATACCACCTCACTTCCCGCGCGGGGTATGAGAGTGGATTTTGAAGTTCAAGACGGCGGCGCCGTCGCCATATATGCTTTAGCGAATATGCCCCCGCCGGTGCCGGTGTCCAATGCTAGCGCGGCCGTGCGAAGTCGTCCGGACAAATATCAAGGCTGTTACCGCAGTTCAGACGAGAAGTCTGTTGGCGGGGTTTGCGCCGGGCTGGCGCACATGTCGGGCTGGAATCCAGCACTTGTGCAGATCGGCTTCGTTGTCGTGAGCCTGTTCTTCGGTGTTGGAATCCTGATCTACATCGCCATGTGGATTTTCTTCGAGCCTCTTCCAACGCGAAGAGTAAAATTCAAGAATTGAGCTGCGAATTGAGAAGGGCGTAACGCGGGGGCCGACGATGGCCAACCGGTGCCGGCCCAATAGGACTATCAAATTTCATCCCCAAGGACTTCTCGCCCGCGACCCATGGATGCTGCTTCCACTCGCCTACCAGGAAGCCAGATCGCCCTGCGCGTGGCCTTCGGCGCTGCTTTTCTCTCCCTTTTGCTATTCGGATTTTTCGATACCAGATCGGCGGCCATTGCGCTCACGTGGATTGTACCGGCCCTTGTCGTTGTTGGATTTGTGCTGCGGTACGCGCAGCCACTTAATGAAACGGAGATCGGCGAGGTTGCAGTTAAGCGGCGAATGAAGGCCGTTGAGGCATATTTCTCGTTTTCTACCGCTCAGCTTCGACCTGATCTCAATTTTAAAAAGGCAATGCCGCCGAGCGGCGGTTTCTTCGATTTCGACGTGAGCCTTGCCTTGTTCCCGGCCGCGGCGGCCGCTCTTCTTAAATCCAAGAAGCATGAGTGGGTCATCGTCGGTTTCGAGAAAGGGATGCGAATTCGCCGGGCGTGGATGAACAAAGGGCCAGACCGGTCGCGAGTCTGGCCCTTCATCACCTATGACCAAATTGCGTCCGATGCCCGCCGAAGTGGGTATGCGACCGTTATCTGCCTTCACAATCACCCCAACGGCGGCCTCGACCCGAGCGAACAAGACTTCATTTCCGCGAGGGCCAAAGAAGCAATTCTCAGCCAGGTCGGCGTGAACGTCGTCGAATTTATCTGTGCCGGCGGGCACTATCGAAAGTACCACCGGTTCGTTACGCCGTCGTTTTTACCGACCGCTGGCTTTCTCCCGGCTGTCGCGGGCAAGAACGGCAAAAGCCGGATTGGGAACTTGGCCTTACACGCGGAGCGGATCTTCTCAGCCGGCGAACCGTGAGCGCGGCTGCCCTCGCTCCTGCCGACCGCCAGCCGGCGATCCTGGTGAGCAATCGAGACGCGGAATCCGTGAGGCTCAGTCGCGCACGGACTCCAGGTACGGTAATGTTGAGAACCGGTCAGAAAAAAAGGCGGGGTGCACAAAACCTGCGAGGGTGGCTCTACCCTCGGGGGGATATGCCGTAGGAAGGACCCGATGACGGGGGGGAGTTGGGTTCAGATCCGGCGGCCGGCGGGTTGCTCGGGTTCCTGGCGGCCCGCGAGAGGCCAGTGCTGGCGCGGCGAAGGGATGCCCCGCGCTCGATGGCTTTTCGTCCCGTGCGCACCAGCGCTCAGGACCGCAGGCGCACGCCGGCCAAGTCCGAAAACAGACGAGCAAATCTGTCCGGAAACAATCGGCAACAATGCGGTCCATGTTGTCACCAGCGTTGCCACTTCGAAACCCCCAGCGCGCCGACGTTTCACTAAACCCATGCGCTCTAGCGTCTTATAGGTTTGGTGCCCAAGGGGGGACTCGAACCCCCATGCTGTTAAGGCACAGGCTTCTGAGACCTGCGTGTCTACCAATTCCACCACCTGGGCGTGATGTGAGCCGCAAGGGATACCGGGGAAGCGCCAGTTCCCGCAAGCATGAAAACGTCCTTTCCCGGGCCTCGGCGGATCGCCGGCCGGGAATCGTTCCGCCGAGCCCGCGGCGGGAACGAACTCAATCCGCGCGGGCTGGCGTTGGACCGCCCCCGGTCTAGATTCCCTGAATGCACGATGTCGGCTCCACTCTGCGTTTCGGCGCGCCTTTGGAACAGGCCCGGCTCGTCCTGATTCTGGTTCACGGCCGCGGCTCGAACCCTGAGGACATGATCGGTCTGGCCGAGTCGCTGCCGACGGGCGGCGTGCATTTCCTGGCGCCGGCCGCCGAAGGGGGCACTTGGTACCCGCAACGCTTTTTGGAACCGACGGAGAAAAACGAACCGCAGCTGTCTGCTGCGCTGGGCGTCATCGACCAGCTCGTCCGCGAAACGCGTGAAGCGGGCGTCCTCACCGACCGGATCGGCCTGATCGGTTTTTCCCAAGGCGCGTGTCTGTCGTTGGAATTCGCGGCCCGACACCCGGCGCGTTTCGCCTTCGTTGCGGCGTTGAGCGGCGGCCTGATCGGTCCATTTGACGCGCCGCGCGCGGCGTTCGATCTCAAGGGGACGCCCGTGCTCATCGGCTGCGCGGATCACGACGGGCACATTCCAATCGAGTATGTCGAACGCAGTGCCGACATCCTGGGCCGTTCCGGCGCCAAGCTCACGAAGCAGATCTATTCCGGCTACGCGCACACCATTTTCCCCAATGAAATCCGCTGGCTTGCCGAGCAGATACGTGGCACGGTCGGCAGCTCCGTCGCATGAAAAAAGAAGCGATCCTTTCGAAGCTCCGCACCGAAAAAGTCGTGGCGCTGATCCGCGCCGACAGCCCTGACGGGCTGCTCGACTGCGCCAAGGCGCTGGCCGCCGGCGGATTGACGAGCATCGAGCTCACGATGACGACGCCGGGCGCGATCCGGATGTTGGAAAAGGCGACCGCGGAACTGCCGGATTTCATTTTCGGGCTCGGCACCGTCCTCGACGCCGAGACGGCGCGGGCCGGCATCCTCGCCGGCGCGCGCTTCCTGGTCACACCGGCGGTTCGTCCCGACGTTGTCACGATGGCGCGCCGTTACAGCGTGCCGGTCCTCTGCGGCGCCCTGACGCCGACCGAGGTGATCACGGCCTGGGAAGCCGGCGCCGATGCGGTCAAAATCTTCCCGGCGGAATTCTTTGGACCGGCGTACATCAAGTCGCTCAAGGCCCCGCTGCCCCAGGTGGAGCTGGTGCCCACCGGCGGCGTGACGGCGGAAAATGTCGGCGACTTCCTGAAGGCCGGCGCGATGGCGACCGCCGCGGGCAGCTCCCTCGTGGACGCCAAGGCGTTCAAGGAGCGGAATTGGGCCGTCATCACGGCCAAGGCCAAGGCGTTCGCGGACGCCGTCAGCCGGTGCGGTACTTCCTGATATCGGGCAGCTCCTTGATCCTTCGCCCGCCGTTCAGCCGGGCAAAGTAGGGATCCTCTTCCAGAGCCACTTCGACCTCCTCTTCGCCCTCGGAGGTTTCGTCGTCGTCGCTTTTGCCGACGACCGTCCAATCCAGCTCCTCGTCGAACACGTGGGAAATGCGCAGGGCGCGGGGCTCCAGGATCAGCGCCGGATTTTTCACCTTATCGTCGCGCACCATCTCAAACACGCAGGGATAGGCCTGGGATCTATAGCGCTCCTGAAAGTCGCTCATCCACTTGTTCGCGACCCCTTCGCGGCGATTGAGGAGCACGACGTCCGAAAAATGAATGCAGCCGTCAAACCAGGCCAGCATCTGCGGATGCGCTTCTGCCAGCTTGCAATCGACCACGCAAATCGTGCGCGCCAATTCCAATCGCTGCGCGGCGAGCCAGGTCTTGAACGCCTCGATCTGGTCGATCGGGTCCGTCAGGCCGGAGCTCACAAAAAAAATGTGAGAAACCCCGGTCGGCGGCTCCGCCGCCAGAATGCCCGCTGCCACCCACTTCCAGCGGGAGACCGCGGACAATTCCGCCAAGCGGGCATCTGGATCCGCCGCGGGCTCCCCCTCGGATAGGATCACCCCCGCCTTTTCCCCTTCGGAGAGCCCTCCTTCGATCAAATCGGCGACCAGGTTTCTCCGTCCGGCGTGGACGGGTCCTAGCACGAAATAAACAAGCGGTCCGGAATATGGCTCGATGCCCATGGCGAAGAATACCTCAGGGCCTGCATTGGATCAAGGCCGCCCCAAGCGGGTGGCCGCCTGGCGCATCCAATGGTCGATTAACACGAGCGACGTCATCGCCTCGATGATCGGCACGGCGCGGGGCAACACGCACGGGTCGTGGCGCCCGCGCGCTTTCAGCTCCGTTTCCTCTCCCGAGACGGTCACGGTCGCTTGAGGACGGAGGATCGTCGCCGTGGGTTTGAAGGCCACGCTGAAGGTGATTTCCTCGCCGTTGCTGATTCCGCCTTGGACGCCGCCCGACCGATTGGTGGCCGTCGTGATTTTGCCCTGGGGCGCGCGAAACGCATCGTTGTGCTCGGAGCCTTTGAGCAGCGTGCCGGCAAAGCCGCTGCCGATTTCAAATCCCTTGGTCGCCGGCAGCGACAACATGGCCTTGGCCAGGTCGGCTTCCAGCCGATCGAACACGGGTTCGCCCAAGCCGGCTGGCACGCCGCGCACACGGCACCGGATGAGCCCGCCGACGGAATCTCCCTCGGAGCGGACCAACTTGATCAGTTCGATCATGCGCGCCGCCGTCCCAGCGTCGGGGCAGCGGATCGCGGTGGCTTCGACCTCCGCCAAGGTCGGAAAGTGATTTAGCTCCGGCGCGACGATCGATTGCACCGCAGTCACGTAGGCGCGCACCTCGATGCCGCTCACCGCCGCCAGCACTTTCCGGGCGACGGCTCCCGCCGCCACACGTCCGATGGTTTCGCGGGCGGAACTGCGGCCGCCGCCGCGATGATCGCGGAGGCCGTACTTCGCCTGGTAGGTGAAATCGGCGTGCGAAGGCCGGAACTTCTCCCGCATTTCGTCGTAGGCCCCGGGCCGCTGATCCTGGTTGCGCACGGTCATCGAAAGCGGCGCGCCGGTGGTCTTGCCTTCGAATACTCCGGATAGGATCTCGACCTGATCGGCTTCATCCCGGGGCGTGACAATGTCGCTCTGGCCCGGCCGGCGCCGGTCAAGTTCGGTCTGAATCTCGGCCGCTTCCAACGGGACGCCCGGGGGGCATCCGTCGATCACCACGCCGACGGCAGGCCCATGGCTCTCGCCCCAGGTCGTGACGGTGAAAAGCTTGCCGAAGATGTTGCCCATCCCTCGCAGCGCAGTCGATTCGCGCCGCGAGGGCAAGCTTCAGGCCCAACTAGTGCACGGTCACCGTATAGGCTGTCGTATTTACCTCAAAGACGCCCAGATTCGCATCCGTCACGTTGCCGTCGTATCCGCTTTTGGGCGTTGCCCCGACGTAAAAATAGTAGGTTCCCGCCGCAGCGGGGGTCCACGCACCCGTGCCAAAATTGGTCACGCCGCTGACGCAAAAATACAGCTGCGCGTTGCCAGCGCCCGCAGTGATGGCCGGCGACCAGGGCACTCCCACGGAAGCGGTCGTTGATACGGAGGTGGGCGGTGTCGCCTGTCCCGGTCCGACCGTGATCGAGTAGCCGGTGGTATTCACTTCAAAGTTTCCCAGATTCGGATCCGTCACATTGCCGATGTAGCCCGCGGCCGGCACCTCACCGACGTAGAAATCATAGGTTCCGGTCGCAGTCGGAGTCCACGACTGGGCCCCAAAGTTCGTTACTCCAGCGATGCAGAACGTGTCGGTCCCGGGCGTACCGCCAAAATACGGGGGCGACCAGGGAGTGCCGACTACGGCGTTGGATTCGTTTTCCGAGGTCGGCGCCACCGCTTGGGCGGCGTTGATCGTGACGGTATAGGGCTGGGAGTTGACCTCCAAAGTCGGATTGCTGTTGTTGCCCGAATAGCCGCTGGCCGGAACGCAGGCGACGTAGAACGTGAGATTGGCTCCCGCGGCGGAAGCTGGCGGCGTCCAGGAGCCTGAGATCCAGCCGGTGTAGCCATTCACATAAAATTCGTTGCCGGCATCGCCGACGCCGCCGCTGAACGGGGGAGTCCACGGGGTGCCGACGGTCGCGGCCGAGGAAGACGAAGACGGCGGAGTGGCGGGAGTCGGGGGCGGGGGGGCGGCCGGGGGAGTCCACGCAATCGGGATCGCCGGGGGGGCATTTACAAAATAAGGGAATTGATCGATATAAGCCCCTCCGGCGGTATAGCCGTCGATTTGGCCATAAACTTCGTAGCCCGAGTTACCGTTTAAGGTTTGGGGGCCCATCCCCAGGTTGTAGAAATACGGAATCGCCGGGGACGGCTCTCCATATACGCCGTTGCTGCCTTCGTATTGCGCCACAATACTAACATCCCAGCGGTCGTACTGCCGGTCGTATTGAGCGACATAAATTTGATACTTATAGAGCTGAAGTGCCGCCATCGATTGATTCAGATTATTCGGACGCACGTTGGACCACCAATAGGTCTGGGTCGTCTGCCAAGCGACAAAGCCGTTACCGGCGACCGGATCATTGACAGAATACGTGTAGGTGGGATAGGTTATTTCGCTACCGAGTTCGTCTACGGTCTCATATTGATCGCTGAACCCCGTCGTACCGCTGACCGTCCCATTGATTCGCTTGACCGCGTAGCCGGGTTGCCCGGAATTTGCGCCGTTGTCGTTGTTGTCCGTGATGCTATAACTCACTGATGCCCCGGTCTGGTCATTATTCGTGATGGAAATTGTCGCTGTGGAATTGACATAGCCGTAGGTGACTGTCGGCGATTGGGCCCGAGCGGTTCCGATTGCGGCAAGTGCCGCCAAAGCGACTGCGGTGACGCCGTCGCGAACGCATTTTTTCAGATGCATGTGAATTAGGAGTTGAAGTTTGGCGGCGGAAACGGCGAACCAACACACCTCCCCCTGTCCCTCTCCGCACCCTTTCCGTCGTGGCTCACACCCTTTCAGCTTCCCGCCAGGGCTGGCAACCTAAAACGACGTTCTCCTGATCTTTTATGACTATTTTCTGTCATTTGAAGTTCGGCCCAGAAACAAAGGGCAAGACGAGATCGACGCACATTCGCAGTTTCGAAATTGCGATCTTTCCAACGCAGAAGGTGTGCCTACGTTCCGGAACAACCCCCGCAAAAGTCCGTCGAAAGCAACTTTCCGTGGAACCGACCGTCTTGCTCCAGCGCTTTACAAGCCGACCCAAATATTTTCAGATGGTACTTCTGGGGTCGTCCTCCCGAATGTAGTAACGTCTTTTAACCGAATGATTTCCCGCTTCCTTCGCCTTGCCGCCTACGTTGGAGCCATAGCTTTCGCGGGCGCCCTCGATGCCCAAGTCCCTAATCCCACGGTAAATCCGTACGAACGCCCGACCTACTCAGGCGCCAGGGCGGCGCTGGCCGGCCATGGAGACGAGATCATCAATTCGTTTAAACTGGCCGACGCCGACGTGGACGCGGTGCTCACCGCACTGCAAATGTACACCGGCCGCACCGTGCTGCGGCCGGCCACGCTTCCGGTCATTCAGGGTTTTTCCATCAGCATCAGCCATCCGATGACCAAGTCCGACCTGGTGCTGGCGCTCGAAACGCTGCTGTTCGAAAACAACATCGGCGTCACTCCACTCGGCACCCAGTTCCTCAAGGTGATGCCGCTCGCTTCCGCCCGAACGGAAGCGCCGGAGTTCATCGACGGATCCACGCTCGGATTGCCCGCGAGCGGCAAACTCGCCACCAAGCTTTTCCAGCTTCACTTCCTTCGGGCCTCGGAACTTTTCAACGGCGGCCCCCAAGGTGGGCTTCAGGGAATATTTTCGCTGAACATCGGCCAGCCGGTTGTCGTGCTGCCCCAAGCCAACGCCGCACTCGTTACCGATACCGTCAGCAACCTCCAGCGACTGGAGATGCTGCTGCAATCGTTGGACAAGCCCAACGTCCTAGCCTTTCAGCCCAAGTACTACACGCTGCAAAACGTGAAGGCGAGCGACCTGGTCACCAAGATCAAGACGCTGCTGCAGGGGCCGGCCCAGGCGGCCGAGATCGGTTCCGGCACAATCTACTCCGCGGACGACCGCACCAACCAGGTCATTCTGATCTCCGATCCGCGGGAGTATCCGTTCTTTGACGACCTGATCTCCAAGCTGGACGCACCGTCCGATCCGAACACGAACAACGATGTCATTTACTTGAAACACGCCGACGCCAACACGCTCCAGCCGATCCTGCAAAACCTGATCAGCGGAGAGCTCGCGGCTCAGCAGAAGACGAATTCAGCCACCACGGTGCGTCCGAACGGTGAAGCGGCCACGCCAGGCGGCGTGCCAGCTCTGGTGAGCGCGGCGAACAACGCTTTGGCGGCGGCGCGAGGCGCTGGTGAAGGCGGGGAATTCTCCCAGTTTTTGATTGTTGCGGCGGACGAGCGGAGCAATTCGATCATCATATCGGGCGAGAAATCCGACCTCGTGCTCATGCGCGCCCTGATTGCGAAGCTCGATGAACCAATCAAACAGGTGCGCCTTCAGGTCATCATCGCCGAGGTGACGCTGAGTGACACGGACATCAGCGGCATCCAAGCGCTCAATTTGACGGTCGGCAAGAACGTCAAGAATGGCGTGTCCGTCACGAACTGGGCGGGGTCCGGAGGCAGCGAGGCCACCATTGGCACCGGCGCCACCCAGGTGGCGGGTTGGGACTTTGCCAACGGCGTAGTAAACCCCTTTTCGTTCCAGGCAATGATGGACTCTTCGACGATGGGTGCCAAGAGCGTGGTGCACATCCTCTCCGCGCCGGTCATTATGGCGGCACACGGCAAACAGTCCGAGGTAAACGTCGGCGAACAATTGCCGACTGTGACCGGGGGACAGCAATTGCTGAGCTCCGCCGCTTCTTCGCCGATCTCATCGTCCACGGTCAGCTACACGAACATCGGCATTGATCTCACCGTCACCCCGCTGATTGGCGACAATGGCGACGTCCAGATGACGATCGACCAAAAGGTAGAAACGGTCGATAGCTTCACCCCTGTCAACGGCGTACAGACGCCGAATATCGGCATTCGTGAAGCCAAATCGTTTCTCACTGCCAAAGACGGCCAGATGCTCGTGCTGGGTGGTATGCAGCAACAACAAAAACAGTCCGATCATTCAAAACTGGGCTTTCTCTTTGAAATTCCGATTCTGAGCCAACTTTTGGGCAATCACACGGACACCCTTAAAAGAACCGAGCTGCTATTTTTCATCCGGCCCACGATCATCACGCCAGACGAAGGCACCGAGGACGCGCAACGTCGCATCAATGAGATGTCCAATCGCGACCAGGTTAACCACTTCCTCAAGGACCCGTCGACCCAGCCCGACAGCAAAATCCAGAACTTCCTCGATCGCTTCAAAGGGGACAACTGATCATGTCGCTCCACCTGGATGACGCGCTGCCCGCTGCGCTGGCTTCCAAGCTGACGGAAGAACAGCGGCAGTCGGTCGACGAGGCGCCGCGCGCCAGCCGGCTGACGACGCTCGCCGCGGCCTTGCGCCAGACCGAACCCGACGTGCTGAACGTCCTCTCGGCGGCCTGCGGCCTCGACGTCGCCCTCAATCTCGAAACGGATCCCAACGCGCGCGGCCTGCTGCCGGCGCGCCTGGTGCACGACTTCCAGATCATCGCGATCAAAAAAGACGAGGTCACGACCGATGATGTGAATCCCACGACACCGCTGCATTTGGCGAGCGCGTGGCTGCCGGATGCGACCATGGACGATTGGCTGCGCACGTTCACGCCCCGGCCGCTCGTATGGCACTTGGCGGTCCCCGAGCGCGTGCACCAGCTCATCATCGAAAACTTCGGCGTCGGTTCCCATTCGCTCGAGGACAGCGACGAGGCTTATGTCGCACCCGAAGCGGTCCAGGCAGCCGAGGAAGTGGTCGACGAGGACGCCGCCGTCGTGCGTTTCGTCAGCGATGTCATCTCCCAGGCGGTCGACGACCAGGCCACGGACATCCATTTCGAGCCGCAGGAAGGACAACTGCGGATCCGCTACCGGGTCGACGGCCTGCTGGTGCCCGTGCCGCTGCCGGAGAACCTCCTGCGCTTCCAGGACGCGATCATTTCGCGCGTGAAGATCATGGCCCGGCTCAACATCTCGGAGCGCCGGCTGCCGCAGGACGGGCGCATCAATTTCAAGAGCGGCAGCAACACGCTCGATATCCGCGTTTCGACCATTCCCACGATCTACGCGGAATCCATCTCCCTTCGTCTGCTGAACAAGAAGAAGGAAGCGTATTCGATGGACGGGCTGGGCATGAGCGCCGACGAACAGTCCCAGATCATCAAGATCCTCGACTACCCGCACGGCATCGTGCTGGTCACCGGGCCCACCGGTTCGGGCAAGAGCACCTCGCTGAACGCTTTTCTGCGCAAGATCAACTCGACGGATCTGCGCATCATCACGATCGAGGACCCGATCGAATACGAGGTCCCGGGCGTCAACCAGATGCAGGTTCGG
Organism: Opitutaceae bacterium; assembly: GCA_036502225.1. Taxonomy (GTDB): domain Bacteria; phylum Verrucomicrobiota; class Verrucomicrobiia; order Opitutales; family Opitutaceae; genus Palsa-1447. The sequence goes on from DASXYY010000033.1 coordinate 163,235, forward strand.
CCGGAAATCGGCCTCACCTTCGCCGACGCGCTGCGCCATGTGCTGCGCCAGGACCCGGACGTGATCATGGTCGGCGAAATCCGCGACCGCGACACCGCCGAAATCGCCATCCGCGCCTCGCTCACCGGCCACTTGGTGTTTTCGACGATTCACACCAACGATGCCCCCGGCGCCATCACCCGCTTGATCGACATGGGCATCGAGCCGTTCCTGGTCGCCTCCGCGATCGAGCTCGTGATTGCCCAGCGCCTCGTGCGCCGCCTGTGCCAGGAGTGCAGCCGCCCGGCTCCGATCACCAAGATCAAGCTGCAGGAATCGCTTTCGATTCTCGAGATCGATCTGGCCGAAGCCGAGCTCATCCAACAGCTCAAGCAGCCGGTCGGTTGCGACCGCTGCCGCGGCACGGGCTACCGGGGCCGGATCGGCCTGTTCGAAATTTTCCGGCTCAGCGACGAAATCCACGAACTCGTCCTTAAGCGCGAGAGCACCCGCACCCTGGGCGAATGCGCCCGCCGCCACGGCATGCGCACCCTGGGCCAGAGCGGCTGGGAGAAAGTCAAAGCCGGCCACACGACCTTGGACGAAGTGCTGCGCGTCGTCACGGTCGCGGAGAAATAACCCGGCGGCATGGCGCGCTACGCGTACAGCGGACGCAACCGCACCGGGGCCGCCGTCAAGGGCGACATCGAAGCGCCGACCCGGCGCGACGCCCTTCGCATCCTGGCCACGCGGGGACTGCAGGTTTCCTCGGTCACCGAGAATTCACCCGGCGCGCCGGCGGCGAAAAAGGCGAAGCTGGCCAAGTCTGCTTCCTCCGAAAGCCAAGCCGCCGAGGCCGGATTCAACGTCAGCTTCGGCGGCAAAAAAGACAGCACGCCCAAGCGCAGCGACCGCCTGGCGTTTCTCGAGGCCCTCTACGATCTGACCAGCAGCGGGCTTTCCGCAGGTGAGGCGGTCCGGCTGCTTTCCGTTCGCATCAAGTCGCCCCGCATGCGCGCGCTCACCCAGGGGCTCTGGGATCAATTGAGCGAGGGCGTGCCGCTGTCGCGGGCCTTGGGCAATTTTCCGCAAGTATTCGACCCCTCCACGGTCAATCTGATCTCAGCCGGCGAGGCGACGGGGTCGCTCAACGAAACGCTGTCCCGGTTGATCGCCTATCTGGTCGAACGCAAAGCCCTGCAGCAGCAATTGCTGATGGCGCTGATCTACCCCTTCGTCCTGATGGGCGTCGCGATCATCCTCATCCTGATCTTCCTGTTCGTGCTGCTTCCGCGGCTGCAAGGCCTGCTGACGTCGCTCGGCGAAGACATGCCGACGTCCACGCAGATCCTGATCGCAGTCTCCACGTTCGCCCTGCACTACGGCTTCTTCATCATCATCGGCTTGGCCCTGATCGGCGTATCGTTCTGGCGCTGGCGGCACACCGAGGTTGGGCGCCTGAAAAGCGACGCCTGGCTGCTGGGTCTTCCGCTGATGAGCAGGTTCCTTTCCACCCGCACCGTGCTCGAATTCAGCCAGAATCTGGCGGTGCTGCTGGAAAACGGGATCACCGCGTCCGAAGCGCTGAAGATGACCGAACGCCAGATCACCAATCGCGTGCACCGGGCGGCGTTCGCCGAAGCCACGGCGCGGGTCCTCGAAGGCGAGGCCCTGTCGGCCGCGCTGACGCGAACCAAGACCTTCCCGGACCTCGTGCTCGACCGTCTGTCGATCGGCGAAAACACCGGCAACGTCGGGCCTTCGCTGCGCGACATCGCCAAGTCGCACCAGAAGTCGATCACGGCGCAACTGAACATGTTCACGAACCTGATCGCGACGGGGGTGCTGGTGTGCGTGTTCGTCGGCGTCGGCTTCATCGCGCTCGCGATCGTGAACGCGGTCTTCAGCGCCAGCGCCGGATTTAAAGGATAGGTGGCTCCCAGCGGGTGGAGCGCGTGGTCCCCACGCGCTTAAATCTCCATCCGCGTTTGGCGTCAAAAGCGCAGGGGGACCATGCGCTCCACCCGTCTACAGCGCCCCGCTCAACGCCCGCCAAACCTTCCCCTGGGGAAACGCATAATCCCGCAGCGATTCGGCCTTCATCGCAATCGACATCCCCGGCGCCTGCGGCGTCAGATATCGGCCGCCCTTCACCATACACGGATCGACAAAATGCTCGTGCAGATGGTCGACAAACTCCGTGACCCGCCCCTCCAGGGACCCGCTCACGGCGATGTAGTCGAAAATGGAGTAATGCTGCACGTATTCGCAGAGGCCCACCCCGCCCGCGTGCGGGCACACCGGCACCCCGAACTTTGCCGCCAAAAGGATCACGGCCACCACCTCATTCACGCCGCCGAGCCGGCAGGCGTCGATTTGGCAAAAGGCGAGCGCCCTGGCCTGAAGAAACTGCTTAAACATCACCCGGTTTTGGCAATGCTCCCCGGTCGCCACCGCGATGCCGAGGGGCTCAAGCGCCCGCGCAATCGCCGCGTGGCCCAGCACGTCGTCGGGTGACGTCGGCTCTTCGATCCAGAGCGGCCGAAACGATTCGAGCGAACGCATCCACGCGATCGCCTGGGGCACGTCCCAGCGCTGATTTGCATCCACCATCAAAGTCCGATCCGGACCGATTTCCTCGCGGACGATGGCGGCACGGCGCATGTCGTCCTTCAGGTCCGCGCCCACCTTGATTTTGAAATGATTGAAGCCCTGCTCCATCGCTTCGCGGCAAAGCCGCCGGATCTTGTCGTCGGAATACCCGAGCCAGCCCGCCGACGTCGTGTAGGCCGGATAGCCTTTTGCGACCATTTCCGCCTCGCGCCGGGCTCGCGTGGGCGCGTGGCGTTCCAGCATGGCGGTGGCTTCGTCCGGCGCCAGGGCGTCGGTCAAATAGCGCCAATCGACGCTTTCCACGATCTGAGCGGGCGTCAGATCACTGAGCAATTTCCAGAGGGGCTTGCCTTCGAGCTTGGCCCAGAGGTCCCAAAAGGCGTTCACCACGGCTGCCGTCGCCAGATGGATGGCGCCCTTTTCGGGTCCGATCCACCGCAGTTGCGAGTCGCCGGTCAGGTGCTTCCAAAACGCCCCGGGAGCCCGCGCAAATTCTCCGATGTCCTGGCCGATCACCAGCCGCCGCAAGGCCTCGACCGCCACCACCACCACCTCCGTGCCGCGGCCGATCGTGAATGTCAGGCCGTGGCCCTCGATTCCGTCCGGGCGATCCGTCGTCAGCACGACGTAGGCGGCAGAATAGTCCGGGTCCGGATTCATCGCGTCCGAGCCGTCCAGCGATTGGGAGGTGGGAAAGCGCACATCCAGGACGCGCATCCCTGTGATTTTTCCGGATCCGATCATGATATTATTTTCCCGCCGACCAGCCGCCGTCGACCATCAGGCTCGATCCCGTCACCATGGCGGACTCGTCCGCGGCCAAATACAGCGCGGCGCTCGCGATTTCCTCCGGCTGCGCCATCCGGCCCGTCAGTTGCGTGGCCGCCAGCTCGCGGCGCGCCTGCTCGGGGTCGCGCGATTCGCTGATGCGCGCGCGAACGAACGGCGTTTCGACCCGTCCGGGGCAGATCGCATTGAAGCGCACCTGCGTGTGCGAATGGTCAAGCGCCAGGGCCCGTGTCAGGCCGACGACCGCGTGCTTGCTCGTGGTGTAGGCCAGCCGTTCGCGCACCGCGACGTGGCCCGCGATCGAGGCCAGGTTGATCACGCTGCCCCGCCCTCGGGAAATCATCCCGGGGACGAAGGCTTTGCAGAGATTGAAGACGCCGCGGACGTTCACCGCGTACATCGAATCCAGATCGGCTGCGTTCGTTTCGAGCAGCGAGCCGACGTGGCCGATGCCTGCGTTGTTGACCAAAATGTCCAAGGCGCCGATGCGGGCGGCCATTTGGGATACGGCTTCGGCGTCGGCGACATTGACCGTCGCGCACTCGGCGGCGCCTCCCGCCTGGTGGATCCGCTCCGCCGTCTCCTTGGCTTTCGCTTCGTCCCGATCGACAATCCAGACCTTGGCCCCCTGCGCCGCGAACAATTCGGAGATGGCACGGCCGATTCCCGAGCCAGCTCCCGTTACCAAGGCCACTTTGTCGTCAAGGCGAAACATGCGAGAAGCCCCGACTGTCGCACAGAATCCCGTGCAACTTCAACCGATTGCGCACCATCTCCCCGCCACCGCGCTCCGCTGTAGCCGGGGGCGCCGACCCCGGCAGTCCCGCTTTCGACCCCGTAAGCACCCCGACCTCCGCCCCCCTACACCCGATAAACCCGGGCCGCATTGTCATGCATCAACGCACTCCGCTGCGCATCCGACAACGGCCCCAACAACTCCGCCACCGCCGCCTGCCACTCAGCCAGCGTCGCCGTCAGCTTCACCACCGGCCAATCGCTCCCATAAAGCAGCCGGTCGCCACCAAAATACGCCAGCAGCACATGAAAAAACGGCTTCACCCCGGCCGCAATCCCCCGAACCGGATCGGCCAACCCAGACATTCCGGAAAACTTGCACACGACATTGGGGCACTCGCCCAGTCGGGCGATGCGGCGCTTCCAGAGCTCGAAGGCGTCGACCTTCATGGACGGCTTGCCCGCGTGATCCAAAACGAACCGTGTTTCGGGGCATTGCCGCACCAGCTCGATGACATGCTCCAACTGGCCCTCATGGCAGCACAGGTCAAAGACCCAGTCGGTCTCGGCCAGACGCCTGGCTCCTGCGATCAATTCGGACGACGCGCAAGCGTTGGGTTCCGGCAGGTACTGCAGCATATGCCGCACGCCGCGCACCAACGGCCGATCCCGCAAGCGGCCCAGTTGCTCGACGCTCGCCTTGCCTTGGTCCAGCTTGACCTGGGCGACAATGCCCGCAATGGGAACGCCGCCCGCGGCCAAGTGTTCGATCCAGCTCACTTCGTCCACTGTCTGCTTGGAATCGCAATCCGCCTCGACAAAAACCAGCCGGGAGGGCGCCGGCGGCGCCACTTCAGCCGCATAGTCGCCCGGCAAATACCTCGGCCCCAGACCGGCGACCCCTTTCAGCCAGGGGTACTCCAACACCCCTCCGTCCCAAAAATGGACGTGGCTGTCGATGCAGGGTGTCACGTCGAACCGGAGCCCGCGTGGTCCAAATGGGTGTAGCCCCCGTCCACAAAAATCAGCTGGCCGGTCAGGTGCGATGCCCGCGGCGACGCGACAAACGCGACCGCATCGGCGATTTCCTCCGGGTGCGTCAGGCGATGCCCGAGCGGAATCAGCCGTTCGATCTGCTCACGGGCCTTCGCCGGATCCTCATGATCGTTGAGCCAGCGCTCATAGAGCGGCGTGCGCACCTCGGCGGGCACGATCGCATTCACCCGAACTCCCTGGGGGGCCAGTTCCAGCGCCCACTCCCGCGTCAGAGCGTGCAGCGCTCCCTTGGAGGCCGCGTAGCCGCTCGTCCCGCCCTGTCCGGTGACCGCCACCTTGCTGCCCACGTTGACGATCGTCCCCCGCGAACTCATCAGGGTCTCGCGGCAGAGCTGCACCAAGTAAAAGCACTGGACCAGGTTCGTCTCCAGCGAGGCCCGAAAATGCGCCAGGGGGCTCGTCAGCCCCGCACTGTCATTGGCCCCGGCGTTGTTGACCAAAATGTCAACGCGGCCAAACCGCTGAATGATCGCGGTGATGACCGGCCCCACCTTGGCCGACTCGGTCAAGTCGACCGAATAAGCCTCCAATCCCCGCACTTCCCCGCAAAGCCGCTCGGCCTCCGCCTTGTTGCGGTCGAGGACGATCACTTTCGCTTTTTCGGCCGCGAGCCGTCGAGCAATGGAAGCGCCAATGCCCCGGGCTCCACCGGTGACGACTGCGATCTTACCGTCAAGTTCGAGGTCCAAGTCCGTCGATTAGAAGGCAATCCGCCTAGGAAGCAATATTGTAGCCGACGTCAATTCCCTTCACGTCCCGGCGATTCCAATCGGCAATTCCCGCATTCTCATTCGGTGATCGATGATCCGGCAGAGGAAGCGCCACGGGATGAGGCGATCAAAAGCGGGCTCCTTCGAGATCCGGAGATTCTTGAGCGTGCGGGCCTTCACCAGGCCAAACCACGCATCCTCTCGCGGGAAGGGTCTCGTTTCGAATCCCGCGGCCTCGAGCGCCTTGCCCAGCGACCGGGCATTGAAGAAGCTGACATGGATCTCCGGCTTGATATAGCTCCACGCAACAAAATTCCGCGGCGCGATATCGGAGTTTTGCGTCACCATCAAGAGCCGGCCTCCCGGCTTCAGCAGTTTGCGCTACCGGCGGAGGACGTCCACCGGCTCCACGACATGTTCGATGACGTCGATGGCCGTGAGCAAATCGAATTGCCCGCGGTAGCGATCAAGCTGTTCTTCCGGGATGATCGGCAACCCGGCTTCACGGGCCTTCTCGGCCCAAACGCCGGTGTCGGAGCCGAAGATCTCATCCTGCCCGAGCCGATGGACGTGCCGGACCAGCGAACCGCAACCGCACCCGATATCCAGCCAGCGCAACCGCTGCGGATGTTCATGATGGACGATGCGCGACCAGGCCTCGAATTCCGCCTTTCGATGCGACATGAGCGGATGGTTGAACTCCTGCTCGTGGTTGATCATGTCGTCGGAGATGCAGGTCGGGCAATGAGCAAGGTGGAGTCTGGCCATTTGTCGCGAATTCGACCCAAGCAACGAAAAACGGCGTTCGCAAGCCAGCCGATCGAAACCACTCCCGACGGTCAGTGAGTCCGTCGGCCGCGAAATGAGTAGATGCGGCGTCTTGCCGCTTCCCTCGCCAAAGCGAGCGGCTGAGGCACATTGAAGTTGCCTTCGCCCGCCGTCCGCGCTGCCGTGCCACACCATGTTGGCCCTCGTCGCCGTCTTGGCATTCCAGGTACCCGATTGGGCTATTCCCGGGTCACCGACGCATCAGCAGGTTCCCCCGCCGCCGGGATTTCATCGCGTCACTCGCACCGAAGAAATTCCGATCGGCCTTTTCGCCGGGCAATCCGACATCGGCGCCGCCCTGGTGCCGGGCTCGTCCCGGTATGAGTCGGACCGGCATCGCTACATTCTTCAGTCGGCGGGGTACAACGTGTGGTACACGCGCGACGAATTCCGCTACCTGTGGCGAAAGACCACGGGCGATTGCGCCATCGCGGCGACGGCGCAATTCCCCGTGCCGGGCGGATACTACGACCGGATGGCGGTCCTGGCCATTCGTGCCAGTTTGGATGACGACGCCAAGGAGGTCGTGGCGGTGCTGCACGGCGCCGGGATCATCCATCTGTCGGGGCGTTCGGCTCCGGGGACCAGTCTTCACCGCGCCGCGCGGCTGAAGGTGGGAGAAGTCACGGGGCCTGAGACCCAGCGATTTGGCCTGCGCAAGCAGGGGGACAAATTCCAGTTGCTGGTCAGCCTGTCGGGCGAACCGCTGCACCCGGCCGGCGATCCGCTTGTCCTGCCTTTCCAAGGCGACTTCTACGTCGGCATCGGCGCCTGCTCCCATGAACCGGCGACGTTGGACACGGTGGTCTTATCCGACGTGACACTCGATTTGGGCAACGAGGCGGCGCGTGCAGTGCATGCTCTCCCTGCGCCTTAATCGTTAAACGCGTTTAACGCCGAAGCGCATGGGGACCATGCGCTCCACCTGTTCAGCACCCGACTGCGTCTCAGCGTTGTCCGAGACCCATCAGGCGGCCCAAGTCGCCGACGGGCTTGATCTCGCCGCTGCGCACCCGCAGGCATTCGCGATACTCCGGCACGAGAGCGTAGATCAGTTGCACGGCCATGCCGTAGTCGTCCGCCACGACCCCATTGATGAAAAAGCCCGACTTGAGCTTGGGCACGATCACCCGGTTGTTGGTCATTCGATGGTGGCTCCAGATGCGCTCGTAGCCGGCTTCCTGGGCATGCTTCACGATCAGCGGAAGCATGAACGTGTAGATCCCCCTGCCCTGGCAATCGGGCAGGAGCCCGGTGTCCCGCATCAGCAGCACGCCGTCGTCGACCGAATGGGAATAGTGCCATCCGACGATCTCCTCGCCCCGAAAGACGCCCAAACAGAATCGTTCCCGCGGCGAGTTCGGCGGAGGAGTTCGGCCCTCGCGGAGGGTCTTCCAATCAAACCCAAAGTAATCCCCAAAGATCAGTCCTTCCAATCGCGCGCAGGCCGCGAGGTATTCGTCATAGCCAATCGTCGCAATTCGGAATTCGCCGTGGGTCCACATGGGCGGCGCGCCCGCCGTCAGCGTTTGATCTCCACCGACGAAACCTTCAGGCTCGCGTTCAGCTGATCGGCGGAAGGGTTCGATTTGTTCGAGGCGATCGAGAACGTCTCCACGCTGATGTACGGCGCGCGCTGTTCCACCGCCTTGTAAAAGCTCTTCAAGCTCTCCCACGGCGCGTTCGTGATGTTGAACTGCATCGTGTGGATCACGAACTGCCCGCCCGGGGCGTCGCTCGAGTCGCTCGTGTGGTAGGTGAGGTTGTTTTCGTTCGCGATGCTCGTGACGGCGGTCGACAGCCGCGGGCCATCGAGCGTGCGCGACGGATCGAGCTGGCTCGCCTCGGCCTTGGCCTGCCGTTCGATGCGCTCGCGATTGGTCAGCCAATAGCGCTGGTCCTTGAGCGAGGCGGTCGTGTGGTTCGCGCCGGCCACGAAGTCGCTCGCTCTGCCGGAGAATTGCACCACCCACCAGCCTGCGGCCAGGACCAGCAGGGTCAGCACCAGCACTTTTTCGCGCGTGGGCCGGCTCAGAAAGAGGATGCGCAGGGAGCGAATCATGAGGGCTTGAGGGCGTTAGGCTTGAACTTGACCGTCAGGATGAAATTCGAGCCTTTGTTGCTCGTGCCGGTCTGACGGATCTCGACCCCGTTGGGCATGATCTGCGGCATGGTCTGCAGCGCATCCTGCAGGAGGCTGATCTCCGCCGGATTGCTGGTCTCCCCTTGGGCCTGCAGCGTGTACAGGTTGGTGTTGGTCGACGAAACCGTGGTGAAATACGTGTTCGGCGGCCGCTTCGAGCTGATCGCCACGAGCATTTCCATGGTCAGCAGCCGCTTGGTCCGCAGGTCCTCGATGTGATTCGCGATTTCCTGGGCGCTCTGGATGCGTTCGACCGCCGGAGCCTGCAGCTCGATCTGCTGCCGCCGCGTCGATTGCCACAATCCGCCGGCAAACAGCGCCGCCTCGCCCAAAAGCAAAATCAAAAACGCCACCAGGCAGCCCACGATCGTCCGCCACATCAGGACGTCGCGATTGCGCGATCGCCGCAGATGGGCGAGCACTTCCTTGTCCCGCACGTCCAGGGCCGCCGCTTCCGAAGCCGTGAGCTTCGAAGTAAGCGTGCCGCACGTGAAATTGAATTCACCGTCGGAGTCTCCCGTCTGGGCCGCCGGCGGCTCGGTCACATCGACGATGTTCTTGCTCTCGAATTCCCGCAGCAGCGCGTCCCGCGCGGCGGCGCGCATTTCATCCGTCACTTCGCCCGCCAGCGAGCGAAAGACGACCCGGGACGGAACCGCGCTGTCCGCCCAATGCACGGCCGTGAGCCCTTCCGGCGAATGAAGCACTACCGTGGTCGCCGGGCCGGGGCGTGCGCCGACCACGGAGGCGAAACTGGGCAGCACTAACTCCGCCTCGGACCAGGCATCGGCCTGTTCGGTCGTGAAGCGCCGACGATAGGCGGCGTAAGCGAGCGCCCGGCCTTCTCCAGAAGACCAAAAATAGCCGTAGTAGAGCTGGGCCAGTGGAAACGGAGCGAGGGTCTCGAACGCCAATTCCACCTGCGAGCCCACGCCCGGCGCAGCCGCCGCGGGCGCGGCCGCCGCTTCCACCTCCGGACCCGTTCCATTGACGCTGACCGGGATCGGGCGGCAGAAAAACAGCCCGTCCGGCAGGAAAACCACCCGCGCATGAGGCGGGCCGGAAGTCGGGAAGGTAGGCATTGAGGCGCACATGCGGGCGTTCGGCTGATTCTTAGGGATGAGCGGAGGAAGACGACGAAGAAGCGCTGGAAGGTGCGGAAGAAGGAGCGTCGGTCGGGGAAACGTAAGAGCCAGTGATCTGCAAGGGCGGCAGTGTCGGGGGGGTCAGAATCTGATCGTTTTCCTCAATTTCCAAGATCGTAAACGGGAATTGGATGTTCACCGTCCCCGCGGCGGCGGCGCTGGTCTGGGCGTTGGTGGCCGTATTGTTGGGTCCGCTGGGCCCCAAGGGATTGGCGGTCGCATTTTCGCCGTTGGCCGCGTTGGCAACGCTCTGATGGGCCGCGGTCGCCGTGGTATTGACCGTACGGGCGCCGCCCTGCGACGGGGACACGATGACCGACAGCCGGTAGATCGATTTTTTCTCGTGGACCGTGATATTGATCTGCAACGCGGCAATCGATGCGCCAAAGGGAGCCGGGTTCCCCACGGCCCCCACCACCCGCTTGAGGTCGCTGCCGCTGGTGAACCACTGCGCTCCCATCGGGTTGGGGGTCACGAAGTCGCCCTTGTCGGCCAGAAAGTCCGTGATGGCCTTCTGCTGTTCGGGATCGAACTGCCCTACTCCGGCCAGGAGATCCTGGTTCGCCGCATTGACGTTGGGCGTGGGGTAGTTGAACAGCGAAAAGTCGTTGTAGAAGCGCCACCATAAATCCGTCTTCCGACCGTTGGCGTCATAGAAGATGTCTTTCGCGTAATCGATCGCGGCCAGCTCGTCGTACGATCGCAGGCTTCGCAGGGGCTGGTCGTACGGCACGGCGCTTTCCTCGTAGTCCGGGGTGGGAGCCACCTGCGGCAGATAATCGTTGTGAATCCAAACCCGGAGCACGTCGGTCAGATGCTGCGCGTCGTTCTGCGACAATCCCCAGGCCTCGAACAGAGTCAGCATCGTTGTCGCGTTGGTCTGGATGAGCGGAAGCTTTCCGCTTTCGTCGACAAACGCCACGTCGACCTTGTGCCCGGACGGCGGCGACCACCCCGCCCAGGCCAGCGGATCGCCCCAGCCCTCGGAAGGCGCCCGCAGGGTCCCGCCCTGCGCCTGCTGAAAATCCATCAAGACGCCCAGCGTGACCTCGAGCGCCGAATAGGCGTCTTCGCGCAGACGGTTGGACACCTTGACGTGCTCGGCGACCAGCAAGTCATTGCTCGCCCGGTCGAGAAACGTGGTCAACGCGGCGGCCGTGAACATCAGCATGACGATCACGATTATCAGCACGGTGCCGCGGTTGCGGCCGATGAGTCGGCGGCGCATCAGAAGTTGGGCAGCCCCTGCACGCCGCCGGGCACATTGATGAGCACCATGCGCGTCATCTTGCCGTAGGTGAAGGTCAGCCGAAGGCGCTGCGGCGTGGTGGGATTTCCGCCGGAGTCGGTTTGGAGCAGAGTCGAGGTCGACCACCGATTCTCCGAGGTATCGTAGTAGTCGAAGCTCAGGGCGGTGACGTACGGCGAAACGCGCGTCTCCCGCGGCGGCTGGTTCGCATAGTTCACTTCCAACCGGGAATGCCACAGGAGAAACAGGCCTTCATGGGCTCGCACCTGGAAAGAACAGGTGACCTCCGGCAGCGGGCGGTCCGGCCACGTGAAGAATCGTCCGCCCGAAAGCAGGTCGAAGGTGATCAGGTTGTCCTGCATCCCGTTCATCGGCGTGATTTGGGTCGGAGCGACCGGAGTCGCGTTGGCCCGCGCCGCCGGGGGAAACGTGGCGGCGTCGATCTCGTGCTGAAGAAACTGGGTGACGGCATTGACGTGCTCGTCGAACAGGTGCCGCTGAGATCCCCGGCCCCACAATTCGCCCATCGAAAAGACGAACACGTTGAGCGCGAGCAGCAGCATCGCCGTGATCGCCAGCGAGACCATGATTTCAACGAGCGTGAAGCCGCGGCGCATCATTGGGCGGTCTTCCCCTGCAGCTGCAGGATCGCCGAGGTATTGGCCTGTCGCTGCGTCGAGCGCGCCGTCGGATCGGACCACGTGGGGCGCAGCAGATTGAATACGTCCACCGTGGTCCTCGGCTGTCCGCCACTTCCGGATACGACCACCGTCAGGGTGACGGTGAAGACGTCCGTGGGCGCGGTTGCGGTCGAGCCGGTGAAAGGCTCGATATCGGCGGTCCATTTCACATGCCGGGAGGGATCGAGCGGCGAGCTGTCCGGCGTGTCGTATTCCAGGCCCGCCTCGGCCGTGGCCAGATCCGCGATCTGCATCACCTGGCCGCGAGCGAAGGCCACGTCCGGGTCCTCCTGCAGGCCGGTCGACGCCATTTGATATCCCTTGAGAATATTCAGGTAGGAAGAGGCGAGATAGACGCACGCGAGGGCGAAGATCGCCACCGCGACCATCACCTCCACCAGGGTGAACCCGCTCGCCGCTTTCCGACGCCTACGCCCCATTGGCATTCACGGATGGCAGCATCTTGGCGCAGGTCCACGGATCGATCGCCACCTGGTTCGATCCGAACGGCGTCTTGATATCGAGGCGGAACGGCGTGCAGGTGCCGTCGCCATAAAACGTGACGGCCGGAAGCGTGGTGCCGACATCCGTCCCCGGCAGGAGGTTCGACGACGCCGCTTGGCCGGCCAGGAACACGATCTGCACGTCAATATTCGACGCGGTCAGCGGCAACTTTTTGAGGCCGCCGTCGGTGTCGATCACAAAGGTTTTCGTTTGATCGTCGAACGACAGGCGCACGTCCACTTGGTGCTGAAGGGCCGACTTGCGCGCGAGCAGGACCGCGGCCCAAAACACCTGCTCGGGCGTCTGCGGTTTCTTTTCGAGCAGACGGGCCGACCCTCCTACCAGCACCGTCGCCATCAATCCGATAATCGCCAGCGCGAGCAGGATCTCCAGGAGGGTGAACCCGCCCCGCTCACCAATTCGTGACGTCGTCGGCCGTCCCATCGGTATGGTCGGGACCCGAGGACCAAAGGTCGTATCCGCCTACGTTGTGTGTCCCCGGATATTTGTAGTGATAGGGCTCGCCCCAAGGATCGTTGGGCAGCTTGCCATCCGCGTAAGGGCCGTGCCAGCGGTCCGCCTTGTCCGCGGGCGCGGTGTAGAGGGCCTGCAGACTTTCGTCGGTGGTCGGATAATCGCCCATGTCGATCCGATAGGTGGTCAGGGGCGTCTGCAACGACTGACGCACGAAAAGCTGCGCCACCGAGACCTGGGAATGGGTCAGGGCGCTGTTGACCTTCACCACGGCCGCCGCCACGAGCATGCCGAGGATGGCCAGCGCCACGAGAATTTCGACCAGGGTAAAGGCCGGTCGGAGTTGAGAGCGGTTCATTGCGTTGAAAGAAAGCCTAAGCCAGGTGGATTGCTTGTCGAGACGCGCGGTGGCCGGGAAAGTTGCTGATTTTAGCGGGCGCACCAGCCGCCGTCCACGGCCAACACCTGACCTGTCAGGTAATTGGAGGCGGCGGAAGCCAAAAAGACGACCGTCCCGCCCAGGTCGGAGGGTTCGCCCCAGCGCCCGGCCGGAATGCGGCTGAGAATCTCCTGGTAGCGAACCGGATCCTTGAGGAGTGGCTCGGTGTTTGCCGTGCGCATGTAGCCGGGCGCGATGGCATTCACTTGGACGCCCTGGCCGGCCCATTCGTTCGACAAGGCCTTGGTCAACTGGCCGACGGCGCCTTTGCTCGCGGCGTAGCCGGCGACCGTGTAACCGCCGAAAAAGGACAGGAGGGAGGCGATGTTGACGATCTTGCCGCTCTTCCGCTGCAGCATGTGCCGGCCGGCCGTGCGGCACGCGGCGAATACGCCGTCCAGGTTGACCCGCAGCACGTCATCCCAATCGGCATCGGTCATGTCCGTGGCCGGAGCCCGGCGGATGATTCCCGCATTGTTCACGAGAATATCCAGCCGGCCGAGTTTCGCGATGGCCGTGCCGATCAGGCCTTCCACCTGCTTGCGGTCGGAAAGGTCCGCTGCAATTGGCACGAAGTTCAGACCGGCGGACTTCTGGGCCGCCACGACGCCGTCCAGCTTCGCGGCCTCCCGGCCGTTGATTGCCACGGTGGCCCCGGCGCGGGCCAGCGCTTCCGCCATGGCCAGGCCGAGGCCTTGGCTCGATCCGGTGACCAGCGCGGTCTTGCCCGCCAGGCCGAAGGCGCCGTGCAAAAAGTCGCTCATTTGAGGACCCCCATCGGGACGGCGTCCATATCCGAAAAAACCTGATTGTCGCCGCCCATCGCCCAGACGAAGCGATAGGAGCCGGTGCCGGCCCCCGAATGCACGGACCAGGATGGCGACAGCACGGCCTGGCGGTCGCGCACGATCACGTGGCGGGTGCGCTCGGGTTCGCCCAGCAGGTGCACCACCACCTGGTCGGCCAGGTCGAAATAGAGGTAGACCTCGGTCCGGCGGCTGTGCGTGTGGGTGGGCATCGTGTTCCAGACGCTGCCTGGCTCGAATTCCGTGAAGCCCAGGACGAGCTGGCAGCTCTTCAATCCGTCGGGATGGATGTATTTCAAGATGCGCCGGCGATTGGCCTTGGCCGGGTCGCCGATGGGATCGGTGTGGACATCGGCGCGGCGCACTTTGGCCACGGGATGATCCGCGTGGGCCGGCGTGCTGACGAAATAGAACTGGGCCTGGCCCTGGGCTCCGTTCTCGAAGCGGACGGAGCGGTTGCCCCGGCCGACGTAGAGGCAGTCGAGGGGGCTGAGCGGGTAGCTTTGGTCGCCCACCCAGACGGCGCCCTCGGCCCCGACGTTCAGGATGCCGATCTCGCGGCGCTCGAGAAAGAAGCTCGTGCCCAATTCGCGGGCGGCGGGCAGCTCCAGGGGTGCGCCTTTCGGCACGGCTCCGCCGACGACCATCCGATCCAGGTCCGTGTAGTGGGCCGTGATCGCTCCGGGGGCAAACAGGTCCTCGATCAGGAAAGCCATCCGCAGGGCTTCCGTGCTGAGCACGTTCGTTTCGGCGGGGCCGGGCGAATAGCGCACCTTCATACGCCCCATCCTCCGCAAAAAAAAGGGGGGCCGCAAGGTTGGCGCGCTTTAGCCGGAGGCCTATCCTGAGGTGGAGCGCGTGGTCCCCACGCGCTGTTTGCCATCGAAAGCGGGACGGCCGGAGTCGCCGCCCCCGGCTACCGCGTCCGCATAAAAAGGGCGCCCGCAGGGGCGCCCTTGAAAGGATGCGGACTGGCTGTCCGAGTTAGAACTTGTAGCTGCCGTCGATGTAGACCAAGCGACCGATCGGGCCATTGTACGTGCCCACGTCGGCGTTCGTCGTGCCGCTGTAGGCGGCCAGCGCCTCGGGCGGCATCTTGTTGAAGGCATTGTTGACGCCGACGGAAATCTTGAAGCCGTTGAGCCATCGGTTGAGGTTCAGATGGCCGAAGTCGTACCCGACTTGAAGATCCCATTCCGCAAAGGAACCCACTCGCTCAAAGCCTGATTCGTTGTCACCCGCGGCGCCGATGTCCTCGACCGAGTCGATCCAAGTGAGTCCAACCGTGGCGTCCCACCCGCTCATTCTCCAGTTGGCGGTGGTGTAGGTGCGCCACTTCGGAACAGTGGTCTGTTCCGTCGAGGCCGTGCCCGTGTAGTTGTAGTAGGGCTCGGATGGAATGATCTGGAGCAGGTACCGATTGTACCAAGTCCACTTCGAATCGAAGTCCCAGCGACCGAAGGAGGTCGGCATCACGTATTCGACATCGATGTCGGTGCTGTCCACGCGGGCGCCGGCGAGGTTGACCAGATTTTGGATGACGTAGATCTGCTGCGGCGAGCGCGAGCTGATTCCGCCGGGTGCACTCACTTCCGGACCCGTGGGCGTGTTGTAGTGGACATCCGCGGCATACGGCGAGGCCGGGCCAAGCGTCTCAACGCTCTGAACGATGGTTGCCACCGGGGCGACGCCGACGACGCCGTGCTCCGTGATGTCCGAGTAGTCGATGTTGACGTGCAGGCCGCTGACATACTTCGGAGTGTAGACAAATCCCGCCGTCCAGCTATTGGCCGTCGTCGGCTTAAGCCCCGGATTCGAACCGCCGGTCTGATTGAACTGCGCGGACTTGGGGGCGCCGCCGCCGACCGGGTTATATGTCAACTGTTCCGTCGAACCGGAGCTGACGGGACCATAAAGCGAGAACAGCTGCGGCGCGATGAACGACTTGCCGGCTGAAGCGCGGAACTTCAAGTCGGAGTCGAACGGTGACCAACTGACGCGCACCTCCGGAGTGGTCGAATTGCCGACTTGGCCGCTGTAGCTGTCATAACGGAGAGCACCGTCGATATTCGTCGAATACAATGCCGGGATGCCCTGGGTGGGACCGGTGATCGGGATTGATAGTTCGCCGTAGAACGAATCGAAGTCGCGCTTCGCGTCGAAGTTCTGGAAGGTCGTTGCGTTCGACCAGCCCTGCGTCGTGCCGGTGGAATTCGGCAGACTGTTGATGTCCGGCTCGGCGGACAGCGTTTCCAGGACGTATTCGAATCCGACCGCAAAGCCGACCTTTCCGCCGGGAAGTGTGAAGGGAGTTCCGTTGAACTTGGCGTCGAATTGATTCAGCGTGCTGAGCTGATTGACAAACGCCGTTCCGACGACGCCATTGAACGCAGTGGCGGACTGGGAGACCGCAAACGGATTCAGCTGGCCGTCGGCCAACGCGGCGTTCAGCGCATTCGTGTCGAGCAGGCCGGGATTCGTATAATCCAGCGCGATCCGGTTAATGTTCGCCGAGATATCCCAGTGATAGTCATCGGTGATGTCGCCGCGAAGCCCACCTACGACCCGGTAAAGATTCTCGTCGTTCTGGTAGCGGCGCGGATATTGAACGAAGCGGGCACGCGCCAGGATCTCATAACCGGCACCGTCACCATAGCCGGGTTGGGACTCCGGCTGCGATTGGTTTTGGTCCAGGAAGGCCGACGAAAAGGGATTGCCCGGGGACGTAACCGGGACGTAGGTCGTGCCGGCCGGGGGAGGCGAGCTCGAATATCCGAACACGTTGACATCAACCCAGGGATCCTCGACGTAGGGCACCACCGGCTGGGCATTCAATTGTGACCAGGTATTGGTGTGGGCGAGCAGGACGTTTCCGTAAGCGGTGATCTTGTCATCGAACATGCGATGCTCGATGTTCGCCATCGCGGTGTAACGCTTCAGGTAGGAGAAAAGCGTTTCTCCCTTCGCGAGATTAAAGGTGTCGAACTGCTGGGTGGCGGTTTCAGGAACGTAAGTGCCGTTGGCCAGCAGCTGCTGCAGCGTGTACTGACCGCCGCCGGGAGGGGCGGACAATCCCGGCTTGAGCTGGTAGAAGTTATCGGCGCCCGTCAGATTGTTGTACACTTCGAGCGAACCCGGGAAGGTGTAGGTTCCGTAGAAGGGGTTCGTGTACGGGCGGGTATTTTCATAGAGCGGCGTATTTTGCGCGATATCCAAGGCGAGTGTAATCGAGGTCTTATCATTCGAGACACCGCCGACGAGATACGCGGCACGCTCTTCATAGCGGCCGGCGGACGGGGCTACGCCGAAATGCGCGCCGGCTTCCCAGCCGTTGTAATCCTTCTTGAGCACAACGTTGATCACGCCGCCGACGGCGTCCGAACCATAAACGGCGGAGGCGCCGTCCTGCTCCACATCGATGCTTTCGATGGCGGCGATCGGAATCAGGTTCAAATCGACGAACTGATTGCCACCGGTCGATTCCGCCGGATCGTTCGCGACGCGCAAACCGTCGATCAAAACCAGGGTCGACAAGCCCTTGATGTCGGACTCGGCGCCGCCAAAGGTCGCGGCCGTTTCGGTCTGGGCGTTTTCAGCGCCCGTGCCCATGATGTTGGGCGTCACTTTGCGCAGCAAATCCAGCGTATTGAAATTAACGCCGCTTTGCTCAATCGCGACTTGGTCGAGCTGTTGAACGGGCACCGCCAGGGCCTCGGCCGCCTGCGGGATGTTGGAGCCCGTAACGACGTACTTCTGCATCTTGACCGTGTCGTCGTCCGAACTGGGCGGGTTCGTCGTCGTCGTGGTCGTAGTGGTGGTGCTAGTCGATTGCGCGTGGGCAACCGGCGAAACCGCGGTAGTCAACGCTCCGCCTGCGATAAGCGCGAGAGAGCCCCAAACCTTCCTCACGGAATATTTGCTCATAGTTAGCTAGTTATTGTTGTGTGTCGACAGGCGGCGACGGGAGCCGGCGGTAAGTTGTGCGTGCCGGACATGCCACTGCCTGGCGGAATCCAATTGGATTTTAGGACTCCGCGTTAGTTTCGGGGCTGATGGTCCCCTCCCGTAAATTTTAGGCAAACATTTTTTGTCATAAAAACTGTGAGGCAGAAGGGGAACAAATCCGGTTTCCCCTCTGAAAAAGCCCCCGATGGTCAAAAACCCAACGTATCATTTGTGACATAGGAAGCAGGAAAGGCGCCAAGTCCTTCCCCGCCGCGTCAAAGCAGGCCCTGCAAGCGCCTGGCTTCCGCAATGGCGAGATCGGCGCTGGCGGCGCTTACGGTAAAATGACCCATCTTGCGGCCGGGACGAGGCGCGTCCTTGCCATAGAGGTGAAGCTTCGCCCGCGGTGTCCGCAGGACCTCCGACCAGTTCGGCGTGCCGTCTTTCCAGGCGTCGCCTAGGATGTTGGCCATCACGATCGGGCCGCGTTCCACCGGGCTTCCGAGAGGCAGCCCGCAAATGGCCCGGACGTGCTGCTCGAACTGGCTCGTATCCGCGCCGTCGAGACTCCAATGGCCGCTGTTGTGGGGGCGCGGAGCCAGTTCGTTCACGAGCACCGTGCCGTCGTCCAGGACGAACAGTTCGACGGCGAGGAGCCCGACCACGTCGAGCGTGTCGGCGATCAGGAGCGACAGTTCGGTGGCCATGGTCGCCACCGCCTTCGGCACGCGGGCCGGTATGATACTGAGGTCGAGGATGTGCCGCGCGTGCTGGTTTTCCGCGACGGGAAACGCGCGGGTCTCGCCGCCCGCGGCGCGGGCCACGATCACGGAAAGTTCGCAGGAAAATTCAGCCCACTGTTCAACCACGCAGCGCCGCCCGCGGAAGATCGCCGCCGCCTGTTCGAGCTCGGCCTCGGAGCCGACCCGCATCTGGCCTTTGCCGTCGTAGCCGAAGTCGGCGGTCTTGATGACGCAGGGCAGGCCGACCGTTTGCGCGGCCGCCCGGATGTCGCCATCGAGCGCTTCGGTGTAGGCGACGTGGGGAAAGCCGTGGGACTTGAGCCAGGCTTTTTCGCGCTGCCGGTTCTGGCAGACGTGCAGGACGTCGGCGGTGGGGCGCAGCGGAACGCGGCTGGCTGCGCTTCGCAGGGCGTCCGCGGAAATGTTCTCGAATTCGTAGGTGAGAACGTCGACGACCGCGGCGAAACCCTCGAGCGCGGCGGCATCATCGTAGGAGCCGCAATAGAATCCATGGCAGACCGACGACGCGGGGCAGTTCGCGTCGGGATCGAAAACCGCCACGCGGTACCCGAGGGTCTGCGCCGCTTGCGCGAGCATGCGCCCCAGTTGCCCGCCCCCGACGATGCCGATGGTTTGGCCCGGTGCGATCACCCAGTCACAATTTGGCCGAAAGGACCTTTTGGGTCTGGGCTTCGCGGCGGGCGGCCAGACGCTTGCGGATCGGCGCGCTCTTGCGAGCCAGGATCTGCGCGGCGAACAGCGCGGCGTTCGACGCTCCCGCCTTGCCGATCGCGAAGGTGGCGACCGGGATGCCCGCGGGCATCTGCACGATGGAATAGAGGGAGTCCATGCCCTTGAGGATCGCGGACTCCACGGGCACGCCCAGAACGGGCAAGCCGGTGAGCGAGGCGGTCATGCCGGGCAGATGAGCCGCGCCGCCGGCGCCGGCAATGATCACCTGCAGCCCGCGCGCCTCCGCTTGCGACGCGTAATCGAACATGAGCCGAGGCGTGCGGTGGGCGCTGACCACCCGCTTCTCATAGGGCACCCCCAGCTCGTCCAGGACTTGCGCGGCGGACTGGAGCGTTTCCCAATCCGAAGTGCTGCCCATGATGATGCCGACGAGCGGCTGGGATGCAGGCATCCGCCCAGTCGACGAAACCGGTCGGTCAAAGTCAAACCAGCGACTGGCGGGAGGGCGATACCACAACAGCGGTGCCGGCGATCTTGTCGTGCCACGATTGGTGTTCGACGTCGAAAATGATCCAGAGGAAGCCCAGGCCGGCGACGAAAAGCGATACGAAGCAGGCGAGCGCGCGAACGATGGCCGTGGGCCAATCGATGGGGCGTCCGTCCAGTCGGACGACCGACAGGTGGCAGATGATGCCTCCGAGGGTGGTGCCGCGCAGCTTCCACAGGATGGCGGCGTAAGCGGCGACCAAGATGAGGAAGCCACTGGGGCCGTGGTCTCCGCCCAACGCCGACTCCAAAAAACCGCAGGCGATGCCGACCAGCACAATGTCGATGAGCATTGCCCAGGTTCGGATCCAAAAACCTGCGCGCGGCAGCAATTGGAGATTGAGCGAGGGAGCGGGCGGGACTGTGAACGACTGCGGTGGTTGAAGGGGGGACTCCAGGGGCGGAAGGGGCGGCGGCATGCTAGACGTCGGAACGCCGTCGGCGGCCGCGGCGGGCGGCGACACGATGGGAGAGGGATTGGCCGGAGCCGCCGCGATCGGAGACGGAACTGCCGGCGAGGACGTCACCGGGGGCGCAGGAGGACCATTGCGATTCGGACGCCGACGCGAGGTAAACAAGGAGGCCCAGGCGCAGCACCAAGCCAGCACGGTCAGGAGGAAAAAGCAGAGGGCGCCAAAGAACGGCAGCATCGCGAGCAGCAGCACCAGCACGCCGCCCAGGAGCGTCGCGACGCCAGGATGAAGTTCTGCGGTGACGATCCGCCGAGCCAGCAGGGAGTAGATCGCGGCCCGGCCGTACCAAATCGGGAAGACCACCAGAACCGGGGCGAGCACAATGGCGACCGGAATGAGCACGCCGGTTGCGCACATCAGGCAAAGGGCAAGCGGAACGCCGATCAGGGCGGCCAGTCCGGACAGGATGATCGTTCCCGGCTGATCGACCAATAGATTGCCGGCGCTGATGACCTGGGACGGCACGATCATCGCAATCAGAATGGACATCAGCAGCGAAATGAGCGTCAGGGTCCAAAGCCAGCGAAGCTCGTGGGCGAACGGCAGGTACTGTCCGCGGTCGCCGCCGGCGTTCCACCATTCGCTGATTCGGTGGAACGGAGTCATAAGGTGGCCCAGGTGGGCGGGATTTATGATCTGGTGTCCGACGAAGGCCTCGGGATCACGAGTGAGGTGCCCAATGCAGACGACGTCATGATCGATGTGCGCGTTGGGCCCCAGCTTGAGATCGCCAATGACGACCAGGTCATGGCGGATCGTGCCGTTGACTTCGGCGGTGCCGAGGACGTTGACACAGTCACGGGTGACGGTCCCGTCCATGGTCAGATCGCCCATGACCGTGACGCAATCGCCGTGGACCGTCTGGTGGGGGTCGACATGATTGGAGCTCATGACGACGACGTTGTCGTCGCCGCCGCGATCGTCGTCGTCGTCGCCCAGGTTTCGGGTCACCGAACCTCGGGCGGTGACGACAGCGAGGGACAGCGCTGCCAAGAGTAAAAAGCGGGATTTCATGGGGAGGAGGGGGAAGTCAAATTGCGGTAGAGCGCGGAGCCGACTCCGACGAGCATCGCATAGCCCAACACGATCGTGCCGCCGATTCCGTAGAGCACTGACACGGGAATCCGGCTGAACAGGGAGCCGCCGACCAGGCGGAAAACCGCGAACGCGGAGCTCCAGCTGCTGGACCAGTTGCTGACGGAAGGGGCAACGCGGCTCACTCCGACTACCAGGACTGCGGCGGCGAACGCCGAACCGATAAAGAACAACACGCGGGCGGCGAGCGGCCAGGTGGCGTACGAACGTCGCCACCACGGCAGAGCCGCGCGGCGGGCGATTTCGGCCATCACGCGGGCTTCGAATCCGGCGGGCGCCGGGCGCTCGGGCAGCCGGCGCAGCATCCGGTTCATCGAGTCGTTGAGTTCTTCTTGAGAAGGCATGTTAGGAAAGGGCCAATTGGTCCGCGGCCGTGCCGCGGCTGAGTTGCTGGGCAAGCGCGGCGCGTCCGCGCATGATGTCGATTTTTACCTTGGGGAGGGAGATCCGCAGCTTCGCGGCGATCTCCTCATACGACAGCTCTTCAAAGTGGTACAGGACGAGCGGGATGCGCTGTCGGTCGGGAAGTGCGGCCAGGGCCTTTTCGACCATCTCCGCCCGATCGCTGGCTTCCATGCCTTGGAAAAAGGTATCCGGGGAGGCAAATTCGACTTCAGTTCGGTCGCTGTCGCCGTCCTTGCCGCCGACGGTGAATTCGGAAAAAAAGCTCCACCGGTGGCGGTAGCGCTGAAGGTGGTTGAGGGAGAGATTACGGGTCACCGTCTTGAGCCACCCGCCGGCGGTCGGGCTTTCCCGCAGCGTGTCGAAGTGCTCGTGCGCTTTCAGAAATACTTCCTGCGCAATATCCTCCGCTTGCGCGTCGTCGCCCGTCAAGCGGGCGGCGGTGGAGAATACCATGTTTTGATATCGGCGCATGAAGGTGGCGAAATCGATCGCCGGGGCTAAGCCCGGAGGTTCAGTAGGCACGGCAGGATCATCGTTCATGCCCAGAACACCGTGGCGGAGGGGAAAGTTGCAGGAATGCGGCGGGAGCCGGAGGTCCGCCTCAACGCCAAATAAAAGCCCGAGATACCAAATATAAACAAATTATAAAATGGCATTCGGCCTGCTTTGGACGCGGTGCATCCATTAACCCGCATCCAAACTCCAATGTCTGAAACCTCCTCCGCTCCCAAGGCCACGCTTGGCCTTACCGGTTTAACCTCCAACGCCATGGCGCTCATCGCGCCGGGGGCGTTTTTGTGGCTCACGTTCGGTCCCCAAGTCCTGACGGGAGCGCCCGGCGCGGGCATGTCCATGTTGCTGGGCATCATACTGGCCCTGCTGTTATGTTTGGCGACCGCCGTCTCGTACGCGGAGTTGTCCAAACTGTATCCGGGCGCCGGTTCATCCTACTTCTTCGCGGAGCAGGCGTACCTGTCCAAGACCAAGGCGTTCAAGTGGGCGCGGTTCATGAAGTTCACGGTCGGTTGGGCCAGCCATCTTTACTATTGGGTGTATCCCGGGGTGATGGTCGGCGTGACTGCTCTGCTGGTCGGCTACGTCCTCGGGCAGGTCATGCCTAACACCTTCAACGCGTCCTATCCAAGCCCGGTCTTCATGTTCGGGTTCAGTTTCGTCTTCGCGCTTGGCGTCGCTTACATCGCCCACCGCGGCGTCGCGGGCGCCACCGGTGTGAATACGGCGATCAATGTGATCCAGATCACGGCCCTTTTGGTCTTTTCGATCATGGCCATCTGGCACCGCGCCGCGCACAAGGAAGGCGAAAACGCCTGGGTGCTCGATTCGAACGGCTCGCTCGTTCAATACGTGCAGGATTCGGCCAACGGAAATCCCAAGGTGGATCCTTCGGGAAATTCGGTCCCGATTTACGTGGCCGCCGACACTGCGGGCACTGCGCTCAAGAAGGCTGATGGCTCGTTCACCGTGATTCCGACGGACGCCGCCGGCAAGCTGCCGGCGGCCCTGCCGGCCGGCGCCGCCAAGGCGATTCCGCAGCCGTTCGCGATCAGCTACCAAGGTGGCATCACCAAGGACGACAAAGGCGTCGAGACGTACAACTACCATCCGAACGCCGCGTCCATCATCGCCCCTCACAATATCGGCTACGTGATCATTCAGGCCTGCGTCGCCATCCTGATCCTGGTCGGCTTCGAGTCGGTCAGCTCGATGGGTGAAGAGGCCAAGAATCCGAAGCGCGACATTCCGATCGCCATCATCATGTCCCTGGTGATCCAGGGCGGCTTCTGCTACATGCTCGAGTACTTCGCCGCGAATTACTTCCTGCACAGCGGGTATGGGGCGACCGCCAACGCCTCGGGCTCGTCCGCACCGATCGGCGACATCATGCAGATGGTCGGCGCGTGGGCCTTCGGCAGCGCCAAGGCCGGCTGGTGGTTCATGATGGTCCAGGCCTTCACCGTGTTCCTGGCCCTCATCGGCACGACCCTCAGCTGCCTCAGCACCGGCGCCCGCGTCACCTACGCCATGGGCCGCGACAAGGAAGTCCCGCAGCACTTCGGCCTGCTCCACGGCAAGAACGCGACCCCGCACCGCGCCATCTGGACGCTGGCGGTCATCTCGGCCTTCCTCGGCTGTCTGACGGTGGCCACCTACTACTGCGGCCCGGCCATCAATGGCGGCACGAAGGCGGCCTACGACGGCACGGTGTCGAGCCTGCCGCACAACATCTGGTACTCGATCGGCACCCACAAGCTGTCGTTCGAAACCGCCTGCAAGATTCCGCAGAGCCTTCTGGCCATCACGCTGGTCAGCAACTTCGGCACCTTCGTTCTGTACATGCTGAGCTGCTGGATCGCGATGGTCGCTTTCCACGAGCACCAATCCCATAGCCTCATCAAGCACAAGCTGATCCCGCTGTTCGGCATCGTGGCGAACCTTTTGTGCATGTGCTTCTACGTGGTCGGCTACAAGTTCGTCAACGGCATGAGCCCGACGGAACCGCGCATCGCGCTCGGTGTGGCCGCCGTGTGGGGCATCTATGGTCTGCTCTACCTCGCTTCGAACAGCAAGAAGCACGGCAAGCACGTGCTGCTCAAGAGCAAGCCGGCCACGACCTGACACTCGGCCTGAACCCGTGGAGGCGGCGTCTCGCGGCCTCCGCTTCGTGGGAAAGCGGCGAGACGCCGCTTCCACGGGCCAAATCAACCCAAGCTCCGCTTGCGCCCAGCGCAACGGAGCTTTCTGATCTCCCCCGCCCAAACCCCATGCGCCTGCGCTACGCCCGCCTTACCGCCACCGGCCCTGTCCGCGAACACAATGAAGACTGGCTGGACTTCTGGGAGTCGCCGGATCCGCTGATCCGCGAAAAGCAGGGCAGCGCCGCCCTGCTCGCCGACGGCGTGGGCGGATTCCAGAACGGGGAAGTGGCCAGCAAGCTGGCGATCGAGGAAGCGCTCGCCGAATTCAAGGCGGCGGACCCGGCCATCAAGCCGCCCGACCTGCTGCGCCGCATGTTCAACCGCGCCGGCGTGGCCGTGCACGACCGCGCGATCAAGGATTTGGGCGGGGCGCGCATGGCGACCACGCTCGTGGCGTCGCTGTTTCGCGACCGCACGGTCACGATCGCCAACGTGGGCGACAGCCGGGCGTACTTCATCCGGCAAAAGACGATCAAGCGCCTCAGCACGGATCACGTCGCCACCGCGGTGCAGGTGAAGCTGCGGCTCATGTTGGAGCGCCATGCGATGGCCACGCCGCAGCGCAGCCAATTGACGCGCAGCGTGGGGATGGAGGCCATCTGCCATCCGGATTTCTCGACCCAGTCCCTGCAGCACGGTGATTTCATCCTGCACTGCACGGACGGTTTGCATGCGTTCGTATTGGACGAGGAAATACTCGAGATCGTCGCCGGCCATCACCCCTACGACGCCTGCAAGCAGCTTCAGGCGCTGGCGGAAAAGCGGGGCAGCGACGACAATATCTCGCTGCAGCTGATTGAAATTCGCGACTGGGAGAAACAGTTGGTCCAGGCCGCCCGCGTGGCGACCATCCAGCCGACCAAGGACAAGCCGGAGCCGGCCAAGCCGGCGGGCAGCGTGGCCGCCGTCGCGGCCACGGGCGGCGAGCTGACGCCGGGCATGGTGCTCGACGAACGCTTCGAGATCACCGATCTGGTCGCGCGCAGCAACATGGCGTCGATCTATCGGGCGACCGACCAGACCAACGGGCAGTCCGTGGCGCTTAAGATCCCGCTGCTTGCGCTGGAGGCCGACGTTGCCGGATTTGAGCGGTTCCAGCGCGAAGAGGAGATTGGCGCCAAGCTGAACCATGCCGGCGTGCTCAAGGTCATCAAGATCGAGACGGAAAAGAGCCGGCCGTATCTGGTGATGGAATTTTTGGATGGCGAGACGCTGGCGGCCAAATTGGGCCGGCGCCGGCCGCTGCCGATGGGCGAGGCCCTGCACTACGCCGCCGCCATCTGCGACGCCCTCACCTACCTTCACACGAACGGCATCACGCACCGGGACCTCAAGCCCCAGAACGTCATGCTCTGCAAGGACGGCACCCTGCGGCTCTTTGACTTCGGCATCGCCCGGATGGACAAGGCCCGCCGCCTCACGTTTGTGGGGTTCACCCCCGCCATGGGCACGCCGGATTACATTTCGCCGGAGCAGGTCAAGGGCAAGCGGGGCGATCACCGCAGCGACATCTACAGCCTCGGCGCGATGCTTTACGAGATGGTGACCGGCTCAACCCCGTTTGAGGGCGAAAGCCCGTACGTCGTGATGAATGCGCGGGTGACCGGCGATCCGGTCGCGCCGCGCAAGCTCGATCCGGAAATTCACCCGGCGCTCGAGGAGGTCATTCTCCACGCGCTCGAGCGCGATCCGCGCGCGCGCTTTCAGGATGCGGCGCAAATGAAGCACGAGCTCGAGCACTTGGATGACGTCAAGCTGACCGACCGCGCGTTGCATTTGCGCTCGCCGCAGCCCTGGCGCGCCCGCTTGAGTCCCGGATGGATCATCCTGGCGGTCATCGTGCTCCTCATGCTCAGCACGCTGATCGACGTGTGGCTGGTGCACCGGCATCACTAGGGGGGTGGAGCGCATGGTCCCCATGCGCTTTAACCTCCGTCCCCGTTTGGCTTCAAAACGCAGGCGACGCCGAAGCGCATGGGGACCATGCGCTCCACCTTCAGTCGGAATTCAATTCGGCATTCAGCTTCGCCGCCCGGTGCAACCCCAACAGCACCAACTCCGGCACGATCGCGTCAAAAAGCCGCTCGCCTTCGAACAGCCGCGCGAAGCCGCCGGTGCCGACCACCTGGGGCCGGTCGGCCCCGAAGACTTCCCGGCTGAGCAATTCCAGCAGCTGCCGGATCGCACCGACATGCCCGTGGTAGAGGCCCGACTGGATGCTCTCGGTCGTCGTGCGGCCCAGCGCCGACTCGGGCCGCAAAATTTCGATGCGCGGCAGCTTGGCCGTGTGGGCCGCCAGGCTTTCCGCCGCCACGCCCATTCCCGGCAGAATCGCGCCGCCCAGGTATTCTCCGGTGGCGGTCAGCACGTCGAACGTGGTCGCCGTGCCGCAATCCACCACGATCACGTTCGAGCCGGGGAAACGTTCCGCCGCCGCGATCGCCCCCGCCACCCGGTCGGCGCCGACTTCGCCCGGATTGCGGTATTTCACCTTAAGCCCGGTCTTCACCCCCGCCTGCAGAACGAACGCTTTGGTCTGGAAGTATTTTTCGGCCGCGCTGCGGATGCTGTGCAGCGCCGCCGGCACCACGCAGCAAACGGCCAGCCGCTGGATGGACGACGGTGCCACGCCGTTCTCGCGCAGCACGCTCAGGAAAAAAATCCCGAGCTCGTCGGAAGAACCGAGCGGATGGGTCGATTTGCGGAACTGAAAACGCAGCGCGTCGCCGTCAAACACGGCGCCGTGGATCTGGGTATTGCCGACATCAAGACAAAGCAGCATGGGAGCAATCACCGATCCAACGGCCCATCGCTGCAGCCGGGGGCGCCGACCCCGGCACCTGCGACCCGGGCACGCGGCCGAACCAAATATTCCTCCAGCCGCGCCGCCAAATCGGCCCGCGTGGCACAGTGCGCCCAGCGTCTCCCTCCCCGCTCATAAAGGCCGGCCGGAAACGCCTGCTCATCCTGCCGCTCGGCCAGGTCATTGTGCACAATCAGATCGGCGCCCGACGCTTCCAGGATGGCCAGCACTTCGCGCGGGGCTGCGCCCTCGCCACCCCCATCGCTTCGCGCCGCCCCGCTCGTCAATTTGAATCCCACCACCTGAATCGCAGGATTGCGGCTGAGCGTCCGCAGTTCGGGCAGGAGTTTTCGGTTGGGCTTCAGGATGAGCGTCGGAGCCGCCTTCGACGCGATCTTGCCGGCGCCGGGAGCAAACACGGCATCCCCCACCCGGATGCTTTCGATGCCAAAATCACCGACCGCCGCGGCGTGGATCACCGCATCGTACTCGTGTTCGCCCAATTGGCGGGCCAGAGCGGAAGCCAGATCCGAAAATGAAAAATACGCTTCGTTGGTTTGAACCTGGGCGGCGGGCGCAGACCGGGCGTGCAGCAGCGTCACTTCATGCCCGCGATCCTGAAGGTATTCCGCGATCCGCGCGCCGGTCCGGCCGGTGCTGGTGTTCGTGAGCACGCGCACATCGTCGATCGGCTCGCTGGTGCCGCCGCTCGTCACGAGCACGCGCAATTTTTGCGGGCGGCGGCCAAGCGCGGCCTCGACGGCGGCCACGATATCCGCCGGCTCCGCCAGGCGCCCTTCCCCATATTCGTCGCAGGCGGTTCGGCCCGCGCCCACCGCGACGAAGCGCACCCCCCACTCGCTCAAGCGCGCGACGGAGGCCTGCGTGGCCGGATGGCGCCACATCATCGGGTTCGTGGCCGGAGCCGCGAGCCACGGCTTCGCGGGATCGCGCGCCAGGAACACGGCGCCGGGCAGATCGCCGGCGAGCCCGGCGGCCAGACGGTTCAGCGTATCCGCCGTCGCAGGACAAATCAGGATCAGGTCGGCCCAGCGGCTCAGCTGGATGTGCTCCAGGGCGTCGCCCGGCGCGAACAGATCCGTGAGCACCTTTTGCCCGGTCAGCGCCTCAAAGGTCGCCGCGCCGACAAAGCGCGCTCCGGATTCGGTCAAAACCACGCGCACCTCGTGGCCCAATTGAACCAGCTTCGAGGCCACGTCGGCGGCCTTGAACGCGGCAATCGAACCCGTGACCACCAATCCGATTTTCGACGCCCTCATAGGGTGACGTTGTCGATGAGCCTGACCCCGTCCAGGTGGACCGCGCCCAGACGAACGGATCCGCGGCGAGCCACATAGTCGACGCCGAAGCCCGCCGCGCGCAGCGCCTCCTCGGCGGCCGCCTCGCTCGGGGCCGAGCGCAGCGCGCGCGAGAACTCGGGCGCCTTGAGCCGGCCCGCGGGCGACAAACGGGCGTTGCGCGAACTCAGCGCCAGCCCGTCGGGCGCGCGGACGGTGGGGCAGGCGATGATTTGCGTGCGCAGGAAAAACGCCTCGGCCATGCCGCGGACCAGGGCGAGCTGCTGCCAGTCCTTTTCGCCGAAATATGCCCGGTCGGCATCGACCACGTTCAGGAGCTTGAGCACGACGGTCAGCACGCCCTCGAAATGTCCCGGGCGATGCGCCCCTTCGAGTTCCCGGCTGAATTCGGTTTCGTTCACCCGAAAACGATATCGGTCGGGATAAAGCTCCGCCGCGGGAGGCGCCAGCACCGCATCCACGTCCTCTCCCACCAGCGCGACGTCGGATTCCAGGGTGCGCGGATACCGCTCCAGGTCCTTGGGGTCGTTGAACTGGGTCGGATTGACAAAGACGCTGAGCACGACGCGGCCGCATTCGCGCCGGGCGCGTTCGAGCAGCGCCCGATGGCCCTCGTGGAGCGCGCCCATCGTGGGCACGAATCCGATGCTGCAGCCCGCCCAATCGGCGCTGCGGCGAGCCGCGCGCCAGCCCGCCAGATCCGGATAGAGGCGCGCGCTCATGCGGGAATTTCGGTGTCGGCCGGAAATTGCTCGGCCCGGACGTCGTGCACGAAAGCGTTCACGGCCGTCAGTCCTTCCTCGTAGCCGTTGTGATATCGCCGCGCGAACATCGGCCGGAAGGTTGGATCCCATCCGAGCAGATCGGAAAGGACGAGCACCTGCCCGTCGGTATTGCGACCAGCGCCGATGCCGATCGTGGGAATCGGGCTGGCCACCGTCACCTGGGCGGCCACCGCCGCGGGCACACATTCAAGAACCACGGAGAACGCGCCCCGTTCGGCCAATTCCGCCGCTTCGCGCTGCAGGCGGTCCGCCGCCTCCTTGGTCCGCGCCTGCACGCGATTGCCGCCGAGCTGGTGGACCGATTGCGGCGTCAGTCCCAAATGCCCCATGACGGGAATGCCGCTCTCAATCAGAAAGCTGATCGTTTCGCCATGGCCTGCCACGCCCTCCACCTTGACGGCGTTGGCCCCGGATTGCAGGAGGGCGCCGGCGGCCCGGACCGCGGCCTCGCGGCCCTGTCGCAGGCTCAGGAAAGGCATGTCCGCCACGATGAACCGGTCCGGCGCGCCGCGGCGAACCGCCGCGGTATGCGCGGACAGCATTTCCACGGTGGCATGAATGGTGGACGGAAAACCATGAACGACCATGGCTGCGCTGTCTCCCACCAGGATCGCGTCGACTTCCGAGGCGGCCAGGAGCCGGGCCATCAGATAATCGTACGCCGTCACCAGCACGATGCGGGACCCGTCGCGTTTCGCGCGGGCGAATTCGAGAACATTTTTCATTGAGCCGCCAGGTCGCGACCGAGGTTCGCGCTAGGCAGCGGACACCGTCGCCCACCCGGTTGCCGCTCGCAATCGAAAAAGAACCGGGTCAGACTTCAGAATGAGCGAAGCATTCCTTCAGCCCGATCCGGCGGTGGAGGCCGGCGTGCGGGCGTGGGGCAATCGGTTGTTCGATACGATGGCGGAGGCGGCCGGCCCGGGACTCTTTTCCCGCAAGGGCGTTTACGCGCGTCTGATGGATTGGTCGATGCGGGATCCGGCGTTCAAGGCGCAGCTGTTCCGGTTCGTCGACGTGTTGCCGACGCTGACCAGCGCCGGCGAAATCATCCGGCACCTGCAGGAATATCTCGGCGACCGCGCCGTGGAATTGAATCCGGCCATGAAGGTCGGACTGGCCGCCTCTTCGTTTGCGCCGGCCCTGGTCGCCGGCCCGGTCAAGGCGAACGTGACGGCGATGGCCCGGCAATTTGTGGCCGGCGAAACGCCGGACGATCTCGTCAAACGCGTCCGCGCCAATCGCAAGGCCGGAGTCGCGACCACCATCGACCTGCTCGGCGAAACGGTGGTGAACCAGGCGGAGGCCGACGTCTTTTTGCAGCGCAACCTGGACGTGCTGGCCACCGTCGCCGATTTCGATCGGCGCGAAAAGGAGGCGTGTTTCAGCGACCAGGGTCACGCGGGAGAAATTCCGCGCCTGAACCTGTCGGTCAAGGTGTCGGCGCTGACGCCCGACGTGCATCCCGCCGATCCGGAGCCGTCGGTCGCGGCGCTCAAAGGCCGGCTGCGTCCGATTCTCCGCGCAGCCATCGAGCACGGGGCCTTCATCAATTTCGACATGGAGAGCTACAAACTGAAGGACCTGACCTTCGCCCTGTTTCGATCCATTCTCGAAGAGCCGGAATTCCAAACGCAGCCCGCCGTGGGCATCGCGGTGCAAGCTTACCTCCGGGATTCGGGCGACGATTTGCGGGAGCTGGCCGCATGGGCCCGCATCCGGAAACGCCCGATCACCGTGCGCCTGGTCAAGGGCGCCTATTGGGACTATGAGACGATTCTCGCGCAGCAGCGCTCCTGGCCGATCCCGGTCTGGAGCCACAAGGCGGAGACGGACGCCAACTATGAGGCGCTCTCGCTCTATCTGCTGCAGCAGGCCGACGTAGTGTCGGCGGCGTTCGCCTCGCACAACGTGCGCTCGTGCGCGCACGCCCTGGCTCAGGCCGATCGTCTTCAGATCGATCCGCGCGCTTACGAATTTCAGGCGCTTTACGGCATGGCCGACGAGCTCAAGTACGCGCTCGTCAAATCCGGCCGCCGCGTCCGTGAGTACTGTCCCGTCGGCGAACTGTTGCCCGGCATGGCCTACCTGGTCCGCCGGCTCCTGGAAAACACGTCCAACGAGGGATTCCTTCGCGCCGCCGCGAGCAACATCGCCCGCGACCAGCTCCTGGAAGCTCCCTTCGCTCAGCTCAGGAGAAGCGGGGGGCCGCCCCTTCCGACGGACGCCAAGCTCCCAACTTCTCCCTCCCTCTTCACCAACGCCCCCAATACCGATTTCATCCAGCCCGCCGCCCGCGAGCGCATGCAATCGGCTTTGGCCAAGCTCGCCAGCCAGCCCACGCCGGTCTGGCCGCTCATCATCGCCGGCAAACGCCTCTCCGACCGCGAACGCATCCCGTCCGTCAATCCGGCGAAGCCGAGTCAGATCGTCGGCCACTGGGCCCGCGCCACTCTCGCCGACGCGGATCGCGCCGTCGCAGCGTCCCGCGACGCCCAGCCCGAGTGGGCGGACCAGCCGGTCGCGGAACGCGCCCGCATTCTTCGCGCCGCCGCCGACGCGATGGAACGCCGCCGCTTCGAACTGAACGCGCTTGAGGTGCTGGAGGCCGGCAAACCCTGGATGGAAGCCGACGCCGATGTCTCCGAAGCGATCGATTTCTGCCGGTTCTACGCTCAGGACGTGGAGCGCCTCGCGGTGCCGGCCGTCACGCAGTCGGTGCCCGGCGAACGTTGCGTGCAGCGTTGGGTGGCCCGCGGAACCGGGGTGGTGATCGCGCCCTGGAATTTTCCCTTGGCGATCCTCACGGGCATGGCGGTCGCTCCGCTCGTCGCGGGCAATGCCGTCATCCTCAAGCCGGCCGAACAGACCGTGGGGATCGGCGCCGCGCTCATGGACATCCTGCTGGAGGCCGGCGTGCCGGCCGGAGTCGTGCATTTCCTTCCGGGCTTCGGGGAAGATGTCGGGGCCCATCTGGTTCAGCACGTTCACATCGATTTTGTCGCCTTCACCGGCTCACGGGCCGTGGGTCTCAAGATTTGGGAAGCCGGCGGCCGCACGGCCGCCGGCCAACGCACGCTGAAGAAGATCGTCTGCGAAATGGGCGGAAAGAACGCCCTCATCATCGACGACGATGCCGATCTCGACGAAGCGATCCCCGCGATCCTGTACAGCGCCTTCGGCTTCTCCGGCCAGAAATGCTCGGCCCTTTCGCGGCTGGTCGTCCTGGATGGAATCTACGACCGATTGATGGAACGCCTGATCGGCGCGGCCGAGGCCTTGCCCATCGGAGATCCCGCCCGGCCGGGAACCGTGGTCGGTCCGGTCATCGACGCCGAGGCCAAGGAGAAGATCCACCGCCTGATCGAAATCGGCCGGAAGGAATCCAAGCTGGCCTGGCAGGGATCGGTGCCGGACAGCGCCGACCGCGCGGGCTACTTCGTTCCGCCCACCCTCTTCACTGAAGTGAAAGGGACGGATACGATCGCCCGGGAAGAAATCTTCGGCCCGGTGCTGGCGGTGCTGCGCGCCCGGGATCTCGACGAGGCCTTCGCGATCGCCAACGATAGCGACTACGCCCTGACGGGCGGCCTGTTCTCGCGCAGCCCCCGCGCGCTGGAGCGCGCCGAGCGCGAGCTAAACGTGGGCAACCTGTACCTCAACCGCGGCATCACCGGCGCCATCGTCGAGCGGCATCCGTTTGGCGGATACAAGATGAGCGGGGGCGGCACCAAGGCCGGCGGGCGCGGGTACCTGGAGAACTTCCTCTTCCCGCGCGCGGTGGCCGAAAACGTCCTGCGCCGGGGCTTCACGCCGCCGGAGGAAACGCCGGTCACGGCGCTGTAGCCGGGGGCGCTGACCCCGGCTGGTGTGCTGGCGATATCGAAAGCCGCCCGTCCATCCCGGCCGTCCCGCTTGCGAGGTCAAACCGCGCGTTAGGGACAACGCGCTCCACCTCGGGATAAGCGTTCAAACCGCCAGCAGCCGCGCCAGCTCGTCCCGCGATATCGCCGGCGACTGGCACCGATAGTCTTCGCACACGTAGGCCGTCGCCTTGCCGTCCACCGGGCGCATTTCGGCGATCCACGGCGCCCGCTCCGCCAGCCACGCCTGCCCGGCCCCGCCGTCCGCCGCGACCACCGCCCGATAGGGCCCGAGCCGCTCGCGCAGCACCTCCGCCAACGCGACAAACTCCGCCGTGCCCGGCGCTCCCGCCAGCACCACCTGCCTCGGCGCGCCCAGCGCCAGCTCGATCGAGCACAGCATCTGCGGCAGCGCCTGCGGAAACTCGCTCCACCGGGTCCGAAACGCCTCCAGCGTCCGCAACGCGCGGGCCCGCCGCGCGTCGCCGCCGCCAAGCATCGTCGCCAGCCGAAAGAGATTCATCGCCGCGACCGAACTCGCCGTGGGTTCGGCGCCGTCATAGTCGTCCTTGATCCGGACGATGATGTCGGTCGCTCCGGCCGCGGAGCTGAAATAACCGCCATTCAGCTCATCATAGAACAGCACGTCCATCCGGTCCTGCAGCCGGTCCGCCCACTGCAGCCAGCGAACCTCGAAGGTTGCTTCGTACAGATCGAGGAGCCCTTGAATCACACTCGCATAATCCTCGGCGAAGCCCCGGGCGGTCCCGCGCTGCCCGCACCAGGACCGATACAAATCGCCGGTGGATTCATCCCAGAGCTCCTGCCCCAAAAACTCCGCCGCCCGCACGGCCGCCGCGCGAAGCCGGGCGCGCTGGTCGGCCAGCGCTTCGGATGGCGCGGACGCGCCGCGCGCGAGCGCCGATATCATCATCCCGTTCCAGGCGGCGATCACCTTGTCGTCGCGCAAGGGCCGGGGCCGGGCCGCCCGTACCGCGCGCAGCCGCTCCAGCGCCGCGACCAGGCGGTCGCTCGCGACGGGCGGCGAAATGCCCAAGGCGGCCGCTGTGTCGCCGAGCGAGGCCGTCTGGACCAGCACGTTCTTCCCCGTAAATTCCTTAAACGGGTCCCGCTCCTCGGGCACGTTGCCCTCGGGCCGAACCCCGAAGTGCCGGATCACCAGAGCAGCCTGCTCCGGAGGAAGAGCCGCGGAGATTTCCTCGGCGGTCCAGACATAGAACGCGCCTTCCGCGTGGCCCAGCCCGGGCACGTCGCTGTCCGCGTCCTCGGCGGAATAAAACCCGCCGCCGGGGCCGGTCATCTCGCGGAGCACGTAGTCAAAGATGTCGCGCGCCAGCCACGCCATGCGCTCGTCCTTGGTGGCCTGCCAGGTCTCGATGGCGTTCACCGCGATCTGCGCCTGGTCGTACAGCATTTTTTCGAAGTGCGGCAGGAACCATTCCGCATCGACCGAATAGCGGTGGAAGCCGCCGCCGACGTGGTCGTGGATGCCTCCGCCCGCCATCTGCTGCAAGGTGTATCCGCACAGGTTCACCGCCTCCTGGCCGGCCTCGCTCGACAGGCCCTGCAACGCGGCGCAGCGCAAAAGAAAATTCAGGTTGCTCCCGCGCGGAAATTTGGGGGCGCCGCCGAATCCGCCGTGGTCGCGATCGAAACCCTGGTACAGCGCGTGAAAACCCTTTTCGAATGCGTCGCTCGCGCTGTCAAAGATCGCGCGCGTGGGATCCGATCCATTGGACGCGGTCGCGGTCGCCGCGCGGGATTGCGCCAGGCTTTCGATTACCCGGTCGCTGTCCTGGAGCAGACGCGGGCGGTCGCGCCGCCAGCTATCGGCCAGCGTTCGCAGCAGCGAAGCAAATCCCGGCCGGCCAAGCCGGTCTTCCGGCGGAAAATAAGTGCCGCCATAGAACGGCTTGAGATCGGGGGTCAGGAAAGCGCTAAGCGGCCAGCCGCCGTGCCCGGTCAGGGACTGCACGTAGTTCATGTAGACGCGGTCCACGTCGGGGCGCTCCTCGCGATCCACCTTGATCGCGACAAAGTCGCGGTTGAGCTGCTCGGCGATGGCCGGGTTTTCGAACGACGCGCGGGCCATCACGTGGCACCAGTGACAGGTCGCGTAGCCGATGCTGAGGAAGATCGGCTTGTCTTCGGCGCGCGCCCGCGCGAAGGCCTCTTCGCCCCACGGATGCCAGTCGACGGGGTTGTGCGCGTGCTGCCGGAGGTACGGGCTGGTGGCGCCGGCGAGGCGATTCGGGACGGGCTTCAACGGCCCAAGATCCACGAAAAGATCAGCGGCGCAACTATCGTCGCATCGCTTTCCACGATGAAGCTCGGCGTCTTGGCGCCCAGCTTTCCCCAGGTGATCTTTTCATTCGGCACCGCGCCCGAGTAGCTGCCGTAGCTGGTGGTCGAATCGCTGATCTGGCAGAAATAGCCCCAAAGGGGCACGCCGGTGCGCTGCAGGTCCTGATGCAGCATCGGCACCACGCAGATCGGGAAGTCGCCGGCGATGCCGCCGCCAATCTGGAAAAATCCGATGGATCCGTTGCCGTCGCGCAGGCGCTTGGCGCTCTGGGTGTACCACTCGGCCAGCTCGGTCATGTATTCGATGCCGGTCCGCACGGTGTGCACGTTCTTGACGTCGCCGCCGATGACGTGCCCGGCGAACATGTTGCCGAGGGTCGCGTCTTCCCAGCCCGGAACCGTGATCGGCAGATTCTTTTCACAGGCCGCCAGGAGCCACGAATTGCGGGGATCGATCTGGTAGCTGCTCTTCAGCTTCCCGCTGCGCAGCACCTTGTACATGAATTCGTGCGGGAAGTAGCGCTCGCCCGCCTTGTCCGCGGCCACCCATTCGTCGAGCACCACCTTTTCGATCCGACGCATGGCTTCCATTTCCGGAATACAGGTGTCGGTGACGCGGTTCATGTGCCGGCTCAGCAAGGACACTTCATCCTTGGCCGTGAGGTGCCGGTAGTGGGGCACGCGCTCGTAATAGTCGTGCGCCACCAGGTTGAAGACGTCCTCTTCCAGATTCGCCCCGGTGCAGACAATCGCGTGCACCTTGTCCTTCCGAATCATCTCGGCCAGGGAAATGCCCAGTTCGGCGGTGGACATGGCGCCGGCCAGGGTGACCAGCATCTTTCCGCCCTTGCCCAGGTGGGCCTCGTAGCCCTTGGCGGCGTCGAGCAGCGCAGCGGCGTTAAAATGACGGTAGTTGTTGGCGATGAACTTCGAAATCGGCCCCTTGCGGCTGGCAAGATCGGCATTGATGTCTTCGGGGCGTACCTTTTGGCGTTTGGCTTTCATCGTAACTACGGACCGCGACAAATAAGTATCCCGGTTGACGGTTTCCAGCTTTCTCTGGTTAGTTCGACCCTCCCGCCCTCCGATGCTGACGCTTGCCGATGTCTCCAAGTCCTACGGAACTCGAACTCTGTTCGAAGAAGTCTCGCTATTTATCAAGCGAGACGACCGCCTCGGGCTGGTCGGACCGAACGGGGCCGGAAAGACCACCCTGTTTCACCTGATTCTCGGGGAGGAGGCGCCCGACGACGGCACCATCACCTGGCAGCGGGGAGCCGATTTCGGGTACCTGCCCCAGGAAACCGCTCCGGTCGGTGACGAAACCATCCTGGATCTGGCGAAAGGCATAAACGCCGAAGGCGAGGAGCACGGCGACTTCAGCGTCGAAACCAAGGCCAAGATCGTGCTCACCGGGCTCGGATTCCGGGAAACGGACTTCCTGAAGGCGGCTCGGACCTTCTCCGGCGGCTGGGTGATGCGGGCCCATCTGGCCCGGCTCCTGGTGCGCGAACCGGCGCTGCTGCTCCTGGACGAGCCGACGAACCATCTCGATCTGCAATCGCTGTTGTGGTTTCAGGACTATCTGAGCCGTTATCCGGGCGGCTTGGTCGTCATTTCGCACGATCGGGCATTTCTCAATATGCTGTGCACCGGCATCCTGGAGCTGCGCAATCGCACGCTCTATCGTTGGACCGGCAACTACGACGACTACCTTCGGCAAAAGGAAGCCCACCACTCCCAGCAGCAGACCCTGCACAAGCAGCAGCAGCGCGAGATCGCGCATCTGCAAAAGTTCGTCGATCGCTTTGGCGCCAAGGCCTCGCTGGCTTCGCGGGCGAAATCCAAGGAGAAGCAGATCGAACGGCTCAAGGACGACGCCGTCGAAGCGCCGGAGGACGACGTCCGTAAAATCAATTTTCGCTTTCCCCAGCCGCCGCGCTCCGGGCTCAAGGTGGTGACGCTGACCGGAGTCCAGCAGGCCTACGGCAACCACGTCGTCTATCGGAATCTCGAATTCCAATCCGAACGCGGCCAGCGGATCGTGCTGGTGGGGCCGAACGGCGCCGGAAAGTCCACGCTCCTCAAGATTCTGGCGGGCGTCATTCCCATTCAGGCCGGCACCCGCGAATTGGGCGGAAACGTGATCTCCGGCTACTTCGCGCAGAATCGCCTCGACACCCTGGATGCGACGCGAACGGTCATCGAAGAGGCGATGGACGTCCGCAACCAGAACCCCGACGTGACGGAGCGATTGGCCCGCACGATCCTGGGCGGCTTTCTTTTCCGCAAGGACGACGTCTTCAAGAAGGTCTCGGTGCTTTCGGGCGGAGAGAAGTCCCGGTTGGCGCTGGCCAAGCTGCTGCTGGCGCCGCCCAACCTGCTCCTGATGGACGAGCCGACGACCCATCTGGACATGGCGAGCATCGACGCGCTGATCAACGCCCTGCGCCAGTACACGGGGA
This sequence comes from Opitutaceae bacterium, assembly GCA_036502225.1. Classification (GTDB taxonomy): domain Bacteria; phylum Verrucomicrobiota; class Verrucomicrobiia; order Opitutales; family Opitutaceae; genus Palsa-1447. Next base: position 201,562 of record DASXYY010000033.1, read on the forward strand.
CGCTGGTTTTCATCAGCCACGACGTGCATTTCATCCGCCACGTGGCGGAGCAGGTGCTGCACGTGAACGCGGGCCAGCTCACCGCGTACGCCGGCAACTTCGATTACTATCTGGAGAAGTCCAAGGCGGGCGACGCGCGGGCGGCGGTCGAACGCGGCGGCAGCGCGGCGGCGACGCCCGTCCCGGCGGAGCCACGCGACGGCGGACCGGGACAACCCGCGGCCCGTTCCGGCCCCAAGTCCAAGGAACAACGCCGTTTGGAGGCCGAAGCCCGCGCCGCCCGATCCGCACCGCTCCGAGCCGCCCGCGCCAAAGTCCAGCAGCTCGAAAAGGAAATCGCCTCCCTGGAATCCCGCCAATCCGAGCTCACGGCGGCGCTGGAAGCCCCCGAAACCTACTCCGAGCCCGGCAAGCCCCACGCGCTCAACCGCGAATTGGCCACCGTGGTGGACCGCCTGGCGACTCTGACCGGCGAATGGGAAAGAGCGTCCACCGAAGTCGCGTCGATGGAGGATTGAGCCGTAGGTGGAGCGCGTGGTCCCCACGCGCTGTTTGACGTCGAAAGCGGAAAAGCCGGGGTCAGCGCCCCCGGCTACATTGGGATAAGCCCCCGCCTACAGGATCGACTCGAGTACGATCGGGGCGGATTGGGGCGCCTTGGGCCCCACTTCAATCGCCGCCAGCATCGCTTCCCGCGCCCGACTGGCCGCCTCCCGCGTCCGGGCGTGAATTGTCGCCAGCTTCGCGCCCGGCTCCACCTTTTGACCGACCTTGGCCAGCGCCGTAAAGCCCACGGCCGGATCCACCGCATCCGACACACGGATACGTCCGGCGCCCAGCGACAGCGCGGCCATCGCCACCGCCCGCGCGTCCACCGCTTTCACCCATCCGGCCTCCTTCGCCGCCACGTCTTCGATCACGGGCGCCGCCGGCAGCGATGCCGGGTCGTCGACCATCCTCACATCCCCGCCCTGTGCGGCGACGACCCGCCGGAACACGTTGAAGGCCTCACCCGACCGGATCGATTCTTCCAATTTCCCTCTCGCTTCCTTCGCCGATCCGGCCAGCCCCGCCAGCAGCAGCATCTGCTCGCCCAGCGCGTAAGTGACCTCCATCAAGTCCGCCGGCCCCTCGCCCCGCAGGCAGGCGATCGACTCCGCCACTTCGACCGCGTTTCCCACCGCGTGCCCCAGCGGCTGTTCCATCGCGGTGAGCAGCGCGCACACCGGTTTGCCCATGGCCGTGCCGATCGCCACCATTGCCTGCGCGAGTTCCCGCGCCCGCTCGATCGTCGGCATGAACGCGCCGCGTCCGACTTTCACGTCGAGCACCAGCGCATCGATGCCTTCGGCCAGCTTTTTGCCCATGATGCTGGCGCAGATGAGCGGAACCGATTCCACCGTCGCCGTGACATCGCGCAGCGCATACAGTTTCTTGTCGGCCGGAGCCAATTCCGCGGTCTGGCCGATCAAGGCCGTTCCCACCTTCTCCACCTGCGCCGCATATTCCCGCAGGGTGAGATTGACCCGGAATCCGCGAATCGACTCCAGCTTGTCCAGCGTTCCGCCCGTATGCCCCAGGCCGCGACCGCTGATCATCGGCACCGCCGCGCCGCCGGCGACGACCATCGGAGCCAGGATGAGCGAAACCTTGTCGCCCACGCCCCCCGTCGAATGCTTGTCCACCTTGGGGCGCCGGACCCGCGAAAGGTCCGCCACCACGCCGGACTCCATGACGGCGCGGGTGAGTTCCGCGGTCTCCTCCGCTGACATGCCGCGAAGCGTGATCGCCATCAGCAGCGCCGAAAGCTGGTAGTCGGCCCACGCCGCCCGCCCCGACGCCCCGTGCACGAACGATCGAATCTCCGCCGCGGTGAGCGCGCCCCCGTCGCGCTTGCGGGCGATGATGGCCGCCGGTGACAGATCTTCGGCCACGCGGCTCAGGCCCCGACCGGGTGCCAGGTCGTCTTGAATTCGACCAGATCGCGGATCGGATAGAGGCTCTGGGCGCGGTCGGAAAACCAGTCGACCGGCTCCTCGGCCGCCCGCAGATGCGTCCGCTTCACGCTGTCCGCCGCCGCGGCGCCCACGGCCTTGCGTTCCGCCGCGGTGGCGACTCCGGTCACCGCGCGCAAATGCGCGTGCGTGGCAAAGGTCGGGACGATCTCCTTGCGCAGTCCGGTCAGCAGATTGACCACGCCGCCGGGCAGATCGCTGGTGGCCAGCATCTCGCCGAGCACGATGGCCGGATAGGGCTGGCGCTCGGAAGCGAGCGCCACGACCACGTTGCCGCTCACGATCGCCGGCGCGATCAGCGAAATGAGCGCCAGGAGCGGAGCCTCGTCGGGCGCCAGCACTCCCACGATGCCCATCGGCTCCGTCACCGTGAAATTGAAATGGGCCGACGCCACCGGATTCACGCTGCCCAGCACCTGCTCGTACTTGTCGGCCCAGCCCGCGTAGTAGATCAGCCGATCGACCGCGGCGGCGGTTTCCTTGCGCGCCTCCGCTTCCTTGCCGCCGCCGACCCCGATGGCCTCCGCCATCTCGCCGGAGCGCGCCTCGAGCATTTCGCCGAGGCGGTAAAGAATCTGGCCGCGATTGTACGCCGTGCGCCGCGCCCAGCCGGGTCCGGCCTTGGCCGCGGCCTCCACCGCATTGCGCGCATCCTTGCGGGTGCACTGCGGCACGTTCGCGAAAAATGCGCCGCTCGCGTCATTGAGCGGCAGCGTGCGTCCGCTTTCGGAGCGAATGAAGGCGCCGCCCACGTATACCTTCGGAGTCTTGGTGATCGGAAGGCGCTTCATGTGAGTTGGGCGTAGTCGAGCAGGCCCTGGCGGCCGCCCTCGCGGCCGAAGCCCGACTCCTTGTATCCACCGAAGGGTGACGACGGATCGAATTTATTGTAGGTGTTGGCCCACACCACCCCGGCCTTGAGCTCGGTCGACAGCTTGAGGATCCGCGATCCCTTGTCGGTCCAGACGCCGGCGCTCAGCCCGTAGGCCGTGTTGTTGGCTTTTTCGACCGCCTCGTCGACCGTGCGGAACGTCAGGATGCTGAGCACGGGCCCAAAGATCTCCTCGCGCGCAATGCGGTGGCTCTGGGTGACGCCGGTGAAAAGCGTCGGGCGGAAATAAAATCCCTTGGCCGGCAGCTTGCCGGGCGGCTGGTAGAGTTCCGCGCCCTCCTTGACCCCGCTGTCGACCAGCTCGCGGATCTTGTCGAGCTGGGCGCGGGAGTTGATGGCGCCGACGTCGGTGTTCTTGTCGAGCGGATCGCCGACCCGCAGCACGCGAATGCGCCGCCGCAGCTTGCCGATGACCGCCTCGGCCACCGGCTCGTGCACCAGCAGGCGCGAACCGGCGCAGCACACATGCCCTTGGTTGAAAAAGATCCCGTTGACGATGCCTTCGACCGCCTGGTCGAGCGGCGCGTCGTCGAAGACGATGTTCGCCGCCTTGCCGCCCAGTTCAAGCGTCAGCCTTTTCCCGGAGCCGGCCAGCGCCCGCTGGATCGCCTTGCCCACTTCCGTCGAGCCGGTGAAGGCGATCTTGTTCGCAGCCGGGTGGTTCACGATCGCCGCGCCGGTCTCTCCCGCGCCCGCGACGATGTTGACGACTCCCGGCGGCAATCCGCTGTCGCGCACGATCTCCGCGAACTTGAGGGCGGTGATCGAAGTCGTTTCCGCCGGCTTGATGACCACGCTGTTGCCCATCGCGAGGGCCGGGGCGAGCTTCCACGCCAGCATCAGGAGGGGAAAATTCCAGGGGATCACCTGGCCCACCACGCCCAGCGGTTCCGCCCGGCGGCCGGGAGCGACATATTCCAGCTTGTCGGCCCAGCCCGCGTGATAAAAGAAGTGGGCGGCCGCCATCGGCAGGTCGAAATCCCGCGACTCCTTGATCGGTTTGCCGCCGTCGAGCGTCTCCGCCACGGCGAATTCCCGGGCGCGATCCTGGAGGAGCCGGGCCAGACGGAACAGATACTTGGCGCGTTCGCGCCCGGGCATCGGCCCCCAAATTTCCTTTTGCGCCCGCTGGGCCGCGGCATAGGCCGCGTCCACATCGGCCGGGCCGGCCAAGGCAATGTCGGCGAGCTTCTGCTCGTTGGCGGGATTGATCGAAGCGAAGTACTGGCCGCTCCGGGCCGGGACAAACTCCCCGTCGATGAACAGGTCGTAGCGCGATTTCAGCCGCGGGTCGGCCGTCTCGGGCGCCGGATCGAATTCCCAGAGATCGCCGAAGATCAGCTCCGGCTTCGGCTTGGATCCCTTTTTCTCGCTGGCCAGGGTCGTCATGTTCAGTAGCTCTCCGCCGCTTCGGTGAAGTAATAGGGCGCCTGATACGCGCCGGTCTTTTCCTTTTCCCATTGGCGGAGCAGGTCGTTGAGCAGGGAACTCGCGCCAAAGCGATACCGCGCGGACGTGAGCCAGGCATCGCCCAGCGTCTCCTTGACCGCGACCAGGAACTGCAGCGCCTGCTTCGCGGTGCGGATGCCGCCGGCCGGCTTCATGCCGATCGCGACGCCCGTTTCCAGATAATGGTCGCGGATCGCCTCGATCATCACCTGGTTGTTGCCGAGCGTGGCGTTGAGCCCCGTCTTGCCCGTGCTGGTCTTGATGAAGTCGCCTTCGCGGATGACGCGCAGGGCCAGAAACGACGCCCAGCGGATCGAGTCGTAGGTTTCCAATTCGCTGACTTCGAGAATCACCTTGAGCGCCGCGGCGCCGCACGCCTGCACGACGGCCGAGATTTCGTCCTGCACCCGGCCAAATTCCCCGGCCAGAAACGCGCCGCGGTTGATCACCATGTCGATCTCATCCGCGCCCTCCTCGACGGCGGCCTTGACCTCGGCCAAGCGCGTGCGGAGCGGAGCCTGTCCGGAGGGAAAGGCCGTGGCGACCGAGGCCACCTTGACCGCGCGATCGGCGACGTGGCGCACCGCCGAGCGCACCATCGAGGGATACACGCACACGGCGGCCACCGGCGGCACATCCGGATCGGAATGGGGATGCAGCGCCTTTTGGCAAAGCGAGGCGACCTTGCCCGGAGTGTCCTTGCCTTCCAAAGTCGTGAGATCGAGCATCGACACCGCCAGCTTGAGGCCCTGCACCTTGGCGGCCTTCTTGATGCTCCGCGTCGTGTATTTCGCCACCCGCTCCTCCACTCCCACCGCATCCACCGTGCCGACTTCGTCGGCCAGGCGCGAAAAGGCGGAACGGGGTGCGGAGGTGGGCACGCGCAAAGTATCGCGCCGACGGGCCCTGAAAACAACCGAATTGCGGCCGGTGCCATGACCAAGGCGGAGATCCAGCGGCTGCGCGATTTGCGGGAAAGGCGTCACCGGCAGGCGCAGGGGCGATTCGTCGTGGAAGGCGAAAAGGTCGTGCGGGAGCTTCTCGCCGGCGGCTTTCCGTTCGACGAAGTCTACGCGACCGATGCGTTCGAGTCGCCGGTTCCCGTGCGCCGGATCGCGCCGCCAGAGATGATGCGGATCAGCCATTTTCCCACGCCCTCGCCGGTTTTGGCGGTCGGCCGAATTGAGGAGCGTTCCCTGGAGCCCGGCGCGCTGAATCGCGGGCTGACGCTCGCGTTGGATGGCATCCAGGATCCAGGCAATGTCGGCACGCTGGTTCGCATCGCCGATTGGTTTGGAGTGGACCGATTGGTGCTCTCGCCGGATTCGGCGGATCTGTTCAGCCAGAAGGCGATCAACGCCAGCATGGGCTCCTTTGCCCGCGTTTCCTGGCACATTGCAGATTTGGCGCCTCTCCTGGTCAGCGCGACGGCTCCCATCCTCGGGTGCGATTTGGGCGGGGACGACGCGCGTTCGCTGAAGAGCGCCGCCGACGCCATTGTGGTGGTCGGCAGCGAGGGACGCGGACTTTCGCCGGCGGTGCGATCCTTGCTGCAGCGGCGGATTACGATCCGCCGCCGGGGGCGCGCGGAATCCCTCAACGCGGCGGTGGCGGCCGGAATCGTGATCGACCGCCTAACGCAGGACCTCCCATAGGCTGGAATAGTCGTCGGTCCACAGCCGTGCGCGACGATCGCCCGTGGACGGTTGGGCGCCGCGGGCAATGCCACCGCGCAGCAGCGCTTCGGTGTCGCGCGACAGGAGCATCCAGCGGGTCTCGTACGTCATCGCCTGGTCGCTGCCCTCGTCGTCCACCATGACGCACCCCATCTGAAAATGGCGGGCCAGGTTGGCGACCACGGGCCCCAGATCGAAATAGCGGTTCGAGATGTGCACGGCCAGGATGCCGTCGGGGGCGAGTTCAGGCTTCCACCGATCCGCGGGAATGATCGGCAGCCAGGCCAGGGCAACGGCCAGCAGCGTCAGGTGCACACTCGCCTGTTTTCGCGGGGACAGCCGCCGCGTCAGCCAGCACTGCTACCGGTCCTTGGACGCGCTGCGGCTTCGGCCGCCACCACCACCACCGCCGCCGGCGGTCAGCACCGCTCCTCCCAACACGCCCACCGCAAATACGCCGAAAAAGATCAGGCAAGCCGGCGCACGCAAGTCATGCTCCAGGGCCATCGGAAACGCGAAAGTGATCTTGCCGGTATTGTTCATCCCCACGTACAGCATTACAAAAAGGATGGCTAAAAAGGCCAGAAGCCGAAGTAGTACTTTGAAACTCATGCTGGAAACGTGATCGTGATGTAACATGGCCGTTTTTGCGAGGTTTTAGGGGTAACCAACTCCCGCAATGCTCGAAGCCACTCCCGCCACCGACCATGCGCTCATGCTCGCCGTCCGCAACGGCCGGCTCGAGGCGATGGGCGAATTGTTTGAGCGGCACCACGGAGCCCTTTTCGGCTTTCTATTCAAGCTCTTAGGTGAGCGCACGGCCGCCGAAGACGTGGCCCAAATCGTCTTCGAGCGGATGCTCAAATACCGCCACACCTACCGCGAGGAAGGGCACTTTGCGGCGTGGATGTACCACATGGCCCGCCGGTGCGCGGCGGACCAGGCTCGCCGGTCCGCCCGGGCTCCCGCCGCGACCGATCCAGCGCAATTGGACGCCACGGACAATTTTCAGCCGGCGGCCGCGGAATTGGCGGCGGCGCGCGACGATCGCGTACTGCTGCAGGCGGCGCTCGACAAGCTGGAGCCGGCCGACCGCGAGGTGCTGCTCCTCAGCCGCCTCCAGGAACTCTCCTTCGCGGAAGTCGCCGCCATCATGGAATGCTCGGCCGGCGCCGCCCGCGTGCGGGCCCACCGCGCCATGCAGGCGCTCCGCGCTCACTTTTTTCAATTACAACAAAAGGTCGCGTCATGAAATGCGAAGCCGTGCAAGAGCGAATGATGGAATGGATGGACGGACGCGTTGCGCCCGATCTGGCCAACGAACTGAAGGCCCACGTGGATGTTTGCCCTGGCTGCCAGGCCGAGCTCGCCGCCACCCGTCGCTTCGCAAACCTGCTCGATCGTCCGCCGATCGCCGCGCCTTCTTCCGCGCTGCGCCAGCGGGTGTTCGCCTCGATCGCGCAGGAAATGACCGGGGCCTCGGCGCCCGCACCGCGCACGGATCGTCCGCGCCCGGTCCGCACCTGGCGCACGTTCTTTCCGCTGCTGCAAGGCCTCGGCGCGTGCGCTCTGCTCGCCGGCGGCTATTGGCTGGGGGCCCGTCGCTCGAACCCCGTCGCCGCCAGCGCGGCTCCCTCGCCATCCGCACCCGCGACTCAGCAACAGGTCGCGGAAATCCGCCAGCAGCTCGGCCAGCTCGTGGGATACACGCTCGATCAGCAGCAGCATTCGTCGACCGACCAACGCCTGCAGGCGGTCCTGCGGACGGCGGCTCAGCCCAATGCCGACCAGAATGTAATCGACGGGCTCATCACCGCCCTCGCCATGGATCCGTGCGTCAATGTCCGCCTGAGCGCGGTCCAGGCGCTCTACGCGCACGCCAGCCGCGAAGACGTGCGCACGGCGATCTCCGTCTCGCTGCCGCGCGAGCCGAGTCCGCTGGTCCAGCTGGCCATGATCGACTTTCTGACCGCCGCGCAAGACCGCGCCGCCGTGCCGGTCCTCACCAAACTTTCCAGCACCGCCGACGATCCCTCCGTCAAGGACGCCGCCGGTCGCGCGCTGGCTCAGCTCGAACCCAGCCACTTTTAATTTCTCCCCTTCTGCCTTTATGAAAAAGCCCATTGTACTCTGCCTTCTGGCCATCTCCCTGGCCGCCGTGTCCTTTGCGGACACGCCCACGGAATCGAACACCTTCGCTTTCGCCGATCCCTCCAAACCCGGCACCGTTCGCGTCACCCTCATGCACGGGAGCGTCACCGTGCACGGCACGGATCGGGCCGACGTCCTTGTTCGCTCGACCGTGCGCCTGGCGAGCAAACCCCGTCCGGACGGATTGCGCGTGCTCGGCAGCTCCTCCGGCCTGGATGTCCATCAGCACGGCAACACACTGGTGATCGAATCCACCGGCGAGCGTTCCCACGGCGAAGCCAGCTTCGAGATCGAAATGCCTAAGCAAACCGCGCTCGCCGTGACCACGTACGGCGGCCACATCGACTGCAGCAATATCGAGGGCGACGCGGAAGTTCATAGCATGAGCGGCGCCATCAACCTGGATCACCTTTCGGGCGGCGCCACCATCGAGGCCAGCAACGGCCATGTGCATGCGGGCTTCTCCCATCTGCGCGACGGCCATCCGGTTTCGATCATGTCGCTGAACGGCGAGGTGGTCCTCTCGCTCCCCAACGACGCCAAGGCGAACCTGCAGCTTCGCACCCAGAACGGCGCGATTCTGACCGACTACACCGAGCAGCAATTGGTGACTTCCAACGTGTCATCCGATCGCGTGGCGCCGAAAGTGAAGGTGCGTGTCGACTCGAACGACGACGACCGCGACCAGGCGGACGAGGATCGCGACCGGGCGGAAGAAGCCCGCGAAAAGGCGCGCGAAATCCGCGACTCGGTCCGGGAAGCCACCAAAGAAGCGCAACAGGCCCTTCGTGAAGCGGCCCAGGAAGCGCGCGACGGGCTGGCGGAAGCCGGAATCGATCTGCCGCCCATTCCTCCGCTGCCGCCAATGACGGGCGGGAAAACGGTTTCCGGCGTGCTCAACGGAGGCGGAATTGATGTCCAGGTCACGACCCTTAACGGAGATGTGACGGTCAAAAAAGCCACGCAATAGCATAAGCCAGGGTTGTTTCGGGAATGCTTGAGGCGAATAGGCGGGGCCCCCCTTGCCATTCGCCTCAAGCGGCGTATTAAAGAGTCGCTTTCAGAGTCTCCCCAGGAGTTCTTTGAATTTTGGACGTCGGCTTCGCGAGTTCGCCGTCCGGGTTGGGTCAGCCTGCCCCAAGACAGACTTTTGATTCGTCGGCGGCCTCCGCCGTCAGCGGATCAGAAATCCAACCAAGAAAGAAAACCAAACTCTCCGCCTCGGCGGAGTTTATACCAATGAAAGCTAGCAAACTCGCAATCCTGCTCGGTCTCGGCGCGTCGCTCGTCTCCTTCGCTTCGGCGTCGGATGATGCGGCACGAGCCTACCTCGCCTCCTATCGGAAGGCCCCGGGAGTACCGGTTCCTGTCAACGTGGTAACCCCGCGTGTGGCGGAACTCTCCGTCGGCCAACAGGTGGATGTCGAATTCACCGTGAATACCTCCGGTCGTCCGGAAGGCGTCACCGTCGTTTCCGCGACGGACGCCAACCTGGCGGACGATGTGGTGGACGCGGTGAAGCAGTGGCAGTTCGCGCCGGCGACCAAGAACGGCGTTCCGGTGGACACCAAGGTGATCCTCCCGGTCCGCGTCGTTCCGTCGACGTCGAACAGCTTCGCTGCTAACTAATCAGAAAACAATCAAGGGCGCCCTCGTTCACGCGGGGGCGCCCTTGCCATTTTTGAAAAACGCCACAAGCCAGGGCCTATCCGGATGTAGCCTGGGGGCGCTGACCCCGGCAGTTCCGCTTTCGACGTCCAACAGCGCGTGGGGACCACGCGCTCCACCTCGGGATATGCCCCGGCTACAGGCGCCTTCCATCGAAATTCAGGTGTGACTGACCAACATACTCAGGCCGACAAAGCCGCTTTGGCCTGGGCCCGGCCGTACCCCAGACCCCCGATCACGCACGCGGCACCGCAAGCCGCCACCGCCCACCGAGGTCCCCAGCCTCCGGCGACTGCCCCGATGATCACGCTGCCGAACGGAAAAACGCTTTGCACCATCGAATAGAAGCTCAGAACGCGACCGCGTTTCTCGTCGTCCACGTGCGTCTGCAGCAGCGTGTTCGCGCCGACGAGAACGATCACCGAGCCTGCGCCAGTAATCGCAAAGGAGACAAAGCCCCAGGCAATGCCGTGGGTTCCGCCCAAGAGCAAGAGCCCCACTCCATCAATTATGGCTGCAAAGCCAATCAACGCGGCGATCCGTTGCGTTGAGCGCAGCGCGCCCAGGTAAATGCCCCCCGCCAACGAGCCGACCGCCGTGGCCGCCATCAGAAAACCCAGCGTGCGCGAGTCGCCGAAATACACGTCCTGCGCAAAGACCGGCGCGAGCACGCTGTGCGCAAATCCAAGCAGCGCCACGATGAAAACCAGGCTCAAGGCACGGCTGATTTCCGGATGATTCCACGTATAGCGCACACCGTCGCGCAAATCGTCCCAGGGATGCGGCACCACTGCTCTGGCGGGCCGAGGCTGAAGTCGCACGGCAAAGAGCGCGAAGAGCACGGCGAGATAACTCGCCGCATCGACGGTGAAGCACGCTCCGGGTCCCAGCTCGTAGATGACGAAACCGGCGATCGCCGGCCCAACCAGGCGCGCCAGGTTGAACGTGATCGAATTGAGCGCGATCACATTGTCGAGCAGGTCGCGTTCGCCGGCCAATTGCGGAGTCAGTGTCTGACGGGCCGGAAAATCCAACGCGTTGATGAGACCCTGGGCGGTAGAAAGCCAACAAAGCGAAGCCACGGTCATATGGCCCGTGAACGTGAAAACGGCCAAGGCCGACGACTGAATCAGGCTCAGCGCTTGGGTCACACGCACCACCTTGAGGACGTCCACCCGGTCCATCCAAACGCCAATCAATGGCGCCAGAATGAATACGGGGACCTGGGAGAAGAAGTAGATCAGACCGACATCGAACGGCTTGTTCGAAATGCGATAAACAAGCCAAGCCGCCGCCGTGGACGTCATCCACGATCCCAGCAGGGAAACGCACTGCCCCCCGAAATAGAGCCGATAGTTGCGCGAACCCAGCGCTCGCGCGAAATGCGGGAGATTCAATGCCCGTTACAGGCGTCCCCGAGGTATTTCGGGTTCAGTCCCCACAAGGAGAGTTAAAAGTAAGATGACGATGGATCCGGTCAGCATGGTGGTCAGGTGTTGTCAGGTGGAGGCGGTCAAACCTCGGCACAAACGAAGTATCATGTAAGGAATACTCCTATTGCGCAACCCCGTCTGGACACTAAACATGTCATTCGAGGCTCGCACTTCGGCAAAATGCCGAGGTGAATGTTCCCTTTTACAATCTTCGGTCCTGTGCCAAATCGCTCACTCTCATTTCTCCATCACTTCTTTACCGCTGTTACTCAATGGTTTGACGCAGACTACGTCCCCGAGGGCGCCGCTCAGGTGCGAGCGCAAGAAGATCGTGTCGATTGGATCCGCTGTATTCCTTTTATCATCCTGCATCTCGGTTGCATCGGCGTGATTTGGGTGGGCGCCCCGCTGAAATGCGTGTTGGCTGCAATCGGGTTGTATTTCATCCGGATGTTTGCCGTCACTGGCATCTATCACCGGTACTTTTCGCATAAGACTTACAAGACGTCGCGCGCCGGACAGTTCTTCCTCGCCCTCTGGGGAGCGACCACCGTCCAGCGTGGACCCCTCTGGTGGGCCTACCATCACCGCCATCATCACCGCCACTCCGATGAGGCCGAGGACGCCCATTCTCCCCATGTGCACGGCTTTTGGTGGTCCCATATCGGCTGGATCACCAGCCGGCGGAATTTTCCGACCGACTACAGCCAGGTGAAGGATTTGGCGAAGTACCCGGAGCTCGTTTTTCTGAATCGTTTCGACGCCGTGGTTCCGTTGCTGTTCGCGGTGACGCTCTGGGCGATCGGCGGCTGGCCGCTGCTCATTTGGGGCTTCTTCATCAGCACGACGGCGCTATTCCATGGCACCTCCTGCATCAATTCCCTCGCCCATCTAATGGGCCGTCGGCGGTACAAGACCGAGGATGACTCCCGCAATAGCTTCATCCTGACCCTGATCACCCTCGGCGAAGGCTGGCACAACAACCACCATCGCTATCAGGCCGCTGCCCGCAACGGCTTTTATTGGTGGGAGTTCGACCCCACCTACTACGGACTAAGGGTGCTTTCCTGGACCCGCCTGATCCAGGACCTGAAGCCGGTCCCGGCCTCCGTCCTGGAGGAAGGCGCCCACTTCGAGCATCGCGAAAGCGTAGTGGCGGCTCGCCGAGCCGTCGAACGCATGGGCGAGCACTCCAAGTTTCGCAAAGTCATGCCCACCGCGGCGGCGCTCGCCGTGGCCTCGGTTCACGTGAGTCCCACGGCCAAGGCGGTCATGCCGCCTCCGAGCGCGACTGCATCCACTCCGCTGCCCCGCCCGTAGCAGGGGGGTGGACACCCTCGCAATCATCGGCACCGGCATCGCCGGGCTGGGCAGCGCGCATTTCCTTCACCGTCACTACGACGTCACGCTCTTTGAGGCGGACGTCCAGGTGGGGGGCCATTCACGCACGATCGATGTGCCCGAGCCGGGCGGAAGGCCGGCTGTGCCCGTGGACACGGGCTTCATGGTGTGCAATCGGGTCACGTACCCCCTGCTCACCGCGCTATTCGACGACCTCGAGGTTGCGCTCAAGCCGGCGCCCATGTCCTTCAGCGTGCGTCACGCGGAATCCGGACTGGAATTCTGCGGATCCTCGCTGAACCTGCTGTTCGCGCAGCGCCGCAATCTGCTGCGCCCGTCATTCTGGCGGCTCCTTCGCACGATCGACCGCTTCAATCGCGAGGCGATCGGCGCGCTGGCGGACCACGGCGAAAGCGCGGTCACGCTGGCCGAGTACGTGCGGCGGCGGAACTACGGCGAAGATTTCCTTCGGCTCTATTTGATTCCGATGAGCAGCGCGGTGTGGAGCACGCCGCCCGAGCTGATGCTGCGCTTTCCGGCCGCCACGCTGCTGCGCTTTTTCCATAACCACGGATTTCTCGGGCTGTACACCCAGCATCCCTGGCTGACCGTGGAGGGCGGCGCCCGCACCTATGTGAACCGGCTGATCCGCCCGTTTCGCGAGCGCATCCTCACCGGCGATCCCGTGGCGGCCGTGCGCCGCGGCCCGGCAGGGGTCAGCGTGGTGACGCGCCGCGGCGACACCCACCGGTTCGACCGCGCCATCCTGGCCTGCCACGCCGACCAGGCGCTCCGCATGCTCGACGTTCCGACCGAGGAGGAGTCCCGCATCCTCGGCGCGTTCCGCTACTTCACCAACACGGCCACCGTTCACACGGACCCCTCCGTAATGCCTCGCACGCGCCGCGCCTGGTCGAGCTGGAACTACGAGATCGGCCACGACGGCACCGCCACCCACTACTGGATGAATGCGCTGCAGGGCGTTTCCGACCGCGAAAATTACTTTGTCTCGATCAACCGGCCCCGCGCGATCGACCGCCGTCGGGTCCTGCGCACGTTCGCCTGCGAACACCCGCTGTTCGACCTGGACGCAATCGCCGCCCAGCCCCGGCTGCCGAAGCTGAACCGCGACGCCGAAGGCACAACGGAAACTTTTTTCGCCGGCAGCTATTTCCGCTACGGCTTTCACGAGGACGCCTTCGCCAGCGCCAAAGCCATCTCCTCGCAATTGATCGCGTCCGGCGCCGAAGGCGCTGTAGCCAGGGGCGCTGACCCCGGCAGCGACATCGCCAACCGGACCGCCGCATGAACACGGCTCTCTACGCCTGCCAAATCGCCCACCACCGATTCAAGCCGAAGCCCCACCGCTTCGTTTACGGCCTGTTTATGCTGGCCCTCGACCTCGACGACTTGCCCGCATTGGACGACCGGCAGCTGCTTTCGATCAATCGCCCCAACCTATTTTCGTTCTGGGAACGCGACTACCTGCCGGTCGGCAGCGGAACGCTCAAGGAGAGGGTCGTCGCCTATGCCCGCGATCACGGCATCGACGTCACCCGCGTCCTGCTGGTCACCTTGCCGCGCATTCTCGGCTACGCCTTCAACCCGGTTTCGTTCTATTTCTGCTATGGCGCGGATGGGCGCCCCGCCGCCGCCATCGCCGAAGTGACGAATACGTTTCACGAGGTGAAACCCTATTTCCTGGGCGCCGCCCAATGGCGCGCCGGCCCGAACCCCGTGTTTCACCTGCGGGAACGCAAATCATTCTATGTTTCCCCATTTTCCGACGTGGACGTGCAGTTCGATTTTACGCTGCCGCCGCCGGCCGAACGCCTCGCCTTGCGGGTGGACGACTACGACGGAGAGGGGCGTACGCTCGCCAGCGCGCTTACCGGCCATCGCCGTGAGTTGACCGACCTTCGCCTGCTGGCCTATTTTTTCCGCTACCCTCTCCTTACCGTCCGCGTGACCGGACTCATTCACTGGCACGCCCTGCGGCTATGGCTCAAAAAAATTCCCTGGTATCCGAAAGCAGCACGGTCGGCGGAACAGCATCCGCTCGTCCCTCCTTCTGGCGCGGTCCGGTCCTGAAAGCGCTGCGGGGCCTGGCCGTCGGGAAATTGCGCCTCACCCTGCCGGAAGGCGGCGAGCCGCTCCAATTTGGCCAGGGGCCGGCGCTCCCGGCTCAGCTGCGGATCTGCGACGAACGCTTTTTCAAACGCTGCGTGCTCTACGGCGACATCGGTTTTGCCGAGTCGTACCTGGCGGGCGAATGGGAAAGTCCGGACGTGACAGCGGTCATCGCCTGGTTCGTCGACAATCACGCGGCGGCTCCGACGCTGTCTGGTTCGGCCCGGGTTTCCGCGCTCAATTTTTTCCGCTCGATCAACCGCCTGGCCCATCTGGCGCGGCCCAATTCCCGGGCTCAGGCGCAGCGCAATATCGCGGCCCACTACGATCTCTCGAACGAATTCTTCGCGCTCTTCCTCGACGAATCCATGATGTACTCGTCGGCCCTTTGGCCCTCGACGCCCGCCACGCTGGAAGAGGCGCAATCGGCCAAGAATGAGGCGCTGTGCCGCAAGCTCCGGCTCCGACCGGACGATCATGTGCTGGAAATCGGCAGCGGCTGGGGCGGCTGGGCCATCCAGGCAGCGCAGCGGCATCGCTGCCGCGTCACTTCCGTCACCATTTCCCGGCGGCAATTCGAGGAGGCCTCGCGCCGGGTCGCCGCCGCCGGAGTCGGCGACCGCGTGCAGATCCAGTTGCGCGATTTCCGGGAGCTGTCCGAGCGTTTCGACAAGGTGGTTTCGATCGAAATGATGGAAGCCCTCGGCCACCGCTACCTCCGTGCGTTTTGCGGGACGGTCGCGCGCGCCCTGAAACCCGACGGCATCGCGGCTCTCCAGTTCATCGCGTGTCCAGACAGTCGTTACGCGCGTTTTCGCAGCGGCGTGGATTTCATCCAGAAGCATGTTTTCCCCGGTTCGCTCCTGCTCTCGCTCAACCGGGTCTGCTCCGAAATGACGCGGGCGGGCGGTTTCGTTTTGCACGAATTGCAGGACCTGAATCCGGATTACGCGCGGACGCTCCAGGAATGGCGCCGCCGGTTCCTGGACGCGCTGCCGGCCGTCCGCCGCCAGGGATTCGACGATCCGTTCATACGCAAATGGACGTACTACCTGTCGTATTGCGAAGCGGCCTTTGCCCGCCGCAATATCGCGGTCGTTCAAGCTGTGTTCACCCGCCCCAACAATGCCGGACTCTGATCAAAGCTTCTGGCGCCGCCGGATTCTGTCGCCGATTGCGCACCAGCTGACCCAGGGCATCACCCCGCAAAAGATTGCGCTGACCGTGGCGGTCGGCAGCGCCTGCGCGCTTTTCCCGATCGTGGGCACGACGACGATCCTTTGCCTGATCGCCGGCGTCGCCCTGCGGCTCAACCAGCCGGCGATCCAGATTGTGAACGGCATTTGCACCCCGATTCACCTGCCGGTGATTTTCGGGCTCTACCACTTGGGCAACCTGATGTTCGGGGTGCATCCGCTCCACCATCTCGGGGGCATGCGCTATTTCTTCACCGAAATGTTCGGGCTGCTCTGGGACCATCCCACGGAATTTTTCCAGCACTTCGGCGACCTGGTGCTGCATCTGATCGTGGCCTGGGCGGTCGTGGCGCCCTTTTGGATCCTGTTGATCTACGCGATCGCGCTCCCGGTGATGCGCGAGGTGGATCTCCTCCGGAACCAGCCCGCGCCACCGAAGCCGTGAATGGGGCCCTGCTGGGCACCTTGAGCCTGGCGACGCTGGCCGCCGCATTCGAGGGTTTGAGACGCTGGGCGATCCGGCTGAACAATTTCAGCATCGTCGATGCCGGCTGGACGTACGGATTTCTGCTCGTGGCGGGCCTGGCCGCATCCCTGGAATGCGGATGGGCGAGGCGCCGCTGCGCGGTTTTCCTGATCGTGGCGGCCTGGAGTTTGCGCCTGGGCACTCATTTGGCCCGCCGGATCGCGGCCCATCACCCGCGAGAGGACTCCCGTTACGCGGAGTTGAGGCGGAACTGGGGACCGAATTTCCGGCGCCGAATGGCGGGCTTTTTTCAGCTCCAGGCGGCGTCCGTCGTTATTTTTTCCCTGCCGTTTTTCCTGTCGTGTCGCGACGTCACGCCGCGCTGGCATGTTTCCGAATGGCTTGGCTTGGTCATCTGGCTCGCGGGCTGGCTGGGAGAGTCGGCCGCCGACCGCCAGCTGGCGCGCTTCAAGTCCGATCCGACCCATCGCGGCCAGGTCTGCGACGCCGGGCTGTGGTCGCTCAGCCGCCACCCCAACTACTTTTTCGAATTCGTGGTCTGGATCGGTTTCGCGGCGTTCGCCAGCTCCGCGCCTTGGGGCTGGCTCGGGGTGATCTCGCCCCTGTGCATCCTCGGCCTGCTCCTGCGCGTAACAGGAATACCGATGGCCGAACAACAATCTCTTCGAAGCAAAGGCGACGCCTACCGGCAGTATCAACGCCGCACCCGGGCATTCGTCCCGTGGCCAAAGCGCCGCCGGCCATGATCGACGCCTTGCTGCAAAGCAACTGCCTGCCCGATGGCCTCGTGCGCTTCGGGATTCGGCGCCTTTTGGCGGAACGCCTGCGGGAGATTTCTCCCCGCGACGACGGCGTCGGGCCACGCCGCCTGCGGGCCTACATCGAGGATCTCGACCGTCGGCCCCTCGCCGAACAGACCCTCGCCGCCAACGAACGGCACTACGAAATGCCCACCGCGTTCTTTCAGGCCTGTCTGGGGCCGCGCCTGAAATATTCCGGATGTTATTTTCCCACCGGGCACGAAACTCTCGCCCAGGCGGAGGACGCGATGCTCGCGCTCTACCTGCAGCGCGCCGGACTTTCCGATGGCCAGGACATCCTCGATCTGGGCTGCGGCTGGGGTTCGCTGACGCTGTGCCTGGCGGAGCGCTTTCCCTCGGCGCGCATCACCGCGATATCGAATTCGCGCACGCAGCGGGCGCACATCGAGTCCGAGTGCGCGCGGCGCGGCTGGCGCAACGTCCAGGTGCTGACGCGCGACATCAACGAACTGGATTTGCCGGCGGATCGATTTGACCGCGTGGTGTCGGTCGAAATGTTCGAGCACCTGAAGAATTATCGCGAACTGCTCCGCCGCATCGCCGGCTGGCTGCGGCCCGACGGCCGGCTCTTTGTTCACATCTTCACCCATCGCGACCAGCCCTACCATTTTGTCGCCCGCGATGAGACCGATTGGATGGCGCGGCACTTCTTTTCCGGCGGTCAGATGCCCTCCCACGATCTTCTCAAGTCGTTTCCCCAGGATTTGGCCGTGGTCGAGGAATGGAAGGTCAGCGGAGTGCATTATCAGCGCACCGCCGAGGCGTGGCTGCGAAACATGGACGCCCATCGGCACGAGCTGGAACCCCTGTTCAAGGCGACCTATGGCCGCGACGCCCGCAAGTGGTGGGCCTATTGGCGGACGTTCTACCTGAGCTGCGCCGAACTGTGGGGCTATCGCCGAGGTTCGGAATGGCTGGTCAGCCATTACCTTTTCGCCAAGCCAGGCGCCTCACCGTCCCGAATTTGCGCAGGTATTTGAGCGCCACTTCAAATTCGCGCGGGACCGGCGAAGTCACCGTCACCGGGAGACCCGTGACGGGATGGGTAAAAGTCAGTTCGCTCGCGTGCAGCGCCAGCCGATCGATCATCGGCTTTTCCTTTTCCCGACCTTTGTAACCCCGCTTCAGGTCCGAAAGCAGCAGCCGCACTTCGGGGTCGCCGTAGAATACGTCTCCCAATACGGGCGCCCCGGCGGCGGCGAGGTGAATGCGGATTTGGTGCGTGCGTCCGGTGATCGGCCGGCATTCCACCCAGGCCCAGCCGGGAAAGGCCTCCAGGACTCGAAATTCCGTCCGGCTGGCCTTTCCGCCCCGCCGTCGGTACACGCGCATTCTTCCCGGGTTCGCCTCGTCGGCCCCGAGCGCCAAATCCACGGCGAATTCGGCGGGCAGCCCACCTTCCATCGCCCGAATGGGCGCGGCCACCTTCATGGCCCGTTCGGGCGGCAGCACCACCACCAGGGCGAGGTACTTCTTCGCCACCGTCTTGGCCTGAAACTGTCCGCTCAAGGCATCGAGCGCCGGTTTATTGCGGGCGCAAAGAAAGACTCCGCTTGTGTCCGCATCCAGGCGGTGGACATTGGCTACCTGGCGCCCCATCGCCTCATGAATTTGCCGCATGAGATAGACGCGCTCCCGATCCCAGCGATCGGGCGCCACGGGAATGCCGCTCGGCTTGTCAAAGGCGATGTAGCTTTCGTCTTCGGACAGAATGGGCGGGAGCGTCACAATTTCCTTTTTAACCTCCCCATTGGCACGCGCAATGCTCGCGTTTGGCATCCCGCCAAAACGGGATTTTTGGGTAGCGTGAAAGAAAAAAGAGGGGCCGGCGTTAAGGGGTTATCGCCGGCCCCTTCTTCTTCACCCGTTTTGTGGGTGCAGGCAGGCGAGCACCTTCTTCTCATACACCGCCGCCGGTTCGCTGCCGATCTTGCGATCGCGAATGACGCCGTTGCGATCGATCAGGAAAGTCGTCGGGAGCGCGTCCGGCGAGCCGAAATCCGCGTAAATCTTGTCGGCGCTCATGGCCATCTCGTAGTTGATTTCGTGGCTGCCGATGAAGTGGCGCACCGAATCGACGTCGCAATCCGTGGCGACGCCGATCACCACCAGGCCGTCGCTGCCGTATTTTTTCACCAGGTTCACGAAATTGGGGATCTCCTTCACGCAGGGGCTGCACCACGGCGCCCAGAAATCCACAATCACCACCTTGCCCTTGAACTGGGCGGCGGTCAGCGCGGCGCCATCCAGGTTATCGACTTTCCACTCGGGAGCGGGTTGTCCGACCTCGGCGGCAAAGGCGGACGAAATAAGCAGCAGGGCGATGAAAAAGTACCTCATGTCAGTCAGGTAGGAGACGGCAGACCCCCGGATTGTTCCCGCATCGCGGCGCTCAGGCTAAACGCATCTCGGGCAACTCCATCCCGAGGATATCGATGAATTTCTTCATCGCCGGCGTCAGCACCCGGCCCTTGCGGTAGAGAATCGCCAGCGGCCGGGTGAACTCCCGACCCTTGAAATGCAGCACGGTCAGCGTTCCCTGCCTGGCCTCCTGGACCACGGTCGCCTGCGGCACAATCGCGATGCCGTGGTCGATTTCGACCGCCCGCTTCACCGTCTCGATGTTGTCGAATTCCATGACCGGTTCGACTTCCAGCTTCTGCTCGCGAAGCATCTGATCGACGGCCTTGCGCGTGGGAATGTCCGGTTCGAAACCGATGAATTTGAACCCGGCCAGGTCCTTGACCTCGACCTCGCCGCCGCGCTTCGCGAGCGCGTGCTGCGGGTGCGTGATGATCACCAAGTGATCGTTGTGGAACGGGATCGCCTCGATCTGTCGGGTCTTGGCTGGGAAGGCGACCAACCCAAAGTCGACCGAGTTGTGCAGAATGTCCTCGTACACCAGGTTCGAGCGGCGGTATTCGATCCGGACGTTCACCGCAGGATAATCGTGCAGGAATTTCTTGATGTACGGTGGCAGCTCATGCAGGCCGATCGAGTAGATCGTGGAAATGCGGATCGTGCCGCTGATCACCTTTTTCATTTCCTGCAGCTCGGAAAGGAGCGTATCGTACGTATGCAGGATTTCCTTCGCCGACTCGTACACCCGCTGGCCCTCGCGCGTCAGTTGAAACTGCTTTTGGCTGCGGTCGATCAGCAGCACCTTGAAATGGCGTTCCATGGCCCGGGCCTGCTGGCTGACCGCAGATTGCGTCAGCCCGTTGAGCTTCGCCGCTTTTGAAAAGCTCTTGGTCTCGACCAAGTCGGCGAATATCTTGAAATTTTCGATCTGCACCCGATTACAGCATGCTGATCCCCTACCAGGAATTCAAGCGTCGGGCCGACTCCCTCCGGGAGCAAATGGCCGCAGCCTGCGCGGCCGCAGGCCGCGATCCCCGCGACGTGTCGTTGCTGGCGGTCACCAAAACCCATCCGCCGGAAGCCGCCGAATATGCCGCCCGCTATGGACTTGCGGCCGTCGGTGAAAACCGCGTGCAAGAAGGCGTGGAGAAGCGTGCGCAATGCGCGGCGGCGCTCCGCTGGGAATTGATCGGCCATTTGCAATCCAACAAGGCGGCGCTGGCGGCCAAGCATTTCGACCGCATCCAATCCGTCGACAGCCCAAAACTCGCGATGCGACTGGGACTGGCGGCGGCTCAGGAGGGACGGCGTCTGGCCGTGCTGCTTCAGGTCAACGCCGGCCACGATCCGGCCAAGTTTGGCGCCTCCCCGGACGAGGCCGCCGCCTTGGTGGAAGCCGCGTTGGGCCAACCAGGCTTGGGCGTCGAAGGCCTCATGACCATCGCGCCCCTGTCGGACGATCCGGCGGTCGCACGGCGCACGTTCGACGGCTTGCGGGGGCTGCGCGACCAGCTCGCCGAACGTTTCGGCGTGCCGCTGCCGGAACTGTCCATGGGAATGAGCGGCGACTTCGCCGCCGCGATCGCGGCCGGCAGCACGGTGGTCCGCGTGGGCACCGCCCTGTTTGGGTCAAGATAGGTTGCGCCCCGGGGCAACCTCCGTCTTGTTTGGAGTCCGTGGATCCCGCGATCGCACAACTGCTCGACGATCCGAATCCGGCCGTCCGCAAGGCGCTGCTGGCGCACTTCAACGCGAATGGCGCGTCCGCCGCCGCCTTCCTCCGGCAGCAGGCGGAGCAGAAGGGGCCGGTGGGAAAGGCCGCCGTGCGGTACCTGCGCGAGCTCAACTTCAGCGATCCGGTCGAGGATTTCCGCCTGTTCATCCGGTCGCTCAACTATGAGCTCGAGACCGGCTTCGTCCTTTTGGCGCGGACAGTCTCGCCGCAGGCCGATGCCGGCATCTGCCATGCCGCGCTCGATGCCATTGCCTCCCGCTGCCGCGAACTGCTGGTCGAGCCGTCGAATCCGCGGGAAAAGTGCCGGACCATCAACCGGGTCCTGTTTCACGAGTGGGGGTTTCGCGGCGATCCCGAACATTTCTCCGATCCGCGCAACAGCCTGATCGATCAGGTGCTTGCGCGCCGCAAGGGGCTGCCGATTTCGCTCGGGACCATCTACCTGCTCGTCGCGGGCCGGCTGGGCATGGATCTCTATCCGGTCGGCCTCCCGGGCCTTTTCCTGGTGGGCGGCGAGTCCGACGGCGCGCCATTTTTCGCGGACCCGTTCGAGCGGGGCGCGCTGCACACCGAGCTGGAAGTTCTGGAGCTTTTGCGCCGGCGCGAGTACACGCCGCAGCCGGGCGAACTGGGGCCGACTCCCGTCCGCGAGGTCCTTTGCCGCAGTTGCCGCACGCTCGTAAACCACTACCGCGAAGCCGGCGAAAGCGACAAGGCTCGCCTGTTCGCCAGCTTCATCGAGGAATTCGAAGCGGCCTACGTCCGCAATGAGCGATAAGTCCGGCCCGGACGGGCCTGTAGCCGGGGGCGCCGGCCCCGGCACCTGCGACGTCAAAACCGGAACGGCCCAGCCGAACGCCGAGCCGATCCTCACCCTCGCCGACCTGAGGCGCCGCGCCTTCGCCGGCACGCCCCTGGCGGTCCTGGGGCATCCGATTGCCCATTCGCTCAGCCCGCGCATGCACAATGCCGCGCTCTCGCGCCTGGCGGAGCGCGACTTTCGGTTTTCCGCGTGGCGCTACCACCGTTTCGACATCCCGCCGGCCGAGCTGCCCGAGGCGCTTCGGCTCTTGGGGGAACGCGGGTTTGCCGGCGTCAACCTCACGGTGCCCCACAAGGTCCTGGCCTGCGAGCTCGTGGCGGAAATCGCGCCCGAGGCCCGGTCCGTCGGCGCCGTGAACACCCTCCAGCGGACGGCCGCGGGATGGTTTGGGTATAATACGGATGGATACGGACTTTCCGCCGGCCTGCGGAGTTCCCTGGGCGGGGCGCTGGGCGGCCGGCCGGTGATTCTTCTGGGCGCGGGCGGGGCCGCGCGCGGGGCCGCGGTGGAATGCCTCGCGCAAGGGTGCCTCTCCCTGCACATCGGAAACCGCACGCCCGAAAACCTGGCCGCGCTGCTGGCCTTGCTGCGTCCGCTGGCCGGCGGCATCCCGGTGGAGGGATTCGATCCCACCCGTCCGCCCGATTCGCTTCCCTCCGGAGCCTGGGTTGTCAATGCGACCAGTTCGGGACTGCATCCGGGCGACGGCGCGCCGATTGACGCCGCGACCCTGCCCCGGCCGGCCGGCGTCTATGACATGATTTATCATCCTCCGGAAACCCCGCTGCTTCGGCGCGCCCGCGAACTCGGCATCCCGGCCGCCAACGGTCTCGGCATGCTCGTGCGCCAGGGCGCCAAGGCGCTGGAAATCTGGTCCGGCGCTTCGGCGGACGAAACGGCGCCCTGGATGGCCGCCGCGCTGGCATGAGCACCGCTTTCGTCATTGTTCTCGGCTTGTGCATCGGGAGCTTCCTGAACGTGGTGATCCTGCGCCTGCCCCGGAACGAATCGATCGTGCGTCCCGGCTCGCACTGCGCCTGCGGCGCCCCGCTGCGCTGGTTCGACAATATCCCGATCGTCTCCTGGCTGCTGCTGCGCGGCAACGCGCGCTGCTGCGGTCGTCCGATTTCCCTTCGCTACCCTGCGATCGAGGCGGCGACCGCCTTGCTTTTCTGGCTTTGCTGGCGGCGCACCGAACCGGACTACGCGCTGGCGGCGGAGGGCTGGATCTTTTTGAGCGTGCTGCTCGCCGGAAGCATCATCGACGCCGAGCACATGATCATCCCGGAATCGCTCACGCTCGGCCTCGGCGTCGTGGGCGTCGTGCTCGGATTCGCTGTTCCAACGATCCGCGGCGGGGGTCTGGTGGAGTCGCTTTCGTCCGGCGGCCACGCCCTGCTGGGACTATGCGTAGGCTCGGGGCTCACCCTGTGGATCGCCTCTCTCGCTTCGGCGCTCCTTCTCCGTGAAGCCATGGGCATGGGCGACGTGCTCCTGGTCGGTGCCATTGGCGCCTTCTGCGGCTGGCACGCCGCCGTCTTCTCGATCTTCGGCGGGGCCTTCGTCGGCCTGTTCTGGGTCCTGGTCGCCTTGCTCTGGCGGCGATCGCTAAAAATGACCAGCCGGCTCCCCTTCGGCCCGATGCTCGCCACCGCCGCCGCGATCTACTTCCTGTTTTTGCGCACGCCCGTCGAAGCCTGGTTCACCCAAGTCGGCGGCCTCTTTCAATAGTCCTTCCGCAGTTAGAGCGGATGGAGGTCAAAGCGCGTGGGGACCACGCGCTCCACCTCGCGATCAACGCACGCGCCCTTCCTTAGCGGGACACCACTTCCGCCCCGTTCGCCGTCAGCGCATGCAGCACGTCGATCTCCGCCCCAAACCGCGCCCGATAAGCATCCGCGACCTGCTTCGCCTCCCGCTCTCCAAACGCGTCGCTCGTCAACGCCATCGCCGCGCCGCCAAACCCGCCGCCCGTGAGCCGCGCGCCGTAAACCGACGGGATCGCGGTGAGCGTATCCACCAGAAAATCCAGCTCCGGCGTGCTGTTTTCGAATAGTGTCTGCGAGCTGCGATGGGACGCCGTGAGCAATCGGCCCACCGCCGCCACGTCGTCCGAACCCAGCGCGAGGATGGTTTTCCCCACCCGCGAGATTTCCGAAACGACATGCAGCGACCGTTTGCGCTGCGGTTCGGTCAGCTTCGCGGCGTTTTGCATCAGCCCCGCCTCGGAAACATCCGCCAGGTGCGCGACGCCCAAGGCGCGCGCGGCGCCCATGCACTCCGCGTGCCGCGCCGAATAGAGGCCGTCGACCAGAGCGTGCTTGGTGTGCGTGTTGAAAATCCAAAAATGCACGCCGGCGGGCATCGGCACCGTGTCGAACTTGGGACCGCGGCAATCGATCAGGACCAACTGCCCCTGGCGCCCAAACCCCGAAACGCCTTGGTCCAAAATTCCGCAGGGCACGCCGACGAATTCGTTTTCGGCCATGCGGCCGAGCTTCACGAGGCGCTCGCGGTCCAATTTGGCGCCGGTCATTTCGCTGAAGGCGAGGCCCGAGGCGAGTTCGATGGCCGCGCTGCTGCTCAAGCCCGCGCCGACCGGCAGATCCGAGACGGCCAGGTAATCGAAGCCCGGCGGCGCCGGGACGCCCGACTTGGCGAAAGCCGCCAGCATACCGAGCGGGTAGTTGATCCACGACTCCGCGCCCTCGGCGCGGGCGAGGTCCGTCGCCGCGCGTTCGACGATGTCCGGATTGCGCCCGGTCGCAAAACGGCGAAGACCGTCCGTGCGCGCCGCCACCCCGACCCAAACGGCGCGGTCGATCGCCGCACCGAGCACCATGCCGCCGTTGTAGTCGGTATGGTTGCCGATGAATTCGATCCGCCCGGGAGCCCGGGTCATGATCGCCGGAGGACGACCAAACACCTTCGCGAATTTCTCCTGCAATGAGACCATCCGCCACCCAACGCCGCCGTCACTCGCCGGTCAATGCGATTTCCCGTCTTACTTCTCCTCCCAGCGAAAGATCCGCGCCATCGCCCGTGATCAACGCCCAACCGATGAATCCTGAGCCGTCTCGAACGGCCGAACGAGTCTCTCCTACCTTCGTTTCGGCGGAAAGCACGGCGGTGTGCGCCGGCGGCGGCTCCCCTGTCCCGTGGATTCGGCGCAATTGGCGGCGGACCCGGCCGCGCGTTTTGAGCCGCGACATGATTTCCTGCCCCACGTAGCAGCCTTTGTCATACGAAACCGCGGCGTCGCTCAAGCGGGTCTCCTGCGGCAGGTCACCCTTTCCCGCGTCGTCCGGCACCGCCGGAATGCCGCCCAGAATGCGGCGACGTTGAACCTCCTCGACTCCCAGCACCCGGGCGCCCCGTTCGAGGAACCATTGCAGCGCGTCATCGCGACGGTCCCGGAGAACGATCCAATCCCAATTCTCGTCCGCAATGCGGCGTCCCCGGAAAACCGCGCCGGGCAGCCCCAGTGCGCTACGCGCCTCGTCGAGTTCCGGCCGCGACCCATTCCCCAGCACGGAGAACCCCGCGACCGTTTCCGTCGCGTCGTCCACCACGACGTCGTCCGCGACCACAAATGCCTCCAGCCGGGCCCTCAATTCGGCCGCTGGCACAAAGTAACTTCCTACCCAAAACCCTTCGCCATCGCGGCCTACGAAGGCATCGGCCTGGATCTTTCCCTTGTGGTCCAAAATCACGGTATAGTGACCATCCGGACCGACCTTAGCTAAGTCCCTGGCCATCTGGCCTTGAAGATAAGCCGCCGAATCTTCCCCGCTCACTTTGAGCCAGGATGCAGGAAAGTAAGGCACCAAATCAATTGGCATAACTTATTAACCATTAACTAACTGTGCGGCCAGTTCAAGCAAAATGGCCATTTCCCATTGACGCACGGCGGGGACGGAGTATCCATTGGACCCATAAGATTTTTCCACTTCTCCCGCCTAGCGGGAGTTTTGGGGTAACTAAGAAAGCAAAGGCCGGCCGCTTAGGGGTAAGCGGCCGGCCACTTTTTTGGCCCATTGCAATGCGATGGGCCGTCCGCCAAAGGTGGAGCGCGTGGTTTCCACGTGCTGAGCGATGCCGCAAGCCAGCTCGACGCCAAAGCACATGGGGACCATGCGCTCCACCCTGTAGCCGGGGGCGCTGACCCCGGCCGTTCCGCTTTCGCCATCACACGCGGAACATCCTCCTTCGCCCGATGGGCTACGGCGGGTGGGTTTCCAATCCGGAAACCCAATTGCCTTCCGCGCCCTTTCCCCCGCAAACTCCCCATTCTCCATGCAGAAAACCTCCGACCTCCACGTCGTCGAGACCCGTGCGCTTCCCTCCCCAGCCCAGTTGCTGGCTGAGATCCCAAAAACCGAAGCCCAGGCCGATTTCATCGCCCGGGCGCGGGCCGAAATCGAACGGGTCATGTTCGGGGATGACGGACGCTTTCTGCTGATCGTCGGCCCTTGCTCGATTCACGACCTGGACGCCGGACGCGAGTACGCCCGGCATCTCGCCCAACTGTCTCGGGCCGTCGCCGACCGCGTGCTGATCGTCATGCGGGTTTATTTTGAAAAGCCGCGCACCACGGTCGGTTGGAAGGGCCTGATCATGGATCCCCATTTGGACGGCTCGCACGATATTGCCGCCGGGCTTCGCCTGGCCCGCACGTTCCTGCGCGATGTGCTCGACTTGGGGCTGCCGACGGCCACCGAACTGCTCGATCCGATCACCCCCCAGTATATCGCCGACCTGATCTGCTGGTCCGCGATCGGCGCCCGCACGGCCGAATCCCAGACCCATCGCCAGATGGCCTCCGGCCTTTCGATGCCGCTGGGCTTCAAAAACGGCACCGATGGCTCGATCCAGACGGCGGTCAACGCGATCCGCGCCGCCGCCCAATCCCACACTTTCCTCGGCATCAATCTGGATGGCGCCGCGTCGGCCATCGTCACCAAGGGCAACGCGAACTGCCATGTCGTGCTGCGGGGCGGGTCGAACGGGCCCAACTACAGCGCCGAGCATGTCGCGCGAACGGAGGCTCTGCTCACGCAGACGGGACTTCGCCCCTCCCTGCTCGTCGATTGTTCGCACGACAACTCCGGCAAACAGCCGGCCCGTCAGCCTGAGGTCATGCGGGACCTCCTGGCCCAAATCGCGCGGGGCAATCGTTCCATCCTGGGAGCAATGGTCGAAAGCAACTTGGAAGCCGGCGCGCAGCCTTTCCCCCGGCCCCAGGCCGAATTGCGGCGCGGCGTATCCATCACCGATGGCTGCATCGGCTGGAACGAAACCGAAGCGCTCGTCCGTGAGATCCACGCTGCGCTTGCCCCGCGGTTTGCCCGCCGATAATCTGGACCCTCTCCCATGAAAACGCCTCTTCGCGTCGCTGTCACCGGTGCTGCCGGGCAGATTGGTTACTCGCTCCTGTTTCGGATCGCGTCCGGGTCCATGTTCGGACCCGACCAGCCCGTGATTCTCCACCTGGTGGAGATCGAGCCGGCGCTGCCGGCGCTCAACGGGGTGGTGATGGAGCTGCAGGACTGCGCCTTTCCTCTGCTCCAGGGCATCGTGGCCACCTCGTCCCTCGATGAGGGCTTTGCCGGAGTCAATTGGGCGCTGCTGGTCGGCTCGGTGCCGCGCAAGGCCGGCATGGAACGCAAGGACCTCCTGGGCATCAACGGCAAGATTTTCACCGGCCAGGGCCAGGCGATCGCGCGCAAGGCCGCGGGCGACGTGCGCGTGCTCGTCGTCGGCAATCCGTGCAACACCAACTGCCTGATCGCGATGAACAACGCCCCGGCCGTGCCCGCCGAGCGCTGGTTCGCCATGACCATGCTCGATCGGAATCGCGCGGTCACCCAGCTGGCGCTCAAGTCCGGCCATCCCACCACCGACGTGACCCGCCTCGCGATCTGGGGCAATCACAGCTCGACCATGTATCCGGATTTCGATAACGCGCGCATCGGCGGCCAGCCCGCGACCGGGGTGATTTCCGACGGGGCGTGGTTCCGCGACCAGTTTTTGCCGACCGTGCAGCAGCGCGGCGCGGCGATCATCAAGGCGCGCGGCCTCAGCTCCGCGGCGTCGGCGGCCAACGCGGTCGTCGACACCGTGCGGGCGCTGACCACGCCGACCGCCGGCGACAATTGGTTCAGCGCCGCCATCTGCTCGCCGGGCGTCTATGGGATCGAAAAGGGCCTCATGTACTCGTTCCCCCTGCGCTGCAACGGCCGCGCGTGGGAGATTGTCCAGGGCCTGCCGATCACCGAGTTCGCGCAGAGCAAGATCGCCGCGACCGAGAACGAATTGAAGGAAGAGAAGTCGCTCGTCAGCGAGCTGCTGCCGAAGGCGTAACCGAGATATCCGCCGTGGTCGCCGCCTCCTCCGAGGCGGCGAACCGGACCGTGGCGCTCTCTCCGGGCCCCAGCTCGATGCTTTGGGCCTGCGGGGGATCGATCGCCGGTCCGCCGCCAAAGGTGCAGCGGACCCGAACCCAGAGCGGCGCCGGCGACGGGCATCCCACGGTGACCGCCACGTTCAGGCGGCCGTCGGCCTGCCTCCATTCATGCCGGGCCACCACCGTCGGCCGCGCAACGGGCGCCGCCGGTTTCGGCGGCGGGGGCGTGGCGCAGCCGGCCAGCAGCGCAATCCCCATCGCCACCGTCAAAAAGCGTCGCTGGCTCATGGTGAAAGGCTGGCGGCCCGGCTTTCCCCCGCGCTATTGGCGGCGGTGAGCGTGAATCCGTATTGCTCGCCTTGGCCAAGCTCGTCGATCACGCCGAAGCAGATGTCACCGGCCCGAAGCCGCAGGATTTGGCGGCCGGTAAAAACCACGCGGTTCTTCGCCGGCAGAACGGTCAGGACATAGGAGGTGATGGTCGCGCCTCCATCGGCCAGCGGCGCGGCGAACCGCAGGCAAGCCATTCCGCCGTCGCGCTGCACCCCCAGCAGGCGGGGCGCCCCCGGCACCGTCGGCCGGATCAACTTCGGAACGACCGCCACGCTGGGGGCGGACGCCTTGCCGTGGCCCAAGGGGCTGAAGGCCGTGATCGTGAAGGTGCAGGGTTTGCCGTTGGGAATCTGATCGAGGCGCGCATAGCCCTCGGAGCGGAAGTGGGCGTCGGAGATCGTGAGCGACTGACCGGTCGAGGCTGAAATCAGATAGGCATTCACCGGTTTCCCGCCGTCGAAGCGAGGAGGATGCCACGTGACGAGCGCACTGCGATCGCCCGCTGAGGCGACCACCCGCGAGCAGGCACCAGGAATTGTCGGGTCCGGCGCGGCCCGCACGAGCCCGCGGTGCGCGCGGTCCAGGCCCGCCGCGCTGAGCACGGCCGGCACCTGCTCCTGAAAAGTGACGAGGGAATTCCCGGCCGGGGCGCCGGACGGAAAATGGTTCCCGGTGACGGTGGCGCTGCCGCCGCCTTCGGCCCGCCAGTCGTAGGAATAGACGTTCAGGACGACGTTGCCGGTCACCCGGGCCCCGAAGGTGCGCCGCGCCCAGATCGCCGCGCCCGGCCCAAACTGGTCGCGAATCAGGTTGCCGCTGACCGTCGGCGCCCGCTCGGTGTCCAGGGCCACCGCCGCCCCGCCCGCCTTCTCGCGCAGGTAGTCGAATATCAGATTGTCGGATACGACGGCCCCGGCCCCGCCCTGGAGAAAGATGGGGGTGCCGGCCGTCTGATCGATCCGATTGTGGGCCACGCGCGCGCCCGTCAGCCCCACGCCCAGGAGCGCGCCATCCACGTCGTCGAACCAATTGTTTTCCACCTGCACTCCGGCGTCATTGCGCAGGATGACCGCCACGCCCGCATGGCGAAAATGCAATCCTTCGATCCGCACGGAAGCCGCGCCCTCGATGCGAATCAGCGGAGAATCGGACGAGGCGCCCAGCAGCACGGGCGTCGCCCGATCCGCCGCCCGAAGAACGACCTGCCCCCCGGCCGGCGTGAATTCAAGCGCGGCGCTCACCGGATAGATTCCGCTTTGAAACCGAACCTCGGTGTCCGCGCTCGGCGACTTGGCCAGCCCGCGAACCACCTCGGCCCAATTGGCGGGGGTGGCATCAATCGGCGCCGCGGTCACCGCCTGCAACGGGCAAAGCAGGAGGCACAGCAGAACAGTGGCGCGCATCGCCTTCATTAAAGCAGGACGATGCGAGTCCACAACGCGCGATTTGAGCCCGCGCCGCTGTAGCCGGGGGCCTATCCCAAGGTGGAGCGCGTGGTCCCCACGCGCTGTTTGGACGTCGAAAGCGGAACGGGTGGAGGAACCTGAGACGTGACCCTTTGCTCTCCCCATGCGCTGCAGCGTCAAACGCGGATGAACGTCAAAGCGCATTGGGGACAACGCGCTCCACCTTGTGAGAGTTGCCTCCTCCTCCCAAAGCACCTAATGACTAACCCCATGAAAACCGTCACCCGTCTCGGTTTATGCCTGGCGGCGTTCGCCCTGAGCTGCGCTCCGGCCCTGGCCGCGGATTCCGGCGATTTGCAGCAGCAGCTCGCCGACGCCCAGGACCGCCTCACCACCGCCCTGCGCAGCTACTCGCTGCTCCAGGACGAGAACGGCAAGCTCAAGGATCAGGTCCAGGCGGATACGACCGACAAAGCGGCTCTGCAGGCGAAGCTTGACGCCGCCGGCCAGGCAAACGACTCACTGAAAGCCGCCGCGGCCGAGGCCGCCAAGCTGGAAGGCGTCCGCGAGCAGCTGCGCCAGGCGCGCGACCAGGTGGCGGAGCTCGCGCAGGAGAATTATCAGCTCAAGTCGCAGTTGGCGGCCGCGCAAGCCTCGCACCGATGAATGCGCCGAACGAGCGCCTGGCCGCTCTGGCGGCGGTGCTGGGCGAAGAGGAGACTCGGGAGCTGGTGCGCATTTTCCTCCGCACGGCCCCGCGCATGGTCGCGGACGTCGCGTTGGAAGATCACTCGGAAGCCCGGCGCGCCGCGCACAGCCTGAAGAGCAGTTCGCTGCAGATGGGGCTCATGGATCTTTCCAAGCAGGCGCTGGAAATCGAAAAGCGCTTCGACACGGGCGGAGGGCCGCCATCGGCGACGGACTATACGTTGCTGCAGGCGCGGGCTCGCCGCGCCGAGGGCGCTTTGCGCGAATACGCCGGGCCCGACACGACGCCCCCGCCAGCCTCTGCGCTTTAGCTGCAGCCGGGGGCGCTGACCCCGGCAGTCCCGCTTTCGATATCGAAAGGTGGAGCGCGTGGCCCCCCCCGCGCTTAAATCTCCATCCGCGTTTGACGCCGAAGCGCATGGAGACCATGCGCTCCACCCAATCACATCTTCACAATCCCATTCTGCACGCACCAGCGCACCAGGCTGGCCACCTCGCGAACGCCGATCTTGTCCATGATGTTGGCGCGGTGCTTTTCCACCGTGCGAACGCTCAAATCCAGCCGGGCGGCGATTTCCTTCGACGAAAATCCCTCGGCAACCAGCCGGGCCACTTCCAATTCGCGGGCGGACAAGGCCTCCACCGCCGCCAAGGCCGGCGTCGCGGGCCCTTCCTTCACCGCCGGGGCGATGCGTGGGGCGCCTTTGCCGTCGTCCGTCTGCTTCGGCGCGATGTGGGCCGCAAAAAACATGCCGCCGTCCATGACCGACTCGACCGCCTGCAGCGCGTAACTAAGCGGGGCATTCTTGTCGACGAAGCCGTGCACGCCCTGCGCAATCAGCCGGGCAGGCAGCTCCCCATCGGGATGCCCCGTCACCACCAGCACCCGCGTCGCGGGAATCTTGGAGCGGACCTCCTTGACGATTTCCAGCCCGTGCATGCCCGGCAGATAGAGATCCACGACCAGCAGCCCGGGCTGTTCCTTCAGGCAGTAATCAAGTCCGGCCTTGCCGTCGCCGAACGTGCTGGCCACGTGGAGACCGCGCACGCGGTTGAGCGCCATCGCGAGCATCCGACGAAAAACCTCGTCGTCTTCGATAATAACCGCGCGCATCGGCATAGGGCTCGGGTACTACCGTTATTGCCAGGACACTGTCCTTTCAAGCGTTAAGAAAATCTGGATTCCTCCTTCAGACCCCGCGTCATGAGTGCCAGCATCGCCTCCCGAGGCGGCTTGTCCCGAAACAACACCGCCTGCACCTCGCGCAAGATCGGCGCGTCGATCCCCCGCCGGCCGCACAAACCGTAGAAAGCCTCGGTCGTCAGGTACCCCTCGACCACCGTGCGACGATTCGCCAGCAGATCGCGCACGCGTGCCCCTTCCCCTACCCGCTGGCCGAACTCCCGATTTCGGCTCCAATCGCCATGGCAGGTCGCCACCAGGTCGCCAAAGCCGCTTAGGCCGTAAAAGGTTTCCACCCTCGCCCCGAGCGCGGTGCCCACCCGCACCATTTCCGCGAGGGCGCGCGTTAGCAGCGAGGCCTTGGCGTTGTCGCCCAGATGCAGGCCGTCGGCGCAGCCGGCGGCGATCGCATAGATGTTCTTGAGGGCGGCGCCATACTCCGCGCCGGCCGTGTCGTCCGACGTGTAAACGCGCAAGGTCGCACTGCTGATCGCCGCCTGCACCCCGGCGAGGCCCGCCTGCGACTTGCAAGCCAGCAGCATCGCCGCCGGCAGGCCTTGCGCGACTTCCGCCGCATTGGTGGGTCCCGTGAGGAAACCTGCCGAAGCGCCCGACTCAACGGCTGCGATCACTTCGGTGGGCCGCAGGTGCGAACCCAACTCAAGCCCTTTGGCCAAGCTGACGAACAGCGGCGCGGCCTGGGAGCTCTTTCGCTCCTTTCGAACCCGCTCCATGGTCGATCGCAGGGCCTGCACCGGGCAGGCCAGAAACGCCACCGCCGCGTCGTCGAGGGTCGCGCCCCAATCGCCCGATATTCCCAATTCAAACGGCAAGGCGACGCCAGGCAGATATTCGATGTTTTCGCGGTTCGCCGAAAGCACCACCGCCTGCTCAATCCGGCGGGGCAGCAGCGTCACGCCATGCCCAAGCCGCGCCAAATGCACCGCAAAAGCAGTCCCCCACGCGCCGGCGCCCACGACCGCGAAGTTCATCGTCTGCATTCTACGATAGTTAATCGACGGTGTCGATCTTGCGAAACCTGTAGCCGGGGGCGGTGACCCCGGCAATTGCGATATCGAAAGCGGAAACGCCGGGGTCAGCGCCCCCGGCTACATTGGGATAAGCCCGCGGCCCCCGATCAATTCAAAAACGCCGGCGTCCTCTCATTCTGTGTCATCTGTTCAAACGTTTCACGCGCGTTCACCAATTCAAACGCGCTGCCCTTGACCATCACCTCGGCGGCGAACGGATGGGCATTGTAGCGGCTCGCCATCGCGAAGCCGTACGCTCCGGCGCTCATCACCGCCAGGTATTCGCCCTCGCCCACTTCCTGCAGGGACCGCCCCTTGGCAAAAACATCGCTGCTTTCGCAGATCGGCCCCGCCACGTCGACGGTCGAGCTGCGACGCGTCGTGTCGCGGTGAAGCGGCACGATCTCGTGAAAGGCGTCGTACATCGCGGGACGGATCAAGTCGTTCATGCCCGCGTCGACAATGAGAAAGTCCTTTCCCTTGCCGCGCTTCAGGTACTCGACTCGGGTCAGCAGGACACCGGCATTTCCCACCAGGAATCGTCCCGGCTCCAAAAGAATCTTCAGCCCCAGCGATCGAAGGACCGGGCCCACTGCCGCGCCATAGGATTCGGGCGTCAGCGGACGCTGACCCTCCGGCTGCGATTCCCACCACGGCGCCTGGCCGCTCGCCAGCGCATCCTTGTAAACGATGCCGATGCCGCCCCCGATTGAGAAATAGGAGATGCCATACTTGGCCTTAAGCTCGGCGACGAACGGCGCCATCTTGGCCACCGCCTCGGATATCGGGCCCGCCTCGGTCATTTGCGAGCCAATGTGCATCTGCACGCCGCGCAGGGCGATGTTCGGGTACTTGGATGCTCCCTGGTACGCCGCCGCCGCATGATCCAGCGGAATGCCGAACTTGTGGGTGCTCATCCCCGTGCTGATCTTGGCGTGGGTGTGGGCGTCCACGTCCGGGTTGATGCGCAAGGCAACGGGCGCCTTCAGCCCCAGCGTTCCCGCCACATGGTTGATCCGGGCAAGCTCCGGTTCACTTTCGACGTGGAAGGAAAACAAACCGTTTTCGAGGCCCAATCGAATCTCAGCCTCACTCTTGGCAACTCCTGCAAATACGCTGCGCCTAACGTCGCCGCCGGCTGCCAGCACCCGCTTCAACTCGCCTCCACTGGCGAAATCAAAGGCCGACCCCAAATTACTGAAGTGCTTAATAACAGCTAGGTTGCCATTCGCCTTGTTCGCAAAGCAGATCTGCAGATCGACCCCCTGGATGCTGCTCGCAAGGCGGCGGTAGTTATCCGCCATGGTCGTGGCACTATAAACGTAGGTCGGAGTCCCATAGAGCCGCGCCACCTCGGCGAGATCGACCGATTCACAATGCAGATTGGGACCCGTATAACGAAAATGGTGCATGGACGCAAAACCCAGCAGGTTGGAGACTTTTCAATTGAATAACCAACCTCAAATGCCGATGTGATATACTCAGAGGGTTCGATGCTTTCGCGGATTCGCCATCTTTTCAGCCGACGCTCCCTGCGCTTTGGACTCAAGCGCGAGGGCAGCAGCCGTCTGCGCGATCCCCGCTTTGCCAGTTTCCTGGCCCAATCCAACCGGCGCTCGCTGAACACCGATTTTCAGGACGCCGTGCTTCGAGGCCGAAAGCTGGTCCGTCATGCCCTAGTACTGGGCCTGATTGCCGCCGGCACCTGGGTGGTGGTCGAGAGCGCCCACGCGGTCGCGATATTTAAGTAAGCGAGCCATGGGTGGAGCGCATGGTCCCCATGCGCTTAGACCTCCGCCCGCATTTGGCCCCCAAGCGCGTGGGGACCACGCGCTCCACCCCCTTAGATAAAAAAGGGGCCGCACCTCTCGGCACGGCCCCCTGAACGACACTGCGGAGAAAATTCAGGCGGCCAGCGGCAACCGCGCGGGTTCGCGGGCGACTCGGGCCGCCGCCGGAACCGGGCGGAGTGCCCGGCGCGGCTTGCGGGTGTAATCGTAAAAGGCGATGGTGACGGTGCCAGCGGCGGTAACCCCCGCGACGATATAGGGCAGAAGATTGAAGAGTGTGGTGATCATGGTGGTCTCGATTTGTACCCCTAATACCCACCGACCCGCCCGAAAGTTACACCGAACTATTCGCCCGCCACGGCATGCCCCGGCTGCCGGAAAGCCGACCGGAAGGAAGCGCCGATGAAATCGCGATTTAGGCGCGAAATGAAATCGTGAGAAATCAGCTTGGGACAGGCCGCGCTGCACTCGTATTGGTTCGTGCAGCCGCCAAATCCCTCGTGGTCCATCGTCTGGACCATCGCCAAAACGCGCCGATCGCGCTCCGGCTGGCCCTGGGGCATCAGGCCGAGATGTCCGACCTTGGCCGCGACAAACAGCATGGCGCTCGCGTTCTTGCAGGCGGCGACACACGCGCCGCAGCCGATGCACTGCGCCGCATCCATCGCCAGATCCGCGTCAGCCTTCGGCACGGGAATCGCGTTGGCATCCGGCGCCGAACCGGTGCGCGCC
Source organism: Opitutaceae bacterium (assembly GCA_036502225.1). Classification (GTDB taxonomy): domain Bacteria; phylum Verrucomicrobiota; class Verrucomicrobiia; order Opitutales; family Opitutaceae; genus Palsa-1447. The sequence goes on from DASXYY010000033.1 coordinate 237,329, forward strand.
GTGACGAAACCCCCGGCCTGTTGGATCCGATCGAACGCGGATCGGTCGGTGACCAGATCCTTGATGACCGGAAACGCGCGCGCGCGGAAGGGCTCGACGAGGATCGTCTCGCCATCGCGGAAACTGCGCAGGTACGTCTGGCAGGTGGCGACGCCCGTGCCCGGCCCGTGCGGCTTGCCGTTGATCTGCAGCGAACAGGTGCCGCAGATTCCCTCGCGGCAATCGTGCGCAAAGGCGATCGGCTCCTCGCCCCGGGCCGTCAGCCCGTCATTCACGACGTCGAGCATCTCCAGGAACGACATGTCCGGATTGAGGTTCGGCGCCGGATAGTCGACGAACCGGCCGGGCGCGCCCGCCTGGGGCTGGCGCCACACCCGGAGCGTGACCGAAAGATGCTTTTTCTCCGCCATGGCTACTTGTAGTTGCGGACGCTCATGTGCACGAACTCGTACGCCAGCGCCTCGGTGTTGCGGATCGGCGTCCGGCCTTCGCCGGCATATTCCCAGGCCGCGACGTGGCCGAACCGCTCGTCGTCGCGCTTGCATTCACCATCTGGATACTGGTGCTCCTCGCGGAAATGCCCGCCGCAGCTCTCCTCGCGCGTCAGCGCGTCGCGGCACAGCAGTTCGCCCAATTCGAGGAAATCGGCCACCCGGCCCGCCTGCTCCAGCGATTGGTTGAGCGTGTCGGCCGAACCGGGCACGCGCACGTTCGCCCAGAATTCCTGGCGCAGCGCCGGAATCGCCCGCAAGGCCTCCTCCAGCCCTTCGCGCGTGCGCGCCATGCCGCAATGGGTCCACAGCAGGTGGCCCAGCCGCTTGTGAAAATGACTGACCGGTTCCTTGCCGTTCACGCCCAGCAGCCGCTGGTTCAGGCCCTGCACCGTGGATTCCGCGGCCTTGAACTCCGCGCTGTCCTCGGCCGGCCGGGAACCCGGCTTCTGCGAGGCGAGATAGTCGCCGATGGTGTACGGAACGACAAAATATCCGTCCGCCAGGCCCTGCATCAGCGCGGACGCGCCCAGACGGTTGGCGCCATGATCCGAAAAGTTGGCTTCCCCCAGGACGAACAGTCCGGGCAGGTTCGACATCAGGTTATAATCCACCCACAAGCCGCCCATCGTGTAGTGGACGGCGGGGAAGATCCGCATCGGCGTCCGGTAGGCGTTCTCCGCCGTGATCTCGTGGTAGATGTCGAACAGGTTGCCGTAACGCTCCCGCACGCCGTTCTCGCTCAGGCGGCGGATCGCGTCCGAAAAATCGAGATATACGCCAAGGCCGCTCTCACCGACTCCGCGGCCTTCGTCGCACACGCGCTTGGCCGCGCGCGAAGCGACGTCGCGGGGGCAAAGGTTGCCGAACGAAGGATAGATCCGCTCCAGGTAATAATCGCGATCGCCCTCGGAAATGCTGTTCGGATCCTTGCGGCGGTCATCAGCCTTTTTCGGCACCCAGATGCGTCCGTCGTTGCGCAGCGACTCCGACATCAGGGTCAGCTTCGACTGGTAGTCGCCCGTGACTGGAATGCAGGTGGGATGGATCTGCGTGTAGCAAGGGTTGGCGAAGCAGGCGCCGCGCTTGTATGCCCGCCAGATCGCGGTGGCGTTGGAGCCGCGGGCGTAGGTCGAAAGATTGAAGACGTTGCCGTAACCGCCCGTCGCCAGGATCACGGCGTCGGCGGCATGGCGGGTGATCTCGCCGGTGATCAGGTTGCGCACCACGATGCCCTTCGCGTGGCCGCCCACCACCACCAGGTCGAGCATCTCGGAATGGGTGTGGAGCTTGACGGCCCCCGCGCCGACCATGCGGGAAAGGGCCGAATAGGCGCCCAGCAGGAGCTGCTGTCCGGTCTGGCCCCGAGCGTAAAACGTGCGCGACACCTGAGCGCCGCCAAAGGACCGATTTGCCAGCAGCCCGCCGTATTCGCGGGCAAACGGCACGCCCTGCGCCGCGCATTGGTCGATGATGTTGACCGACACTTCCGCGAGCCGATGCGTATTCGCCTCGCGGGAGCGGTAGTCGCCGCCCTTGATCGTGTCGTAGAACAGGCGGTAGACGCTGTCGCCGTCGTTCTGGTAGTTCTTGGCGGCGTTGATGCCGCCCTGCGCGGCGATCGAGTGGGCCCGGCGCGGACTGTCGTGAAAGACGAAGCTTTCCACCTGGTAGCCCAGCTCCGCCAGCGTGGCCGCGGCCGAGGAGCCGGCCAGCCCCGCGCCGACGACGATCACCTTGTACTTCCGCTTGTTCGCGGGATTGACCAGGCGGATGTTCGCCTTGTGCGACCGCCACTTCTGATCCAGCGGTCCCGGGGGAACTTTGGAAGCGAGTTCAGCCATGGATCGTCAGGATTCCGGCCATGACCGCGCCAGGGATGATCAGATTGCCCAGGAAGTAAGCCAGGCAGCAGAGGGTGACCAGCACGCGGAGGCCGCCGGCCCAGCGCGCGTTCCGCCAGCCCAGCGTTTGAAACAGGCTGTCAGCGCCATGGCGCAGGTGCACCGTCAACAGCCCGATCGCAAAAATGTAGAAGATCGCAATGCCCGCGGGCTGGAAGCCGCGGATCACCATGCTGCGCACGTCGAGCACCGGGGTGCCGGCCCGCACGGTCACCAGTCCCATGACCTTGTAGTCGCCGGTCATCGTGTAGAGCGGGAGGTTCGTCTTGAACGTGCTCGCTTGCGCGAAGCCCCAGGTGAACTGGGCCAGGTGGTAAATGACGAACACCAGCACGACGTAACCCGTCCAGCGCATGTAGCGGGACGCCCACAGCGCCCGGAGCCAGTCGTTGCGCTGGTACGGCACGGGACCGCGGGCCGCGCGGTCCTCAATCGCCAGCTGGGTGCCCGCCCAAATGTGAACCACCGCGCAAAGGAGCAGCACGATGCGCACGATCCAAAGGACCGGTCCCATCGTGTGCAGGAAGTGCGCGTAGCCGTTGATCCGATCCGGATCCTCAAACACCTGGAGGTTGCCGATCAGATGCCCGACGATAAACGCAATCATCACGGCGCCGCTCAGCGCCATGAGAAATTTTCGCCCAATCGTGGTGCAGAAGAGGTTGGGGAGGAGATGCATCGCCCGATGCCGCGGCAAGAAAACCCCGTCAACATCGCTGCCCCACGGGCATTTGTAAAGGTCCCGCCTGACCGCCTAGGCCTTATAAGCAGACCGGCAGCTCCCCGTGTCTGGCACGAATAGGACACCGTGGAAGCGGCGAGCCGCCGCTTCCACCGACCCGAAACCGCCCCGAGCCAAGTTGCCCAGACCCCTACCTCGCCAGCGGCTTCAACAAAGCAAACTTCCCGCTGCCCGCCGGCGCAATGCTCCGCCGCCGAAACGCGTTCACCCGCGCCCCGTTTCCAATGATGTTCGAAAGCGCCGCCGCCAGCGGCCGATGATCGGCCATATGATCGGCCACGTAGTGGAAATCCCACCGATTGTCCGCCGTCTGCACCAAAACGTAGTGCCAGGCGTTGAAACTGTCCGGCAAAGCCAGGTCGACATCGTCCGCCGACATGACCGAGCCATCCGGCCGCGCAAACAGACTCAATTCGCGGCCCAGCACGCGGTACCCGTCGGCCGTTCGTTGAACCAGATCGCCGGTGTGGTAACGGAGCAGCGGCATCGCCTCGCGGTCGCGGGTCGTCACGACAATCTGGAAAACATCCTGGGCGTCCTTCCACGGCGCCAGCTCGATGAAAGCGTTGGCGTCGATCGCCTGCGAGTCGCCCCGGAACGCTTCGCCCACGAACAGGTAACCGGCTTCGGTCGATCCGTACAAATCGACCTGGGCCGCCGGAAACACCTCGGAGATTCGACGGCTGTGCTGCCGGCTCGCCTTTCCGTACGTTAAAATCACCGCGCGCAGACTCGGCACCGACACGCCGCGCTTCTTGGCCGCTCGCGCGAGCAGGGACAAATAAACCGGCTCGCCTTCGAGGATCTGGGGCTGCGTCGCCTGCAGTTCGAGCACAATGCGATCCCATTCCGCTTCCGGAAACACGAAAGGATCACTGGTCAAATTCAAGTAGACCGTGCCGTCGAAATATCGATGGGGAAACGGGTGGTCCTCGTAGGGACAAAGATTGCTCGAGCAGCCGACCGGCGCCAGCACGCAGCGACGGGTTTTCGTCCCCACGAATTCCCGGAGAATCGGCGAGGCCAGGTAGGCACGATCGGTCTGCGCCTGCCACCAACCGTCCTCCATGATCACGGTCATCGGTCCGGACGTGGTTCCGGACGTGCTCTCGTACTCGAATCGCTTTTCCTGCAATCCGCGCTCGATTTCAGCGTAGTCGCGGAAAAAGGACGTGTGCCCCCGCTCGACGATTTCGCGCTTGGAAAGCGCCGGAATCTCCCGGTAGCACGACCAGTGGAGCGACTCGGCGTGGAGCGGAAAGCGAGCACCGTAAAGCGGACTGCGTTCGTAAATCTTGCGGATCTCCCCTTCCAGCGGCGCAGGCACGCACTCGTCATTCAGGCGGCCGAGTGCGTCAGGGCTATTGGCAAAAAGGGGTGCTGACATGCGGGTGAAAGGAGACGGCCAAAGTGATAAGGAGGCTAACGGAAGTCAAATGCGCTGGTTTCGATGCCGGGATAGGGGTAGGGACAGGAATGGAACCTGCCCCTCCCTCCGAACCGGACGTGCGGAACTACCGCATCCGGCTCTCCGGTTGAAGAGTGCCCGTTAAGGGACTGGAAGTGACGCGCGCCAGAGTTGCTCCAGGCTGAGC
>DASXYY010000034.1:0-8649 GCA_036502225.1 Opitutaceae bacterium
TGGGACAGCACCCCGCCTGATCCCGCCAAACGCGCCCCCGCGGCTAAATTCATGAAAGCACCGGGACAGAAATCAGCCGCCCGATCCCACCTCTCCAACCACTTACGCCGCCGTATCAGCCGCTATGGGACGGCAGTGAAATGGGAAAAACGGCTGCGCCATCCCTCCGGTCCAGCTTTGCGACTGCTACAGATCGCCGAGAAAAAGCCGGAAGTTCTAGCGTCAGCGTAACCTTCCGTCGTAGTCATCATCGGCTATATCATCGCGGCGATCCTCGCCATACCCAGATATTGCGGGCGGGGAATCCTCGGGGCTGCGGGTAGGCGGAGCAGGATCAACTCGCGGTTGACCGCCAGCACCACGGACACCCGAGCCTCCTGGAAGCGCCACGGCACCCAATTTAGCCCGGGGCGCTTCCGCCGCGGCCGAGCCGAGCCGCCAGCAGTTCGATGAACTTGCCCACGGCCGGGCTTTCGGCGCGCCCGCGGATGCGTTGCAAATGGAGCGGGCGCATGATCTTCAAATCGGCCACCGGAATGATCCGCAGCAACCCCGCTTGAACCTCCAGGCCGATGACGAGTCGCGACACGATGGACAGGCCCAAGCCGGCGGCCACCGCGCTCTTGATCGCCTCCGGGCTGGCCAGAGTGAGCAGCGGCTTGGGCTTGAGGCCGCGTCGGCGCAGCGCCCGATCCACGACCGCGCGGGTGCCCGATCCCTCTTCGCGCTGGATGAACGGCTCACGGCAAAGCTCCCGCGCGGTGACGCGCCGCGCCCGCGACAGGGGATGCCCCACGGGTCCGATCGCCACCAATTCGTCCTGGAAGAAGGCGGTGGATTCCAACTCGTCCGATTCGATCGGCCCCTCCGTCAAGCCCAGTTCGATGCCTCCTTCCTGGAGCTTCTGCTGGATGCGATCGGTGTTCGCGATTTCCAAATTCAATTCAATCGCGGGATGGCGGCGATGAAAGTCCGCGAAAACCGCGGGCAAAAGGTACCCGCCGATCGTCAGGCTGGCGCCCACGGCCAGCCGGCCCCGCTTCAGTCCGCGCAATTCCTCGATGGCGCGGGTCGCGTCCGCCTCCACCGCGAGCCAGCGCCGCGCGTGGTCCGCGAGCACCGAACCAGCCTCGGTCAGCCGGCAACCGCGCGGCTGGCGCTCCAGGAGGCGGATCCCCAGCGCCTCCTCCAGTTCGGCGATCTGCTTGGATACCGCCGGCTGGCTGACCCGAGCGGCTTCCGCACCGCGGCTGATGCTGCCCGCCTGGGCCACCGCGTAAAACAGGGCCAGGTGGTTTCTATTCACGCCATAACTTTATCGTATGGCTGATATCCAAACAATGTCTTAGTTATATGCATTGGGCTGCGGTATCCTCACCGCATGCAGGCTGCCGTTCCCAGATATTCCGACCGAGCCGGGCGCCACCCCGTCCCGCGAGTTTTGCTCAAAGCCGCCGGCTTTGTGATGGCCGGGGGGGGACTCGTCCTCTGGGGCTCGCCACCCGCCGCCTTGGCCGCGGGGATCCTTTTCACCTTTCTGGTCGGGCCTCCGTTCGCCCGCGGGAGCCGCCAGTCCACCCAGCGGCTTTTGCAGGCCTGCGTCGCGCTCCTGGGTTTCGGGATGAATCTCCCGGTCGTCCTGCGTTTAGGCGCGAAGGGGTCGCTCTTCGCCGCGCTCACAATCGGGGCCACGCTCCTGCTCGGGTATTGGCTGGGCCCCAAGCTATCGCTGGACCGGAAAACCAGCACGCTGCTTTCGGTGGGCACGGCGATCTGCGGCGGCTCGGCCATCGCAGCGGCCAGTTCGGTCATCGCGGCTTCCGAGGGACAAATCGCCGTGTCGATTGGAACTATTTTCCTGCTCAACGCGGTCGCGCTTTATCTTTTCCCGCTGGTCGGCCATTGGACGCATTTGAGCCAGGCGCAGTTCGGGCTATGGGCTGGGATCGGCATCCACGACATCTCCTCGGTGGTGGGCGCGGGCATGAGCTATGGCCCCGGCGCGCTGGCCACGGCTACGGCGGTGAAGCTGGCGCGCACCTTGTGGATCGTGCCGGTGACGCTCGGGATGGCGCGAGGGTTCAGGCGGACGGCCGCGCCGGGGTGCCGTTCGGCGAAGATAACGATTCCCTGGTTCATCGCCTTCTTCCTTCTCGCCTCGCTGCTGCGCAGCTGCATCCCCGCGGTGGAGATCTGGTCGGCCCCGATTTCCGATGTGGCGCGCCGAGGAATGGTTCTGGTTCTTTTCCTGATCGGCACCTCTTTGTCCCTGAAGACATTGCAGGCGGTGGGTTGGCGGATCGTCGTCGCCGGGCTCGCCCTCTGGGGCTTCATCGGCCTCGGCTCCCTTTTGCTAATTCGGCTGCTCGGCCTGGCCGCCTAGCCGGTGCGATCAGCGCAGGATGGGACTCTGCGGCGCGCCCCAAGACCTTCATTCACGCCATGCCTTTGGCCGTGTTTTACGGAACCTCCACAACGCAGTGGCCCATCACAGGCTGAACCAACGCCCGTGCGTTTCCGCTCTTCACAACGTCCGCCACGCGCCCATCGACCCGCACAGCACCGCTCACTTGGTTGGCCGGGAGAACAATATGTGCGGCGACGCCCTCCGGCAGTTGAAGCTCTAGTCTGAGGCGCTCAGCCCGTTGCCATCGGATCCTGATGGGGCCACGCGGCGTCGGAACGATTCCTGAACACATCGTCAATCCGCCGAATTCGGGCCGGATTTCGACACTCGACCATCCGGGGGTGCGCGGCATCACTCCCAATACAAACCGCGGAAGCAGGTTGGCGGGTGCGGCTCCCCACGCATGGGTCCAATCCTGGTTCGGTTTGTAGCGCTGATCCCACGCTTCCCAGGTGATCGTCGTCCCCGATTCCACCATGTGGCGCCAGCTGCGATCGCCAGGCGCCGTCATCAGGGCGACCGCGGCCGCGGACTCGTCGTTCTCGAATAGCGCTTCCAGGAGGTATTGGGCGCCGTACACCGAGCAGGCCATTCCGCGTTCCGCGAGCCAGCGCGCTATCCTCGGCCGACGCTCCTCCGCCACGAGACCAAAGGCCAACGGAAACAGATTCGCGTGCAGCGAAACGTGATCGGTCCCATCGCCATCGCGATAAAGTCCCTTCACCGGATCGAATAGCCGTCGCTGGAATGCCGCCAGCGCGGCCTCGCGTCTTGACTCCAACTCGCGGGCATCGGCGGAGCGCCCCAGCGCGCGCGCCAAGTCGGCCATTTGCTCCAGCGCCCGCAGATAAAAGGCATTGACCACCGTGTTGACCCGGCAGAAGACGAATCCGTCGCGCTCCTCCGCCGGCCAATCGACCAGGTCTCCTCGGGCGATCTGCTGCGGGGTGCTCGTGATGAGCCCGTCCGGTCCGGCCCGCTCGATCAGGAGCTTTGACCACAGGAACTTGTAGTGGACAGCCAGCCACGCGGAGTCGCCGGTCTGCATCCAATCGTCGTGCGCGATGAACACCAGGTGAGGCGCCCATTCGGTTGGCCAAGTCGGCAGCCGCAACAGGCGCTCGAACGTCGCTCGCGGAATCGACGGATCTGGATCGCCCGCGAAATAGCCCAGCTGATTGAGATAAGCATCCGCCTCGTAGGCGGTCCGCTCTCGGTCGCCGTCGACGAACACCCCGGCAAAGGACGTGGCCTTGATCGAATAGTGGCACAGATCCCAGATGCGATTGAGCATGTCGTCCGACGAGCGAAACGCCGCCGCTCCATCCGACCACGACGACGAATAGGCCGCGCGCCGTCGAATCGCTGCGCCCGGCCGGCCTCCGCGCCAACCATCGATCTCGACCCAGCGGAACGGCAGCACCACGCCCCATTTCCCAGGGGTCAGGACCGCCTGCGGCTGGGTCGTATTTCGAACATTGGCCGCCGGGGCCACCACCTGCGCCGTTCCTCCGACACTGTCCACCTTCACTTCAGCGTACCGCACGCTTCCGCGTGGCGCGCGATCGATCCGTCCACCCACGCAGGCTTCGCCAAATCGGACGGTCAGCGGGCCCGAGCAGCCGGCGGGCGGCGCAATCAGAAGATTGCCGAAAGCAACGCGCCCAAAATCCAATTGAATCGAATTCGGTCCGATGGCTACGACCCGCGCCGGCGCCTCCTCGACCAGTTCAACCGGCGCCCCTCGGGCCTGGCCCGCTGCCCAACCGACGACGAGGACCGCAAGCGCCCACCTCAATACTGGTAGGTCATCGTGAAGTAGGGATTGATCGGCGTACCGGGAAATACGTTGTTCCTCGAAGTGCTGGCGGCGAGGTATTTGGCGTCGAGCACATTGTTGATGTTAAGCTGCCCGCGCCAATGCTTGTCAAAGCGGTAGGAGAACATGACGTTCACGAGCGTTCGTGCCGGAAGATAAAACGTCGGCTGGCCCACCGCCAGGTCGGCCTGGGTTGCTCCCGTCACAAAGCCGCCCGGATTCGGATTGTCCCCCGGGCGCTTACTCGCGTAATCCACGCCAATGCCGGCCGAAGCGCCCGCGAGCGGACCGCTCCGGCCGAACGCATAGTTCAAGAACGCATCCGCGGTCTTGTCCGCCACGCCGCGAAAGACCTGGTTAAGCGGCGCCGGCGTGCGATCGTGTTCATAGGAGAAATTGCCGATGATCGACAGGTTGTCGGTGATCGCCGAAGTCGTTTCGAACTCCACCCCCTTGTCCTGGCGATTCGTGAAGATCGGAGGAAACGGGATCGCGGGCGGCGGGACCACCGCGTTGGCCTGATTGGGAATGCTGAAATTATTCTGCTGGATGTCGAAATACGTGAGCGTGGCGTAGACCCTTTGGTTGAACAGCTGGGTCCTCAGCCCGAACTCATACTGCTTGCCGGTCGTAGTCGGGTTCGTGCCGGTCGCCGGCGACGTGCCATTGGGCTGGGCCTGCCGGGTCGTGTCGGCGAACACGGAGAGCTCGGGTATCGGCCTGAAAACTACCGAACCAGAAGGCAGGGAGGCCTGGACCCGGTTCTGGGACGTGGTCCCATGGTACAAGTCGCTCGTGTACTGCCGATATTGCGACTCCGCCATTCCGCCCGTCACGATCAGCTTGCCCCCGAACAGGGACAGGCGCTCACTGGCATAGAACTGCTGGTCCCAGCCAATGCTGTAGCTGTCGGCCGTGACCACGGGATCGACCATGATCGGAGCGAGAGAGAAACTGGTCACATTCATGTTCGCCGTCGCGAACGGGTACGACCAGCCCGGGTTCTTGAGATAGTCGACCATGTAGCCGGCCAGGGTGGTCGACTCGAAGTCGCCGACGGTAACCTTGTATGAATAATCGTTCTGCAGGTTGTAGTACCGGCGGGTCTGAAAGCCCCAGGTGCCGGCGGCGTACGGGGTCGACGCGGACTGCTCGTTGAAGATCGGATTGGCGATCGTCACCCCGGTCGGGTACCAGGCGCCGTTTTGGGAATTCTGGGCGAGCATCTGGCCGATTTCGGTGACCTGCTTGCCCGTGCTCGGATCGATCGGATTTCCGATGCTCAATCCCACGCTATCGCCGGTCCAATGGATGGTGTTGAGGGCGAGCCGGATCGAAAATTGGTCCGTGGGCTCCGCATCAAAGAAGATCCGGAAGTGCTGCCCCTGAGAGTGACGGGCGATCTCGGTGCCATAGAGGTCGAGGTCGGTGGGAATCCCGGGCAGAATCTGGGCATTGGAATTCGTGCCATCAGAAAAATCGAGCGGCACACCGCCATAAGCCGCGTTGTAGGAATTGTAGACTTGGGCCTGGGCCGTCACCTCGGCGCGGTCGCTGAACTTGAACGTCGCCATCGGCATGACGATCTGGCTGTGGTTGAAGTTTCCGTCCGCCAAATCGTGCGAATGGTCCACCGCCCCCACCACGCGGACGGCGAGCTGATTGTTCAACACCACCTGGTTCACGTCGAATTCGGCGCGATCCGCGTCGTAGCGGCCCACCGAAACGTCAAAATACCCCGCATCGTTCCACAGAGGCTTTTTGCTGATGACATTGATCGTGCCGGACTGCACCTGGGGCGAAAGGATCGCGTTCGGACCCTTCACGATTTCGATGCTATCGATCACAACGGGGTCCAGGTTCGAAAACGAAAAGAAGTTGAAACCATCGATCGTGGCCCCATCCGTTTGGAATCCCCGGATGTTCGTGCGGTCCTGGGCATTGGGTATCGTCGACTCCGAAATGCCGGCGGCATACTTGGCGGCATCAAGAATGCGGGTCGCGCCCACGTCCTGAACCAGATCGTGGGAAATCACCGTGACGCTCTGACTGGCATCCATGAGCGGCATCCGATACCGGGTCCCCGACGTGGCTTCCGTCGCCTCGTACCGCCCGATCGGCTGGGACGATACCTGAAAGGGCGACAAGGTCAGCACTTGGTCCGACGACGCCGCGGGCGGCGGGGGATCCGCGGCCACCGGGACCGCGGGCTTGGCCGCTTTGCGCAGCACCGCAAACGTGCCGGTCTTGTCCTTGCTCGCATAGAGACTCGTGCCGAACAGCATCCGGTCGAGCGCCGCATCCGGCGCCAGGTCGCCCTGCACGGCATTGGTCGTCGTTCCCGCCACGGTTTCAGCGGAGAAGACAATCTCGCACTGCGACTGGTCGGCGAACTGCTTGAGCGTTTGCGCGGCGGGTCCGGCCGGAAGATCAAACGTCCGAGTGGCGGTTTCCGCCTTGGCGAGCAGGGTCAGCGTACAGCCGAGCCAGACGAGGGGCAGCGCCCGAAAGCGCCGAAGAAAGGTGGAGGTCATGGGGTGCGGGTTACAATGGAGTCAAACCCTCACCCCGCGCTTTCCATTAAGCGATTCACCGAAATTCAAAAAAATCGGCGCGGATCAGTCCGACTTCCGCAGCACAATCTCCTGCTCGGAGGGATGGTCCGCGTGCATCCCAAAATCGAATACCATCAGCCGCACGAAGCCTTCGACATTGTCCGACCGGAACGCGGCGCTGAGCCGCTGCGGCGCGAGCGCGTCGTCTCCAATCCTGAGCTTGACCGTATTGTGGGCATTGAAGGCGGCGACGATATCGCTCAGCGGAAGATCATCGAAATGCAGCATGGTCGGCTGCCAGGCCACTCGCGCCGAAAGCCCCGACTCGGAAAGGGTCTCGACGGACGGGAGCGCCGCCGAGTCGCGGGCCGCGGAGGCCGCTTGCCCGGCATGGACCAGCGGCGTGGTGACGTAGGGGTGGCCGGGATCCTTCAGCTTCACGGTTCCTTCCGTCACGACGACGTCGACCTTCGACGCCGAGAGAGCGACGTCAAAGACCGTTCCGACCGCCTGCACCTCCACGCCCCCGGCCTCGACGATAAAGGGACGGGCGCGATTCTTCGTGACCGAAAACTTCGCCTCGCCGCGGAGCAGACGGATCCGGCGGAACTCGTCCGAAAATACGACGTCGATGGCGGCCCCGCGATTCAGGTCGGCAACCGAGCCGTCCGGCAGGGCGCGACGTTCGCAGGGAGCGGTCAGCGCGGAACCGGAGGGGATCGGCGCCGCCGGGGTCTCCTTGATTGAAGATCGGTTCGGCCGCAAAGCCAAAAGCACTGCGATGACAGCCGCCGCCGCGAGCGATGCCGGTGCGAACCAGCGAACGCGCCGCGGGAACCGCTGGAGGCGCTTGGGCGCCAGGAGATCGGGGTCCAAGTGGGCGTGCGGCGTCGTATGCAGCCCGGCCAGACGGTCCAATTCATCCCAGCTCCACCGATGCGCCCCGACCGCTTCACGGTGTCTCGCATCCAGGGCCATCCAGCGCGAGTATTCATCCTGCTCCTCGGCCGTCAGACCGCGATCGAGCCGCGCCATCCATTGGGCGGCGGCCTGCTCAATGCGACGAGCGGATTCGGCGTCAGGATTCACGGCGCTCATTCGGAGGATCTGGGGCGATGCCCGTGTTTCCGGAAATATTCGGTGCACTTTCGGATGCCAATGCACCCCTGCACCTCGACAGTGTGCTCGGAGATCCCCAGGTTGCTCGCGACCTCTTTCTGGGACAGCCCGTAGATCTTGCGCAGGGTGACCACCTGCCGGCACCGGTTCGGCAACGCCTGAATCGCTCGGATCAGGATCTGCAACTCCTCCGCCTCCGCCAGGGAGTCGAAAACCGGCATCTGTTCATCCGGCACTGCGAGGATGTCGATCTCGGCCGCCCCCGGCGGCCGCTCGATGCGCACGTGCCTCAATCGATTCAGCGCCAGGTTGCGGGCCGTCACAAAGAGAAACCCGCGCGCGCAGGCGATCGGGCCGCTTTCATGCGCCTTCAGGAGGCGGGTGTACGCCTCTTGGACCAGGTCATCGATGTCGTTCAGCGAGGGAAATCGGGCGTGCAGCCAGCCTCGCAATTTCGCCTCGTGCGGCAAAATTTCATCGGCAAACCAGCGGTATTGTTCGGAATCTTGGGGTGGCACTGGGCGGGGATGGAAAACGCGCTCGATGACCAGGACACGTCAGCCAGCGCCTTCCATTAAGCGAATTTTCGATTTTGCCCAAGAATTCAATTCACTGCCGTCCCATAGCGGCTGATACGGCGGCGTAAGTGGTTGGAGAGGTGGGATCGGGCGGCTGATTTCTGTCCCGGTGCTTTCATGAATTTAGCCGCGGGGGCGCGTTTGGCGGGATCAGGCGGGGTGCTGTCCCAT
>DASXYY010000035.1:0-107512 GCA_036502225.1 Opitutaceae bacterium
CGCTTCCGGTTGCTTCCCACCCCGCCTCGCGGCGGCGCAGTTTCCTTCCGCTGCCGATATCCATGCCGATACCGGGGTCTGACTTTCACATCCTGAGTTCATGTATTTGATGACGCACTGGAGCGCGTGGTCCCCACGCGCCAAATGCGGGCGGACGTCAAAGCGCATGGGGACCATGCGCTCCACCTCGAGATAGGCCCCCAGCTACCAATCAAACCACTGCCCCGGCTGGGGGCTTCCCCGCCCGATACCACCCCTCGAAATGCATCAGCGCACAAACCGACAAACTATGCGTAATGCGCCCAGCCCGGGCCCAGGCAAACGTCTCCTCCACCGGCACGGTCAGCGTTTCGAGCTCCTCATCGTGGTCCCATTCGAGCGGATGCGAATTCCAGGCCTGCTCCACGAGGACGAAATGACAACGGTTGTTCATGATCGCCGGGTTCGGGTGGACGGAGGCGAGCAATCGGGCCCGCGCGCCACCGTGCCCCGTTTCCTCGCGCAATTCGCGGACCCCGGCGGCAACCGGATCCTCGCCTGAATCGATGATTCCGCCGGGAACTTCCCAGGAAAAATCGTCGATGCCAATGCGGAATTGCCGGACGAGAACGATCCGCTCGTCGGTCGTCAGCGCGATCACGTTCACCCAATCGGGCGAAGCGATCATCACAAATTCCCGGCCAGCTTCGCGCTTCGGGTGGCGGTAAGCCACCGAGCGCAAATCGAAGATCCGGGTGGAGGCGAGGGTCCGCTCCGGACCGCGTATCCAGCGTTCCGGTTCAGCCATCGGCTAAATCAGGAAGGGGGCGGGGTGGCGGCAGGAGCCGCGTCCTTGCCAGCGGGCAGCTTGAGCTTCTGTCCCGCGTGCAAGCGGGTCCAATTCACGCCCGGATTGACGGCCATCAATTCGTGGCGGGTGCAACCGTTGGCACGGGCGATCTTGGTGCTGGTGTCGCCCGGCTTGACGACATATTCGCCCGGGCCGGCGACCACCGGTCCGCCCGCGCCATGGTGACGACCGCCGGCCGCGGCCGGGGCCTTCTTCGACGCTTCTTCCAGTGCCGCGACTGTCTTGTTGATGCCGCCCAGCGTGTTACCCACGTTGTCAAAAGCTTCCTGCACGCCTTTCATGGCGCCATCGAGCTGGGTCTTCGTCTGGCTGGCCGTCGATGAGGCCGCCGCAGCCTGGGCGCCAATGTCGTCGATCTTGTCGATATGGGGCTGATCATCGAGGAGCTGACTCTTCACCTTGGAGCTCTGCATCGTGGCGTAGCCGCCCAACAGCAGTCCAAGCGCGCCAACGATCACCCCGGCGATCGGGAGCACACTGTTATTTTCGCGGGAAATTGTATCCATTGTTAAAGATTGGCTTCGGAGCACAAAGGGAACTGGTAGGCCTTGCAAGCAGAGAACATTGACAGTCACTCCCCTGGGCTCCAGGGGTACCAATCGGCCATTTCGGGGTGTAGCTTAGCCTGGTAGAGCGCCTGGTTTGGGACCAGGAGGTCGCAGGTTCGAATCCTGTCGCCCCGACCAACCTTCACGCAAGCCATTGGCGGTATCAATTATACCGTTCCACTGTCGCCGGGGGCGGTGACCCGGCACCGGCGATACCCGAAAGCGAAAGGGTGGAGCGCATGGTCCCCCTGCGCTCAAATCGTTATCCGCGTTTGGCTCCGAATCGCAGGCGACGCGAAAGCGCGTGGGGACCACGCGCTCCACCCGCTCGGAATATGCCCCGCGCCGTTTCGTCAAGCGCCCGCGCAAAAATATTTCCGATTTCGGAACCGCCGCCCGCAAAAGGCGGACGAACCGCGGAGGCGCCGCGTTCAGTATCTTATATTTGGATACCTGATGCAAACCGGCGGCCGCTTGTCAGGTTTTTTCCGATACACACGCGCGGAACCCGGCCGCGCTCCGCCGGTCATCCGGGCCGTGATGAAAACTCAGCTCTCTCCCGCCCTCGTCCTTCGCGGCGTTTCCGCCGCCCTCGGCCTCGCGGCCCTCGCCGCCGCGCCGATTGCGCGCGCGCAATCCGCGCCGCCGCCCTCCGGGGCCGCCGCGCCGATCGAGTCCCCCGCCCCGGCCTCCACCGAGATCGACGTCCTGTTTCCCTACGCCTTCCGCTTCAACACCACCGGCATCGTCGCCGACGCCGGCTCCAACTGGGGCGGCCACTTCATCGGCGGGGAATTCTCCTACTTCGACGCCCGGCCCAACGCGTACGCCTGGTACGATCCGGCCGGAGCCTTCGACGGGAACGTCCAGTATCGGGAAAACATATACACGCTGAATCTCGCCTATCGCTACACGTTCGCGATCTGGCATCCGGCCGGCCCGAACAGCCTCGCCCCGCTGGAGGGCTACATCGGGGGCGCCGCCGGCGCCGCCTATCTCAACTACAATCCGTACAATGCGGGTCCGGGCTTCACCAACGGACCCGATTACGGCAACCACAGCCGCTGGCGCCTCGACGCCAACGGCGTGGCGGGGCTGCAGTGGAACTTCACGCCCGCGGTCGGCCTCCGGGTGGGCTATCGGTACATCTGGATCTCCCGCGGCCGCCAGTTCTACAACACGACCAGCTTCGACAGCGGAGCCCTCGAAGCCGGCCTAGCCTATCGCTTCTGATCTGGATCTGCGGTTTGAGCGCGTGGCCCGCACGCGCTCAAACCTCCGCCCGCGTTCACGACCCAACGTGGAACAAGCTGTAGCCGGGGGCGTTGACCCCGGCACCGGCGGCACCCGAAAGCAGAACCGGACCGAAAGAGCGCACGGGAACCATGCGCTCCACCCGCGTCAATCGCGAAGCGCCTTCTGAAACTGCCGCCTCAGCGCGCGGCGCCGAAACCGGCCCGCAAGGCCGCCGACGGCTGCGCCGGAGCCTGCACCCACTCCGCCGTCGCCGTCGGCGCAACGCCGACGAGCTCCGACATCAGCGTGCCGACCATCAGCCATTCCTCGAACGGCAGAAAGCGGTCCGCCCCGATTTCGCGGGCGGCCACCCGGGGAACGCCGGCGCCGACCCAGATGATGGGAGTCTCCGGCTGCCGCTGGCGCAGCAAGGGAATCAGATCCTCGGCGCCCACTTCTCCCGCGCGGTGGCAGACGATCCCGCTGAGGGAACGATCCAGGGCCCGGCGCAAGGCGGCTTCCGCCGTGCGGCATTCGATCAATTCCGCCTGCGGAAACTTCCGCAGCAGAGTCCGGCCATAATAGAAGAGGGCGTCGTGGTCGCTATCGACCAGGAGAAATTTGTACATGGAAGCGGGAGTTGTGTGCCGGCGCTCCCTTCGCGGGCGCACCGTCTCCGCCATCCTACATCGGCACACCGGGGGACGGCAGAAGGTAAACCGCCAGCGGCGGGACCAGAGAATTTCCGATCTGATTCTAGGAAGTTGCTGCCACGGAATTATCGACCGGCGGGGGTTGCTGAATTACCGCATCGATCCCGCCGCTCTTCAGCGAGTGCTTCCGCCGCGACGAGGCCCGGTCTTGTTTCTGCCCGGCATCGCGGTGCTGCGCCGGGGCAGCTTTCGCATCGCGCAAGGTGGCGGAGAGGGAGGGATTCGAACCCTTCTGCCGCCTCGAAGCTAAGTCGCCGGATCAGCGCGGACTTAGTTGATGGTTAATGTTTTCTAACGGGAAGATAGAAACAGACAGTTATAACGAGGTGAATCTAAAAGCACATTCTCGGGCAACCTTTGGGCAACCCGGATCGGGGCGACAGACTTCGTTTTAGAAAATCAGTTCCTCGGTCGGATCGCTCATGGGGATGGCGTGGGAGGTGAGTCGGAGAGGCCGTAGATTCGTTTCAACTCGGTGATGAGCGCGGGTAGTTTTAGCGTAGTGATCCCGAAGTCTGCCAGATCGACCGGTTCTTGGCTTATTCGGACGAGTGCCTCCGCCAAATCCCGGCGCATGGCGTCGGCCAGCGTGATGGTGCCCTCTCGCTCCAGCACGGTGAACAATCGAAAGATGTCGTTCCGGTGTTTTTTGATATTCTTGGAATCCACCGCTTCGCCCCGGGCTTTGCGGTCGGCGAGGTCCACGTAGGCACGGGCTTTAAGGGGAATCAGGGCGTCCGCTTTGATCACGGCCAATCCGTGGATGACGACCCGCCGCTCCATCACGAAGGCGTAGTAGTTGTCGTCCATCAGAATGGCAGAAAGGCTGGAAACCTCGTCATCGACCGGCACGGGTGTGAGGTCGGAGCCCTCCGCATGGCCGAGGGCGTCGGGCAGGCGCGAGAACAGCTCTAGCATCTCGGGATAACCCGGCTGCTGCGGGGAGTAGAAGCGGTAGAAGAGTTGTTTTCCCGTGCTCTTTTGTCGGTTCTCGTAGGCTCCGGCTTTGATGAACGCCCAGAAGGCTTCGGCAAAGGCGCGATCCAGCGACTCCACGCACAGCACGATATCGAGGTCTTTGGTGACACGGAACTCTCCGCCCAGCTCCTCCATCGCGAGACTGGATGCCGTGCCGCCAATCAACACGTAGCGATCCGCGTAGTCGGCAAAATGGGCTTGGAAGCGATCGAGACCGTTTACCATGGAAACTTTCGCAGCACATCATCCACCGCCATCTGGATGCGCTCATCGGTGTTATCTTGGAGGCTGAGGACCAGCGAAAGTGAGTCCACCAAGCGCGTGGTGGCGAGCAGGGCCGGATCGTAGCGCCAGAGCTCGAATTCCGCATGGGCGTTAGCATTGGCGGCTTCGGGGATGAGGTGGGTGCTCGGTTCGTGCTGCAGCTTCTTCCATTGCAACGGGGTGACGGCCCACGCCGCCCGACGCGGATGGCCGAGCAGCGTCAACTCTTCCAAGGCCGTTTCGCCTGCCTTGAACTTCTCTTCGGGGAACCACTCTTCCAGGTAGAGGCGTTTGGTCACGGGGGAACGCAGGCGCGGGCGGGCCTGTTCCCACAGGTCCCGGCCGGCGACCACGAAACGATGCTGGCTGGACTGCCGGTTGCCTTCGGTCTCGACCCACTGCAGCCGGCGCAACTCGTCCAAAGCGCGTGCCATGGTCATTTTGGTGTAGCCGAATCTCGCGCCCAGCGAGACGCCTGTGAATGGCTCCCCGGGCATGATCTTACGGTGCAAACAGGCCAGCACCAGCACCTGGGCGGCGGGAGCGAGTTGAGTGACCTTTTTGGGCGCCGTCTTGACCTGCTCCTGCAGATCGAGACCCAGGTCGGGCAGGTAGAGTTGATTACCGGGGCAGACGAATGGGATTTTGGCTTCGATCAGCCGACGCCGCTGTCGAAGGGCTAGGGCCTCGAAAATGAAGAGGCTGCGTAAGCCGGTGCGTTCCAGAATCCAATCGGCGTGTTTGGCGAAGGTGTCCGGGGTGAACTCGGCCTGCCGCACGTGCAGCGCCAAGAAGGTGCTCCCTGCCAGGTCGCAGCGGCGGACGTCGTAGGCCTCGGCCAGGTAAAGCGGCCACCGTTCCGCCTCAGCGGTAGACGAAAAACGGGCCGCCAGTCCCAGCGTGGTTGCTAGGTAGTCCCCGGCTTTTGTGATCCACTTCTCGCTCATAATGAGCTTAGTAACATTAATTAAGACAAAGTAACAAGACTAATGTTACTGCTGTAAATTCATGTTACTAGCCCCAGGCTTCGGACTGAGACGGCTGCAGCCAGGCACGGACAACGTTCTTGCCGGTCACGGCGCGGAGATCAGGGCGGTGGTCTCGTTATGAAAGATCAGTTCTTCGGTCGGATCGCTCATGGGGGGCGATCTGTCGTTTTATCCGACCCACGACGCGACTCAATCCGCATTGAGCGTTGGGATGGCAAGTTCCGCCGACTGAACCCGGCCCCGAACTCCCCGGCCAATTGTGCCGACAGCGTCTGCACAATCCGATCCCCGCAAGCAGCCCGTTTCTCCTTCAGCCTCCCGACGAATCCGATCGCCGACCTGCCAATAGAGCAACGTCAACCCTGAGTTGACCGCTTGGGCGACCTACATCCGCGCAGCCAGGATAAGTTCCCGTAGCTCACTATGGAGCGCGGGCGAAGTGCTGGAGAGGACAGAGGTGACGGTCTTTTTCCCGGCCATGAATTCACCACAGAGATGACGTGAACGGTGTCCAGCCGCAGCTGCGGGCGACCCGCCAGGAGAACAAGCCATTCCGGTTTTTGAATCGACTGACGCCGAATAATGTTGGATTCATGCCAAGGTTGCCGTGTCAACCTGGCAACCTGGCAACCTGGCTTCGGGTTTTTCCTCGTCAGAGGAGCAAGGTGGCGGAGAGGGAGGGATTCGAACCCCCGGTACCTTTCGGCACACCTGATTTCGAGTCAGGCGCATTCGACCACTCTGCCACCTCTCCGAAGGTGAAGGGTGAGAAGTGCAGATTGGGCCGCCCGTTGCAAACGGTTTTTGCATCCCGCCCGGGCGGGTTTTTGCGTCTCTGTGGCCGCGCCGGTGCAAGGGACCTCATTCCCCCCACCAAGGCGAACCGGCGTGCGGTTCGTCCAAGCATCGGATTGCGATGGCGAAAACTAGCCCGCCAAAAATCAGGCATACCGTCTTGAATTCCTTGCCGCCTGTTGTGCGAGAGCCAAAGCAATGATGGCGATACCGAACAGGGCCAGGGCGTTAGCCTGGTCCGGCGCGGCTGAGCCGAGAACGGAGCCAGTCCGACCACGGCCGGATCCGACAAGTGCAACCATTCGGGAGGTGTTCATGTAGAGTTGAGCAGCGGCTCCATTGGGCGGGAGGGTTGCTTCTCATCCAAGTGGCTAAGATTGCATCCGCGATTTCAGTATTTCTGCGAACGCGAAGCATTTAGCGTCATGCGCTTTGCACGTGCCTGGAACCGTTCCTAGAAACCGGGCTCTAACGCCAGGATTAGGTAAGAACCCAACGACCCTATCCCATCATCCATGAGCAAGTTAATTATACCACTCCTCGCGGCCCTGGGCGGACTTGTCCTTTCGGCGTGCTCGCACACCACGGTCAACACTCCCCCCACCCAAGCGACCACCGTGGCCCCGGCGGCTCCCCCGCCTACAACCACCACGACGACGCAGCAGACGACCACGACTGACCCGAACTCGGGTCAGTCCACCACCACCACGACCACCACGCCGCCACAATAATGGCGCGCCAATGACGACCGGGGTGGGCTGCGAAGCAGCCCACCCCGGCCTCGTCATTCTCAGTGCTGCGGCACTTCGTAGATTTCCACCAAGGCGTCGCCGCCCGGGCCGTCGGTCCCGTACACTTGGGCCGTATAGCCGCCCGGCGGAAGCGTGATCAAAAGCCCGGCATCCCGTGACATGGGCGTCAGCCCGAAGGCGTAGGTCGCCGCAAAGGCCGCGTTCATGCCGGAAGTGGCCGAATCGCTCCAATCGTCATTGGCCGCAATTTCGACCGGCGGGGATCCCGCGGTGAAAAGCTTCAGCGCCGGATCCGCCACATAGGAACTGAGAAACGCGCTCAGTCCCGGACCGACGCCCCGAATGAGCACCTGCTCCTGATTGCCGCCGGTGCCGGCGATGTAGAAGCCGTCGGTGAGCATATGGCCCGAACTGTCGACCAATCCTCGGCAGGAGATATTTAGCAGCCGGGCGTTGCCGCTGCTCGTGACCTCGTAAACTTCCGCGACCGCCGTTCCCGAGACGGTGCCCACCCCGTTGACCGTCGCGGTGTAGCTGCCCGGCGCGAGTTGCAGAATCACTGCCGAATCCATGGATCCGACGGGCAGACCAAACGCTCCGGTCGACGAAAAGGCATTCTGCAGTTGAGTCGTGTTCGCTTGGCTTCCGCCGCTCCAGCCGTTGTTGGTCGCAATCACGGCATTGTTGTTGGCGGCGCTATAGACCGTCAGGTTCACGTTGGTCGCGGCGCCGGAAACGCCGAAGCCGGTCAGCGCCGGTCCGATACCGCGGATCAGCACGGTCTCGGTGCTGCCCACGGGGCCGGAAACGAAAAATCCCGCATCGAGCTCGTTGGTCGTTCCGTTCACGTAGCCGTTGGACGAAATATTCACCAGGCGATCGCTCGACGAGGCGGCCTGCGCCGGCGGGATCGACAGCAACGTCACGCTTGCCGCTGGAAACGCCAGGCTGAACGTCGGGCCCGAAATCGACACGGTCGACGTCTGCACATCCGCGGCGGCATCCGCAAACGCATTGGTGCTGTTGGCCGTATCCGTTTGCGCCTGGGTGTCCTGGGCTGTGCCGTATTGGTATTCGGTCGCTGCAGCAGCGGGAGTAAAGCCGTTCAGTGTGAAATTGGCCGTCAGCGTCTGCCCATTGTTGGTCGTAGGAATGCTCTTGTTGATCACCAGCAGGCTAAGCGAGCCGTCCGCCCGCTTGGCGGCGAACACGTCCAAGTAGCGCGTGAGCGTGGAGGTGGCCGAAACCACCTGATCGCCCTGTCGGGCAAAGTGGCCCAGAATCTTCTGCACGTAATAAGTGGGAAAATACAAGGTCGTCGTCGCCGGGGTCTGGGAGTTGGGCGCCTGGATGACGCCGTAATCGCCGTACTGGCGCCAGCCATACAAATTCGATCCGTTATTATATTGGGTGTTGCCGTTGTACAAATCCCACCAGATCCAGCCGTTGAAGTTGGTCTGGGAGGCGACATAGCCCAGGCTGTCTGCCATGTAGAGCCCGTTGACCAAGCTGGTCGTCTGTTTGCCTGGGTTGTAGGAAACCGAATTGTTCTCGGTATTGAGCACTTCCACTTTGGCGGCGTTGGCCTGCCCCAAATAGTCGGTCAATTCGGCCTGCAATTCGTTGGATATGTCCGCCCAGCTTCCCGGGACTGTCGCTGCATTCGGCGCGGTCGTCCCCCCCACGGACATGAGCCCTCCATCGTTTTCCTGGCTCGGTTGCTGTTCATAACGGTGATAAATGACAAAATCCGGGTAAACGCCGGCCTTCGCCATTGTCGCCAGCACAATCGGATCCCATCCAAAGTGCGAAACATGGGTCACGGGGTTCGTGACCGCTTCACTGGTGATGGCCGCGGGGTACGCGTCCTCACCGACTCCCAATACGACGCCGACGCGCGCGGTGGGATCCGCCTGCTTGACCGCGTTGATGTAGAGAACCGCCTGTTGCCCATAAGTCAGTGGGTCCCATTGATGGGCATGGGTGTCGTTTTCCCAGTTTCCATAGCACTCGTTGCCCACCTCCCAATACTTCACATTGTAGTTCTTGCTTACCGAATAGGCCACCCACGCCTGCGCCTCCGAAACCGAGGCATCCCCATAGTTCAGCGTGATCATGGTCTGGATGTGGTTCGGCAGGGCGAGCTGCGTTTCAAACTGATCGAAACTGACGCCTGCATACGTGGACCCGTCGACCAGGTTCGTCTGCCAATGGTACACGTCGGAACTGGATCCGCCCGGAAACCGCATGATGCGAGTGTCCATGGCGGCGACCGCGTTATTGGAGTCGGTGCTGGTCAAAGACCCATCCCAAGTTGCGGTATTCATCGCCGATAGGCGGTCGTCGAACGTTCGGACCGTAGTCCCCGCGTTAACCGTTACAGTCGAAGTTGTTTGCGCGTTGGCCGCCACCGCCCCGGCCAAAACGATCCCGGTAAGAAAAGGGTATTTCATAGGTAACCAGACTTAATCTTGCTGCGAACCGTTGGAAAACGCGACGCGATTTGTTGCATTTTCGACCTTGGCTCGCCTTGGCACCTGCGGCTACAACCCGGCATGATTCGCCTCCCCTTGCTTCTGCTGCCGCTTCTCATGATCCAGGCAGCGCCGGAATATCCCAAGATGGGACCGGACATCTTTGACACGCAAACCGACGGCAAGGAACTGATCGCGGCGGCCCTCAAGCAGGCGCAGTCCGAACACAAACGGGTATTGGTCGATATGGGCGCCAATTGGTGCATCTGGTGCCGCCGATTGGATCACACCTTCGAGACCGATCCCGCTGTTTCCGCCGAACTCAAATCCCATTTTGTCCTCGTACTGATCGACGTGAACCACCGGCACGATCCTCACCGTAATTCCGAAGTGATCGCCCAGTACCACAACCCGGTCCGGTTCGGCCTTCCCGTGCTGGTGGTGCTCGATGCCTCGGGGAGGCAGCTCACGACGGAGGACAGCGGCAATCTGGAGGACGGCCCGGGCCACAGCCCGCAGAAGATCGTCGCCTTCCTCCGCCAGTGGGAATTCTAAGTTCGCACGGGGCAGGGCGAGGCGCGGCCCTGCTGGCGGCGTTGGTCGGTCTTGCCGATGTCCGCGCGGACGGCGGCTGGTCGATTCACGCTGGGATCTGGAGCTCGCGCCGAACCTGGGCGCATTCCTGCGGGCCAGCGGGGACGACGGCCATACGGAGTCCTGGGCCTTCACCGAAATCGACCGCTCGGTGGCGGGCGGGCTCAGCCTGAACGGTGCCCGGTGGGGGCGCGCCACGGACGGGTTCGGCCTGGCCGGCGTCGTGAGCGGTCTTTCCAATCTGCACCGGGAATATCTCGCCGACGGCGGCGTGGGCTTCATAGTGGGGGACGGCCGGCTCAACTACGGCCCTGAAGAAATTCTGGAATCCTATTACAGTTGGCAGGTCTGCCGTTGGCTGCGGCTGAGTCCGGACTACCAGTACGTGGAAAATCCGGGCTACAATCGCGACCGCGGCGGCGTTTCCATCTATGCCGTCCGCGCCCATCTCCATTTCTGAATTCGACCACCCGGGCGGCTTGCGGGCGCTGCTGCGGCATTTGGTCGATGGACCCACGCCTCGGAACCGGCGGCGTGCGCTGGCCTTCGCCTACACGCTCACGCTGGTGGTCGGCGTCGCCGATTTCTTCACCGGCATTCAGGTGTCGCTGCTGGTGTTCTATTTTGTGCCGGTCGCCATCGGCGTCGCCGCCTCCGGATCGCGGTCGGGGGTCCTGATCGCGCTTTTCAGCGTGCTCACGTGGCTGGCCAGCGATTTTGCCGCGGGCGCGCACTATGCCTCCCTGCTGATCCCCTGTTGGAACGCCCTGATCGCTTTTGTCACCTACCTGGTCCTGGTCTGGCTGCTCTCCGGCCTGCTCTCGCTCCACCGCGAACTGGAGCAACGCGTCCGCCAGCGCACCACGGCGCTGCGCAATGAAATGGCCGAGCGTGAACGTCTCGAAAAAGCCGTGCTCGATATCGGCGAGCGCGAACGCTTTGCCATTGGCCGGGACTTGCATGATGGGCTGGGCCAGCACCTGACCGGCACGGCCCTGCTCGCGCAGGCGGCCGCCCGCGATTTGGAGCAACGTTCGGCGGCCGAGGCTCCCCAGGTGACCAAGGTGGTGTCGCTCATCGAGCAGGGCATCGAGCAGACCCGCAATCTGGCCCGCGGCCTCCTTTCCGCCGCGATCGAGCACGACGGCCTGGTCCCGGCGTGTTCGGAGTTGTGCTCCACGATCAGTGGGCAATTCCGGGTCAAATGCGACTTCGAGGTGATCGGAAATCCCCAGATTGCCGACGGCGGTGTGGCCTCGCATCTTTACTGCATTGTCCAGGAGGCGGTGCGCAATGCCGCCCGCCATTCCGGCGCCACCCGCGTCGATGTGAGCATCGTCGCGAACGTCAGCGGCATCACCTGCACCATTCGCGATGACGGCCGCGGCCTTCCCCCGCAATCGTCGGGCAGCGGGCTCGGACTGCAGATCATGGCGCACCGCGCGGGGATCATTGGCGCCACCTTTTCGCTCACCACCCCGCCCGAAGGCGGCACCGAGGTGGTCTGCCATCTGCCGGCGGCGGGCGCCAAGGCCAGGCCGATAGCCTGAATTTTCGCAACTATCCGCCGGTGGAGCGCGTGGGGACCACGCGCTCCACCCGTTTCAGGCCCGCCGGCTGGCTTCCGCCAGCGCTTCCTTGAGCCGGGTGTGGCGCAGGCGCGCCTCGTTGTTGCGGACCGCCATCCCGTAGGCGGCCGGATCTCCGACCAGGTAGACGCGCCGGCGGCCGCGGGTGATCGCCGTATAGAGCAGATTGCGCTGCAGCATTAGAAAGTGCGCCTTGAGCAGCGGCACGACGACCACCGGGTATTCGCTGCCCTGGGACTTGTGGATGCTGGTGGCGTACGCGAGGGCGAGCTGGCCCAGTTCGCCGCGCTCGAAGCCGTGCCGTTCGCCGTCGAACTCGGCCGCCAGGGACCCCGCCTCGGTATCGACCGATACAATACGGCCGATGTCCCCGTTGAAGAGGTTCCGGTCGTAGTTGTTCCGCAGCTGCATCACCTTGTCGCCCGCCCGGAATTCGCCGGCGGCGCAGCGCAGCCCGCGGGCGCGCCCGTTCAGCGTCTCCTGCAGGCGCACATTCAGGTTGCCGACGCCCACCAGCCCCTTGTGCATCGGCGCCAGGACCTGCACGTCGGCAATCGGATCGAGCCCGCCCCGGACGGCGTGCGGCCCGGCGCATAGTTCGAGCACCACGGCGAGGCACTGGTCCGGGGTCGGCGCGGCGATGAAGGCCAGTTCGGCCTCGTCGGTCAATTCGTCGAGCCGATGGGCCGGCACGGGCGGCCGGGCGTCGCCGCAGTTGATCGCGTGCGCGGTGGCGACAATGCCGCTTTGGCCGCGCTGCCGATAGACCGCTTCGAGGCGCGTCACGGGGAAGAGGCCGGTCGCGATCAAATCCTTGAGGACATTGCCGGCTCCGACACTCGGCAATTGATCGGTGTCGCCCACCAGCAGCAGGTGGGCCCGCGCGGGAATGGCGGCAAACAGCGCGGCGGACAGCCGCGCATCGAGCATGGACGCCTCGTCAATGACCAAAAAGTCGGTCGCGAGCGGATGCGACTCGTTGGCGGTGAAGCCTCCCGCGCCCGCGTCGAATCGCAACAGGCGATGGATGGTCGACGCGAAGCCGCCGGTTGCCTCCGCCAGGCGCTGCGCCGCGCGCCCGGTGGGCGCCGCCAGATGGACCCGCGCCCGTTTGGCCTTCAGAATGTCCACCAATGCCCGGAGGCAGGTGGTCTTCCCGGTGCCGGGACCGCCCGTGAGAATGCTCACCTTATGGCGCAGCGCCTCGCCCACCCCGGCCTGCTGCAAGGGATGAAAGGCAACGCCGGCGCGGTCCTGCGCCCATTGCAGAGCCGCGTCGACCTTGATCGGGGGAAGGGCGCTCGCCGCCCCGGCGAGCCGGCTCAGGGCGCTGGCCGCCCGCTGCTCGGCGGCTTCAAGGTTGCGCAGCTGCACCACGGCTCCGTGCCGGACGAGCCGCCCATCGACAACCAACGCCGAGAGCCGCGCCGACACGCGATCCGACGCGGTCTCGAGCAACTGGGTCGCGTAATCGACGAGTTCAGTCTCCGGATAGGCGGTGTGCCCTTCGTCCTGCAGCGTTTCGAGGGAAAAGATGATGCCGGCGTCGATGCGCGGCGGCGCATCGTTGGCAAAACCCGCGTTGATGGCGATGCGATCGGCCGTGCGAAATCCGATTCCGTCGATTTCCCGCGCGGCGCGGTAGGGGTCGCGCAACACGACCTGCTTGGCCTCCTCGCCGTATTTTTTGGCCAGCTTGGTGCATTGCGCGGGCGTGATGCCGTACGTCTGCAGGAAAATATACAGCTCCCGTTCCGCGCGCTTTTCGTCCCAGGCCTGCTTGATCGCCGCGGCCCGTTTCTTGCCGATGCCCTCGACATCGCGCAACCGGGCCGACTCTTCGCTCAGCACCCGAAAGGTGTCGGTGCCAAAGGCGCCGACGATCTTGTTGGCGTAGGTCTTGCCGATCCCCGGCACCAATCCGCTCCCCAGATATTTGCGGATGCCGTACACATTGCCCGGCAGCTCGCTCCGGAACCGGCCGATCTTGAACTGCGCCCCGTGCTGCGAATGGCGCGTCCAATCCCCGTCCAAATGCAGCGTCTCGCCGCATTCGACGCCCGGCAGCGGGCCGACCACGGTGACGGGCTCTTTCGCCCCATCCGGCCGCAGCTCGGCGATGGTGAAGTGATTTTCCTCGTTGAGGAAAATGATCCGCTCGAGCACCCCCGTCAGGGTCTCCATGGCATCAGGAGGCGGCGAGGGCCAGCCCCAGCTCCTCGCCGATGCGCCAAAGATCCGGGAAGACGCGGTCGGCCCCGGCGGCCAGCAACTGCTCGGCCGAATGGGTTCCCGTCGTCACCACCCAGGCAGTCAGGCCGCCGGCGTGGGCGGCTTCGATATCGAAGGGCGAATCCCCCACCAGCAGGCACTCGTCCGCGCGGGCGCCCAGCCGCTCGATCGCGAGGCGCGTCAGTTCCGGCCGCGGCTTGAGCCAGGGCGTATCCTGGGCGCCCAGGACGACTTTCACGAGCGGAGTGATCGCCAGCTTGTCGCAAATCAAACGCGACGAAGATCCGAGCTTGTTGGTGAGGACGCCCATCGCGGTGCCGCGGGCGTGGAGCCCTTCCAAAAGCTCCTTGGCGCCCGGCATCAGGTAGACCTGTTCCAGCATCGTGCGGTCCCAGAACTCGCGGTAAATGGCGATCGCCTCCGCGAAACGGTCCGGCGCGATGAATTTGGAGAGGGAATTTTCAATGCCGCCGCCCACGGCCGCCCGCACCTGGGCCGGGGTCGGTTCCGGCAGGCCCATCCGCCCCAAAGTATAGGCATAACAGCGGTGAATGGCCGCAAAGTGATCGATCAGGGTGCCGTCGAGGTCGAAAAGATAGGCGCGCACGTGAAATTATTATTTGGCGCTTTCCGGCCGCTGGCAAAGAGTATGTGCCGTTCATGACGGCGACTTCCGCCAGTTCCCCCGCCTCGGTCGACCTGCGCCCCGACGGCGATTGGATGGAAGCCACGCTTGGCGGCGATTGGTATCTGAGCGGCCGCCGCCCCTCCTGGCCGGACGTGACGCGAGGCTCCACGTTGGACGGCAAGCCGGTGCGAGTGCGGGCCGGGAAGGTCGGACATTGGGATACGTCGCTGGTTCTGTTCGTGGCGGCCATCGCCGCGGATTGCAGTGCGCGAAAGGCCGAATGCGACCTTTCGGCCCTGCCGGGGCAGATGCGGAGCCTGGTGGCGCAGTTGCAGGCGACCGAAACCCCGCCCAAAGCCCCGGCCAGGGAAGATTCCATGCTGGTGGTCGTGGGCAACGCGACCAACGTCGCCTGGCTCAGTTTCACCGCGATCCTGCACTTTGTCGGCGAATGCGCCCTGGGAACGGCCCGGGCGCTCAAACGGCCGCGGCGATTCCGCTGGCGCGATTGCCTGGACCAAATGCAGGAGTGCGGTGCGATGTCGCTGCCCATCGCGAGCCTGATCGCATTTCTGATCGGCCTCACCTTCGCCTACCAGGCCGCCATGACGCTGCGCGAATTCGGCGCCGACATCTGGGTGGCCGACCTGGTCGGCGTGCTGATGGTGCGCGAAATGGGGCCGATGATGGTCGCTGTCATCCTGGCCGGACGAACGGGCGCCGCGTTTGCCGCCACGCTGGGCAACATGAACACCAACGAGGAAATTGACGCCCTCGACGTCCTCGGGATTCCGCCGGTCGATTTCCTGGTGCTGCCTCGCATGCTGGCGCTTTTCCTGATGCTGCCGCTGCTGGTCATCTATGCCGACGGCGTGGGCATGCTCGGAGGCATGCTAGTTTCGCGCACGGTTCTGCAGATTCCTCCCACCGCCTATTGGATCGAGACCGAAAGCATCGTCGATATGACCGATGTCTGGTCCGGCGTCATCAAGGCGGCCGTCTTCGGACTGCTCATCGGACTTTCCGGCTGCATGCGCGGCCTGCAGTCCGACCGCAGCGCGGAAGGGGTCGGCAAGGCGGCCACCTCGGCGGTCGTGACCGCCATCGTCCTTATCATCGTGACCGACGCCGTATTCGCGGTCCTGTTTCACCTCTTCGGGATCTGAGCCATGGCCGACGCCGCAATCCCCGCCATCGAAGTCAGCCACCTGTCGTGCGGCTACGGCGAAACCGTCGTGCTTTCGGACGTGAGCTTCTCCGTCCGTCCGCAGGAAGTTTTTTTCATCATCGGCGGTTCCGGCTGCGGCAAGAGCACGTTGCTGCGGAACCTGGTCGGCTTGAATGAGCCGTTCGGGGGCGAGGTCAAGTTTCTGGGGCAGTCCTTCTCGGCCGCGGACGAAGGCGCTCGGCGCTCCATGCTGAAGCGATTCGGCATGCTCTTTCAGGGCGGCGCCCTGTGGAGCTCGCTCACCCTGCGTGAAAACGTTTCCCTGCCGCTTGAGGAGCATACCGCGCTCAAGCCGAAGGAAATTCGGGAGATTGCCGCGCTCAAGCTCGCCCAAGTGGGCCTGACCGGATTCGAGAACTACTATCCCGCCGAACTCAGCGGCGGCATGAAGAAACGCGCCGGTCTGGCCCGGGCCCTGGCCCTGGATCCTTCCATCGTATTTTTCGATGAACCTTCCGCGGGGCTCGACCCGGTGACGGCGCGCAAGCTGGACGAACTGGTCCGGAACATCCGCGACAGCTTCGGGACCACTATCGTCATCGTCTCCCACGAGCTGTCGTCGATCTTCGGCCTGGCGGACCGGGTCATCATGCTGAATCGGGACCGCCAGGGAATCATCGCCGAAGGGCCGCCCCGTGTGCTGGCGGAAACGAGCACGGATCCCAAAGTTATCGACTTCCTTGCGCAGGGGCGCTGACTATTTTTTCGCTGCCGCATGAAGAACCAAATGCGCCCCTCGATCGTTGGAGCCTTCGTGCTCGGCGCCTTTGGCCTGGGGCTGATCGCCCTGCTTTCGTTCGGCGGCATCAGCTTCCTTCACCATCGGGAGCGGTTCGTCGTGTTTTTCGATGAATCGATCCAGGGGCTCACCCTCGGCGCGCCGGTCAAGATGAGCGGCGTCACGCTCGGGCGGGTCGTCGACACCCACGTGGCATACAATCCCAAGCAACCCTCGAAATCCGCCGTCGAGGTCACCTGCGAGTTCGAGAGCAACGTGCTCGTCGACACGAACGGCAACACGGTCGATGTCTCCAATCCGACCGAAATCCGGTCCCTGATCGAACGGGGATTGCGCGCCCAGCTGACGGTGACGGGCTTTGCCACCGGTCTCGTGGATGTCGAACTGGGTTTCTACGATCCGGCCCAGTATCCGCCTATCGCCGGACTGCGGAGCGCCAGTCATCCCGACTATCCGGTGGTCCCGGCGATTCCCTCCACCGCGCTCGAGTTCGAGGAAAGCGCCATGGCCATCGTCACCGACATCCGGCGGATCGATTTCAAGCAGCTGGCGGCGAACGTCGAATCGGTCGCCGCGGAGCTTCGGATTCTGGTCGCCGATGCGCAAACCAAGCTGGACGACCTCGACCTCAAGGGGCTGAGCACGCAATGGAAGGCGGCCGGAGCGGCCGTCACCTCGCTGGCCGGATCGCCGCAGATCCCGCAGACGCTCGACAATCTCAATCACACGCTTTCCGACGTGCGCAGCGCGGTCGCCAACGTCGACCGCGAGGTCGGCAGCAACAGCGCGCACGTGACCCAGACCCTCGTATCGGCCCAGCGCACGCTGCAGCAGTTCAACAACGCCGCCGCCACGCTGCAGCGATTCATCGCGGCGCAAAATGGCCTCGGCGATAGCGCCACGACCGCGCTGAATCAGCTCTCCTCGGCCGCCGACGCCGTGCAGCGGCTGGCCGACTTCCTGGAACGCAATCCCAACGCGCTGCTCTCGGGCCGCAAGCCGCCGCAACGATGAAATCTGTTCCCTGCCTCCTGGTCGCGGGCGTGCTCGCGCTGAGCGCCTGCAACGTGATTCCGGCGCCCCAAGAAGATCCGACCCGCTACTTTGTCCTGACCGATCCTCCGGCCCCGCCGTCCGCGCAGCCGGTTCCCACTGAAGCGGCGCGCTATCGCGTGGGCCTGCGCAAAATCCAGACGGCGCAATTTCTGCAGGCGCCGGAAATGGTCGTGCGGCGGGGCGCGAACGAGATCGAACTATCGGAATACAACCGCTGGGGCGAAACGCTGGACGCCGGCCTCGGGCGGATTCTGCACGAAGAATTGGCGGCGGCGCCTCAGGTCAGCGAAGCGGTGTCGCAGCCGTTCTCGCTGTCCAACCCGCCCGAGTTCGAAATCTCCGTGAACGTGCTGCACTGCGAAGGTTCCGCCGGCGGCGAGGAAGGCCGCGCGGCCCGTTTCGAGGCGGTGGTGGAGATCTATTCGCTGGGCACCGAGCCTCGGTTGCTGGTGCGAAAAGTTTTTTCAGCCCCGCCCGTCGAATGGGACGGCCACAGCTACGGCCAGCTCGCCGGCGATCTGAGCCAGGACGTGGCCGAGCTCGGCCGGCAGATCATCGCGGCGCTCCCGGCGCGCTAGCGCGAGGTGGAGCGCGTTGTCCCCAACGCGCTGTTCGACGTCGAAAGCGGAAAAGCGCGTGGGGACCACGCGCTCCACCTCGGGATACGCCCCCGGCTACAGCAACATCATTTCTATTTCACCGCCGCCGCGATCCGCGCCAGCGCCTTCTCCACATTCTCCCGCGAATTGAACGCGCTGATGCGGATGTGACCCTGCCCGCAGGACCCGAACCCCGATCCGGGCGTGCAGACGACCTGGGCCTGATTGAGCAGCAAATCGAAGAACTCCCACGAATCGCGGCCGACGTTCACCCAGATATAGGGCGCGTTGTCCCCCCCGGCGCAGCCAAAGCCCAGCTTTTGCATCGCCGCGCGAACGAGCCGGGCGTTCTCGAGGTAGAAATCCGACAGGGCGCGCGTCTGCGCCCTGCCCTCGGCACTGAAGACGGCGGCGGCGGCCATTTGAATCGGATACGCCACTCCGTTGAACTTCGTCGTATGGCGGCGATTCCAAAGCGCATGCAGCGGGTGGGTGCCGCCGGCGGCGTCGTGCGCCAGCACCGTCTTGGGCACCACGGTATAGGCGCATCGCGTGCCGGTGAACCCCGCCGTCTTGGAGAAGCTCCGGAACTCGATCGCCACCTCGCGCGCGCCTTCGATTTCGTAGATGCTGTGCGGCACGTCGGCATTGCGGATGAACGCCTCGTACGCGGAGTCGTACAGAATCACGGCCTGGTGGCGGCGCGCGTAGGCGACCCATTCCGCGAGCTGCGCCCGGGTCGCGACCGCGCCGGTCGGATTATTCGGGAAGCAAAGATAGATCAGGTCCGCGGGCTCGCCCGGCACCGCCGGCACATACCCGTTGGCCGGCGTGCTCGGCAGATACATCAGGTTGGTTCGGCCCGCCATGATGTTCGTATCCACGTAGACCGGATACACGGGGTCGGGAATCGCCACCCGGAGGTCGGTTGCGAAGATTTCCTGGATGTTGCCGCAATCGCACTTGGCGCCGTCCGACACGAAAATTTCGTCGGGCGCGATCGTACAGCCGCGGGCGCGGTAGTCGTGCTCGGCGATCGCCTCGCGCAGGAACGCGTAGCCTTGCTCCGGACCGTAGCCTTTGAAGCTCGTCCGCTGGGCCATTTCGTCGGTGGCGGCATGCAGCGCCTGCACGCAGGCCGCCGGCAGGGGCTCGGTCACATCGCCGATGCCCAGCCGGATCACCGGCCGGTCGGGATTGGCCGCGGTGTAGGCGGCGACACGCCGGGCGATATCGGAAAACAGGTACGAGGCCTGCAACTTGCGGTAGTTTTCGTTGATGCGGATCATGCCGAAGGGTTAAACTGCAGAGCGGTTCCCCATGAAGCAAATTTCTTCGATTTCGGAGATCGCCGCGCTCGCGGCCGAAGCCCGCGCCACTCGACGCCCCGTGGCCTTGGTTCCGACCATGGGCTGCCTCCATGCCGGCAAGCAGTCGATGATCCGCGCGGCCAAAATCGGGGCCGGCGACCCGCTGGTCGTCGTATCGGCGTTCATCAACCCGCTGCAATTCGGCGCCAATGAGCTCGTTGCCCGGTATCCCCGGGACCCGGCCCGCGACGCCGAAATCGCCGAGGCCTGCGGCGCGGACGCCCTGTTCGCGCCTTTGGCCGAGGAAATTTTGCCGCGCGGCTTTGCGACCGCCGTCAACGAGGACACCCTCAGCCGCACCCTTTGCGGCCCTTCCCGCCCGGGACATTTCCGCGGTGTCACCACGATGACGGCCAAGCTGCTCAACATCGTGCGGCCGCACCGCGTTTACTTTGGGCAGAAGACCGCGCAGCGCGCCGCGGTGGTGCGCAAGACGATTGCCGATTTGGCCTACGATGCCGACGTGGTCGTCGTGGACACGGCGCGCGAACCGGATGGGCTCGCCGCCGGCACGGCCAACACGAGCTTTACGGATAGCCAGCGCCAGGAGGCGCTCGCCTTGAGCCGGGCCTTGCGCCGGGCAAAGGAGATGAGCGACTCGGGCACCCGCAGTCCCGATCGAATCGTGGCGGAAGCGACCCACATCCTGGCCCAGCACCGCCGCATCCGGACGATCTACGTGTCGATCGTTTCGATGGACACCTTGGAATTCACGCGCGAGGTGGTCCCCGGCCGGTACATGCTCGCCCTGGCCGCCTGGGTCGACGAGACACGCCTGATCGACAATATTCGCCTGTAGTCATGAAAGCGCCGAGGGAATCTCCCAAGGTGGAGCGCATGGTCCCCATGCGCTTCAGCGTCGAACGAGGGCAGGAGGTCAAAGCGCATGGGGACCATGCGCTCCACCCTCCGATAGCCAAGAATTATTCCGGCTGAATCGTGGCGCTCGCATTTCCTCGCGTTGCGGTCATCGGCTCCGGCGCGATCGGCCTTTACTACGGCGCCCGCCTCGCTCTGGGCGGCGCCGACGTGCGCTTCCAGATGCGCTCCGATTTGGCGGCGGTCAAGGCACGCGGTTCGGTTCGTCTGCGCATCCAGGGGGAGTGGCAGGAAGCCTCTCCGATCCAGGCGTATGCCACCACCGCGGAAATCGGCGTCGTCGACCTGGTGCTGATCGCCACGAAGACGATGGCCAACGAATCGGTGGCGGAAAGCCTGCCTCCCCTGCTGCAGGGGGAAACGGCGCTGCTCACCCTGCAGAACGGCCTTGGCGCCGACGAGTTCTTCGCCGCCCGGTTCAGCGCCGCCCGGGTGCTCGGCGGCCTGGCGTTCATCGCCAACAATCGCTCGGCACCGGGCGATGTCATCTGTTTTCACCCCGGAAGCCTGACGCTCGGCCAGTTTGGCGGTCCGCCGAACGATCGTTTGCGCGCGCTGGCCGAACAATTCATCGCGGCGGGCGTCAAAACCCAGGTGGCCGACAACCTGGCATCCGCCCGCTGGCACAAGCTGGTTTGGAACATCCCTTTCAACGGCCTTTCGATCGCGGCGGGCGGATTGACGACCGACCGGCTCTGTTCGGATCCCGGATGGACCAGCGAGGTCCGGGCACTGATGCGCGAGGTCCAATCGGCGGCCGCCGCCTTGGGCTTTTCCATTCGGGACGAATTTCTCCAGGCGCAATACGACGTCACGCCGCCCATGGGCGAGTACCGCCCCTCGAGCCTGGTCGACTTCGAGGCCGGCCGGGAAGTCGAAGTGGAACCCATTTGGGGAGAGCCGCTGCGGCGCGCCCGGGCCGCCGAAGTCGCCGTGCCCCATCTGGAGCGGCTCTACTCGCTGCTCTGCGAGCTTTGCAGAGTCCGGCCAAGCCCCTTAGCCTGAATATTTCATGACGCCGTCTCCAGCCAATTTCCTGCCAGGTGGAGCGCATGGTCCCCATGCGCTTTGACCTCCATCCGCGTGTGGCGCCGCAGCGCGGGGGGACCCTGCGCTCCACCCTCTGTTGGGCGTCCATGCTGGCCGCCGGCCTGAACGCTTTGCGGGCGGAGGATGCTCCTCCGAGCCCCGTCTCGGACATCGACCCGTCCGTTTCGCCGGCGAACGACTTTTATCACTACGCGGACGGCCTTTGGCTCAAGACGGTCAAGATCCCGGCCGACCAGTCGCGGTGGGGCACGATCGAAAGCCTGCGTGAAGACGAGGCGGACAAGATTCGCACGCTCTGTGAGCGGGCCTCGGCCACCACCGGCTCCGGCGCGTCCATCGAACAGATCGTGGGCGATCTCTATGCCAGCGGCATGGACCCCGATCAAATCGCCGAGAGCGGCTCCCGCCCGCTCGAGTTCGAATTCGACCGCATCGACGCGATGGAGACCCCCCGGCAGGTCTGGGCGGAAATCGGCCATTTGCATGCCATCGGCGTGCCGGTCGGCTTTGAATTTGGCAGCCGGATTGACCCGCATCACTCCGACCGGGTGATCGGTGAACTCAGCCAGGGCGGTCTGGGTCTGCCCGACCGCGATTACTATACCGATGCCGGCAGCGCGGACTTGCGCGCAAAGTATCTGGCTCATGTCAGCCGGATGCTGGTCCTGCGCGGGGCCACCGCGGCCAAGGCCGCGACGGAAGCGGCGGCGATTCTGCGCATCGAAACGGCGTTGGCGGGCGCCGCCATGACCCGAACGGAGCGTCGGGACCCGGATGCGACTTATCACTATATGAGCCGCGCCGAACTGCAGCAGCTCGCTCCGAATCTGGATTGGGACGGCCTGTTTCGCTCCCTCGATTTGTCCAGCCTCACCGGGCTCAACGTTGCCCAACCCGACTTCGTCAAGGAACTGGCCCACCAGATTGACACGGTGCCGGTCGACGATTGGCAGGCCTACCTGCGCTGGCACGTCCTGCATGAATTCGCCAACGCGCTCACGGACCCGTATGTGAATGAAAATTTCGCGTTCTACGGTTCGACCTTGAGCGGCACCAAGCGCATGCCCCCGCGCTGGCACCAGATCGCGGCGAACGTCAATTCGCTGGTCGGCGACGCCGTCGGCAAGCTTTACGTCGCCAGCTACTTTTCACCGGAGACTCGGACTAGCGTCCAGGAGCTCATCGCCAAACTGCGCGCGACCTATCGGGAGCGCCTCGATCGGGTGGAATGGATGGACGCGTCCACGCGGGAGCGCGCCGTCGCCAAGCTCGACGCGATGAGAATCCAGGTCGGTTATCCGGACCATTGGCGCGACTATGCGGGCCTGTCGGTCGACCGCGGCCCCTATGTCACCAATGTGCTCAAGATAAAGGCCTTCAACACCCGCTTTGATCTGCGCAAAATCGGACGCCCGCCCGATCTCTCGGAATGGTGGATGACTCCGCAGACGGTGAATGCCTCCTATAGCCAGGAGCGCAACGCCATCGTCGTTCCAGCGGGATGGCTGCAGCCCCCCTTGTTCGACCTCCACGGCGACATCGCCGCCAACTACGGCTCGCTGGTGGCCGTGATCGGCCACGAAATGACTCACGGCTTCGACGATCAGGGACGCAAATACAACGCGAAGGGAGAACTCGAAGATTGGTGGAGCCCGGAATGCGCCGCCCAATTCAAGCGGCGCGCGGAATCGCTGGCGAAGCAGTTCGACGCCTCCGAACCCGAGCCGGGCGTGTTCGTCAACGGGCGCCTGACCAGCGGCGAAAACATCGCCGACCTCGGGGGCCTCAAGCTTGCCTTCACGACCCTGGAAGCGGCGATGACGACGGAGCAGCGGACCTCCCTGAATGGGTTCACTCCGGAACAAAGGTTTTTTCTCAGCTACGCCGAAATGCGCAAAACCAAATATCGCACGGCGGCGCTCCTGATGCAGCTCAAGACCGATCCGCATCCCCCCGCGCAATTTCGCACCAACGTGCCGCTTTCCAATCTGGATGAATTCGCCGCGGCGTTTTCCGTTCCCAGCGGCGCGCCCATGCGGCGGGCGGCGGCGGACCAGGTGTCGATCTGGTGATGAAATCGATCTGGCTGGCCGCGGCATTGGCGGGCGCGCTCGGCGCTCATGCCGCGATTGACCGGTCGGATTTCGATTGGAAGGTGAAACCGGCGGACGACTTCTACCGGTTCGTCAACGGGCACTGGCTCAAAACCCATCCGATTCCCGCGGTCAACACGTCGTGGGGACTTTGGGACGAAGTCGAGGCCCAGCGCCAGGATGCGCTCCGCACGCTCTTTCAGCGCGTGGCCTACCAATCCGAGCCCCTGGCGCCGAACGATCCGCTGGTCGCGGTGGAACGGCGCGTCGGCGACTTCTACGCGAGCGGAATGGACTTGCCGGCCATCCAGGCTGCCGGCCTTGGTCCGCTGAAGCGCTGGCTGGAGGAAATCGACCGCCTGCAAACGACCGCGGAGGTCGCCGCGGAAATCCCCCGGCTCCACCTCATCAGCGTGGACGTCGTATTCAGTTTTGGCTCCGAACAGGATTCGGTCGACTCGACGCGAATGATCGCGGGCGCGGCGCAAGGCGGCCTGGGGCTGCCGGATCGCGACTACTATTTTCGCAACGATCGAAAGTCGGAGGCCATCCGCCGCGCCTACCGCACCCACATCGAACGCATGCTCCGGCTCTCGGGCGACGCCGCGGCGGCCGCCGATGCGGAAGCCGCCTGGCGCCTGGAGCTCGCGCTGGCGAAGGCCTCGCGCAGCGCCGTGGACCTGCGCGACCCGGTGACCAATTATCATCCCACCGCGCCGGGCGCTCTCAGCCTGGTCACTCCCCACTTCTCCTGGCCCGGCTATTTCCGGAATCTGGGAATGGCCGCGCCATCCTCGGTCGACGTGAGCCAGCCGGAATTCTTCGCCGCCTTTGACCGGCTGCTGGTGTCCACCCCGGTGGCGGATTGGCGGGCCTATCTACGGTGGCAGCTGCTCACCGACTTTGCCCCCGATCTGAGCGAACCGTTTGAGCAGGAGGACTTCGACTTCTCCAACCGCATCCTGACCGGCACGGTCCGCGAGCGTGACCGGTGGAAGCGCGTCATGGACGAAGTGGACAATGCGCTGCCTCAGGACGTGGGCCATCTCTACGTCTACACGCAGTTCTCGGTGGAGTCGAAATCGCGCGCCCTCGCGATGATCGCCGAGATCCGCCGCGCGCTCCGCGAACGGCTGGCCGTGCTCCCCTGGATGGATGCGCCCACCCGGCAGCGCGCGATCGCGAAGCTGGACGCCATGACCGTCAAGGTGGGGTATCCGGACCATTGGATCGACTATGGCTCGGTGGCGATCACCCGCACCTCGTACCTCGACAACATTCTGAATGCGCAGCGCTTCGGCGTGCGACGCGATCTGAACAAGATCGGCCGGCCGGTCGACCGCGCCGAGTGGGACGCCGACCCGAGCGAAGTGAACGCCTTCTACGAAACGAATCTGAACGACATCGTGTTTCCGGCCGGAGTTCTGCAGGCCCCGCTGTTCGACCGGCTCGCGGACGACGCCCTCAACTACGGGGGCATCGGCACCGTGATGGGGCATGAAATGACCCACGGATTCGACGACCAAGGCCGGCTGTACGACGGGAAAGGCAACCTGTCCGACTGGTGGACGCCGGAAAGCGCCGCGCGCTTCGAGGAGCGATCCAAGCGCATCGTGAAGCAATTCGACCGTTTTGTCGCGCTCGACGACCTGCACGTGAACGGCGAGCTGACCGAGGGTGAAAACATCGCGGATTTGGGCGGCCTCAAGCTGGCGTACTCGGCCTTGCATCACGTCCTGACGGAGCACGGCGTCCATCCCTCGCGCACCGACGGCTTCACTGCCGACCAGCGGTTCTTCATCGCCTTCGCCCGGCTGTGGCGCGAGAACACGCGTCCCGAGGAGCTGCGCCTGCTCGTCACGACCGACCCCCATTCGCCTTCGCGCTACCGCGTCAACGGTCCGCTGTCCAATCTGCCCGAGTTCTACGACGCCTTTTCCATCCCCCCGGGCGCCCCGATGCGCCAGAGCCCGGACCAGCGCGTCGAAATCTGGTGAAACCCTACATCGCCCCCGAAGCCCGCCTGCGCGAGTTCACCGTGCGGGCCCTGCTGACCGGCACGCTGCTCGGCGTGCTGTTTGGAGCCTCCTCGCTCTACCTGGTGCTCAAGGTGGGATTGACCGTCAGCGCCTCGATTCCGGTCGCGGTGATCTCCCTCGCGCTCTTCCGCGCGCTTTCGAAATTCGGCGGGCGGGACGCCACGATCCTCGAAAACAACCTGACGCAGACCGCGGGCTCCGCGGGCGAAACCATCGCCTTCGGCGTCGGCGTCACCATGCCCGCGATCATGATCCTGGGATTCGATCTGGAGATCACGCGGGTGCTGCTGGTGGGAGTTCTCGGCGGACTGCTCGGCATCCTCATGATGATCCCGCTGCGGCGCTCGCTCATCGTGGAAGAGCATGAAGTGCTCAAGTACCCGGAAGGAACAGCCTGCGCCGCCGTCCTCATGGCCGGCGACGCCCGCGGCGCCTCGCCGGGCGGCAAGGTCATCTTCTCGGGATTTCTCATCGGCCTTTGCTACAAGGCCGCGAACCTGGCGCTGCGCGGGTGGCGCGACGTGCCCGAAAAGGTGTTTGGGCGGCCCTTTGAGTCCGCTTCGGTGAGCGTCGAAGTCTCTCCGGAATTGCTGGGCGTCGGCTACATCATCGGTCCGCGCATCGCTTCGGTCATGTGCGGCGGCGGCGTGCTGGCTTATCTGGTGCTCATTCCGATGATCAAGTTTTTCGGCGCCGGCGCCAATGCTCCGCTCGCGCCGGCCACCGTGCCCATTTCGCAGATGGATCCGGATGCCATTCATCGAAATTACATCCTTTTCATCGGCGCCGGCGCGGTCGGAGCCGCCGGAATCATCAGCCTGCTCCGCGTGCTCCCCACCTTGTGGAGCGGCCTCAAGGCCGGTCTGGCCGGGCTTCGCGCCGCGAGCGGCGGCGAAGCGGTGGCGCGCACGGATCGCGACCTGCCCCTCAAGTTCGTCGCGATCGGCACCGTGATCCTGCTGGCGGCCATCGTCGCCGCCCCGCCCCTGCGCATGAATCTGCTGGGGGCGATCCTGGTGGTCGTGTTCGGCTTTTTGTTCGTCACGGTCTCGGCGCGCCTCACAGGCGAAATTGGATCCTCGTCGAATCCCATTTCCGGAATGACCGTGGCCACCCTGCTGCTTACGTGCCTCATTTTTCTCGTCGTCGGCTGGACGGGGCCATCCTACTACATCACGGCCCTCACCGTGGGCGCCGTGGTGTGCATCGCGGCGGCGAACGGCGGAGGCACGGCACAGGACCTCAAGACCGGCCATTTGCTGGGCGCGACGCCCAAGTACCAGCAAATCGCGATCCTCTTCGGCGCCCTCACGTCGGCGCTCTGCCTGGGGCCCATCCTGATCACGCTCAACGACGCGTACACGGTCTACGTGCCGGTCGCGCAGGTCGCCCCCGCGGGAATTCACGTGCCCTCATCGGAATGGGGCGCCAAGGAAGCGCTCAAGGGAGTCCAGGCCCGCTCCGATTCCCACCGCTATCACGCCTGGCAAAAGTCCGGCCTAAGCGGGGGCCCGGAAGGCAAATATCTGGTCGACGATGCCGGCCAGGCGGTCTGGTTCGTCGATCCGGGAATAAACGGCACCCACTTCACGCGCCCGGACGGGACCCGGGTGCTGATGAAGTTCTCCGCGCCGAAAGCCACGCTCATCTCCTATCTGATCAAGGGAATTCTCGGCCATCAGTTGCCGTGGGCCCTCGTGCTCTTCGGTGTCATGACCGCGCTGATGCTCGAAATGGTCGGCTTGCCGTCGCTCGCCTTTGCCGTGGGCTTGTACCTGCCGCTCTCGACGTCGGCTCCGATCTGGATCGGCGGACTGCTGCGCTGGGCCATCGACCGGCACGCCCAAAGACGCGGGTCGACCCAGGACACGGACCAGAGCCCGGGCGTCCTGCTGGCATCGGGCTACATTGCCGGCGGCGCCATCGCCGGCGTGCTCATCGCCTTCCTCGCCGGGGTTCTGGATCCTTTGAACGCCGCGCTCGATCGCTGGGCGACGGCGCATAATCCGTTTTTCCACGGCAGCGCCGCGGACGGATTGTCCCTGCTCCCCTTCCTGCTGCTGATCGCGATGCTCTATGCGGTGGGCACCGGGCGACTCCTGCGAATGGGTGGAGCGCATGGTCCCCATGCGCTTTGACCGTTAACCGCGTTCGGCGTCCAAGCGCGTGGGGACCACGCGCTCCACCCTCGATCGCCCTGCTTCCTAGCTCGGACGTTCCTCGATGACCGGATTCGTCAGCGCGCCGATCTTTTCGATTTCAATGCTGATCGTGTCGCCGGCCTTGAGAAAAACCGGCGGCTTGCGGGTGAACCCCACGCCGGCCGGTGTTCCCGTCAGGATCACGGTGCCCGGCAGCAGGGTTTTGCTGCCGCTCAGAAACTCAATCAGCGTGGGCACGTCGAAGACCATTTCGCTGGTCGAACTGTCCTGCATCGTCGCGCCGTTCAAAACGGTTTTTATTTTCAGCCGATTGGGGTCCGGAATTTCCCCGCGGGTCACGAGCACCGGGCCGAGCGGACAGAACGTGTCGAAGCTCTTGCCCTGGCAGAATTGGCCGCCGCCGAATTTCAACTGCCAGTCGCGGGCCGAGACATCGTTGGCCGCCGTGTAGCCCAGCACATAATCGAGGGCGTCGGCGCGCGCCACATTTTTGCACCGGCGGCCGATGACGATCGCGAGCTCCGCCTCGTAGTCGACCTCGCGGCTGAGCAGCTTGGTCGGAAGCTCGATGGGGTCGCCCGGATTCTGCAGCGCGTTCGTGCTCTTCATGAACACCATCGGCCGCTCCGGCAGCTTCGCGCCGGATTCGGCCGCGTGGTCCTTGTAGTTCAGCCCGATCGCGATGAGGTTCGCGGGCATCACCGGCGCCAGGAGCTTGCCGGTCGTGACCACCTTGTCGGTGAGGCGGTACTCCGAAAAAATGTCGCCCGTGATTTCGCGCGCGGAACCGTCGGCCGAAAGCGCGGCGTAGGCGGGTCCCCGTCCGGTCATATGTCGAATGATTCTCATGGCGTATAAGCTTCCATCCCGATGCAGGAGCAGACCAGGTTACGGTCCCCATAGACATTGTCCACCCGCCCAACGGCGGGCCAGAATTTGGAGGCGCGTGTCGCCGCCGTCGGAAAGGCCGCGCGTTCCCGCGAGTACGGACGGTCCCAGCGATCCGCGCACACGACCGCGGCCGTATGCGGCGATTGCTTGAGCAAGTTGTTCGTTCGGTCGCCCGCGCCGGCCGCAATTTCGCTCATCTCGGCATGGATCGACAGCATGGCTTCGCAAAACCGGTCGAGCTCAGCCTTGGTTTCGCTTTCGGTCGGTTCGATCATGAAAGTCCCCGGCACCGGAAACGAGAGCGTCGGCGCGTGGTAACCGTAGTCGATCAGCCGCTTCGCCACGTCTTCGGCCTCGATGCCGTGCGGTTTCCAATCGCGGAGGTCGACAATGCATTCGTGCGCGACCAGGCCGCAGGCCCCGCGGTAGAGCACGGGGAAGAGTTCGCCGAGACGCTTGGCGACATAGTTGGCATTGAGGATGGCCGTTTGCGTCGCCGCCGTGAGCCCACTCGGCCCCATCAGGCGGATGTACATCCAGGAAATCACCAGAATCGAGGCCGAACCCCAGGGGGCCGCCGAAACGGCGCCGACCGGTCCCTCGCCGAGAAACGGATGGCCGGGGAGGAAGCGCTTCAGATGTTCCGCCACGCCAATCGGACCCATGCCCGGCCCTCCGCCGCCGTGGGGGATGCAGAAGGTCTTGTGCAGGTTGAGGTGGCAGACGTCGGCGCCGATTTCGCCCGGCGAAGTGAGGCCCACCTGGGCGTTCAGGTTCGCGCCGTCCATGTACACCTGCCCGCCGCTGGCGTGCACAATCGCGCACATTTCGCGAATCCCTTCCTCGAATACACCGTGCGTCGACGGATAGGTCACCATCAGGGCGGCCAGTCCATCGCGGTGCGCCTCGGCCTTGGCGCGCAGGTCGGCCAAATCGACATTGCCGTTTGAGTCGCACGCGACCGCCACGACTTTGAAGCCGCCCATCGCGGCCGAGGCCGGATTGGTGCCGTGCGCGCTGGTCGGAATGAGGCAAATGTCGCGGGCCTCCTGGCCCCGCGATGCGTGGTAAGCGCGAATCGCCAGCAGGCCGGCATATTCCCCCTGCGAACCGGCATTGGGCTGCAGAGACACGGCGGCGAAGCCGGTGATTTCCGCGAGCCAGGTTTCAAGGTCGCGGAAGAGCCGCGCATAGCCCTTGGCCTGGTCGCGCGGCGCGAACGGATGCAGCCGTCCGAACTCGGGCCACGACACCGGAAACATCTCGCTCGCCGCGTTCAGCTTCATCGTGCACGACCCGAGCGAAATCATCGAGTGGCAGAGGGAAAGGTCCTTCGCCTCAAGCCGCTTGATGTAGCGGAGCATTTCATGCTCGGTGTGGTGGCGATGGAAAACTGGATGCACAAGAAACGGCGTGCTGCGCCGGCCGCTGTAGCCGGGGTCGCCGACCCCGGAACCGGCAACAACGCCCGCCGCTTTCGCGTCGAACACTTCCAGCAGCACCGCTACTTCCGCATCCGCCGTGGTCTCATCCAACGCGACTCCGACCGTCTGGGGGTCGACGACCCGCAAATTATATCCTCGCGCCGCTGCAGCGGCCGACAGCCGCTGCGCATCCACCCCGGACACGGTGATTGTATCAAAAAACGGCGCATCGTCGACCTGCGCTCCGCCGGCACGCAAACCCGCGGCCAGCCGCTTCGCGTGACCAGCGACCCGCATCGCGATTCCTTTCAGGCCTTCGGGGCCATGATACACGGCGTACATGGAGGCCATGACCGCGAGGAGCACCTGCGCCGTGCAAATGTTCGAAGTGGCCTTGTCGCGGCGGATGTGCTGCTCGCGCGTGCCGAGGGCGAGGCGCATCGCGGGGTTGCCCGCCGAGTCCTTGGAAACGCCGACCAGCCGGCCGGGCATCTGGCGCTTGAACTGGTCGCGCGTGGCGAGAAATCCCGCGTGCGGTCCGCCGTAGCCGAGGGGCACGCCAAATCGCTGGGCCGATCCCACGGCCACGTCGGCGCCGAATTCTCCGGGCGCCTTCAGCAAGGTCAGCGCAAGCAGGTCGGTCGCAACGACCGTGAAAGCGCCGACGGCGTGCGCCGCCGCGAAGAACGTTTCGAAATCGTGCACGCCGCCGCGGGTATCGGGGTATTGGACCAGGACGCCGAAGCAGTGCGCCGTGGGCGCAAAGGACGCCTGATCGCCGACGATCACCTTGACGCCGAGCGGTTCGGCGCGCGTGCGCACGATGTCGATCGTTTGCGGGTGGCAGCGATCCGACACAAAAAATTCCGGCGCGGCGGAGACCTCGCCGGATTTCAGCCGATGGCACATCATCATCGCCTCGGCGGCCGCCGTGCCTTCATCCAGCATCGAGGCGTTGGCGATCTCCAGGCCGGACAGGTCGCACACCATCGTCTGGAAATTGAGCAGCGCCTCCAGGCGGCCTTGCGCGATTTCCGCCTGGTAGGGGGTGTAGGCCGTGTACCAAGCCGGATTCTCCAAGATCGTGCGCTGAATCACCGACGGGGTCCAGGTGTCGTAATAGCCCATGCCAATGAAGCTCCGCAGCACCCGATTTTCGGCGGCATAGCCGCGGAGCGCGGCCAGCGCTTCGGGTTCGGACAACGCCGCGGGCAGGTTCAGCGGCAAGCGCCGCCGGATCGATCGCGGCACGGCGTCGTCCACCAGCGCCTCCAGGCTATCGTATCCGATGGTTCGCAGGCGTTCGGCCTGGGCTGCGGGATCGTCCCCAAAATGGCGCCGGGCGAAGTCGTCGGTCGGGAATTTCTGCATTTCGGTT
This sequence comes from Opitutaceae bacterium, assembly GCA_036502225.1. Taxonomy (GTDB): domain Bacteria; phylum Verrucomicrobiota; class Verrucomicrobiia; order Opitutales; family Opitutaceae; genus Palsa-1447. Next base: position 31,551 of record DASXYY010000035.1, read on the forward strand.
TTGACTGCGTGTGGCGTCTAACGTCTGACGTAGGCGGCCGATGGCAAGCCCTCGCGAATTCCCCACCCGGCAGTCCCGGGCCGACTACGTGGACCGGCGACTGGAGGAATTGTACCCCTCCCCGGCCATTCCGCTCAATCATGCGAGTCCCTTCACCCTGCTGGTAGCCGTTCTCTTGTCCGCGCAATGCACGGACCGGCGGGTCAACGCAGTCACGCCCGCCCTGTTTGCCCTGGGCGATACCGCCGAGACCCTGGCGGCAGTACCGGTCGAGAAGATTCAATCCGTCATTCGCCCCTGCGGACTTTCACCGCAAAAAGCCCGGGCGATCGCCGGGTTAAGCCGGATCCTGGTCGATCAATACGGGGGAAACGTCCCCCAGTCCTTCGAGACGCTCGAACTGCTGCCCGGCGTCGGCCACAAGACGGCCAGCGTGGTCATGGCCCAGGCCTTTGGAGTCCCGGCCTTTCCCGTGGACACCCATATCCACCGTCTGGCCCAGCGCTGGCGCCTGACGGAAGGTCGAAATGTGACCCAAACCGAGGCCGACCTGAAGAAGCTCTTTCCGGAATCGCATTGGAATAAGCTCCATCTGCGAATCATTTACTATGGCCGGGAGCACTGCTCGGCGCACGGCTGCGACGGTACGGTCTGCGAGATCTGCCGGACGCTGTTCCCCGGCCGCGGGGCGATAAAGGTAAAGAAATAGCAAAGACCTGGGTGGAGCGCGTGGTCCCCACACGCTTCGGCGCCAAACGCGGACGGAGATTTAAGCGCATGGGGACCATGCGCTCCACCCTCTCGTAGAATCCCCTTGCCACTCCCCGCCAAACCCAGTGTGGTGGTCCTTTTCTCGTCATCAACCAACAACAATCCCGATCGCAAGGCGGCCCTATTGGCCGACCTGTGTATAGGAAATAGATACATAGATCAAAATGAGTATTAGCGTATCCCCCAAGGACTTGCTCGATGCCGGCGTGCATTTCGGGCACCAGACCAAGCGTTGGAACCCCCGTTCCAAGCCCTTTGTTTTTGATCACCGCCAAGGCGTCACGATCATCGACCTCACCAAGACCCACGCGGCCCTCGAAAAGGCCTGCGCCTTCATCGAAGAGACCGTGGGCAACGGCAACAACATCCTCATGGTCGGCACCAAGCGCCAGGCCAAGGACATCGTTCGTGAAGCTGCGGCTTCGACCAACATGCCCTTCTGCGTCGACCGCTGGCTGGGCGGCACCCTTACCAATTACGAAACCGTCAAGCGGTCCGTCGCCAAGTACAAGAAGTACCAGCAGATGGAAACCAGCGGCGAGATGAGCAAGCTCCCCCGCAAGGAAGAGTCCGCCATCAAGCGCGAAATGACCCGCATGCAGCGCAACTTCAACGGCATCGTTGAAATGGGCGGCCTGCCCACCGCCCTCTTTGTCGTGGACGTGAGCCACGAAAAGATCGCGGTCGCCGAAGCGGCTCGCTGCGGCATCCCCTGCATCGCCCTCGTCGACACCAATTCCGATCCGGCGACCGTTTCCCACCCGATTCCCGGCAATGACGATGCGGTCAAGTCGATCCGCATCATCGTCGAGACGATCACCAACGCGATTCAGAACGGCCTTGCCCAGCGCGGCAACCGTGGCGCCCAGCGCGCGGAAGCCAAGCAGCAGGCGGCGCTGCACACGGACCTGGAAACGCCGGAGGGCGAAGTCGATCTTTCCCGCGTCGCCCTGCCCGCGGAGGCCGCCGCCGCCGTCGAAGGCGAAACGACCGACACCGCGGCCGCCGCCGCCAAGCGCAAGGCGATCGCTCCGCGCCCCCGCAAGGCCCCCGTCAAAGCGGAATAATTCATGAGCACTCCCATCTCCGCCCAAATGGTGAACGATCTGCGCCTGCAGACGGGCGCCGGCCTGCTGGATTGCAAAAAAGCGCTCACGGAATCCAACGGCAACGTCGACGAAGCCATCACGATCCTGCGCAAGAAGGGCGCCGCCTCGGCGGCCAAGAAGGCCGACCGCACCACCAGCGAAGGCCTGATCGAAAGCTACATCCACGTTGGCGGCAAAGTCGGCGTCCTCATCGAGGTCAATTGCGAGACGGACTTCGTCGCCCGCAATGAGGAGTTCAAGGCGTTCGTGAAGGACCTGTGCCTGCAGATCGCCGCCGCGAGCCCGACTTACGTCTCGCGCGATCAAGTCACCGAGGCGGAACTGGCCAGCGAACGCGACATCGCGACCGCGCAGGTTCAGGGCAAGCCGCCGGCGGCCGCCCAAAAGATCGTCGAAGGCAAGCTCGAGAAGTACTACTCGACCGTGTGTCTCCTGGACCAGCCGTTCGTCAAGCTGCCGGAAAAGACGGTCAAGGAGATGGTCACCGAGAAGATCGCGAAGATCGGCGAAAACATTCAGGTTCGCCGCTTCACCCGGTACAAACTGGGCTCGTGATTGAGCGCTACAGCGCAAGCGCACTCAGCCAAGGATTGCGAAACTTTCGGCGCTCCCCTCATCTGGGGGAGCGCCTTTTTCATGCCCGTCACGCGCCCCCAGATCATCAAGCGCGGTTTGACCAACCGCTGCCCCAATTGCGGCCAAAAGAGCCTCTTCAAGGCGGGCACGCTCTTTGAGCTCAACCGCGCATGCCCCCACTGCGGGCTGAAGCTCGAGCGCGACGAGGGATTTTTTTTGGGCTCCATGTCGCTCAACTACGGCGTCACCTGCGTGGGCTATCTGCTCCCGGTGGGGCTGCTCGCCTACAACCAAGCCATCTCCTCCACCGTGGCGATCGTGCTCGCGGGCGTGGGAGCCCTCGCCGTGCCGGCCCTTTTCTACCGTTCCTCCCGCAGTTGGTGGCTCATGAACTATTACCTGGTTCTTCCGCAGCATCTGCCCGCCAACCGGCCGAAGCTGCCCGAATCGGAGGACGAAAACATATGAGTCCCGGCGCCGCCTTTCGCTCGGCCGTGGCTGCCGAGCGGCCTCTGCAGATTGCCGGCGCGATCAATGCCTATTGCGCCCTGCTCGCCCAGCGCGCCGGCTTTCGCGCCCTGTACCTTTCCGGCGCCGGCGTGGCCAACGCCTCGTGCGGGCTGCCCGACCTGGGCATCACGACGCTCGACGACGTGCTGACCGATGCGCGTCGCATTGTCGCCGCCGCACCGTTGCCGCTGCTCGTCGACATCGACACCGGCTGGGGCCCGGCCTTCAACCTCGGGCGCACCATTCGCGAGATGGCCCGCGCGGGCGTCGCCGCCGTGCACCTGGAAGATCAGGTTGCGGCGAAGCGCTGCGGCCATCGGCCGGGCAAGGAATTGGTCTCGTCTTCGGAAATGTGCGATCGCATTCGCGCCGCGATCGACGCCAAGCCGTACGCGGACTTTGTCGTCATGGCTCGGACCGATGCCGCCGCCAACGAAGGCCTGGCGGGAGCGATTGCGCGCTCGCAGGCTTACGTTGCCGCGGGCGCCGACATGATCTTCGCGGAGGCGCTGACCACGCTCGACGAGTATCGCGAATTTGCGGCCACGGTTTCCGCGCCGGTTCTGGCCAATCTCACTGAATTCGGAAAGACGCCGCTGTTCACCCTGGAGCAACTGCGCCCCACGGGGATCGCGATGGCGCTCTATCCACTCTCCGCCTTTCGGGCCATGAGCGCGGCCGCCGCCCAAGTCTATGACACTGTGCGGCGCGAGGGCACGCAAGCGGCGGTCACGTCTCACATGCAGACCCGGGCCGAGCTCTATCAGGTGCTCGATTATCACAAGTACGAGCAGAAGCTCGATCAGCTGTTTCGGCCGTCGTGAAAAAATCGGTTGCGTTGTCCGGAGTCCCGGCCGGGAACACCGCCCTGTGCACGGTCGGCCACACGGGCAACGATCTGCACTATCGGGGCTACAACATCGCGGAGGTGGCCGCGCAGGCCAGCTTCGAGGAGGTCGCCTATTTGCTGATTTACGGCCAGCTGCCGACGCGGGCCACCCTTGCTGCATACCAGGTGCGCCTGAAAGCGCTGCGCGGGTTGCCCGAACCCTTGCGCGCGGTGCTGGAGCGAATTCCCGCCACCGCCCATCCGATGGACGTGCTAAGAACGGGATGCTCCCTGTTGGGAACGTTGGAGCCGGAGGCCGCCGCTTCCACTGGCGACCGCCTGATCGCGTGCTTCGGCAGCATGCTGCTCTACTGGCATCACTTCGCCACCCACGGCCGGCGCATCGGCGTCGAAACCGAGGACTCGTCCGTTGCGGGCCATTTTCTGCGTCTGCTGCATCAGCGGACTCCCGATCCGGCTCACGTGCGCGCGCTGGACCGCTCGCTCATTCTTTACGCCGAGCACGAATTCAATGCATCGACCTTCACGGCGCGGGTGATCGCGGGCACGGGTTCGGATTTCCATTCCGCCATCACCGGCGCGATCGGCGCCCTGCGCGGCCCCAAGCATGGCGGAGCCAACGAGGCCGCCCTGGAAATCCAGCAGCGCTATTTGACGGCGGACGCCGCCGAAGCGGACATCCGCGGGCGCCTCGCGCGCAAAGAGATCATCGTCGGCTTCGGGCATCCGGTCTACACCGTCGGCGATCCGCGCAATCCCATCATCAAGGAAATCGCGCGCCAGCTCGCGGCGGCCGCCGGCAACGACGTGCAATTCCAGATCGCCGAACGGGTCGAAACCCTGCTCTGGAACGAGAAAAAGATGTTTCCGAATCTCGATTGGTACAGCGCCGTCGCGTACCGCCAAATGGGAGTGCCCACCGCCCTGTTCACGCCGCTGTTCGTCATCGCGCGCACATCGGGCTGGTCGGCGCACATTCTGGAGCAGCGCGCCGACGGAAAAATCATTCGGCCCAGCGCCAACTACACCGGTCCGGCGCCCCGGCCCTTTCCGCCCATCGACGCCCGCCAGGAATGAGCGCCTCCGCCTCGGCCCATCGGCCACCGTTCGACGCCCTGCTGGCCACGATCACCGACTACGCCTTGCTGCCGAGCAGCGCCCTGGCCTCGGACGAAGCGTGGGATACCGCCCGCTGGTGCCTGCTGGATACGCTCGCCTGCGGATTTCTGGCGCTGGAATACCCCGCGTGCACGAAACTGCTCGGTCCAATCGTGCCGGGCGCCGTCACCCCGGGCGGCGCGCGCGTTCTGGGAACCGCGTACGTCCTCGATCCCGTCGCCGCCGCTTTCAACATCGGCGCGCTCGTCCGCTGGCTCGATTTCAATGACACCTGGCTGGCCGCCGAATGGGGCCACCCGTCGGACAATCTGGGCGCCATCCTCGCCGTGGCCGATTGGCTCGGACAGCAGCGCGCCGCCGGCCTTCAGCCGGCCGCCTTCCACACCCCGCTGCCCGCCAGCGCGCGGGCGCCAACCGTCGGCGACGTGCTCGCCGCCATGATCAAGGCCCACGAGATCCAGGGCGTGCTTGCCCTCGACAATTCCTTCAATCGCGTCGGACTCGACCACGTGCTGCTCGTTCGGGTCGCGTCGACCGCCGTCGCGACAGCGATGCTGGGAGGGACTCGCGAACAGATTCTCAACGCCGTTTCGCACGCCTGGATCGACGGCTCGGCGCTGCGCACCTATCGCCACGCGCCGAATACCGGTTCGCGCAAATCGTGGGCGGCGGGTGATGCGACCAGTCGCGCCGTGCGCCTGGCGCTCATTTCCTTGACGGGCGAAATGGGCTACCCGTCGGCCCTGACGGCGCCCGTTTGGGGTTTTCAAGACGTGTCCTTCAAAGGGCAGCCCGTGACGCTCGCCCGCCCGCTCGGCGGCTACGTGATGGAAAACCTGCTCTTCAAGATTTCCTTTCCCGCAGAATTCCACGCCCAAACGGCCGTCGAAGCGGCGTTGCGCCTGCATCCGTCGGTCAAGGTTCGCCTCGAACAGATCGACCGCGTCGAAATCACCACGCACGAATCGGCGGTCCGAATTATCGACAAAAAGGGACCGCTCCACAATCCAGCGGACCGCGATCACTGTCTGCAATACATGACCGCCATCGGCCTGATCTTCGGTGAGCTCACCGCTCAACACTACGAAGGCCAATGGGCCGCCGATCCTCGAATCGATGCCCTGCGGCAAAAGATGGTCGTGACCGAGGACAAATCGTTTTCGCGGGACTACCTCGATCCGGAGAAGCGTTCCATCGCGAACGCGGTGCAGGTGTTTTTCCGGGACGGATCCGCGACCGATCGGGTCCTGGTCGAATTTCCCATCGGTCATCGGCGGCGCCGCGCGGAAGGCTGGCCGCTGCTGAAACAAAAAGCGAGGGACGCTCTTTCCGTTCGGCTAGGCGCGTCGCGCGCCGATCGCATCTTGCTGTTGTTCGAAGATCGGAAGGCGTTGGAATCCCTTCCCGCTTCCGACCTAGTAAGCAGCTTGCTGTAGCCGGGGGCGCTGCCCCCGGCACGTACGACACCCATTGCCGAAAGGTGGAGCGCGTGGTCCCCACGCGCTGTTCGACGTCGAAAGCGGAAAAGCGCGCGGGGGCACCACGCGCTCCGCCTCGGGACAAGCCCCCCCGGCCGCATCGATTCGGCCAATGAGGCTATGTCCCTGAATTTGGGCAACGGTTACCGCCAGAAACCGCGGACGAAAACCGCATGCCCGTTCCGGTGGTCCCAGCGAGGAGCGACCCAGACGGCGCCGTGGTGCGGCGGACGGTCCCAATGGCCCGCGGTCCACTCATAGTGACCCGGTTCACCCGCCCAATAACCTTGAATCCACACATAATCCGGACTCGGACGGTCTCGCATGTGCATTTCTTCGTGGCGGGGCGGCGGCGGGCCCGCGTTGATATCGACGGATACGCCAAACGCGGAGGCGCTTGGCACGAAGCTGGCGGCAACGCCGAATGCGGCGAGCGCAGCGAGAAGGCGGAAGCTGGGTCCCTTTTTCATGGGTAGCATTTTCATAGCACCCATTGGATTCGCCTTCGGGGGGCTCAGGTTCCGCCGGATGTCAACGCCCTAGCTTGCGTAATGCACTATTGATCTTGTCCAGGTCGCAGGCGTCCGGGTCATAACCCGGGCCCAACCACTCCAGCCACTCCCGTCCCAGATCTGTATTGGGCTCCTTGATGCAAGCCAGCAGGTCGTGATGCGCTTCGGGTCCTCCGCAGTCTTCGGGCGGACCCGCCCGTTCGCCTCCGGCGCAGCGCGGGTAGCGCACGCCCTTGCGCGGGGAATGGAGGCCCTCGACGGCAATTTCCACCTGCCAGCCTTCGTCGAAATTATACTGGTAGGAAAAACTGGTCCGGCCTTCGATGCCCAAATCCGCAAGCGTGACGTCGCGATCGTCCTCAATGATCAAATCGTCGCGCTTCAGCGGGTTGCCAAACTTCAAATCGCCAAAGTTGAACACGTGCGTCTGATAGTCGTACCAGTCGAGCGCCACCTGCACGCAATCATGGAGGCGGGACAACCACATCGACTCTCGAACCCACAGCCGCCGCCAGATCAGCGGACGACAGGAGTTCACTTTGAGGTGAAGGTAAACCACGCGATCCACCGGACGCTTCCGGCGTGCGCCTTTGCCTTCGTGCAGCGAGATCATCGCCACTCAGTCAGACTGAGGGGCGATGTTCGTGCAATTAACTAACGGGTCAGTAGCGCCAATAGCCGCGGACGTAAACCCAATCCCCGCCGCGGTGGGCCCAGTGGGCCACGACGTAATAGCGATAGCCGGGGGGCGGAATCGTCCAGTAGCCGGGCACCCAGACGTAAGCGTTGCCCTCGTAATCGTAGTGTCCGTTGATCCAAACCGCGTCGGGCGATGGCGGCGGCGGAGTGCTATAGTCCACCACCTGCGGGGGTGGCGGGGGGGGCGGTTGATCGGCATAGACGACGGTGGTCGTTGCCTGAGCCTGGGAGGTGTAAACGGTGCCGCGTTCGTGATCGACTTGATTTCCGATGGTGCCGCCGGCGATCGCGCCGATGGCTCCGCCGATCAGGGCGCCGCCCACGGCATTATGTCCTCCCGAATTATTTCCGATGATTCCTCCGGCGATCGCTCCTAGCGCCCCGCCGAGCACGGCTCCATTTTGGGTGTTCGGACCCGTTCCTTCGCATCCGGCAAGGAGGAGTCCAATGCCAACGCAACTGATAGAGAGAGACTTAAGGTGCCTCATGATATTAGGTGTTAGGCTGAGGTTAGAACTACAGCGCTATTCCTTTGTTCCTAAAACACAAGAGCCGCCCCTTGCGGGGCGGCCCGTGTGACCTAACACCAAGCAAACCGTAAGAACTACAAACATGCACCGTTCATGGAACGGTGTTTACATCAAAGTAAGACGCAGCCGTACTCAAAACATTCAAAAAAAGCGCCAAAAAAACGCTTTATGTAATATATTGGCTGGCAGGAACTACCGTAGTCGCTGGTGCGGGCCTCTTAACTTTGAGGGGGTAAGAATACCGATCGCCCTCGTAGTTGCGGAAGATGATCTCTTCGTCGGTGATTTTTTCCACGTAGTCCGGGTTGATCGGTACCTTGCCACCGCCTCCCGGCGCATCGATGACGTATTGTGGAATCGCGTATCCCGTCGTGTGGCCGCGGAGCGCGCGGATGATCTCGATGCCCTTGCGCACATCGACGCGGAAATGGCTCCCGCCGGTGATCAGATCCATCTGATACAGATAGTAGGGCCGAACACGCATGCGCAGGAGGCGATGCACGAGCGCCTTCATCACCTCGGCGTCGTCGTTCACTCCTCGCAGGAGGACGCTCTGATTGCCCAGCGGAACACCCGCAAACGAGAGCCGCTCGCAGGCAGCGCGCAGTTCGGCGGCACACTCGTGCGGATGATTCACGTGGATGCTCATCCAGATAGGCCCATAGCGTTTGAAGATGTCGCACAGCTCCGGCGTGATCCGCTGCGGCAGAAACACCGGGATGCGCGAACCAATGCGGATGAATTCCACATGCGGAATGCCCCGTAGCCGGCTCAGCAGGTGTTCGATTTTGCGATCGGATAGCAGCAGCGGATCGCCGCCGGAGAGCAGCACGTCGCGAATCTCAGGATGGGACTCGATGTAGCGCAGTCCCTGCTCGAACTCCGGATGGAAATTGTAGTCCTGGGCGTTCGAGACCAAGCGGCTGCGCGTGCAATAACGGCAATAGGAAGCGCAGCGGTCGGTGACCAAAAACAGAACGCGATCCGGGTATCGATGCACCAAGCCGGGCACGGGCGAGTGCCCATCCTCGCCCAGCGAATCGAGCATTTCATCGGGATTCACGATCCCCTCCTCCGCGCGCGGAATCACCTGGCGGCGGAGCGGACAATCGGGATCCTCCCGGTCGATCAGGTTGAAAAAATAGGGCGTGATCGCGAGAGCGAGTTTGTGGTTCGCCTGTTCGCAGCCCCCCCGTTCTTCGGCAGTCAGTGTCAGGTGGCGCTCCAGCTGCTCGACGGTCGTCAGCCGGTTCTTCAGCTGCCACGTCCAGTCCTGCCAATCCGCCTCTGGCACATGCTGCCACAGGCCGCGGCCTTCGAACCAAGCCGCACGGTCTTCGCTATAGGACATCGGAGGTTTGGTTCCTAACTAGGGGGATTGTCGCTTTCTGTCAAATAGAGGGCGAATTCCCTTCGACGGGTGGAGCGCGTGGTCCCCACGCGCTGAGCGACGCCAAACACGGATTGAGATCAAAACGCGTGGGGACTACACGCTCCACCTCAGGATAGCCAATCCAACGCTTCCCCCTTGCAGCCCCAGTCTGAAGCCCTTTTCGTTCGGGCCAACCATGTCACAGCCCAAGCCCGCCCTCCTGGCGCTCGAAGACGGCAGCGTCTTCCACGGTTCGGCCTTTGGAGCCGATGCGACGATCTCCGGGGAATGCGTGTTCAACACCTCGATGACCGGCTATCAGGAGATTCTGACCGATCCGTCGTATTTTGGACAGATCGTGACCCTGACGGCCGTGCAGATCGGCAATTATGGCATCAACGCGGCCGACGCGGAGGCCGCGCGGCCCAAGGCTTCGGGGCTGGTGGTCCGCGAGCTTTCGCCGGTGGTCAGCAATTGGCGCTCGCAGCTTTCGCTCGATGAATATCTGCGGTCGGCCGGCGTTCCCGGTATCAGCGAGATCGATACCCGGGCGCTGGCCAAGAAGCTCCGGGTCAAGGGGGCGATGAAATGCTGCCTGAGCACCCTGCCCCTGGATCCCGCCGCCGCCGTGGCGACAGCCCGCGCGTGGCGGGACATGGCGGGATCGGACTACGTGCGGGAGGTGACCTGCGCCCGGACGCACGAATGGAGCGCCGACGACGCCGGCAATTTCAACGCGCCGTACGTCCCGGTCGGAACGCGATTCGGCACCGCCGAGGCGCCGGCCAAGCGCTTTCGGGTGGCCGCCTTCGACTACGGCGCCAAATACACGATTTACCGCAAGCTCGTCCGGCATGGCTTCGAGGTGGAAGTGCTGCCCGCCGGGGCCACGGCGCAGCAGGTGCGCGAGCTCAAGCCCGACGGTCTGTTTCTCTCGAACGGCCCGGGCGATCCGGCGGCCCTGCCCTATATCCATCGCACCGTGACCGAGCTCATTCAGGAGCTCCCGACCTTCGGCATCTGCCTGGGGCATCAGATGATCACGCATGCCTTGGGAGGCACCACCTACAAGCTGAAGTTTGGCCACCGCGGCGGCAATCAGCCGGTCAAGAATCTGGAGACGGGAAAAGTGTCGATCACGGCGCAAAATCACGGCTTCGCGACCGACCCGAAATCGGTGGAAAAAGGCGGCGGCATGGTGACCGAGATCAACCTCAACGACCAGACCGTCGAAGGCTTGCGGCACAAGGACCTGCCCGTGTTTTGCGTGCAGTATCACCCCGAGGCCGCTCCCGGACCGAACGATGCCGATCCGCTCTTTACGGACTTCTACCGGCTGATCGAGCAGCGCAAGGCCGGGAAGCTCTGAGGCGGTGGAGCGCGTGGTCCCCACGCGCTTTGATCTCCATCCGCGTTTCACGCCAAAAGCGCATGGGGACCATGCGCTCCACCGTGCCCCCGGCTACAGCCGCGCCCCGAGCACCGCCTCAAACTTTTCCGCGTCCTCCGGCACGTCGACCCCAATCGACGGATCGCTGCTGAGTCCGACTGCGATCGAGAAGCCGTTCTCCAGCACGCGCAGTTGCTCAAGCTTTTCAATTTGCTCAAGCCGGCCGGGCGGAAGGGACGCAAAGCGTTCGAGCAGATCCGCCTTGTAGGCGTACAATCCCAAATGCCTCAGCGGCCGATGCGCCTGCACCCAGGCTTCATCCGGCTGTCCCTGCGCGTCGCGCGGATACGGCATGGGCGAGCGTGAAAAGTACAGCGCCTTTCCGTCGTGACCGCAGACGACTTTCACCTGATTGGGATTCTGCCAGTCCCTCACCGAGGCAAATGGAGTCGCCAGCGTGGCCATTTCCGCCGGGCCCGCGATCAGCCCCGACAGCATTTGTAGCTGAGATCGCGATACCAGAGGCTCGTCTCCCTGAACATTGATCACCTGCTCGGCGCGAATGGTTCGGTTGGCCTCGGCGATACGGTCGGTGCCGCTGGCATGGTCAGACCGTGTCATCACCACCGCGTGGCCAGCCGATTGCAGAACCTCCTGCAACAGGGGGTGATCCACAGCGAAATATACGGGTAAACCCGGAGTTTCCGACGCCAGCCGCTCCGCGACCCACAGCACCAGCGGCTTGCCGCGTATCTTATGCAAGAGCTTGCGCGGGAAGCGGGTAGATTCCAATCGGCAGGGAACCACAACGGCTTGGCGAGGCATTTTAGGTTGCAAGGAGCCCTAGCTTGGCCGACCTTCGCGGCCATTTTGATTCAATGAGCACAAGCGACGTATCACCCGCTGGCCCCCAATCCATCAAGGAATTGGTGGTGCAGAATAAGATGGGCATCCACGCCCGGCCGGCCGCGATGATCGTGCGCATCACGAACAAGTTCAAATGCGAGGTGTTCGTGGAGAAGGACGACGAACAGGTCAACGGCAAGAGCATCATGGGCTTGATGATGCTGGCCGCCGGCCGCGGCTCGAAGGTCAAATTTATCGCTGCCGGAGACGACGCGCCCCAGATGCTGGCCGAGCTGGAGGCGTTGTTCGCCCGGAAGTTCGACGAGCCGTAAGGCGCGCCCGTCACGAGGTGGAGCGCGTTGTCCCCAACGCGCTGTTGGACTCGGGCTAAAACGATTCGGCTAGCGGCGTCGAACAGCGCGTTAGGGACAACGCGCTCCACCCGCGAGCCCAAAAAACTCCCGCGTATTGGCCGTCGCCCTTTCCGCCAGCGCCTCCAGCGAAATCCCAAACAACCCCGCGGCATACTCCGCAGTATGTCGCATCAGCCCTGGCTCATTCGGCTTTCCGCGATGGGGCATCGGCGCCAGGAACGGCGCGTCCGTTTCCACCATGAATCGCTCCAGACCCTGGACCTTGGCGGCGGCGCGAACGGAATCAGCATTCTTGTAGGTGAGAATGCCCGTGAAGGAGCCGCGGCCGCCCCGGCGGTTCAATTCCGCCATTTCGTCCGCGCCCTCGCTGAAGCAATGGAAGACCACCTTTTGCCAATTCACGCCGGAAGCATCGATCAGCTGAACGCACTCGGGGAACGCGTGCCGCGAATGAACCACGAGCGGGCAGTTCAACTCTTTGGCGATCTCCAGCTGCCGAACGAAAGCGAGGCGCTGCCAATCGAAAACGCGGGCCGCCGCCGCCGCATCGTCCTTGGGCAAATGAAACCGATCCAGTCCGCATTCGCCCAGCGCATTGGGACGATCCTTATCGTTTCGCCAATAATCGGCAATTAGGGCGGCGGCCGATTCCCAATCTTCCCCCACGTTGCAGGGATGCAGCCCGACCGAATAGTGAACGTAGCCCGCATGGTCGCGGGCCAGCTGGCGATTCAGCTCCCAATCGTCCCGGTCCGTGCCAATCGCGATCATTTCGCCCACTCCGGCGGCGCGAGCGCGTTCGATCACCGCCGCGAGTTCACCGCGGCGGGCATAACCATCCAGATGACAATGCGAATCAATCAGCAGCACTCACTGGAGATAAAGTGACCCATAGCGTTCGCGCAAGTAGCGCAGCAGCGCATCCGGGTTGAGCGGCTTGCCGGTCACCTTCTCGATCAACGCCAGACCGTCCTGGCGCCTGGCTTCACCGTGAACCTTCGCCCTCAGCCACGAGAGCAGCCAGCCAAACTCCCCATTCGCGAAATCTTCCTCAAGCGCCGGCCGCTCCGCGAGGGCCGCGTACCAAAGCTGGGAAGCCATCATGTTTCCGATCGTGTAGCTCGGAAAATATCCGAACATTCCCCCGCCCCAATGGACGTCCTGGAGGATGCCTTCCTTGTCCGTTGCCGGCTCGAGCCCGACGATCTCCTTGGCGCCGGCCCGCCACGCGTCTGCCGCATCCTTGACCGCCAGCTTCCCCGACAGCAACGCCCGCTCGAGTTCGAAGCGCAGAATCACATGCAGATTGTAGGTGACCTCGTCGGATTCGACGCGAATCGACGAGAATTTCACCGCATTGACGGCGCGGTATATATCATCGAAGGAGAGCCCTTCGAGCGTCTGGGGCGACCCGGCCCGCACCTTCGGCTCGAAAAAGCGCCAGAAGCCGCGGCTCCGCCCCACCTGGTTTTCCCACAGGCGGCTCTGGGACTCATGGACTGCCATGCCAGCGGGCATGCCCAGCGCCGTTCCCCGATGCTCATCCGCCATGCCTTGCTCATAAAGCCCATGGCCCGTTTCGTGAATCGATCCGAACAGGGCCCCCAACGGTTCGTTTGGAAGATAGCGCGTCGTCATGCGCACATCGACGCCGGTGCCAGAACAGAAGGGATGCAACGAAACATCGAGGCGGCCGCGGTTGTAGTCGAATCCGATCTTGGCCGTCACTTCCCGCAGAAACGCTTCTTGCGCTGCCCGAGGCCAGGCGCCCAAAGCGGGTGCCTTGCGCCGAAGCGAGGCTGCCACCACCTCGCGCGCGAAGGGCACCAAGCCGTTCCGCAAGGGGGTAAAAAGTCGAACGACCGCCGCCTCGGACGCACCCGGGTCGAAGCAATCCAGCAGATAGTCATAGACAGCTCCGCCTTTGCCCATGTATTCGGCCTCGCGGCGAGCCAGCTCCAGGTGCTTTTCGAGCACGGGAATGTAGCTGGCAAAGTCGTTGTTCGCGCGCGCCTTCGCCCACGTATGATAGCCATTGCTCTGGGCGGTCGCCTTTTCGCTCACGAATTCCGCCGGCAGCCGGGTCGACTTGTCGTAGTCGCGGCGAGCCTGGCGAAGTACGGCCGCGGCCGACGCATCGCGGGCCCCGGCCCGTTCGCACTCTTCCAGCCACTTGCCCAATTGCGGATCGCCCATGGCCGCATGCGCCACTTCCGCCATGGCCGACATCTGTTCGGCGCGACGTCCCGCCGCACCCCCCGGAAGGTTTACCTGCTCGTCCCAGCCGAGCAGGTCGCCGATCGATTCGAGCGTGTGCACGCGGCGCAGATGCGCCGTCAGGTTTTCATAGGCATTCATGAGCGTGAAGGTTCGATTAGTATATGACCGCCGTCGGCCCGCAAAGTGACAAGCGGCCCGCCAGCATTGAGTTGCCCATCCAGATTCGATTTTCCGTCGCCTCCCGCTTGCACCTGGATCGGGACGCCCGCGTGGACGTGACCCCAGACGGAAGTCAGATGAAACGTGGCCGACGCCGCGCGGTTCACCTTGAGCGTGATATCGCCGCTGTTCGTGCGAACATCGATGTCACCTCCCACCCGTTTCGGCAGCCCCAATGTGATGTCGCCGGAATTGGTTTTCAACGACGTCCGGCCCTTGGCGAGCAGCACGTCGATATCTCCGCTCACCGCCGTCGCGTCGAGCGCGCCGTCGACCGGCCCGACGCGGATGTCCCCTTTTTGATCGGAGAGCCGTGCGCTCCCGGCGCAGGCGCCCAAGACCAAGGCGGATTCCGACGTCGAAGCGACCACGTCGCCATCGATATGCTTCAAATACACGATGCCGCGCTGCGTTTGGACATGGGCGGACCCTTGTAGATTTCCGATTTCAACGCTGCCATTGCCGTCGACCACCTCGACAGCGCAACGAAGCGGCACGGTGATGTCGAACGTCACCTCAAGGTCCTCGTTTTCCCGCCAGACGAAATGCAAGTCCGGCCCGGTGACATCGACCGTGACTTGCCGGCCGTCGGACTGCGCATTCCAATGAAAGGCGCCGAGGATCCGCGCGAATTCGTGGTCGTCCGACACGCCGGCGGACACTTGGGTTTTCACTTGGATCGTGCCAACCGGCGCGGGATGAACGCGCACCGCGCCGTGATAAGTGTGCAGGATCAATACGCAGTCTGCTCCGACCCTAAAATCCCGGCTGTAAATGCGCTCATTGGCGCGGCCGGCGGACGCAAGCGCGCCCAGGAGGGCGACAAACCTAAACATCGGCGCGGCTGGCATTTTCACGAACGACGTCCTATTTGACGGTCTGCATGGCTGCCATCAAGCCTTCCCGCCCACCCATCCTGGATATCGCCAATCTGGCGATTTCGCGCGGCTCCACCGCGATATTGCGCGGCATCGACTGGCGCGTGCAGCCGGGAGAACACTGGGTCATACTCGGCCCGAATGGATGCGGGAAAACCTCCCTGCTCAAGGCCATGATGGGATATTTCTCCCCGACCCGCGGAACGCTCACCGTGCTGGGGAAGCAATACGGCCGCACGGACTGGCGCGAATTGCGGCTCAAGCTGGGCATCGTCACCAGTGCCCTGCAGGCTTCGATCCCCCCCGCTGAGCCGGCTTTGGAAACCGTCGTGAGCGGCCGCTATGCCCAGCTCGATCTCTGGGCTCATCCGACCCCGGGCGAACTGTCCGCCGCGCGAAAGGCGATGCGCCTGTTGGGGGCGGCGCACTTGGCGGCCCGGGAGTGGCTCTATCTCTCTCAAGGCGAACGCCAACGGGTGCTGATCGCGCGGGCACTGATGGCGCGGCCCAAGCTCCTGATTTTGGACGAACCTTGCGCGGGCCTGGATCCCGTCGCTCGCGAGGATTTTCTGCAGTTCATGGACCGTGTGACCGACCACGGGCCCTCGCTCGTCCTGGTCACCCATCATGTCGAGGAAATCACCCCGGGCTTCACGCACGCCCTTGTGCTGCGTGAGGGCGCGGTATTGGCCTCCGGCCCGGTGAAAACGGTGGTGACCAGCGAAGTGTTGAGTGAAGCCTTCGGCGCGCGCGTGAAGCTTGCGCGCCATAAGGGCCGACTCGAGGCGCGCGTCCGACTTTAGCTCATGGGTGGAGCGCGTGGTCCCCACGCGCCGTTCGACGTCGAAAGCGGAAAAGCGCGTGGGGAGCACGCGCTCCACCCTCTACGTCGTAAACCCGCCCGAAATATAACTCTTCAAATGTTCACACTCCGTGCGGTGAACATCCGCCATATACCGCGATACGTCGCCGATCGAAATCAAGCCGGCGAGAAAATCGTGCGACATCACCGGCAGATGCCGGCAACGCTTGGTCAGGAAAATCTCCATGACCTCCTGCACGGTGGTCTCGGGCGTGATCGTGATCACATCCTTGGTCATGACTTCGCGCACCGGCGTCGAGCGGGGATCGATTCCCGCGCCGACGACGCGTTTGAGCACATCGCGTTCCGTGAAAATTCCGGCCAGACGGCCATTTTCCAGAACCAGGATTGAACCGACACGAAGCCGGTTCATTTCCGCCACTGCTTCGAACACCGGAAGGTCAGGCCGTACGGCATGAACATCCGGTGACTTGCGCTCGAGGAGCGCGGCAATCGGGGTATTCATCGAGCTGCGGGGTTAAGCTGCGAAAGGGAGGCTAAAACAGGC
Organism: Opitutaceae bacterium; assembly: GCA_036502225.1. Classification (GTDB taxonomy): domain Bacteria; phylum Verrucomicrobiota; class Verrucomicrobiia; order Opitutales; family Opitutaceae; genus Palsa-1447. The sequence continues at coordinate 48,374 of DASXYY010000035.1, forward strand.
GCGGTTGACTGCAAACGGAAAGGCGCGTTCTCTAGACCCATGAGCGCTGGCAAGGTTCTCCTGTTTCTCTTTGGCGGTCTCGTCCTCATCGGAGTGATCGGCGTGCTTTGGGTGATCGGCGTTTACAACAGCCTGGCGACGCAGAAGCAGGCCGCGGACAGCCAATGGGCCCAAGTCGAAAACGTTTATCAGCGGCGGTACGATCTCGTGCCGAATCTGGTCAACACCGTCGCGGGCGCCGCCAACTTCGAAAAGTCCACCCTGACCCAGGTCACGCAGGCGCGCGCTTCGGTTGGCCAGGTTCACATGCAGATGCCGACGGGCTCGGCCCCGACCGATCAGGCCCAGCTCAATGCCTACTCGCAGGCTCAGAACTCTCTGGGCGGAGCGCTTTCGCGGCTGCTCGTCGTTTCCGAGAGATACCCGCAGCTCACCGCGACCGCATCATTCCGTGATTTGCAGGCGCAACTGGAGGGAACAGAAAATCGAATTTCCGTCGAACGCGAGCGGTTCAACCAAACGGTCCAGTCTTACGATACGTCATTGGCCCGCTTTCCCGGCGGGATGGTCGGACATATCTTCAACTTTTCGCCCCGCCCCTATTTCACCGCCGAGGCCGACGCCCAAAGCGCCCCCAAGGTGGATTTTTCCGGCAAGTTTTAAGTCAGCGTGAAAGTTTTTTGGCTGCTATTTGGGATCTTCGCCGCGACGGCGGCGTTCGCGGCCGAGACGCTGCCGCCGGCGCCGAGCCGCTATTTCAACGACTACGCCAATGTCGTCAGCCCCGGAACGGCGGCGTTTCTGAATGCCGAGCTGGACCAATTCGAACGCGAAACCTCGAATCAGCTGGTCGTTGTCATTTATCCCTCGCTGACGACCGACTCGTCGCTGGAAGACTACACGCAACGTCTGACGGATAGCTGGCATGTCGGTCAAAAGAGCAAGGACAACGGGGCCGTGCTTTTCGCCTTCATGGCCCAGCATAAGCTCCGGATTCAGGTCAATTACGGGCTGGAAGGCAGGCTGACCGACGCGACTAGCAAGGACATCATTAGCGACGTGATCGCGCCGCAGATGCGTGCGAACGATGTCGATGCCGCCTTTCGAGAAGGCGTGGCGGCGATGATCGCGGCGACGAAAGGCGAGTACCGGGGCGACGGTCAGACCAACTACAGCCGCCATTCGGCGAACGTGAGAGCCGCCGGAGGCTACGCGCGCATCGTTTTCTTCATCGTCTTTATCCTGCTCTGGGGCTTGGCGCGTTCCCGCCGGCACGTGGTCTATGGCAGCCGTGGTCGCGGCGGATTTTGGGGCGGAGGGGGGCCATGGATATTCCCCGGCGGGGGGTGGGGTGGTGGCGGCGGTGGAGGCGGCGGCGGCGGTTGGGGTGGTGGTGGCGGCGGTTTTTCCGGCGGCGGCGGCTCCGGCGGCGGTGGAGGCGCCAGCGGCGGCTGGTAATCTCATGCGCTGGCTATTCTCAAGTCCCGCACCGATCGACCACGAGAAAGTGGTGGAGGCGATCAAGGCGGCCGAGGTCGGAACCTCCGGCGAAATTCGCGTGGTCGTCGCCCGCCACCGCACGCCCGATCCCCTTGCATCGGCGCAGCGCCATTTTCAGCGGCTGGAGATGGACCACACGGCCGACCGCAATGGCGTCCTGATTTTCATTTCTCCGCGCTCGCGCAATTTCGCCGTGATCGGTGACAAGGGCATTCACGAAAAGGCCGGCGACACCCATTGGAACGACGTGGTTGCGGGCCTCACGGGGCACTTCAAAAAAGGCGATTTCACCGCTGGTCTGGTGACGGCGGTCACGCGTATCGGCGAAGAGCTGGCCGTGCACTTTCCCCGCGAGGGCGCCCCGCACAACCAACTCCCGGACGACATCGAAGAGGTGGACTGACGATCGCGGGTGGAGCGCATGGTCCCCATGCGCTTTGACCTCCATCCGCGTTTGGCGCCGAAGCGCAGGGGGACCATGCGCTCCACCCGCAACAAGCCTCAAATATTCAGGCTACGAAAAGAGCTTATCCAGTCCACTCAGGGACTTGAGCGCCTTCCCCTTCCCTGCCGCCGCGTCCAGCTTCGCCACAATGGGCGTGGAAGCGCCCGCCGCCTTCTCCGGTTTGGCCGCCTGCTTCAACGCCGCGATCGCCTGATCCAGCTTCACCGACGACACCGGCTCCGAGGTCCCGAGCTCCTGCGCGAACAAACTCACGCGGTACTCCTCGACGAGCCACTTCAACTCCGGGGGAGCCGACAAATAGGGCGCCAAGCGCCGCATCCGTTCCGCGTCCTTCGCCGGCTGCGTCTTCCAGCGCTCCGCCCGCACTTTCAACCCTCTCAGATACCTCGGCAAATGCCCCACGCGCTCGAACGGCGTCGCACGCAAAAAATCCGCTCCGACGATCCGAGCCACATCCTTTTCCAACTCCGGGTATTTTTGCGGCGAAACCAATAGTTCCTGCCGGAGCTCCAGCACTTCGCGCACCCCATCCAGTAATTTTGGCGTATCCTGACGCAACGCCAGCTTCGCGGCCTCCGCGTTTTCGAAGTCGTCGGGATCGGTCACCCAGCGCTTCAGCAGTTCAAAGGCATCGCGCTGCAGCTCCTCGACCGGCGCCAGCGTCGCCGCCAAAGGCCCCAGGTCCCGCATCCGCTTGAGATCGCGCTCGAGCCAGCCCAGCTCGTAGCGCAATTCGTGTTCGCGCGCCGCGCGCCGCCGATCCGCTTCCGCGCGCCTTTGCTTCTGCTCCACTGCCTGCAAGGTGGCTCCCGTCGGGGCAAGCGCCGTCGCCAGCTCCGCCCAGTCCCGCGTGGCCACAATCGGCTCGCCGCGGGCATCCCTCACCCGGACGCGCACGCGAACATGATCGGGGGGCGGTTTTTCCGCCCACAACGCCGGAGTGACACCCAAACGATGTCGCTCGCGCAATTCCGCCGCCAGGCCTTCGGCCACCGTTTCCCGGCCGCCCGTGAGCCGATGCCGCGAAATCAGAATCTCCGCCAGCCGTCGCGCGCTTTCGCCCAACGGGACAAACGCATTGCGCGATTCCTTCGGCAGGGCCCGCAGATAGTGCTCGACCTTGGCTTCGAGATGACCGGGCACCGCCCAATCCAGGGCCGCTTCCGTCAGGGCCCGCGCCTCTGCGAGCGTGAGCTCGAGCGTGACGCCGTCGTCGTCCTGGCCTGGCCGATACGCATACTGGAGCGGCAGCGCCCGATTTTCCAGCGGCACGCTCGGCGGATACGCTTCCTCGTTCACCTCGGTTCCTTCGGGCCCCACCAGATCGCTCTCCGCAACGTGGAGAAAATTCGGCTCCTTCCCCTGCCGCTGGCGCACGTAGTCGACCAGTTCCGGCACGGCCGAGACATTTTGGATCCGCTCCGCGTAAAAGCGGTACAGATTCTCGTCGAGATTCTGGTAGCCGCGGTGGCGCGCCCGCGTCAGTCGTTCGACGATCCGTTCGCGCTCGGCGCGATTGTGCGTCAGAAATCCGAACGGCCACTTGATCGTATCGTTGACGAGGCCCTCGCGGATGAAGATTTCGGTCGCGTCCGACGGGTTCAGGTTTCCATACGCGACGCCTTTGCTCTCGATTTCCAGTCCGTAGAGCCGAGTGCGCTGCTTCACCTTCACGCGGCCGCCCGCCTCGTCCCAATATGGCTCGCTATGGGTCACCTTGACCAAGTGGGAGGCCAGATCGACGACCCACGCCGGATCGATTCGCGCGCAGGTGCGCGCGTACAAGCGGGCGGTCTCGACCATTTCGGAGGCCATGATCCAACGGGGTCCGGGCTTGCCGCGCTTGAACAGGCACGAACCGGGAAATAGGGCGACGCGACGGTCATGCGTGGCCTTGTAGGTCGAATTTGCTTCGTCCCACGTGGCGATATTGCCCAGCAGCCCGGCCAGGATGCTGCGATGAATCGCCTTGTAGGCCGGAGTTCCGAAATCCAGGTCGCCGGCCACCGAGGTCGGCCGGAAATCGCGACGCTCGCGCATCGTGTCGTCGAGCTGCGCGTGCACATCCCGCCACTCGCGCATGCGGGTGTAGCTGAGAAAGTGATCCTTGCAGAACCGCCGCAGCCTGGCCTGCGACATGGATTCAAATTGGCCGTGGTAAACCTCCCAGATCTTGAGCAGGGACAGGAAATCCGAATCCGGGTGATGGAATTGTCGGTGGGCGGCGTCGGCCGCCTGCTGCTTGTCCAACGGCCGCTCACGCGGATCCTGGATGCTGAGCCCGGAGGCGATGATGAGGACTTCGCGCAGCGCCCGTTCGCGCTGGGCCTGCAGGATCATCCGGCCAATGGTCGGATCGACTGGCAGACGCGCAAGGTCGCGCCCAATGGGTGTCAGGTCCTCGCCGGGTGCACCCAGCGCCCCCAGTTCCTCCAGCAAGGCGTACCCCGCCCGCACCGCTTTGGGCAGGGGCGGCGTCAGAAACGGGAACTCCTCGACCGGTCCAAAATCGAACGCCTTGAGACGCAGGATAACGTCGGCCAGATTCGCCCGCTGGATTTCGGGTTGGGAGTATCGGGGGCGGGCCAGGTAGTCCTCTTCCGAGAAAAGCCGAACGCAGACGCCGTTGGCCACGCGGCCGCACCGGCCTCGGCGCTGATCGGCGCTGGCCTGGGCCACCGGCTCGATCGGCAGGCGGCGGGTCCGCGCCTGAGGCACATAGCGGCTGACGCGAGCCAAGCCGCAATCGACCACGAACTTGATGCCGGGAATCGTGAGCGAGGTTTCCGCGATGTTGGTCGCGATCACGACCTTTCGCCGGCGGGCGGGGGCAAACACCCGCTGCTGCTCGGCGTTGCTCAGGCGGCCGAAAAGCGGCACCCATTCGCAATCGCCGCCGTGGCGACCGTCGAGCAGGTCGCGGACCTCGCGCACGTCCCGTTCGCTGGGAAGGAACACCAGGATGTCTCCGTTCGAGCTTTCGCGCAGGATCCTCTCCACGGCTTCCACCGCGCCGTCGATGTAATGGAGCGCCTCCGCCTTTTCGGCGGCGTTGGAATCTGGATCGGCATCGGAGCCAAACGAATCCAGCGGCGCGTAAATGACTTCGACCGGGAACGTCCGTCCTTCGACCTGAATGACCGGCGCCTGACCGAAGGCGGCGCTGAAAACGGCGGTGTCGATCGTGGCCGACGTGATGATCACCTTGAGATCGGGGCGGCGGTCGCGGAGCTGCCGCAGATGCCCCAGCAAAAAGTCGATGTTGAGCGAGCGCTCGTGGGCCTCGTCCACGATGATCGTGTCGTACTCCCGAAGGAGCGGATCGCCCTGCGCCTCCGCCAAAAGCATGCCGTCGGTCAAAAACTTGATCTTGGTGGCGGCGGTCGTCTCATCGCTGAACCGGACCTTGCACCCGACCTCGCGTCCCCAGGCCACGCCCATTTCCTCCGCGACCCGGCGGGAAACCGAAACCGCGGCGACCCTCCTGGGCTGGGTGCAGGCGATCCGTCCGGCCCGGCCTCGGCCGGCCGCGAGACAGAGCTTTGGAATTTGGGTCGTTTTCCCGGACCCGGTTTCGCCGGCCAAAACGACCACCGGATGGGCCAAAATGGCCGCAGTGATCTCCTCCGCCCGGGCCGAAATGGGCAATTCGGGGGGGAAGTCGAGCCGGAACGGGAAATCGGACATGAGTTCGGGAAAGGGGGACAACAAGCGGCGCTACGCAGCTTCCACAAGTCAAACCGCTTGGAACTGCCGTTCCTTTTTGACACAGTGACCGGCCCATGAGCAAACAACCCCCGCTGTTGCCCGTCGAAATGCTGCGACGGGTGATCCGTGTCGCCCGGACCAACGGGACCTGCGTGATGGTCATTTCCAGCCTGGCCGCCTTGGCCGCCGCGGCGGGGCAAGATCGGCTGGATACCTTTATCGGTTTGGCGGTGGCGGGCACGGCCGCAATGGAGTTGCACGGAACGATCCTGATCGCCGGGGGCGAGTGGCGCGGTTTCAGGTGGCTGGTCTTCAGCCAGTTCCTCCTGCTGGCGGTGATGCTGGGGTACGCGTACTACCGGATGAGCCACATCGATCTCGCTGCGATATCGCAGCTTGTGCCCGACTCGGTTTGGCAGCAGATGCCGCATCCCGGCCAGAGTTTGGAGGAGGCCAAGCGGTCGCTCGGCGTGGGGATGTATTTCTTGGTGGCCCTCGGCACGATCGCCTATCAGGGCGGGATGATTCTTTACTACGCCCTCCGCGGCCGCGCGGTGCGCACCGCGCTGCCTCAGGAATAACCCCCAACCGGCCAGGTGGAGCGCGTGGTCCCCACGCGCTAAACGTCTGCCCGCGTTGGGCGCCGAAGCGCATGGGGACCATGCGCTCCACCTGTGTAAATTCCTGAAAAATTCAGTTTAGTTTGCTCATGAAGCGAATCGACCAATGGCTCTCCAACCTCGGCTACTGCTCGCGCCGTGAGGCCCGCGATTGGGTTCGAGGCGGCCGCATCACCCGTGCAGGAGGCCAGGTTATCCTCGATTTCGGCGAAAAGGCATCCGCCGACGAAATCCGTGTGGACGGAAACGCCCTCGACCACCCGGACGGTCTGCTCCTGGCGATGAATAAGCCGCTGGGCGTAGTCTGTTCGCACGACTCCCGAGAGGGCCGCCGCGTCTACGATTTGCTGCCCGACCAATGGAGTCGCCGTTTGCCGGCTCTCACGAGCGTGGGTCGCCTCGACCGGGACACGTCGGGGTTGCTCCTATTGACCGACCAGACTCCGATGGTCCACCGGCTCACCTCTCCCAAGCACAAGGTGCCGAAGCGCTATGCCGCCCAACTCGCACAGCCCGTCCCCCTTGAGCGCCAGCAGGAGCTCAGCCGTATCTTCGCGGAAGGCTCCTTGTCGCTGGACGGTGAACCCTGCCTGCCGGCCGAATTGGGCTGGTCCGGCTCCGCCGCTGCCGAGCTGGTGCTGACCGAGGGCCGCTTTCATCAAGTCCGCCGAATGTTTGCCGCCGTCGACCTCACCGTAGTGACGCTGCACCGAACCCATTTTGGCCGACTGCCTTTGGACGGGCTGGCCCCGTCTGAATTCCGGGAGCTCCCACTCGATTTTTCGTTTGATTAGCAGCTGGCGGGCAAAGGATTAACGGCTATTCGAGGGCAATATGATTGCCAACTATGATTAGGCGCCTAACTATTCAGCTCCTAACTAACTCGGCTTATGTCTACGAATTCTGCCCTCACCACTGCCAGCCTGTCCTCGCCGATTGCGGACCCGCTTCCCAAGCCAAAGACCGCCAAAGCTCAGCCGGGTCGCCTGATCGCACCGAGCCGGTGGGCGATGATCGCCGCGGGCGCCCTCTTTGTGGTTCTGGCCGCATTTTACGGCTGGCAGCGCCTCCAATTCTCCTTCGCGCACATCGAAACCGACGACGCCCAGGTCGAAGGAGACATCAGCCCGGTCCTTCCTCGCGTTTCCGGTTACGTGACGGACGTGCTCGTCCGGGACAACCAAAAGGTCGTTGCCGGCCAGCCGCTCTTGGAAATCGACGCCCGCGAACTCGACTTAAAGGTCGTCTCGGCGTCGGCTGCGCTTTCGACGGCTCGGGCCGCGCTCGCGACCTCGGAAGCGACCGTCGAAAAGGCTCGGGCCGCATTGCTGGTCGCGCAGGCCTCCGTTTCCGTGGCAGCGGTCCGACATGATAAGGGCGATTCGGATCTGAACCGGGACACCTCGCTTTTTCAAAACGGCGCGATCACTGACCGCCAATTGAGCGACACCCGCGCCGCAGCGGACATCGCCCGCGCTGAATTGGCCGCCGCGGAGCGCGAGGCCGCCGCGGCCCGCAGCGATGTCGGCGTGGCCGAAGCCCAGGTTGCCGCCTCCCGGGCGGCCGTGGCGGCGCGCGGATCCGATGTCGATTACGCGAAGCTCGAACGCTCCTACGCGACGATCGTGGCTCCCATCGATGGCGTGGTCTCGCGCAAGAACGTCGAGCTCGGCCAGTACGTCCAAGCGGGGCAGACCCTGCTGTCGATCGCTTCCGAGACCGGCGTCTGGATCGTGGCCAACTACAAGGAAACTCAAATGGAGCACATGCACGTCGGCCAGACCGTGGACATCGACGTGGATAGTTATCCCGGCGTGGTCTTCCACGGCCGGATCGATTCGATCGCCGGAGCGACGGGGGCGCGCTTTGCGTTGCTGCCTCCCGACAACGCCTCGGGCAATTTCATCAAGGTGACTCAGCGGGTCCCCGTGAAGATCGTGATTTCCGATCGGCAGACCGAACGTCCGCTCCGCGCGGGCATGAGCGTCGACACCGCGGTCGCGATCAAGAGCTAAGGCATTCCGGCCATGGCCGAAGCCGGCTTCCGCAAATTCATCATCACGCTCACCGTCATCGCCGCGGCGGTGATCGAGCTCATCGACACCTCGATCGTTAACGTCGGGTTGTCGAACATGAGCGGCAACCTCGGTTCCACGCTCGAGGACACGGCCTGGGTGGTCACCTCGTATGCCATTGCGAACGTGATCATCATTCCGATGACGAGCTTTTTGGCGGCCCGATTGGGCCGGCGAAATTACTACATCGGCTCGATTCTTCTGTTCACCGCGGCGTCGGTGGCGTGCGGCCAGGCGCACACCATCTGGGAGCTCGTCACCTTCCGCTTCATCCAAGGGATCGGCGGCGGCGCCCTCCTTTCCACCTCGCAGGCGATCCTGTTTGAGACCTTTCCCGTTTCGCAGCGCGGCATTGCGGCCGCGCTTTTCAGCGTCGGCGTCTTCATCGGACCCACCATCGGGCCGACCATTGGCGGCTGGATCATCGACAACTATTCCTGGCCCTGGATCTTTTACATCAACCTGCCCATCGGCATCGCTGCGGCGATCCTGTCGTACATTTACGTCACCGAGCCGGCCCAGACCCGTTCGGCGCGCCACATCGACTGGCTTGGGATCGGCCTGCTGATCGCGGGCCTCGGTTCGCTGCAGACGGTCCTGGAGCGCGGGGAAACCGAGGATTGGTTTTCGAGCCGGCTCATCGTCATTCTGAGCGCGATCGCCGTCCTGACCCTCGTGGGATTCATCGTTTGGCAGCTCATCGCCAAGCACCCCGTCGTCGATCTGCGCGTGCTTCGCAGCCGCACGCTCGCCACCGCGGCGACGCTGACCTTCGTTCTGGGCTTCGCGCTGTTTGCCACGGTGTTCATCGTTCCGATCTTCGTCCAGCGGCTCCTGGGATTCAGCGCCTTTGAAACGGGCATGCTCTTTTTGCCGGGCGCCGGCATCGCGGTGCTGTTCCTCCCGATGGTCGGTCGCGCCCTGATGAAGGGCGTGCCGCCCCAGTCGATGGTGGTCGCGGGTTTTCTCGTGGTCGCCGTATTCGCGGCCATGCTGGGCAACCTCAACCTTTCCGCGGGCGCCCACCAGTTTTTCTGGCCGATCATCCTGCGCGCCATCGGACTGTGCCTGCTGACGGTGCCGCTGACGCAGCTGGCGGTTTCGGGGCTTCCGGCTCGCGACATCCCTCAGGGCGTCGCCCTCAACAACATGATGCGCCAGTTGGGTGGTTCATTCGGCATCGCCTTCATCAACACGTTCCTCGATCACCGCGGCGCAGTGCACCGGCTCGACCTGGTGTCGAGGCTCGCCTCCGGCGATCCATCGACGGACGCTCGCCTTCGGGCGCTCACTTCGACTTTGTCCCATCAGGGCTTCTCGCCGTGGGAAGCGGCGCATCGAGCCATGGCCATGCTTGAATTGCTGGTTCAACGCCAGTCGAACCTCTTAAGCTATTTGGATGCGTATCATTTGGTGGCGGGCATCTGTCTCGTCTGCCTTCCTCTCATCCTGCTGTCCGGTCGGCCTCGCGGCGCCAACGCGGCCGCCGCCGCCGCCGCCGCCGCATCCGAATCGCACTAGCCTGAAAATTTCATGAAAATGTCCCTAAATCGCCGAGCCTGCGCGAGAGAGCCGAATGCGCACCCTGTAGCCGGGGGCCTATCCCGAGGTGGAGCGCGTGGTCCCCACGCGCTGTTTGACGTCGAAAGCGGGAATGCCGGGGTCAACGCCCCCGGCTACAGGCATCTTCCTTTCGTTCTTTTGTTCATCGCCCTGGCGGCCGCCGCGTTGCCTCTCAACGCCCAGACGCCACTCACGCTCCAGCAAACCATCGATCAAGTGCTCGCGCGCTACCCTACCTTGGATGCCGCCCAAGCCGCCGTCGATGCCGCGCGCGGACGCACCTTGCGGGCAGATTCCGCCCGGCTGCCGCAGGTGTCCGGAGTCGGCAGCTACACCTACATCACACCGCGTCCCGATATCGCCTTCAACGGCAGCTCATTTTATACGACGGCGCAAAACACCTATCAGATCGGCGTGAGCGGCACGCAGCTGCTCACTGATTTCGGGCGCACGGACGCGCTGGTGGCGGCCGCCAAAGCCGGCGAGTTGTCCGCCCGCGATGCTCTCGATGCCGCGCGCAGCCAGCTGGGTTATCAGGTCATTCAGTCCTTCTACGGCGTGCTGCTCCTCCGCCAGTCGGTCGCCGTTTCCGACGACGAAATCCGGGCGCTCCAAGAGGCGCTCCGCATCGCCAACCGTAAATTCAGCGGCGGCACGGCGACCAAGTTCGACGTGCTGACCACCCAGGTCCGCCTGGCGACAGCCCAGAACAATCGGACCGATCTTCAGGCGTCGTTGGAAAAACAGGAGACGCTCCTTCGCCAATATTTGGGCCTCGGCCCCCAAGCGCCGGTGCTCATTCAGGGCGAATTTCCTACTCCCGCCGCCCTGCCCGATCTGTCGGCTCAAATATCCGTGGGCCTGGAAAACCGTCCGGAAATGAAAGTCGCCCAGGATCAGGAGCGCGCCGCGGGCTATCAGCTGACGGCGGCCGACCGCGAAAACCGTCCTGAATTCGACGCCCGCGCGCTCGGCGGCATGCAGGATGGGCAGCTTCCGAATCTCTATTCCAATCGCAGCTTCTTCGAAGGCGGCGTCAGCCTCTCGATTCCGCTCTTCACCGGCCGGCGCATCACCGGCGACCGGACCGAAGCGCGCGCGGGTTCGCGATCCGCTCAGGATCGCGTCGCCGAGCTCGATCGGATGATCGCCACGGAAGTGTCGGATGCCTTTTCCGATCTGCGATCGGCCTCGGCGCGTCTTCAGACTGCCGATGTGCTGGTGCAGCAGGCCGACGAGGCGCTGGCCCTGGCCCAAACCCGATATTCCAACGGCGTCATCACCAATTTCGAGCTGCTCGATGCCCAAAGCGACGACCGCAACGCGGCCTTGGCGCGGGTCGATGCCCACTACCGCTGGGCGCTCGCGCGCCAGGCGCTGGCGCAAGCCACTGGCGCAGGGGCGTCCGCCACGCCCTAATACGCAGATCGCAGGTGGAGCGCGTGGTCCCCACGCGCTGTGCGACGTCGAAAGCGGTACAGCGCGTGGGGACCACGCGCTCCACCTCGGGATAGGGTTGGCAGCCCCCTCGTTCCCTGCTTCCCTCGCGCCATGTTCACCATCATCGGCGGCGACGGCCGCGAATACGGCCCGGCGTCGGCTGAACAGATTCGGCAATGGATCGCGGCGGGCCGCGCGAACCTGGACACCCGGGTCAAACAGGCCGGATTCGACGAGTGGAAGCCCCTCGCGGAATTTCCGGAAATCGTCACGTCACCGACCCTGGAGCCCCCACCCATTTCTCCGGCGCCCGGCAGCCCCATTCCAATGGGATTCAACCGGCCGCTGGCTTCCATCTGGCTGCGTCTCGTCGCCGCCCTGATCGACGGGACGCTTCAGGGAATCTGCTTCATTCCGCTGTTCGCCGTGGTCGGCGCTGATGCTCTGCTCACCGGCATTCGCCAGTTGCAAGAAACCCACAATATCGGTGACTTTTACAAGATCTCCGGAGTGATTGCCGGCGGGAGCTTCGCGCTTCTTCTGCTGCTGGGCCTCGCGTTGGTTCAATTGCTTCTGCTCAGTTTTCGCGGACAGACGGTCGGCAAACTGCTGGTGCGCGTGCGCATCGTCCGTTTCCCGGACGGCGCGCCGGCGGGATTCACCCGCGCGTGGCTCCTGCGCTCCGTGGTGATGACGCTCATCTGCGAAGTGATTCCCATCGCGGGGAATGTGATCTGGCTCGCGGATATCCTGTTTATATTCCGCCCGGACCACCGCTGCCTTCACGATCTGCTCGCGGGGACGATTGTCGTTCCCGCTTGAAGATCAGGGCGTCCAGCGAAAACACGCCCGGCCCGAACGCAAACAGCACCAGGAACGACGCCAGGAACAGAAACGGCGCCGCGCCGGTGAATTTGTCCGGATCGGAAAAGATCGCGAGGAACGACGCCCGGTCGGCCGTGATAAAGGCGATCAGCATTTCCACGATGAAAATCGGCACGAGAAACCGGGTGCCAAGACCGACCATCAGCAGCAGGCCGCCGAAACACTCGGTGACCGAGACGACAATCGCGTTCAAATGCGGCGCCGGAATGTGGAGGGACGCGAAAAATTGCGTCGGATGGCTGAGATCGGAAAGCTTGCCCTGCCCCGTGACGTGATATTGCCAGCCCCAATACAACCGGATGAACAGAAGCAGCAGGGGCGCGAAGCAGCGGCCGGCGGTCGTCAACGCGCCGTGCAGGCGGTGAAGCAGGGAGGGGGATTTCATAAAGATGAGAGCCGCACCCGCGGCAATTATTTCAGGCGCGCACGGGCCGGCAGAGCCAGCCGAGCCGCATCCAGGTTTCGAACCAGGCGCGGATTTCGTCGGGCCGGACCTTCCGCTTGGCTGCTCCCAGCGCCCGCACCAGCGTCGCGCCCGCGCGCAATTGGCAGAGGACCCGGTATTGGGCGGCGTCGAGCCGCTTATAGTACAATTCGTTTTCGTACCGGTGCACTGCGATGAAGCTGCGTCCCCGACGCAACTTCACGCGCGAGTTCGCCTTGACCTGGCGTGCATTGGTCTGGGTGTTGCTGGCCTCGCCGCGCAAAGCGTCGCGCCGCTTCACCGCCAGAACATATTCGTCCACGGCGAACGCCGAATCGACCAAGCCGACGTAGGGCTGCAAGCCCAGGTGCAGCCGATCGGGCGGCGTCGATTGGATCGTCTCCAGGCTCAACGCGGGGCGCGAGGGCCCGTCAAAGGCCTCGGTCTGCGCCCATTCGAATTTTGCCACCGCGAGGGCGGCCGCGGTTTTGGGGCCAGTCAGCCGCGGATGACGGCGGATGAACTCGGGCAGGCGCGAAAGCAGATTTCTCAGGGTGAACGACTGCGACGGATGGGCTGCCAAATAGGCCCTCGCCAGCCGCTCAAATCGGCGCTCTCCCAGCAGGGCGCGAAGCCCCGGGCTGTCCTCCATCGCCGAACCCAGAATTCGGAACCAATAGACGCGATGATAGATTTCCAGCCGCTCATAGGCCGTGAGGCGATCGTTCGGCTTGATGAACCGTTCCGCGACCTCGGCCGAAGGCCGGCCCGGTTTGACGAGTTCTCCGACAATCGCGCGCTGCAATTGCCGCAATCCGGCGAGCCCCTCGCCGCGGCTGCGGCGCGGCCGCCCGGCCGAGGCGCTTCTCATCGCGCCGCCCGGGCCTCGGCGATGAATTCGTTCGCCTTGAGCGCCTCGTCATGGACCTCGTCGAACGAAGGAATCTTGTCGTCCCATTCGAGCAGGGTCGCCGTCACGCCGCAGCGTTTGGTCGCATGCGCATAAAGCTTCCACACCGGATCCAGCACCGGGTGGTCGTGGGTATCCAGTATGTATTTTTCGAATTTCGTGTGGCCGGCGACATGCATTTGCCCGACCCGTTCGGCCGGGATCCCGTTGACGTAATCGTAGGGGTCAAAGCGGTGGTTGCGCGACGACACGTAGATATTGTTCACGTCGAGCAGAATTCCACAGTCGGCCTTCTCTACCACCTCGGTCAGGAACTCCCATTCCGTCATTTCCGACACGTGGTACTCGGCGTAGCTGCTCACATTTTCGACGCAGATGGGCACTTCGAGAAAATCCCGCACCTGCCGGATCTTTTCCGCCGTCCGTTTTGCCGCCGCGAAGGTGTACGGCATCGGCAGCAAGTCGTGCGTATAGGTCCCATCCACGCTGCCCCAGCATAGATGATCCGAAAGCCAGGGCGTCTTGGTCCGCTTGGCCAGATTTTTCAGCCGCCGCAGATGGGTTCGGTCCGGCTTGTCGGCCGAACCGAAGTACATCGAAACACCGTGCTGGACCACCTGATACTGCTCCAGGATCTGGTCCAGCACCTCGAGGGGCCGGCCGCCGTCGACCATGAAATTTTCCGAGATGATCTCGAACCAGGCGACGGTCGGCTTCTTCTCGAGGATGTGCGCGTAGTGCGGGACCCGCAAACCAATGCCGATCCCGAACTCGGTCTGATTGTTGAACCGGTTGGCCGGCACCGATCCTACTTCTTGGAGCCGTCGGTCGCGCAGCCGCCCTTGCCGGAGCAGCTGTTCTTGCCGGCGCAGCCGTTGTCGCCCGAATTGCAGCCGCCCTTGCCCTTGCAGGAGTTCTGACCCTTGCAGGAGTGCTTGTCCGCCGACGGGGCCTGAGTCGAGGTTCCCGCGGACGAGGCCGAGGAGGAACTGTCGTCAGCGTGAGCGCGAACGGCGAAGGCGCCGGAATACATGCCGGCCACTGCGGCCGCGGTGAGGAGAATACGGGAGGATGATTTCATGTTCTTTTATATTTAGGGTTTCTGATGCAGGGGTGGGAGCACTGGCACGGATACTTATTCCCCGTCCCCGACATATTTACAACGCCTAGATGGCTTCGCCGGATGCATTGAGCTGGGTGGAGCGCGTGGTCCCCACGCGCTGTTCGACGTCGAAAGCGGAAAAGCGCGTGGGGACCACGCGCTCCACCCGGCTAAACGACCTGGCACCTCATCGCCTGTCCCGCCTCAAACGCCGCGAAATTGTCGAGAAAATGTCGTACCGTCGCCTCATCCTGGTCGCGCCGGCCGCCGGCCGTGTGCGGCGTGATGTAACAGCGGGGAGCCGTCCAAAGCGGATGGTCGGACGGAAGCGGTTCCGGTTCCGTGACATCGAGATAGGCCGATCCCAGCCGTCCTCCTTGCAGCGCCTCCACGAGCGCCCTTTGGTCCACCGTCGTGCCTCGGCCCACGTTGTAAAACCGTGCGCCGTTCTTCAGGCACCCCAGACGCCGCGAGTTCATCCACCCCCGGGTCCGCTCATTGTCCGGCAACAAGCTGACGATGTGATCCGCGAGGGGAAGCACTCGGGTCAGGTCTTCTTCGGCCACGATATGCACTCCCGGCACGCTTCGCGTCTGGCGGCGAAGCGCATAGATTTTGCAGCGAAAGGGCCCCAGCAACTCGGCGAGACGCCGCGCGATCGAGCCAAATCCCAAAAGCAGCACGGTTTGGCCGGTCAGCAGGTCGGATTCGTAGCGGCGCTCGCGGTAGTGCCAGGAACGGTCAGTCCATTGGTCCTGGAGCGAGGCGGGCAACTGCCGGGCAAGGGAAAGCATCATTGCCATGACGTGCTGCGCGCACGGATCGGCGAATACCGCCGAGGACGTCGTGAACACCGTGCCCCGCTTTCGCATGCCCTCCATGAATTCCGGCGTGTCGTAGCGGGTGTAGCCCGCCGACGACACCTGGACCCATCGAATCCGGGGGTGCGCGACGATCGGGGGAACGGGGGGCTGACCGAACGCCACGTCGGCCTGCTCGATTCCGGTGGCGTCTTCCACCGGAGCCACGTCCGCCGCGGTGGCGCTTCCGGGAATGATCACGTGATGGCCCCTCAGACCTTCCTGCAGCATCCGTTCCGCATCCGGCCGGAAGCGGCGATTGCACCACACCGTCAGGCTCATCGCACCTGATTGACGTAGATGCGGCGGGGATCGCCGATATTTCCGGAGTTCAGAGCGTAGCTTTCGACGTTGAAATAATGAACCTTGCCGCCGTACGAGACCCGGGCTTCCAGCACGAGCCCCCGGGAAAGCTGTTCATCCGTGCAATAAAACTTGAGCGTGAACGGCACCGATGGTCCCGTCGCGTGCGGAATCTTCAGCTCACCGATGACCTCCGGGGGAAGGCCGACGGCGGAGGTGGCCGAGTGCACACCGAGCGCCGCGTTCGGATCCTGATAATCGTGATGCACCTGGTCCACGACCCGTACCGCAACCACGGCGTCCGGCGGAAGCTGGCCACCGCCCACCTCCACGGTGCCGGTGACCACGCGGTTGGAATCACCGGCGGGCGTCGTATCGACCTCCACCGAGCCGCAACCGGAGAGCAGAGTAAGTCCGGCCAGCGCGACCGAGAGGAGGAATGTTTTCATGTGGAAGCAACGGGAGGGCGGCGGGCCTCGGCGTAACGCTGCAATCCCAAGGCCAGGTCCGCCAGGCTCACCGGCTTGACCAGATAGTCGTTTGCCCCCGCCTGGTACACCTTTTCTTTTTGTTCGCCGCGCGCGTCCGCGGTCAGAACCGAAATCCAGATATTCATCACCGGGGCTCCCGCGTGCCCCTGGCGGATGCGTTCGATGGCACCCAATCCATCGAGTTCGGGCATGTGCAGGTCCATCAAAACCAGGTCAAAGGGCAGATCGGCCCCCTTGAGCTGCTCGATCCCCGCCAACCCATTGCCGGCGACCGTCGCCGCGCAACCGAGCGTGCTCAGCAGCCGATGAACCAGGCGCTGGTTGACCAGATTGTCCTCCACGACCAGCACGTTGAAGCCAAACTGCCGCGGCGGCTGGCGGGGCACGGGAACCGGAGCCGCCGCGCCCACCAGCAATTGCGCGAACGCATCGTGCCGCAGAGGCTTGTTGACCAGCTGCCGAAAGTGAGTGATCAGCGCGGTGCGCACCGTATTTTCCAGACTCACCGGCACCACGGCGAACGCCCGATTGATCGGCACCCCCAAGGCGCCCGCCGGTTCGCTCGCAAAGGCGCGCGCCTGCGGCTCGTCCAGTTCGACGCACACGAAATCCGCCGAGGAGTCCTTTACCTCGAACAAGGTGTCCACCGAGTCGCAGGTCGCGCCCCACCGTTCCGATAGCCGCTCGAACTCCTCCCGAAAAGGACCCGGCGGGGCGGCCAGCAAAAGACGCATGCCGGAAAGCTTGGGATTGGGCCGCGGCACGCCCGCGACCGCTTCCGTCGGAAGATTGACGTAGAACCGGGAGCCTCGCCCCGGTTCGCTCTCGAGCCGCACGTCTCCGCCCATCAGCCGGGCCAGGTTGCGCGAAATCGCCAGGCCCAGACCCGTGCCGCCAAACCGCCGCGTCGTGGTGTCGTCGACCTGGCGGAACGGCTTGAACAGGCCGCCCTGTTTTTCGAGCGGAATGCCGATGCCGGTATCTCGAACGACAAACTCCAGACCGGTGTCGTTCAGCGGGTCCAGCCGCAACACGACCTCCACCACGCCCACGGACGTGAACTTGACCGCGTTTCCGACCAGGTTGGTGAGAATCTGCCGCAGCCGCGATTCGTCCGCCAGGATCGCCGTCGGCACGTCCTCATCCACCCAGTGGATCAATTCGACCTTCTTGGTGGCCGCCGGAATCGCAAACAGCTCCAACGCATCCTCGATCAGCGTCCGCGGATTCGTGGGCTGCGCCTCGAGCTTGATTCCGCCGGTCTCAATCTTGGCAAAGTCGAGGATGTCGCCGGTCAGCTGAATCAGCGCCTCCGCGCTCGTGCGGATGTTTTGCACGTACTCGATCGCCTCCGGCACGAGCGGCATTTCCGACAGCAGGCTCGTGAACCCCACGATGCCGTTGAGGGGCGTGCGCACCTCGTGGCTCATGGTCGCCAGAAACTGGCTCTTGGCCCGGTCGCCGGCCTCGGCGCGCTCCAAGGCGCCGCGCAGCATGGTTTCGGCCTTCTTGGACTCGGTCATGTCCTCGAACAGGGCGACAAAGGAAATCACGCGGCCATCGCGGCTCCGCACCGGATTCACGTCCCCGCGCACCGCATACAATTCCCCGCCCTTGCGCCGGTTGAACCATTCGCCGTGCCAGGTGCTGCCTGCCCGCGCGGTGGCCACCATGTCGGACAGCAGTTCGGACGGCGTCTCCGGCTGGGTGAAGTCCCGCCACCGCCGGCCGATCAGTTCGCGTTTGGTGTAACCGGTCTGCACGCACAGGCCGGCGTTCACGTATTCGATGCGGCCGTCGATGCTGACGATCATCACGGCCGAGCGGCTCTGCTCCATCGCCTGCGAAAGTTTGCGCAGCGCCTCCCGCTGCTGGCGCTGCCGCTGGCGGATGGAAATCCAGGCGAACGGCACCCCGAGAATCACTGCCATGTAGAGGGTCCACTGCGCAAAGGCGCTGAAGAACGCGGAATTCCAATCGGAGGCCTCGGCCTGCACGCCGATCCAATAGTCGGCCGTGCCGGAATCGGCATCGATGATCGGCGCCACGCTCAAGAGCAGTTCCTCGCCGCGAATCTCCTCCGGCGGTTGCGAAGCCCAAAGCCCGCTGTGCTGGGCCTGCACATACGCGGGCGCGGCCGTCGATACGACCTCGCCGGATTCGTCGCCCAACCGGTGGGGCCCTGCGACGGAGTCGCCCACCACGGTCGCGCGGTCCGATCCCGGATGCTGGCGAATGATGTAAATCAGATGGGTCCCCTGAAAGTTGTCCTGCAGGCGCAGCAGCCGCGCCTTCACGTTCTTGAACACAGGGTTCGAAAGGTCGTCGTCGGTTCCGGACAGGGCTGCCAGTTCGGACGGAAGAAATGCCGAGGCCAGGCGTCCCGCGCGGGCCGCGTGGTAAATCAGGATGCTGTGCTGCGCCTGGTGCCCCGCTCGCCAGCCCGAAAGGATGCACACCGTTGTGATCAGCATTCCGCCCAAGGCCTGTTTCAGAGGTGTGAATTCAAAAGCCATGCGTCCGGAAGGACCGGCGTATCATCGCCGCCCGTGCGGCTCCGCGCAACCGCGAACCGCAAGCTGCATGACTGCATGGGGCATTCGCCCTCTGTGGAAATGGGGTGTGCCAACCCCGAACTGCTCCTCCCACGGCGGTACTATCGGTTACGTGAAGCTTTCCAGTTTCCTCACACGGTCCGCGCTGCTGCTCGCCGTCGGTGCAAGCGGAGCGACTGCGCAGACCCTCACTGTCACCACTCTGGCCGGAAGTCCCCATGCTGCATCCGAAGTCGATGGACCGGATGTGTCTGCGCGTTTTTCCGGGCCTTACGGTGTCGCGATCAACGCCGCGGGCACGCTTTACGTGGTGGATCATGGCGCCGGCACCTTGCGCCAAATCTCCGCCGGACAGGTCACCACGCTCGCTCCGCATTTTGGGGCGCCCTACGGGGTTGCCGCGGACTCGGTGGGAAATCTGTACGTCACGGATTCTCTCAACGATGTGGTCGACAAAGTCGCTCCGAGCGGGTTGGTGACCATCCTCGCCGGCCAAAGTGGCGTCCGAGGCACGGCGGATGGAGTCGGAACCGCCGCGCAATTTACCGGCCCGACCGGCATCGCTCTCGATGGCAACGGCAACCTGTTGGTCGCGGACACCAATCGCGACAGCGGCGGATCCGTGCTTCGCAAAATCACACCGGATGGCTCCGTATCCACGATCGCCACCGGCTTCGTCGATTTGCGCGGGGTCGCCGTCGCCTCCGGCGGCGTGATCTATGTCGCCGACGACGGGGACAACACCATTCGCGCCGTGGCATCCGATGGCACGGTTTCCTTGTTCGCCGGCGTGCCTTCCCGAACCGGCTCAAACGACGGAGCCGCGGCGACGGCCCGATTCAACCTGCCGTCCGCCTTGGCGATTGACGGCAACAACGATCTTTTTGTCGCCGATTATGGCAATTCCGTCATCCGCGAAATCTCGCCCTCGGGCAACGTGACCACGGTCGCGGGTTTGGCGACCATCGTGGGCAGCGCCGACGGCACGGGTTCCAACGCTCGGTTTTACACGCCATCCTCGTTGGCGATCGATTCCAGCGGAAGTCTCTACATTTCCGATACCGGCAACGACACGATTCGAGTCGCGACTGGCGCCGCGCCCGTGTCCACGGTCAGCAGCGCATCGACCGGTGGTTCCGGGAACGCGGGCGGCTCGAACACCGCCAGCGTGATCAACCTGTCCGTTCGCGCGATGGCCGGCGCGGGCGACAACGCGCTCGTCGTTGGTTTTGTGACTTCCGGCAGCGGCAACAAAAACGTCCTCCTGCGCGGCGTGGGGCCCGCACTGGCCCAGTACGGTGTGAGCAACGCGCTGTCCGATCCCCAACTGACCCTTTACTCGAGCAGCGACGCCGCGCTGGCGAGCAACGAGGGCTGGGGCGACAACGCCTCGCTCGCCCAAACCATGAGCAACGTCGGTGCGTTCGCCCTTCCGGCCAACTCGGCCGACAGCGCGCTCGCCGTATCGCTGGCCCCCGGCCTCTACACCGCGGAAGTCACCAGCCCAAATGGAAGTTCCGGAATCGCATTGGCCGAAATTTACGATGAGGACGGTTCCAACGCCACCGCCCACCTGGTCAACGTGTCCTCCCGCGCCCAGGTCGGCATCGGCGGAGCCAGTTCCCTGATCGCGGGTTTCGTCGTGAGCGGCCCTGGTTCGCGCCAGCTCTTGATCCGCGCCGTCGGACCCACCCTTTCGCAGTTCGGAGTGAGCGGAGCGCTCTCCGCCCCGCAACTAACCATCTACAATTCCGGTGGCACGGTCGTCGCGAGCCAAGCCGGTTGGGGCGACGACGCCTCCGTGATCCAGGCCGAATCCGAAGTCGGCGCCTTTTCCCTCCCGGCCAACTCTCCCGACTGCGCCATGCTCGTCACGCTGCCCACCGGCACCTACTCCGCGCAAGTCACGGGCGTTAACAATGCCACCGGCGTCGCGCTGATCGAAGTCTACGCCGTCCCGTAAGGGATCGGCTCAAGGAGGTGGAGCGCGTGGTCCCCACGCGCTTTGACGTCGGTCCGCGTTTGGCGCCAAAAGCGCATGGGGACCATGCGCTCCACCTCGCAAAAGCTCAGCGCGCCGCGGCGCGGCGCAGCCGGTCGTTGATCGCTTCCGCCAATCCGCCAAAACGCGAGTCCGGCGGGGCCAGTTCCGCGTGAATGCATTTCCACGAACCGCGATCGAGTTCGCGAAGCAACGCGAACAGCCCGCGGGCCATTTGCGCCAAATCCGGCGCCTTTCGCCCGTTCGTCCATCGAAAGACATTTTTTTTCGTCGGCCCGCGCGAATTGCCCCCGAAGACGACGAACGCTTCATCCGCGCCCGCTTTCGAGATCTGCCTCGCCGATATTTTATTCTTCAGCACGAGCGGCGTGCGCGGGCTGTAGTGCCGAGCCATCATTCCCGGCGCGAGCATCTCTTTTTCCTGTCCTTTCCCCGCCGGCTTGCCCGTCGCAGCCACCTTCCGGCCAAGAACGCGCTCGATTTCCTTCCGGCCGATCTTGCCCGGACGCAAAAGCTGCGGCCGCGCTTCATCCCGCAGATCGACGATCGTCGACTCGACGCCGATTTCGCAGGGACCGCCGTCCACGATGAAGCGGATTTTCTTTCCGAGCCCGCTCTGCACATGCTCCGCGCACGTTGGGCTAATGTAGCCGAAGACATTTGCGCTCGGCGCCGCGAGCGGCCGGCCCGCGGCCGCAATGACCGCCTGCATGACCGCATGCTCGGGCATTCGCACGGCGACACTTTCGCGGCCGGCTGTAACAATGGCCGGCACCCCCTTCTTTTTCGGCAACACCAGCGTCAGCGGACCGGGCCATAGGGCCTCCATGATCCTTCGCGCTCCAGCGCCCACCTCGGCCACCACCTCGGCCTGCTCGATTCCGCTGACATGCACGATCAGCGGATCGCTCGACGGCCTCCCTTTGGCCTGAAAAATCTTCCGACAGGCGCGCGCGCTCAGCGCATCGGCTGCCAGACCATAGACCGTCTCCGTGGGCACGCCCACGAGCTGGCCCGCACGCAATGCGCGCGCGGCCGTCCTTACTCCCGCCGCCGTCCCCCGCAAAATCTTGGCCAAGGGACGGTCTCCGTCACTGCGCCGACCTTGCGGTCAGAGCGCGAGGACCAGATTGCGGGAACGCTTCAGCGTGCGGGTGATCGCGCGCTGGTGCTTGGCGCTCAGGCCCGTGTACTTGCGGGGCAAGATCTTGCCCGTGTCGGTGACGTAGCGGACCATCGCCTGCGGCTCCATGAAAGGAAGCTCGTCGGGTGTCAGGGATTGTTCTTTTTGCTCAGGGTTGCTCATTTATGAAAAGGGGTTGCAAGGCTAGGCTGGCATTGTTCTGTGTCAACGTCTGATCGGAGCGTTAGTTTAGGGGCCGTAGCTCAATTGGATAGAGCTGTTCCGTCCTAAGGAAAAGGTTGTGGGTTCAAGTCCCGCCGGCCCCAACGCTTCGCAATGCGAAGCCGGGACAAAACCGACTCAACGGCCCAAGCCAGGCGGAGCGCGTGGTCCCCACGCGCTTGGGCGCCAAATGCGGGCGGACTTCAGGTGGCGCCAGGCTGGATATTGAGCACCCGCTATCGCGTATACGCCAAGTTGCGGACCCCCGCCTGGAACTGAAGCTGCAGATCCAGGGGCACGTAGCTTTGCTGAGCCGCGGCTTGCCCTCTTTCGCCTCGCGGAAGATTTGGCTCCAACTGGGGTCGGCAACGGCAACCGCGGTGATCGCTACGATGATTCCGAGAAGCGTGGTGGATTTCATGAGAGTGGTTTTGAGGTGGTGGTTGATTGGAACGGATTTTGGTAGATATCATTATTGTATAGATATCAACCATTATCTCGCATTTCTTCCCCTCAGTCCAATCCTTGTAGCCTGGGGCTTATCCCGAGGCGGAGCGCGTGGTCCCCACCTGCTGTTTGATATCGAAAGCGGGACGGCCGGGGTCAGCGCCCCCGGCTACAGCAAAGCGCTGCGCGCTGCCCTCCCAACCCGCTTTGACCTCTATCCGCGTTTGACGCCGAAAGCGCATGGAGACCATGCGTCCACCCGCGCACCCTCACTCGACCCGGAAAGACACCCGCTGCCCCGGCGCCTCCGCATCCGGCGCATCGATGGCTTCGTACTCGCCCCGCTCCACGCGCCACCCTCCCTGGTAATACCCCAGATCGGCCACACCGAATTCCAACGCCACCTCTCTCGTCTCACCCGGGTCCAGCGTCACCCGCGCAAACGCTTTCAATTCGCGGGCCGCCCGTTCCACTTTCGAATTCGGATAGGCCACATATAGCTGCACGACCTCATCGCCGGCCCGTTCGCCCCGATTCGTCACCCCGATCGAGATCCGCACGCGCCCGCCCGCTGGGACGACCGAATGCTCCAGCTTCGGCGCCCCATGTTCAAATGACGTGTAACTGCGCCCGAATCCGAATGGAAACGCCGCCGTAGTCCCATCGCGCGCCAGTTTCCGATAACCGTGCCAAAGATCGTAGGTGAACTTTGCCGCCTCGCGATCAAAGGCCGGCAGGTCCTCCATCCGCCGCGGAAACGTGCATGGCAGCCTTCCGCCCGGATTGACCTTGCCGAGCAGGATATCGGCCAGCGCATGCCCTCCCTCCATGCCGGGATACCACAACACCAGCAGCCCGGCGACTTTCTCGCGCCACGTCTCCGTGATGACCGCACTTCCCACCATCATCACCACGACCGTGCGGCGATTGGCCTTCGCCACCGCCAGAATGAGCCGCTCATCGTCCGGATGAAGCGTCAAGGCTGCGCGATCACCGCCCGGCGAAAACCCACCCTCCTGTCCGTCGGTGCCGTGAATGATCTTGTCCGCAATCTCCTGCTCCGAAGCGTCCGGCGGCGGAAACGAGGGCGCGAACATCGGTATCATGTCCGGCGGAATGAATTCACCTTCGTCGGCATGCGTATAGCCCACGACGACCACCGCCACCTCCGCTCCTTCCGCGAGCTTGGCCGCCCGGACTGGATCGGTGCCGTCGTCATGCGCCACCGCGGCCTCGCCGAGCGCCGCGCGCATGCCCTGGAGCGGGGTCACCACATAGGCCGGTTGCGTGTTGCTCGAACCGCCGTCCCCCGTGTTGGGTTGGGCCGCGAGCCGTCCGATCAGCGCTATTCGCCGCGGCGCCGCCAGTGGCAACACCCCACCCTCGTTCCGCAAGAGGACCACGCTCTTGGCCGCCACCTCGCGAGCAAGCCGGCGGTGTTCGGCGCATCCGATCACCTCGCGCGGGTAGTCCGCCGGATTTCGCCCTTGGGCGAAACGCACCTGCTGCCGCAGGACCCGCAGCACGGCATCCTCGATTCTCGCCATCGGCAATTTCCCCGACTCTACCGCCGCACCGACCGTGCGCGCGGAATGCATTTCAAAGGGCATCTCGATATCCTGACCGGCGGCCGCCGCCTTCACCGCATCCCGCAGCCCAAAGATGAAGTCGGTGATGACAAATCCTTCGAAGCCCCACTCCTCCTTGAGGATGGTGGTCAGGAGCTCGTGGTTTTCGCCGCACCACTCGCCATTGACGCTGTTGTAAGCGCTCATCACCGAGGCGACCCCCGCATCCACCACGGCGCGAAAGTGGGGCAGATAAATCTCGTGGAGCGCCCGTTCGCCAATCGTCACGTCCACCCTGAACCGCGCGTTCTCCATTGAATTAAGCGCGTAATGTTTCACGCAGGCCATGACATGCCGCTGCACGCCGCGGGCCAGCGCCGCCCCCAAGGCACCCAGATGCCGCGGATCTTCGCCATAGGTCTCCTGCGCCCGTCCCCACGCCGGATGGCGCAGCAGATTGATGCAAACGCCGCCAAAATAATTGCCGCCGAGCGCCCGCAATTCCCGGCCAATCACATCACCCACCCTCGCTTCCAGCGCGGGATCCCACGCGGCGCCACGCGCCATCGAAACGGGAAACGTCGTGGCCCCCTTCAGGATGATTCCGCGCGGCCCATCGACAAAACGAATGCCCGGAATTCCCAGGCGCGGCACCGCGCCCGCCACCCACGGCCGTCCGGCGTATCCACCGGGTGACATCATTTCCGCGAGTCCGGGCCAAAACCGCGTGTCGCCATCCCGCAGACCCAACTTCTCCTCATCACTTAACGAAGCGAGCAAGGCGCTCGCGCGCGCATCGATTTCCGCCGCGGTGAGCGTCGCGGAAGTCTCCAGCGCTCCAAAAGCGGAACCGTCAGGCGAAGGAGTCGAAGCCATGCGGCCAACATGGCTGCGTCCCTCCAAAATGAAAGGACGCCCGTTCATTTCCCCGTGCACACTATAGCGCAACCGTTGGATCTCTTCCGGGTCTCCCGGATTTTGCGCCGTTTCCGTTTGGTCTCATTCTACAGTTGCGCAGTCTTGATGCTGCTCGTCTTCGGTCAGCAGGCGCTCCACGCCCTCACCCATCTGCGTCGGTAAAGGTCACGCCGCTGCCGCCTACTTCAGCTTGGCCAGTTCCTGCAGAACGCGCTCGTTCTGCTCCGGCGTGCCCACGGTGATACGAATCCATTCCGGGAGCGAATACGGCACGAGCGGGCGCACGATCACGCCGCGGCGCTGCAGGGCTTCAAACCAGCGAGTTCCTTCACCCACGTGGATCAGCAGGAAGTTGGCTTCGCTCGGCACCCATTTCAGGCCGAGGCGATCGCAGCCGGACTGGAGCACCTTGAGACCTTCCGCATTCGCGTGGACGCAGGACGCGACGAACCGTTCATCATCGAGCGCCGCGATCGCGGCCGCTTGCGCGATCGCGTTCACGTTGAATGGCTGCCGCACCCGGTTGAGCAGCGTCACCAGGCCGGCCGGTCCGTAACCGTAGCCCACCCGCAGCGACGCCAGACCATAGACTTTGGAAAACGTGCGCAGGCAGACCACCTTGCCGCCCTCGGCGATCAGCGGCCGCAGATCGGCCGGATGGGGTTGGAATTCCGCATAGGCTTCGTCCAGGGCAAGCACGACGTGCTCCGGCAGCGCCCGTGCGAACGCTTCAATTTCCGCCGCGGAATTGGCTGTGCCGGTGGGATTGTTCGGACAGCCGACATAGACCAGCTTCGTCTTCGGCGTGATCGCCCGTGCCATCGCGTCCAGATCGTGCGTGTGATCGCGCAGCGGCACGCTGACCGCCTTGGCGCCGAACAGCAGCGTCACCAGCCGATAGACGATGAAGGACGGATGCGCCATCACCACCTCGTCGCCGGGCATCAGGAAAACATGCCCGAGCAGTTCCAGCAGTTCGTTGGATCCATTTCCCACCGCGAATTGCTCCGGCTTGAGCCCGTACCGGGAAGCCAGCTTTTGGCGCAGCGCCAGACAGGCCCCATCGGGATAGAGCTGGCCTTGTTCGAGCGCCGCTTTCGCCGCGGCGACCGCACGCGGAGAGGGCCCAAATGGATTTTCGTTCGATGCCAGCTTCAGGATCGTGGCCGGATTGATCCCAAGCTCCCGCGCCACGTCGTCGATCGGCTTGCCCGGTTCGTAGACCGGCTGTGTCAGCACCGCCGGATTGACCAACGCTTCCAGTTTCATGCGGCGGAAGCGGTCCGGGGGCGGCTGGGCACGCGCACGACCTGCATGCCGGCCGCCAGCGCGGCCTGAATGCCGGGCTCCGCGTCTTCAAACACCAGGCACTTCTTCGGGTCGACCCCCATGCGGGACGCTGCGAGCAGGAACATATCCGGAGCGGGCTTGCCGCGGCCGACCGGCACGTCCAACGGGGTGATCACAATTTTGAAAATATCGGCCAGACCGGCCGCCTCCAGCGAGGGAAAAGCGACGTCAGGAGTGCCGCCCGTGACGATCGCGATCGGCTTGGTGAGGGCCACCCGTCGCGCGAATTCCGCCACCGGCTCGATCAAGGTGATGCTCCCGATCCCCTCGCGATAAAGCTTCTCCTTTACCTCCATCACCTCGGCCGCGTCGAGGGCCAGCCCGTAGTGATTGCCGAACAGTTCCGCGACCCGGGTCGTGGGCACTCCGCCCAGGCTGTAGAAGAGCTCCTCGTCGAGCTTCTGATTCAGGCCGAACCGCCGCATCGCCGCATCCCACGCCCGATAATGAGCCGGCATCGAGTCGACGAGCGTGCCGTCCAGATCAAATAAGTACCCGGCAAAGTCGCCGGAGGGAATCTCGAGTATCATAGGCGCAGGGAAGGTCCATCGAAGCAGAGGTCGCCCGCCGATGCAACTCACCCCAATATCCTGTAGCCCGGGGCGGTGACCCCGGCTTTTCCGCTTTCGGCGTCGCAGGTGCCGGGATCAGCGCCCCCGGCTACAGCCACGACCAAGCGCGTGGGGACCACGCGCTCCACCCGCCAAATTCACGCTAACGTTTCGCTTCGCTCTTCTGCGGCGCTTTCCCGCCCCCCTGACCCTCATTGCCGCCATGAGGGGTTTGAACCGATTGCGTGTGGGACTGCGGCCGCTGTTCGCGAATATGCGAGGGATCGGAAGTCTGTGACTCCGCGCCTTTTGGACCGGAGGTATTCGGGGCTTGAGTGGGCTTTTGATTCATCGGCCTCTTGGACCAGCGAACCAGCCGCCGGGTGCCCTTACCTGCGGACCCCGCGGTGCAAACGGCTGGCCGGCTTCGCCACCGTCTCCGCCAGCGTCTTCTCGTCAAACAGCGCCGAATAGATGTAGGGGAAGCCCTCAATCCGCTTGCGCTCGATGTCGGCGCCCACGAATCGCTCGATGCTGCGGGCGTCGCGAACATCGTCTTCGGTCACCAGGGTGAACGCGTCGCCCGTATTCTGGGCGCGGCCCGTTCGGCCGATGCGGTGCACGTAGTCCTCGGGATTCTCCGGCACGTCGTAATTGACGACATGTGAGACGCCGGCGATATCGAGACCACGGGCGGCGATATCCGTCGCGACCAGCACTTCGAACGTCCCGTTCTTGAAACCCTGCAACGCCTCGACGCGCTCGCGCTGGCTGCGGTCGGAATGCAGCACGCCCACGGTATGCCCGGTGGTCTTGAGCCGCGCCGCGATGCGATCCGCGCCCATGCGGGTGCGGCAGAATATGATGACGCTCTTGAACTCGGTGCGTTCGAGCAGAAGCTGCAATAGGTCGAACTTCTGCGAGGCGACGACCGGATAAAACGCGTGCGCCACCGTCTCGGCGGGCGACCGCTTGCGGCCGATTTCGATTTTAACCGGATTGTTCAGGGCCCAGCCGGCGAGCTGCTCGATTTCCGGCGGCAAGGTGGCGGTGAAAAACAGGGTCTGCCGCGCCTTCGGGCACTTCTGCACGATCCGCTTCACGTCCGGCAGAAAGCCCATGTCGAGCATGCGGTCGACCTCGTCGAGCACCAGGATCTCGACGTCGTCCAGCCGGCAATTGCCCTGTTCCATATGGTCGAGCAGCCGGCCCGGGGTCGCGGCCAGGATGTCCATTCCCCGGCGCAAATCCTCGGTCTGCTTGCCGTAGCCCACGCCGCCGTAGACGATGGTCACGCTCAGGTCGGTGAACTTGGCAAACTTGTGAAACGCCTCTTCGACCTGCAAAGCCAGTTCGCGCGTCGGTTCGAGCACCAGGACGCGCAGCTTTCCGTGCTGTCCCAGCCGTTGAATGATCGGCAGCGCGAACGCCGCCGTCTTGCCGGTTCCGGTCTGGGCGGACCCGATCACATCGCCGCCGGCGAGCACCACCGGAATGGCCTGCGTCTGAATGGGCGTCGGTTCCGTGTAGCCCATCTCCTGCACGCCATAGGCGAGCGCGGCCGACAGGCCCAGGCGCGAAAACGGCGTATCCATTTCCGGGATATCCACGGGCGCCGCCGGCTTGTGCGACGCCTGGTTCGGATGTTCAAATTCTTCGCGCGGCCCGCTGCGCCCGCGATTGCGCGGTCCCCCGCGGGAGCGTTCGCCTTCCTTGCGAGGACCGGAATGCGCGGAGTGTGCGCCGGATCCCGACCGCGCCGCATGTCCCCCGCGTCCACCCTGGCTCCCTTGGCCGCCTTGCGCGCCGTGACCGCCATGCGATCCACGCCCGCCACCCTGACCGCCATGGCTGCCTTGTCCGCCGTGCCCGCCTTGGCTGCCGTGGCCCCCTTGGCCAGCGCTGCCGGACCGCCCGCCCGTGCGACGCGGTTGGGATCGAGCCTCGCCCTTTTGCGCGGGCCGATGCCCCTGGCCATGGGACGCGGCCTTGTGATCGGCTTTGGATTCCGGCTTCTTCGACGACTCCCCCCTCAATTTTGCAAGCAACCTTCGCAGCATGACGTTGCTTCCACGCTCGGGAAATCCCAGGCTTTTGCAAACTATCTTGCCGCCCGTGACTATCCGGCCTGCCACCGTCGAGGACATCCCCCTTATCCTGCAATTCATTCGAGGGCTGGCCGAATACGAAAAACTGGCCCATGAAGTGGAGGCGACCGAGGAGGCCCTTCGCTCCACGCTTTTTCCGGCCAACCGCAAACCAGACGCGGAATGCCTGGTCGCTTTCCAAGACGATCGCCCGGCGGGATTTGCCCTGTATTTCGCGACCTATTCGACGTTTTTGGCCCGACCGGGGCTCTGGCTGGAGGATTTGTTTGTCCGGCCGGAATTTCGCGGCCAAGGCGTCGGCAAGGCGCTCCTGCTTTCTCTGGCCAAGCTCGCCAACGAACGGGGCTGTGGACGCATGGAGTGGTCCGTGCTCGATTGGAACCAGCCGGCGATTGATTTCTATGAGTCGCTCGGGGCCCGTCGTCTCACGGAATGGACGACGTGCCGGCTCACGGGCGAGGCCTTGCGCCGATTTCGATAGTGGTTAAAGTCCGCGGCCCCAAGCGCCCACGTGGCGCCACCCCAAAAAGTTATCCCCCCACGGAACGCTTCTTCCCCATGAAAATGCTTCGTTTTGGCCTGCTGGCCCTCACCGCCGCCGTGGCGGCCCAAGCCGACGAATTCGACGTCCGCCACTACGGGGCGCGCGGCGACGGACAAACCTTGGACTCCCCGGCGATCAATCGTGCCATCGCGGCCGCCAACGCCGCCGGAGGCGGGACTGTGGTGGTGCCGGTGGGCGTCTTCAATTGCGGTTCGATCCATCTGCTAAGCCACGTGTATCTCCAGCTCGATCCGGGCTCGCGGCTCCATGCCTCCGCCTCGGGCGCAGATTTCGATCGACCGGAACCGAACCCGGCCGAGGACGCAGGCCAATTCGAGGATTGGGGCCACCGCCATTGGCACAACAGCCTGATCTGGGCCGAGGGCGCCGCGGATTTCGGCATCATCGGGACCGGCCTGATCGAGGGCAAAAGCCTCGAGCGCGACTGGCACAAGGGCGACGCCACGGGCGTGACCGTCGGCAACAAGGCCATCGCCTTCAAGAACTGCCACAACGTCCTGCTCCGCGACTTCTCGATCCTCTATGGCGGCTGGTTCGGAATCCTGGCGATCGGCACGGATAATCTGACCATCGAGGCGCTCCGCATCGACACCAACCGCGACGGCATGGACATCGATTGCTGCCGCAACGTGCACGTCACCGACTGCAGCGTGAATTCTCCGCTGGACGACGGCATCTGCCTCAAGAGCACGCACGGCCTCGGCTACAACCGGGCGACCGAGAATGTGACGATTTCCGACTGCCATGTGAGCGGATTCGACACTGGCACGTTCCTCGACGGAACGTATCAGCGTCACCAGAAAGCGCCGACCGGCCGCATCAAGTTCGGGACGGAGTCGAACGGCGGCTACAAGAACGTGACCGTGACGAACTGCACCTTCGACTATTGCTGCGGCCTCGCGCTGGAGGAAGTCGACGGCGGCGTACTCGAAGACGTCACGATCAGCAATCTGGTGATGCGGGACATCGTGAACTCTCCCATCTACATCCGCCTCAGCGCCCGCAATCGCGGACCCAAGGGGACCCAAACGGGAATTGTCCGCCGGGTGTCGATTTCCCACATTCAGGCATCAAACGTGCAGGGGAAGGAAAGCGTGATCATTGCGGGCGTCCCTGGACACAACATCGAGGACATCTCGTTGAGCGACATCCATATTTTTTCCAAAGGCGGTGGCACGCAAGAAGATGCGGCAATCACCCCTCCCGAGTTGGTCACGGACTATCCGGAACCGTCACGCCACGGGGTCCAGCCGGCCTATGGCTACTATGTGCGGCACGTCCGCGGCATTTCGTTCTTCGACGTCGATTCGCGCACCGCGACGCCGGACGCCCGGCCGGCTTTTGTCCTGGATGACGTCAGCGGTGTGTGGTTCGACCACACGGAAGGCAAACAAGTCATCGTGAATGGAGCTGATCAGCCGCGCCCTTAGCACCAGCGATCCAGCGCTTCCGGAGGTGCCGATCCGAGCCGATCGCCGCACTCTCGCCAAGCGCCTGTGGCGCGCCGTCGCTGCCGACGGCCGCCCGTTCGGCATTCAGGTCGAGGCTGCCCTGCGCGATGGCGACACGATTTGGCAATCGGCGAACGCCCGGTATGTGATCCGGCAAGCTCCGGAACCGGTCCTGGAGGTCGCTCTTCCCCCGACGCCCGAGGCCGCGGCGGCCGTCGCCTGGACGATCGGGAACCTGCATTTCCCGATCGAAGTGCGAGGGCAGCGATTATTCGCGCCGGACGACCCCGCGCTGCGCCAGTCCCTGCAGCGCGCCGAGATCCCCTTCACCGCGATCGACCACCCCTTCCGCCCGGGGACCTTCGCCTCTCGGGCCGCCCCGCATTCGCACGGGCACGACCCCGCTCATGGGCATGAACACGGACATGGGCACGGACACCATCACCACCACTGAGCCGGCTTTCCGGGGCCCCGCCTCCGAAATGACTTATTCAATCGCCCATTGGCTGCCGGCGCTGCTCCAGCTTTCCGACACGTTCTACCCGACGGGCGCGTACGCGCACTCATTCGGCCTGGAGGGCTTGGTGCAGGACGGACGAATCGCCCGCCCCGAAGACCTGCGCCCCTTCCTGCTCGAATCCGTCCTGCCGCTTCTCGCGCAGACCGACCTTCCGCTCGCGGCCAGCGCTTGGAGCGCCTCCGGTGAGCCGCCGAACTGGCGGCGCTTGGAAGAGCTCTGCTTCCTCGCCTCCGCCACCCGCGGGGCCCGTGAGCCGCGTACCGCGTCAAATGCAATCGGCAGCCAACGACTTTCCATGGCCGCACGCCTGCGGGGTGGTGTTGCCGCCGCCTTCCTCGAACGTTCCACCGCTGGCCACTGGCCATGTCCAAGCGCCATCGTGGCGGCCATCGAAGCCCGCTCAATCGGCGCACCCGCCGAAGCCGCCTTGGCAGGAATCATCTACTCCACTGTTGCCGCGCTGCTGGCCGCCGCCGTCAAGCTCCTGCGACTGGGTCAAAACGCCGTGCAATCCCTCCTGACCGAGTGCCTTTCCCAGGCGCCGAAGCTGATCGCCGCCTCCGTTTCGCCGCGCGACGATACTGCGATTGGCGCCTTCGCCCCGTGGTGGGACGTCGCAGCGGCCCGGCATGAAGCCGCGGATTTTCGGCTATTCATCTCATGAGTCGTCCACCCCGTATTGGCATCGGCGGTCCGGTCGGATCGGGCAAAACCATGCTCTGCCTGAAACTGTGCCAGCACCTGCGCGGGCGCTACGAGATGGCCGTGGTGACAAACGATATTTACACGCTCGAAGACGCCCAATTTCTCACCCGCAATGGAGCGCTTCCGCCCGAGCGCATCGTCGGCGTCGAAACCGGCGGCTGCCCTCACACGGCGATCCGCGATGACACGACCATGAACGAGCAGGCTGTGCGCGCTTTGGAGGAACGTTTCCCCGCCCTCCAACTCGTGCTGGTCGAAAGCGGCGGCGACAATCTCTCCGCGACGTTTTCTCCGGAACTCGTCGACGCGTTCATCTACGTGATCGATGTCGCCGAGGGCGACAAGATCCCCCGCAAGGGCGGCCCGGCGATCAAGTTCAGCGATCTGATGATCATCAACAAAATCGATCTGGCGCCCTACGTGGGAGCCGATTTGGGCGTAATGGAGCACGACGCCAAGGCCATGCGCGGCGAGCGCCCGTTCGTCTTTTGTGATTTGAAGCGCGAGCACAACCTCGACCAGGTCATCGCGTGGATCGAACGCGAGGTTCTCTTCGCTGCATTTCCCAAAGGTGGATCGCATGGTCCCCATGCGCTTTGACGTCCGCCCGCGATTGACGCCGAAGCCCATGGGGACCATGCGCTCCACCCTCGAACATTTCGTGCGACATTCAGGTTAGCCATGGTGTCCTTCTCCGGACACCTGCGCCTGCGCGCCGCCCCTGCCGCTGTAGCCGGGGGCGCTGACCCCGGCAGTTCAACCGGCGACGGCGCCCCCAACCCGACCATCCTCGCCGACCAATCCTTCCGCGCCCCGTTCCACATCGGAAAATCCTATTGGGACGGAAAGGTGCTGCAGTTGCGAATCGTCAACGCGACAGCCGGCATCCTCGAAGGCGACGAGCTCTACCTGGATGCCGCCGTGGAAACGGGCGCCTCCCTGCTGCTGACCACTCCCGCCGCCTCGCGCGCCTTCGTGATGCAAAGCGGCGCCGCTGCCTGCCACCAGCGCTTTGCGGTCTCGGACGGCGCCTGGCTGGAGTATTCTCCGGAACCGCTCTTTCCCCATGCCAACGCCAACTACGCGCAGTTCACCGAACTGCATCTGACTCCCCGCGCGGAATGCTGCTGGGTCGAGTCGCTCGCCCCGGGCCGGGCAGGACGCGGCGAATGTTGGGCCTGGCGGCGGCTGCAAATGACGCTGACGGTCTATGCTGGCGGCCGCGCCGCATTCCGCGAACGGCTGGACGCATCGGGCGCGGAACTGGCAAGTCAAGCCCGCCAGTTTGGGACGGAAATCGCCTGGTTCGCAACGGCCGTGCTGCAATCGCCGGCCTTGGAGGATCCCGCGTGGTCGGTCGGCGTTCGCGCGCTCCACTCGCCTGCGTGCGCGGTCGCCCCGACTCAGCTCGCAACCAATCTTTGGTTGGTGCGCTTTATCGGAAGCGGGAGCTTGGGCCTGCGCGACGCGCTCGGGCTCTTCCGCTCGCACTCGGCAAATTACCTTTCCCAATTGAAGTCCGACTTGCGCCGCCTGTAGCCGGTGGAGCGCGTGGTCCCCACGCGCTTGGTCGCCAAACGCGGGCGGACGTTAAAGCGCATGGGGACCATGCGCTCCACCGCTGGGATGAACGCTCAAAACAAAAAATACCTTTGCGCCATCGGCAGCACCTTGGCCGGTTCGCAGGTCAGGATTTTTCCGTCGGCCTTCACCGTATAAGTCTCCGGGTCCACCTCGATCCGCGGCAGCGCGTCATTGTGCACCATATCCGTCTTTTTCAGCCCGCGACATCGCCGCACCGCTTCCAGCTTCCGCCCCAGCTTCAACTCGTCGAGCACGCCCGACGCCATTGCCGCCTGGCTCACAAATGTCACGCTGGTGGCCCCCAGCGCCTTCCCGAACGATCCGAATTGCGGCCGATAGTAGGTCGGCTGCGGCGTCGGTATCGACGCATTTGGATCTCCCATATTGGCGCAGGCGATGAATCCGCCCTTCAGCACCAGCTCCGGCTTCACGCCAAAGAAGGCCGGACGGAAAATCACCAGGTCCGCCAGCTTCCCCACCTCGAGCGAACCGACCAAATGGCTGATGCCGTGCGCCACCGCGGGATTGATCGTGTACTTGGCCACGTAGCGCAGCGCCCGGAAATTGTCCGCGCGGGCATGCGCCGCCGGCGTTCCGGCCAAGGCGCCAAATTGCCCCTTCATCTTGTGCGCGGTTTGCCAGGTGCGGAGGATCACTTCCCCCACCCGCCCCATCGCCTGGCTGTCGCTCGACATGATCGAGATGGCGCCCAGGTCGTGCAGGCAATCCTCGGCCGCGATCGTCTCCGGCCGAATCCGGGATTCGGCGAACGCCACGTCCTCGGGGATTTTGCTGTCGAGATGGTGGCAGACCATGAGCATGTCCAGATGCTCGTCGATCGTGTTGACCGTGAAAGGCCGGGTCGGATTCGTCGATGAGGGCAGGACGTTTTCCTCTCCGCACACGCGAATGATGTCCGGGGCATGTCCGCCTCCCGCGCCCTCGGAATGAAAGGTGTGGATGGTCCGGCCCTTGAACGCGCGAATGGTCTCCTCGACAAATCCCGATTCGTTGAGCGTGTCGGTGTGAATGGCGACCTGGACATCCAATTCGTCCGCCACTCCCAGGCAGGTGTCGATCGCGGCCGGCGTCGTCCCCCAATCCTCGTGCAGCTTGAGCCCAATCGCCCCGGCCCGCACCTGCTCTCGCAGCGGCTCCGGCGTCGCGCAGTTGCCCTTGCCTAGAAATCCCAAATTCATGGGGAAACCCTCCGCCGCCTCGAGCATGCGGTGCAGGTTCCAGATGCCCGGCGTGCAAGTCGTGGCAAAGGT
Source organism: Opitutaceae bacterium (assembly GCA_036502225.1). Taxonomy (GTDB): domain Bacteria; phylum Verrucomicrobiota; class Verrucomicrobiia; order Opitutales; family Opitutaceae; genus Palsa-1447. The sequence continues at coordinate 83,661 of DASXYY010000035.1, forward strand.
GCCCGTCGCCGGCCCGGTGCCGCCGCCCAGCATGGTGGTGACGCCGCTTGCCAGCGCCTCGTCGATCTGCTGCGGACAGATGAAATGGATGTGCGTGTCGATTCCGCCCGCGGTCACGATGCAGCCCTCGGCGGCGATCACCTCCGTCGCCGCCCCGATGGTCATGGGATGGCGCCGGCCCTCCGCGTCCGGGAAGGCCGAACCCAGCCCGCTCTGTATTCCCGGATTGCCCGCATGTCCGATGCCGACGATTCGGCCGCCCTTTATTCCGATGTCCGCCTTGAGGATGCCGAGCCGGGCGTCAAGGACCACGGCATTCGTCAGCACCAAATCCAGCGCCTCGGCATCGCGCGCGGTGGGCGACTGGCCCATGCCGTCGCGAATGACCTTGCCGCCGCCGAACTTGACCTCGTTGCCGTAGCCGCCGCCCTCGGCGATCAAATCGCGCTCGATCTCGATCAGCAGGTCGGTATCCGCCAATCGGACACGATCGCCCCGGGTCGGCCCGAACATCTCGGCGTGCTGCTGGCGCGACAGGCGGGGCATCAGAGCTTTCCGTTGACCAGCCCGTTCAGGCCGTGCACCTCGCGCGTGCCCGCGATCGCCACCAGTTCGGCGCGCCGGGTGTCGCCCGCCTCGAAACGGACCGCCGTGCCCGCGGGAATATTCAGACGGAATCCCCGGGCCGCCGCCCGATCGAAGCGCAGCGCCGGATTGGTCTCGAAAAAATGATAGTGCGAGCCGACCTGGATCGGCCGGTCGCCGGAATTCGTCACCTCCAGGACCCGGGTCGCGAGCCCCGCGTTGATCTCCAGCGCCGGCTCGTTCGCCACGATGATTTCTCCGGGGATCATGTCAGCGGATGGGTTGATGCACCGTCACGAGCTTGGTTCCGTCGGGAAAAGTCGCCTCGACCTGCACTTCGTGGATCATTTCCGGCACGCCCTCCATGACGTCGGCCGCCTTCAGGACCGTCGCGCCGAAACTCATGAGCTCGGCGACGCTGCGCCCGTCCCTCGCGCCTTCGATGATTTCGTGGGTGATCAAGGCGACCGCCTCGGGATGGTTCAGCTTCAGGCCCCGCGCCCGCCGCCGGCGCGCCAAATCCGCCGCCACGACGATCAGCAGTTTGTCGCGCTCCCGCGGGGTCAGATGCATGGCAACCAACGGGCAGCAAAACCCGTACCGTTCAATCGCAAAAAAAGGGCTCCTCCCCGAAGGGAGGAGCCAGATCGAACGATTACGCTGCCAATTAGAACAGGAAGCCCGTCTCCAAGGCCACGCGGCGCTGGTGGGCGCTGGTTCCAGCGGAGCCGAAGCCGTCGCCGACCGTCATGCTCGACAGCTGGACCAGCGAGAACTCCGCCCGGACGTAGAACAGATTCCACTGGTACGTCGGCGTGATCGTGGCCGAGTAGGCGCTGCTGCCCGGGCCATAGAGCAGGTTGTTGTTGCCGCTTGAGCCGATGTACTCAAGGCGCCACGGAACGCTCAGGCCGGCCAGCGGCCCCTTGGCGTCGAAGCTGTAGTTGACGAGCAGGCCGACGCCAGTCGTCGAGCTCGAACCCAGGCTGCCGATGGAAGCCTCGGAGGGAATCGACGTGTACTGGAAGTAGGGCGAGAAGGTCCACGCGCCCTGGGTGCGGGTATAGATCACATTATAGATCTCCTCGTTGTTCAGCAGGATCGGGGTCACGAACGAATTCGTGTGGCTGGTGGCCGTGTTCCCCGCGCCGACCAGGGCCAGCGTGTCCGCGCTGTCGATCGTCCAGACCAGCGACCCGGAGATCCATGAATACTTGTTGGAATAGAAGCCGTCGTTCCACGACAACGCCAAGGTGACTGGACCCTGGGTGTAATTGCCCTGGATGCCGCGGCTGATGGCCGGTTCCTGGTTCCACAGGAGACCGCGGAAGATGTTCATATTCTCGTAGGAGAACGTGTATTCGTCACCGATCAGGGTCGGCAGCTTGCCCGCCTCCACCGAGAAACTGCCATTCGGCACGATTTTGACGAAGGCCTGCGGGATCGGGCCAAAGGTATCGTCCCAAATGTGGCTGCTCGTGATATAACCGGCACCCAGATCCGGCAGGGAATACCAGCCGGCCTGCACGAAGCCCTGCATGACCCCATCGGTCTTCTGCAGGAAAATCTGCGCGTTATCCAGGTCGACCTGGCCCGAATTGTCGCCGGGGATGTGCTGGTCCTGGATAAAGCCAAGTCCGCTGATCGCCCCGGTCAGATACCAGGTGCCGAGCGGACCCGCAGTGAAATGATACGGGTTGCCGTTGGCGGCCAAGGGCCCGGACATCGATGGCGTGGTCATGGCCGTGGGTCCCGCCGGAGCGGCCGGAGCCGCGGGCGCGGCGGCCGGGGCGGCGGCGGCGGTGCCGGATGCCGGCGGAGTCATGGTGGTCGTCGTCGTCGACGGCGCCGGAGGCGTCGTCGTCTGTGCGCGAACGGACACGCTGGCGAGCGCGCCGACGCATAAGACAAGGATACGGTGCTGCTTCATGTGTTGGATGAGGGTTGCTGGCCGGGTTGGACCGGCCAGAGGGTCGTTAGCAGCATCTTTGCCAAATCGGTTATCGATTTGGCCAATACCGGGGTTTTTTCGCCCCTTATGACACTTTACGCCCCCAAACGGGCCGCCCGATCGGCCACATCCGCCGCAAATCGCTGGATGTGACCGACGGCGAAGTCCCCCAAACGCAAGCGATCGTCCCTTGTCAGGGGTGTCAAATCCATCGCCCAGGTGATCGCCGTGAGTTTGTCCGCCTGATGGGAGGCGTGGAACGTCGCGTTGGCCGCGCGCCGGCCCAGCGCCGCCAAGTCGTAGCGTTTGCCGGTGATTTGGGAATCGAACACCTCCAGCAGGGGTCCCGCCAGCTCCGGATGCTGGCCTGCGTCCAACGCGACTTTGTCGGTGTCCACCAGCCAATCGAGATCGCGCCAGACCTCGACGCCCACCACCCGCTCCGGTCGGCGTTCCAGAGGCAGCGACCGAATCGCCTCCAGGCAACGCAGCAAGACACCGATGTGGGTGTCATGCTTATCGGCCGGGTTGTGCAGATACACGATGCGCGGCCGGGCGGCGCCAAGTATTAGGGCCAAGTCCGATACCACCTCGCTCGAACCCTTCACCTTCACGGCGGCGCTCGGATGAGCTAGTTGGATCTGGAGATTATAGCGCCCGATATCCGCCGCCTTGCGTTGCTCGTTCCGGCGAACGTCCTGCATCTGTTCGTCCGTGATCGCGGCGTACTTTCCGGTGCGCGGCGATCCCGCGCCGTTCGTCACGACGACGCCCGTGAAAAAGCCCTCGGCCGAATCGTAGCAGGCGGCAATGCCCTCGTGCGCGATGATCTCGATGTCGTCCTGGTGCGCGGCCACGCACAGATGAGTGGTGCGAGCGAGCGCCGCATCGGCGTCGCCGCCCGTTGGCAGATATATGTCCGATTTTGTATGTGAGAACTTCACGAATGAATCTCGATGAGACAGAAGCTTATCGCGAGGTGGAGCACGTGGTCCCCACGCGCTTTTCCGCTTTCGACGTCGAACCGCGCGTTAGGGACAACGCGCTCCACCTCACGATGACTCAGAAAATACTAGGCGGATACCCCCCCGATCTGATCAACCCATCAATCGCCTTCACCACCCCCGGGCGGTCCTCCCGAAAGGTGACGCCAAACCACCGCGAATTCGTGGGCAATATTTCCACCTCGGCCTGACCCGTCGCCACCAGCGACGCAATCGCCGCCGGCAAATAAAATTCCGCTTTCGGATCCGCCCCGCGCGCCACCAGAAATTGGGCAAACTGCTCGCCCAACTGGGCGAACACACCCGGCTGAAAACCCCAGCAATTCATCGAGACAATTTCGTCGCCGCGATAGGCGCCCCGTCCGACATCGGCTGAAAGAATGCCGCTCCGCTCTTCCAGCCCCACCAAACGGCCGTCCCTGACGGAAGCGACGCCCCGCGAAACCGCTCCGTGTTCGGACAGGGTCTGATCCAAACGAAAGCCCACCATCGCGTAACGCGTCGTGCCTGGGTTGGTCTTGAGAAATCCGGCCAGCCGGCGAAACGAATCCTCGCCGTAAAAGTCGTCCGCGTTGATCACGGCAAACGGCTCCCGCACCGCGTGGCGCGCGCACCACACCGCGTGCCCAGTGCCCCACGGTTTCGGCCGCTCGTCGGCCAGCGGCCGTCCGCCCAACGCTCCGGGCAGGTCGGTCAACTCCTGATAGGCATAGGCCACATCGAGAAGCCGCGCGCACCTCGATCCGACCTTTTCCTTGAAAATATCCTCAAAATCTTTGCGGATGACGAACACCACCCGGCTGAATCCCGCCCGGCGCGCGTCGTAGACCGCGTAGTCGAGCACCGTTTCCCCGCCCGGCCCCATGGGGTCCACTTGTTTCAGCCCGCCATAACGCGAGCCCATGCCGGCGGCGAGAATGACGAGCTCCATGGGGGAATCGCACGATAGACGATCTTTCTTCCCGTCCACCAGAACCGAATTTACTTTCGCTCCTCATGGCCAATGTACCGACGCAATTCACCGGCGTGACCGCCGTGTCCAAAGCGAATATCTATTTCGACGGAAACGTGGTCAGCCACACGATCCTCTTTCCCGGCGGAGTGAAGAAGACGCTGGGGCTGATCCGCCCCGGCTCCTATCATTTCGGAACCGACGCGCCCGAACGGATGGAGATCGTCGCCGGCACCTGCAAAGTGAAGCTCGATGGCGCCTCCGCCACCCAGGAATACGCCGCCAACACCTTCTTCGACGTCCCCGGCAAAAACGGCTTCACCATCGAAGTCGCCTCCGGACTCTGCGAATACATCTGCTCTTTCCTTGCTTAATAGATACTAGCGAGATGTAGACACCAGGTGGAGCGCATGGTCCCCATGCGCTGTTTGAGGTCGAAAGCGGGACTGTCGGGGCCACCGCCCCCGGCTACAACGCTAGCGCGATCCGAAGCCAACGGGCATTTCGTCGGCCATTTGCCCGAGCCCTACCGCCGCCAGCGAAACTCCGTCGCCCCCAAACTCGAATCATCCTCGCCGCGGTTAAACACGCGTACGGCCATACCGGCGAGCAGCAAGATAAACGCAACCAACGCGAGGACGGATAGCCACGGGGACCAGACCGGCGACGCCCATGGCCAAAGCGCAAACGGCTTCGCCGTCGACCCCTGCATGATCGACCCCCGCATCAAATCCACGCCGTAGGCTACCGGATCGGCGTAGGCAAGGTTTCGGATCCATACCGGCGCCTTGTTCAAGGGGTAGAGGGCGCCCGATAGGAAAAACATCGGCAGCAGCAGGGCGTTGCTGACGATCGGAAAAACCGTGGTCGATGTAAATCTGGCCGCCACGGCAACCCCCATGGCCGAAAACGCCAGGCTGCACAGGAACATCGCGAGCAGCAGCTCGATCGAAGTGCCCCAGGTGAGCGAAACCTTCACCAAAGGCGCAAACGGCAGCACAAGCAGCGCCTGCGCGAACGCCTGGATGCCTCCGGCGAAAATCTTGCCCATCGCCAGCGCCGAACGAGGCAGCGGCGCCACCAACACCGCTTTAAAGAATCCAATCTGCCGATCAAAAACGATCGTGATCGCGGCGAAGGTCGAGGTGAACAGCAGATTGAGCGCAAGCACTCCCGCAAAAATGTACCCTTGGTAGTTCGCGACCGTGGAGCTGGCTCCAAACCCCGCCCCCAGCACGAAGAGGTAAAGAAGGGGCTGGATCAGTCCCGAAATCACGCGGGCCCGGTCGAGCCAGGCGCGCTTGAGATCCAGTATGACGATGGCGTAAATACCCCGAATCATCGGCGGCCTCCCGGTCCTCCCGGCCACCCGCCGGGTCCGCCACCGGCCGGCGCGTCGCCGCCCAAGCCACGGCCGGTCAACTTCAGAAACACGTCTTCCAAGCTCGGCTCCTGAATCTCCACGCGCTGCACCTTGACTGGCAGATGCCGCAGGACATCGGGCACCACGGCCGCCGGATCCTGGTGCACGATCATCACCTCCTTGCCGGAGGCTTCCGGCTTGAATCCCTTTTCCGTCAGCCACTGCCGCGTCTGCGCATCGTCCTCGGTCTTGAATCGAATCACGCCCCCGCCAATGCGCGCCTTGAGCGCCCGCGGCGTGTCGATTGCCACGATCTTGCCCGAGTCGATGAGAGCGATCCGGTCGGCCACTTCGGCCTCTTCCATATAGTGGCTGGTGAAAAACACCGTCCGGCCCGACGCCGCCAAACCTTTGACCTGATTCCAAAATACCCGGCGCGCATCGACATCCAGCCCCAGCGTGGCTTCGTCCAGGAAGAGTATCTTGGGGTCGGTCACAAGCGCCCGGGCCAGCTCCAGCTTTCGCCGCTGGCCACCCGACAGCGTCGCCGCCGGGCGATCCGAAGCGTCCGCGAGGCCGAGCTCCTGCAAAAGTTCCGCCGCCCGGGTCTTGGCGGGGGCTCCGGTCAGGCCATAAAACAGTCCCATCAGCAGGAGATTATCGCGGCCGCTCAAACGCTGCTCGATGGCCGGCTCCTGAAAAACAATGCCCATCGCGCGCCGCACGGCATCGCGGTCCTTGACGACATCCAATCCGGTGACGAGCGCCTGGCCCCCCGACGGGGCGCGCAGCGTGGCCAAAATGGAAAACAAGGTCGTCTTGCCGGCCCCATTGGGTCCCAGCAGCGCGAACCGTTCACCCGCGGGAATTTCCAAATCCACGCCCTTCAGCGCCTCGACCGCTCCGTAGCGCTTGACCAATCCTTTCAGCTCAACGGCGAGAGGAGCGCTGCGAGTTGGATTTGGCACCGTCACCGTTCCACCACAACCTGTTCGCGATGTCTCGGCAACCTCTTCGCAGTTTTTTCGTATTGTTATTTTTGGGCGCCTGCCTCTTGACGCTGGCGCTCGTGGTGCGTTCCGGCCTTTACGAGGTGAAAACCCACGACGAACCCATCAACGCCGCCATGCGCGCGGCGATGGCCGAACGCATGCCCGAGCTCACCACCAAACAAGCCCTCGAATTGGACGACCTGTATTCCACCGCAACGGTCACCCCATCGCGTCTGCGCTACCTGGTCCGCCGTCCCGGGACGGGCCCTCGCCCCGCGCCCGATCAGGAAGTCGCCATCCTCTTCGCCGGCCGCGTGCTCGACGGCGATGAATTCGACAGCAATTTCAAGACCGGCACTCCTCTGATTTTCCGGGTCCACACCGGTGCCGTCATCCCCGGCCTCGACGAGGCGGTCTCGACCATGCGCCTCGGTGAAAAGCGCACGGTCATCGTGCCCTACTGGCTGGGCTTCCCCCCCGGCCACCAGCCCCGCGACGTGCCGGAAAAATCCACCCTCATCTTCGAGGTCGAACGGGTTAAATAGCTGCAGAACGTGCTGCCGATCGCACGCCCGCGCCCCACCCGTCACAACCCCACCAAACTCCCATTCCGCTTGATCCACCGCTCCGCCTCGCGCCACCGCGGGCATACGTCCGACACGTGCGCCCAAAACCGGTCGGAATGATTCATCTCCCGCAGATGCATCAGCTCATGCAGGATGATGTAGTCGCGCACCAAATCCGGCGACTGGATGAGGCGCCAATTGAGTGAAACCGTCCCGTTCGCCGAGCAGGATCCCCAGCGCGACCGCTGATTGCGCACGCTCGTTCGCTTCAGCTCCGAACGGGTCTCGGCGGCCAGCTCCCAGGCCCGCCCGGGCAGCTCCACCTGCGCCCGCCGCAAAAAGTGCCGTTCGAGCGGCGGCCGCAGGTCGATATCCAGCGCGGGCACAGCGAACACGTCGGCTGCCAGGCTGACCGAGGGCCGCGGGCCCTCGCGCGCCACGAGCAGCGCCGTCAATTCGCCCCGCCACAGCAGTTCCCCGCCGACCCGCCATTGGGCCGCGCTCCGCGGCCGCCGCTGCTGGCGGGCTCGGGCACGGTCCAGCCAATCGCCGTGCGCCTCCACGAAGCGCCTGGCTTCGCGCTCACTGCCGCGGACTGGAATCGTCGCCACGGCGACCCCGTCCCGGCGCAGCGTCAACCGGTACTGCCGCGCCCGCGGGCTGCGGACGAAAACCACCTCGTGCGAAGGATCGGAACGCAGGAAGTCGAAATTCATGGCACCCTTCGCGGCTGGGGCAGCACCGCCCGGCTGACATGGCCGTCCGCGTCAAAAACTTCGATGCCGAACACCACGTCGTCGGGATTTACCGGCAGCGTCACCCGGGTCTGGCCCGCCGGAACGTCCGCGTGGTGGGTCCAGAACGGCTGCGTTGTATCCCGCCACAAGATACGGTATCCGGCCAAGCCGGCCTCGGGGCTCGGCGCCCACCGCAGCGTGGTGCTGTTCTCCGGCCGGGCGATTTCGATTTCGGCCGCCCGCGGGGGCGCCGGCGCGCGGGCGAGCTCGGCCAGCACCGCGCCGTTCAGCCGAGCCACATTGGTCACATACACGTAATCGATGTCATCCGGAACGTCGCCGTACGACACACCGTTTTCGGTGCGGACATCTTCGTGCTCATGGGTGTAGTCCTCCCGCGGCTCGGTGAAACGCACCGCGGGATAGCCCGCTTTGAGAAAGGACATTTGGTCGCCTTCGCGCAGATAGCGGTCCGCGCGGTAAATGAGGCGCACGTTCATCTTCGGCGCGTAGACCTGCGCGCAATCCATGATCGCCCGCGCCAGCTCCCGCGGGGGCAGGTCGTTTTGGCCTCCGGTGGCGATCTGCTGCGCCAGCTCCGCATTCCATTCGCTGGCCGGAGGGACACCTTGGGCGAAAAGCCGCACCTGGTCGTGCAGGTAGGTGCCGTTGGGCCCGTGCGTATTGCCGATCATGTCATTATTGAGTACGCCCTCGATATTTTCGCCCCGCTGGCGGGCCCCGGCGGCCCAGTGCGCCGAGCCATAAAGCCCCTGCTCTTCCCCGGCAAACGCCACGAAAACAATCGTCGCGGGAAATTCGTGGCGGGCCATCACCCGTTCCAGCTCGAGCACCGCGGCAACACCCGAGGCATCGTCATCGGCGCCCGGGGCGGGGCTGACGGCATCGAGGCGATCGCGAACTCGCGAATCGTAATGCGCGCAGACCACAAAGACTCGCTGGGCGGACCCGCGGTGCGATCCGGCCAGCGTGCCCACGATATTCGTGATTTCCACCGGCTGCGGCACCTGCGGATAAACTGGTGCCTGGGTGAACGCATCCGACTTGACGGAAAGCCGCCCGGCCGATTCCGCCGCCGCCTTCTGCATCTGGGTCCGTATCCAGCCCGCGGCGGCGCCAATGCCGTCCCCCGTCGGGTCGGGATCGGAAAAGGTGTGCCGGGTCTTGAAGCTCGAAAGGATGAACACCGAGCGTTGGATCCGATCGGCCGAAATCTCCGTCAGCATCTGCGCGATCTCCGGGTCGGTCGTCGGCAATGGCGGCGGTCCGTCCGCCCCGCGGCTGGGGGCCGCCAAGCCGCACGTCAAAACCCAGATGCCCGGGAGCCGGAGCCGCATCACTGGTGGCTAGCATAGCGCCGCCCGTCCGTCCATGCTGCGACGATGCGACGCTTTCCTTCCAGCCCCGCGAAGCTGCTCGCGGAACTGGTGGCCTGTCCCAGCGTGACCTGCGAGGCGGGGGCACCGGCGCCCGTATCGGGCGAGGCTCGGTACGCGGACCTGCTCGCGGGCTACCTTCGCGCCTTGGGCGCGGACGTCGGGCGCAGCTTCCTGGAACCGGGCCGGCCCAATCTGATCGCGACGTGGGACCCGCCCGGAAAGGCCGAGGCGACCGTGATGCTGGCGCCGCATTTGGACACGATCGGTGTCGACGGCATGACCGTGCCGCCGTTCAAGCTGACCGCAAGCGGCGGTCGTCTCCACGGACGGGGATCGTGCGACACCAAGGGACCGACCGCCGCTCTGCTGTGCGCCCTGCGTCGCTGGACACAGCGTCCCGCCCATAGCCGGGGAACGGTTCGATGGGTGTTCGCGGCGACCTCCGCCGAGGAAGAGGGCAGCCGGGGAGCCATGGCGCTCGTCAAACAGCGCCTCGTACGGTCCTCGAAATCGAGGGCCGGCCGAGGGCTGCCGATCGATTTCGCGGTCGCGCTCGAGCCGACTGAATTGCGCGTCGTGCATGCCGCCAAAGGCATCCTGCGCCTATGGATCGACACGGAGGGCGTGGCTTCCCACGGAGCCCGGCCCGAGCTCGGTATCAACGCCATCCTTCGCATGCTGCCGATCGCCGAGGCCCTGCGCACCGATGTGACGTCCGCTTTGGCCGCAAAAAAGCACGCGCGTCTGGGTCCGGCGACCCTCAACCTGAGCCTCTTTCACGGCGGGCTCGGGATCAATGTAGTCCCGGACAAATGCCGCATCGGCCTCGACATCCGCACGCATCCCCAATGCCCCGCGGACTGGATCCTGCCCCGCGTGCGTGCCGTCTGCGACCGCCAGAAGCCCCGCGCCCGTCTCACCGTCCACAACGATTTTACCAGTTTCGAAACGCCGCGCACCGAACCATGGGCCGCAGCCCTGCGCAAGTCCGCCGCCCGCGGCTGGGACGTCGCCCCGTGGTTCTGCGACGCCAATGTCTTCGGCGCCGCCGGCATCCCCTCCGTGGCCTTCGGCCCCGGCAACATCGCGCAGGCTCACACCCGTGACGAATACATCAAGGCCGCCGAACTCGAAGCCGGCGTCGCCGCATTCTCAAACTTCCTCTCATCCGCTCAACCGCTAGCCCGCAGCAAAACGCTTGCGCTGTAGCCAGGGGCGCCGACCCCGGCAGTCCCGCTTTCATCGCCGCCCAATGACCGAGTTCTCCCCTCACCCGCGATACGCGCGCTCCAGCTGAGCCACATCCAACTTCACCATCCCCCTAACCGCCTGCATGACCCGCGCCGCCCGCTCCGGATGCTTCGCGTCGATCAGGCGGTGGATGTTCGCCGGCACGACCTGCCACCGAACCCCATATCGGTCTCGCAGCCAGCCGCATTGGATTTCCTTTCCGCCCTTGGAAAGCTTCCGCCAGTACTGGTCGATCTCCTTCTGCGTTTTGCACTCGATGTAAAATGAGACCGCATCGTTGAACGCATCGTGCGGCCCGCCGTTCAGGCCCACATACTTCTGCCCATTCAGCGTGAAGACGACCGTGAGGACCGAGCCCTTCCGGCCCGGCTGACCGTCGCCATAGCGGGTCACCTGCAGGATCCGCGATTTGCCCCCGAACACGGAAACATAAAACTTGGCCGCCTGCTCGGCTTCCTCCTCAAACCACAGGCAGGGAGTGATCTGTTTCATCGCTTCATCGTATCCAAAGATCCCTGAAACGCCACTTGGCCCAGTCCGGTGCGTTCGTTCACGTCTCCTGTCACGGTGTCGCCGCGGAAAGTGAGTGTGTATTCGAACGCGTTGATCTTCGCCACCTGATCCACATCGAAGACAAACGTGTCCGGCGTCTTCCATTCGCCCTTCAACGCCTCCATATGACCCGGTGCATCGGGATTCGGCGAAAGCCGGGGAACGCCATCCAGGCCGATCGGCAAGCTTGTCCGCTGGCCGTTGATTTCCTCGATCACCACTGAACCCTCATTCGCCCGATCGAAACGCAGGGTGAGCGCTGCTGTTCCAAAGGGGGCCGGACTAAGACGGTAAGTCCGGCCGGCGATCAGGCTCGCCCGTTTCGGCAACGCCGCCGGCGCCACGGCGGCCGGGGGTCGAGCGACCTCACTCAGCGCCTGCCTCAGCTTCACCTCTCCCGCTGGATTCGGTGGCAGAGGACCATCGTGAAAAGCCGGTCCCACCGCCGCGCCGATATCGTCCGGGTTAAAGTCGCTGCCGGTGAGGACAACCACCATGTGTTGCTGCGGCGAAACCGTAATGCGCTGTCCGCCACGGCCGACCGCCTCATACGTCGACGGCTGATGATGGTCGTTGACCCAGAAACCCCAGCCATAGTCCGAATAGGGATTCGCCACCGCAAGCGGCGAGGTTGCCTGCTGAAGGTAGTCGGCGCGCACAATCTGCCGGCCGTTCCACGCGCCCAGATTCAGCCAGAGATAACCGAGCTTCGCCGCGTCGCGCGGCCGCAATTCCAGATTGCCCCAGCCCGTCGAAACTCCGTCCGCATCGGCCAGCCAATCCGCCTTCGCGATGCCGAGCGGCTTGAAGAGCACCTGCCGGGCAAACTCCAACGCACTGCGCCCTTCCACCTTTGAAATCACCCCGGACAGAAGATGAAAGCCGCCGCTGCAGTAGACCCAATTCATGCCGGGATCAGCCGCCATCGGCAGATCGAGCATGAAAGGCACCCAATGCGGCGACGCCATCATCTGCTGCAGCGTCAATTCGGCGTGATCGAAGTGGCAATCCAGGCCGGACCGCATGCTGAGCACGTCCTCCAGCCGAATCCGATCCTTGCGCGCATCGGGATTCGAAATGCGAAGCCCCGTGAAAATCGGCAGCACCGGCTGGTCAACGCCGCGCAGATCGCCGCGGGCGATGGCCGCTCCGATCAAGGTCGACGTCACGCTTTTCGTGCACGACGCGAGGTCGTGTGTCTCTTCGGGGCGAAACGGAAAGAACGTCGCGTCGAGCACCAGCTTCCCATCGCGGACAATCAAGATGCTGTGCACTCGAATCTGCCGCTGGCGAACCGCGCGCAGACCCTCGGCCAGCCGATCGGAATCAATCCCCTCGGCTTCCGGCGCGACCGTCGTCCACTCCGGCTCCGGCCACGGCTCGTTGGCGCCAGCGACTCGAATCGCCGCCATCAGACATGCCAGCAGGAGGTACGCACGCATGCCCGATGCATAGCGGAATGCGAAAGCCAGGCAAGGGCGACCCGCCAACTCGCCTGACCCGCTTACAAATATTGCGTCCTTCCATCGCCGGGAGGATGTTGATCGGATGATTTGGAGCCACGTCTTCAACGCGCGCGGTGTTCTAAGTATGACCGGCGCACTTTGCTTCGCCGCCCATCCATGGGTCGCGGTCGCCGACACTCCCGGTTCGACGTACCAGATAATCCGCAGCGATAAAGTCGGCGAAACCGGCGGCTGGGACTACGTCTATGCCGATGCGACGCATCGACGCCTCTACGTTCCCCGCGGAGACCGCATCACCGTCTTCAACTTGGATACGCTCGCCCGAACCGACACGCTGTCGCACACGGCTTCCGTCCACGGCGTCGCCATCGATCCCGCGTCCAATCACGCGTTCAGCAGCAGCCAGCCGCTCTTGATGTGGGACGCGACGACGCTCGCGACGATCAAATCCATCCCGGTTCAAGGCTCCCCGGATGGCATTCTGTTCGAACCGGCGACCGAACGGATTTATGTCCTCAGCCACCGGGCACCCAACGTCACCGTGCTCGACGCCAAGGACGGCTCGATCGTCGGAACGATCGACCTCGGCGGCGCTCCCGAGCAGGCGCAAAGCGACGGCGCCGGCCTGGTCTTCATCGATATCGAAGATCGCGACCAAGTGGCGGTGATCGACGCGCATTCGCTGAAGGTATTGCGCAAATACGACCTGAACGGAAAGGGCGGCGGCCCCGGCGCGCTCGCCTTGAATGCAAAGAGCCGAACCCTGTTCGTTTGCTGCCACGATCCGGCCACCGCGATCATGCTCGATGCGGATACGGGCGCTATCCTCGGCGTCCTCCCGATCGGCAAAGGCGTCGATGCCGCCGAGTTCGACCCCGATACGATGGAATGTTTCAGTTCACAGGGGGATGGCACGCTCACGGTCATCAAGGAAAGCGAAGGCCGCCACTTTGCCGTGGAGCAAACCGTCGCAACCAAGGTTGGCGCACGCACCTCGACCCTCGATCAAAAGACCGGCCATATCTTTCTTGCGACCGCCGATTTCCTGCCTCCCCCGTCCGTGTCCGCGGGCGCCCCGGCCAATGGAGGCCCGCGCCGTCGCCGGGCGACCGTCCCCGGTTCGTTCACTCTGCTCGAAGTTGGCCAGCCCGCCCCCCAGCCTTGATCCATATCCGAAACGCCCGAATCCTCACGCTCAGCGGCGGACCGCGTCTGAGACGCGGCAAAGAGATGAGCGAGCTGGGGATCATTCCGCGCGGCGAAGTCCTGGTGCTTGACGGCAAGATCGCCGCCGTGGGGCCCAAGGTGGATGCGCCTTCCGAGGCCACGAGCCTCGATGCCGCCGGGCGCGTGCTAATGCCCGGATTGGTCGATTGCCACACCCACGCCTGCTACGTCGCCGACCGTGTGGAAGACTGGACTTTGCTCGCCCAAGGGACGACGCGGGCCGCCGTGAGCCAAAAAGGAGGCGGGGGCGGCGCGGTCATGCGAAGCATCCAGGACGCCACGATGAAGCAACTGGCCGCCGGCCTGCGCGAGCGGCTGAGCCGGATGCTTCGCGAAGGGACTACCACCGTCGAAGTGAAGAGTGGCTACGGGCTCAACGCCGCCGCCGAACTGAAGATGCTGCGCGCCATCGTGCGCGCGGGGCAGGATTGGCCGGGCACGGTGGTGCCGACGGCGCTCCTGGGACATCCCGTCGAAGGCCGCAACGACGAGGGCGACAAGGCGGCAGCGAGGGAGATGCTGCACGAAATATCGCAGGAATTTCCGGAGGTTGCCGTCGACGCCTGGGTGGATGACGGCGGCTGGTCGATCGATACAGCGCTGCGGCTGTTTGAAAAGGCCGCCAAGCATCACCCCATCCGGGTCCATTCGGACGAGATCAAGCCCCTCGGCATGATCGCCGAGGCGATCCGCCTGCACGCCCGCAGTGTCGATCATCTGGACGCGGCGACCAAAGCCGATCTCCAAGCGCTCGCCGCCGCGCCCGCGACCTGCGGCGTGATCCTGCCCTGCGCGAGCTTGAACGGCTCGGGACGCTACGCCCGAGCTGGGTTCATCGTGGATCAAGGCGGAGCCGTCGCCTTGGGGACGGACTGCAATCCCGTGTCGTCGCAAACGCTCTCGATGCCCTTCGCCATCGCGCTGGCGGTTCGCTTCTGCGGACTTTCTCCGGCCGAGGCCATCGTCGCTGCCACGATCAACGGCGCGGCGGTGCTCGGTTTGAAAGATCGCGGCACGGTCGAACCAGGCCAGCGGGCGGACCTCATCATTCTCCGCCACACCGACGAGCGCCAGCTGGCCTTCGAGTGGGGCGGCGGCGCGGTCGAATCCGTGATCGCCGGCGGCACCATGCAGTCGTAATTCGACCGAACCTCGCTTGCGCTGCAGCCGGGGGCGTCGACCCCGGCCATCCCGCTTTCGGCTCCGGATTGCAGGTGATTGCTAACGGTGGAGCGCGTGGTCCCCACGCGCTGAGCGACGCGGCGTGTCCAAACCCGCCCATGTCATGTCCCTTTTCTTGCAATCCTGCGGAAGCGGCGTTCCCTCCAGGTGTGAAACCCCACGCGCTACTGATCGCGCCCGCCGTGCTTGTGATCGCGGCCTGCACCTCGTCCGTCGACCTCAATCGGATCCACATCGGAATGACCAAGGACCAGGTCGTTGCGATTCTCGGCACCCCCGACAGCACCAGCGCCCAGGCCAACGTCGAATATCTGACTTATTACCTGACTTCGGACGCCGGCTACGGACGCGACCAGCCCTACATGATTCGGATAGTCAACGGGACCGTTGAGTCGTTCGGCCGGGCTTTTCAGCTGCGCGACCTCTACGACCGTCCCGTGACTCAGGCCCAACCCGGCTCCCCCAATTTCCCCGCGCTCGGCGGGGCGAACGCGTTGTTGATTCCGCAACAGGGCGCCCTGCCGGTCGCGGCGCCCAACAACGATCTGGTCCAGGAACTCCAAGTCCTGGCCAAGCTGCACAGCTCCGGCGCCCTGACCGACGACGAGTACGCCAAGGCAAAAGCCAAGGTGCTGGGCCAATAGCGGGATTACAGGCGCGGCCTGAGCAATCCAACCATGACGCAATCCAGTGCGGACAGCTTGAAGGTGCGATGCTGCATCGTCGGCGGAGGGCCGGCGGGCATGATGGCCGGCTATCTCCTGGCCCGGGCGGGGGTTGACGTCGTCGTCCTGGAGAAACATGGCGATTTCTTTCGGGACTTCCGCGGCGACACAATCCATCCGTCCACCCTCGAGGTATTCCATGAGCTTGGGCTGCTCGATGAGTTCCTGGCCATTCCCCACCAGAAATTTTCCGAGGGAGCGGCATCGATCGGCGGGATCAAGACCATCGTCGCGGACCTCACGCACCTGCCCACGCGGTGCAAGTACATCGCGATCATGCCACAGTGGGACTTCCTGAATTTCTTGGCGGCCAAGGCAAAGCTGCTCCCCAATTTCCGCCTGCTCCTGTCCACCGAGGCGACCGATTTGCTGTGGGAGGGCGACCGGGTCGCCGGGGTGGTCGCTCGCACCGCCAGCGGCGAGTTGCGAATCCAGTCCGACCTCGTGATCGGATCCGACGGCCGGCACTCCATCGTCCGATCCAAGGCCGGCTTTGTCGCCCGGGATTTTGGCGCTCCCATCGATGTGCTTTGGATGCGGGTCCCGAAAAAGCCCGAGCACTTCGGACACACGCTCGGGTATGTCGATCGCGGTCGCATGTTGATCCTCATCGATCGAGGCGACTATTTCCAAACCGGCTACGTGGTCCGAAAAGGCGCGTTCGATGGGATCAAAGCCCGCGGCTTGCCGGCCCTGCGCGAGGATTTGGCCGCGCTGGCGCCGCCCATTCGGGACACCGTTCAGGAATTGAAGGAGTGGGACCAGATCAAGCTATTGACCGTGAAAATCGACCGGCTTCCGAAATGGCACCGGGCGGGTCTGCTCTGTATCGGCGATTCCGCCCACGCCATGTCCCCGGCGGGCGGAGTCGGCGTCAATTTTGCGGTCCAGGACGCGGTCGCGTGCGCGAACCTGATCGGGGAAGACCTGCTCAAAGGGCCGGTATCCGAAGTCCGATTAGCTCAGGTGCAAAAGCGCAGAGAGTGGCCCGTGAGTGTGATTCAGCGTCTCCAGCTGGCCGCCCACCGGCGAATCAACCTGTCGCCCGAAGGCGGCCCGCCCATCAACGGAAAAGCGCTCCCCTTGCGAATCATCCGGTCCGTGCCGATCTTCCGGCGCATCATGGGGCGGCTGATCGGCTTGGGCCCACGGCCCGAACACGTGCGTCCCGTGGGTGGGGTGCATGGTCCCCATGCGCTTTGATCTCCGCCCGCATTTGGGGCCGAAGCGCGCGGGGACCACGCGCTCCACCCGCGTTACCTGCGCGGGCGCCTACGACCCGCTCGGATGCAACTGAGCTTTGACAAAGACGGCGATGTCCGGCCGCATGCTTACTTTCCAACCGCCGGTTGTGCGGTGCAAAACCATCCCGTTCGGCGTCTGAATGTCATCGGCGTCCAGATATTTGGGCTGAGGCGGGTCCACCAAGACGTCCTCACTGTTGGGCCCGGGGTAGTCGATGCTATCATAAGCGAATAGCATTCCCACGAGAGACTCGGCCGTGGGATAGAGAGCCTGCATCTGGGGAGAGAGGGTCAGACGGATTTTTTCCACCGCCGCGCGCGACGCACTGTCGAAATAGAGGGATCGGGCGACCATCTCCGGATCGGTCATATAGTTGGCCCAAACGTACGATTCGAAGGCCTCAAGCGGCGTGTCGTAGCCGCGGAACTTCAAGGGATGCGCGACTTCCGTCGGCATGGCATCGCGCGAGGCTTCTCGCAGCGTCACATCCGAACCGATACGGTCCAATCGCGCCTCCAGACCCGTCACGCCCTCCGCGGTCGCTGGCGACCCGGGCGACGTCCCGGGCGCGGTCTTTGCACCCACCGTTCCACCACCGGAAAGAAGGGATCTCGTGATCTGGTCGCGCAACCGGTCGTTCTGAACCTGCAAGCCGCGGCTTTCACGGTACAAGGCAGACACATGCCGCCGCCCAAAGTAAAATGTGGAAGCGCCGCCGACGAGGGCTCCAACGAGGCCCGCGATTATGAGGGATTTTTTCATGGCAATTGCCGTGGTGGTAAGTTTGGAAAGCAACAGCGCCGACGGCGCGACCGGTGGCACCGCCACTAGGGCGCCATGAGCCAGAGCCGCGCAAGCCGCCGGCGGCACCGCCGCGGCGGCCACCGCCCGGTCGGTTTCGAGAAACATCGTGAGCGCGGCTTCGGTGGTCAGTATTCCGCGAGAGGCCAGCGTTCGCCGCAGGCGGACCAGCGCCCGGCGGATGCGCATGCGGGCGGCATCCTCCTTCAAGCCGAGCTGCGCGGCGATGGATCCGAGCGGCCGGTCTTCAAAGTAACGAAGCAGGACCGCCTCTCGATCCGTTTTGCCGAGACCGCGCAGGGCGGCGTCGAGCTCCGGCTGAATGCGGGCCCAACTCGTTCCGCTATCTCCGCCTTCCTGGTTCATCGGTGACATGCGCTGGGCCTCCAGTTCGTGGTTATGGCGCCGACGCGCGGCGCGCAGCGTTTCCGACGCGGCGTACCGCGTCGTCGCGTGGAGCCAGCCGGTCAGGGCCGGGTGATGGGCAAGACGCGGCAGCTTGCTCGCGAAGCAGACGAAGACGGCCTGAGCAATTTCGTCGGCCAGCGCGCCGTTTCCGTCCGTCAGCCTCAAAGCCGCCCGCCTGACCATCGGAAGGTGACGCTGCACCAATGCGGTGAAGTCGGGTTCGGAGCGCTCCGAAAGATAGCGCCGGATCAGCGCGGCATCGTCCAGGTCGGCCATCGCGATGGGCATTGCCTTCACGTGCCACCGGAACCGAGCACCCGGTCGGCGAGAATCTTCACCTTTGCCGCGGAAATCGCCACTTTCCAGCCGTCGGCCGTTTGGCGCCAAACGAATCCACCCCGACCCTGCACCTGGTCCGTGCCGGCGCTAGCGGGCGCGGGATAGCCGATGAAGTAGTCCTCACTATTGGGCCCCGGATGGCTGATATTGTCGTAGGCCTGGAGCAGGCCGACCAGGGAAAGCGGGGTCTGAAACCGGGCCTGCATTTCCGGCGTGAGCGCGGCGCGCACCTTCTCCGCCTCGGCCTGCGCCGCGTCGTCGAGATACACCGAGTGGGCGATCAACTCCGGATTGGAGTTATAACAAGCCCAGGCGAACGATTCCGCCGAATGGATCGGCGTGTCGTAGCCGCGGTATTTCAACGGATGCGCGACGGCCGTGGGCAGAGCGTCGTGCGACGCCTGCGCCAACGTGAGCCGAGCGTGCAGCGCTCCCACGCGCCCGCTGGCCCGTCGCTCCAGCTCCTGAACGGCGGTCGCTTGCCCTTCGTGGCCAGTCGTCGCCTCCGCGGCCTGCGCCTGCAGGCGGGAGTGTTCAACTCGGAGATGCTGAAGATCGCGACCCAGCGTGATCAGCGGGCGCCGGCTCAGAACGAGCAGAATGAGACTGCCGATGGCGGCGCCGACCAGAACCGCCGCGACCAGGAGGGGCTTGGAGCTCGACATTCACCCCATAATGGCCGGCCGATCAAAGACCGAACAGGCAATCTTCGGCCAAATCCCTCACCGTCCCATAAAATGGTCCGCCCAATGGATGAAATACTTCACGTTCGGCGCGTCGGTGTGCCCGCCGTCATGCTGGCGCCAGGCGAGCTGGCCGTCCAACAGTCCGGTGTTCACGGGCGGGAGTCGTACGGTATGATAATCGGTGGATACGCCAAGCCCGCGAGCTCCGAGCAATTCGAAGACGGGCTGGGCAGCCACGGTCGCCATGAAGCTGCCTTGGTGGTCCAGCCACATCGCATCGCCGTGTTCCGGGATGCCATAGCTCACGAATACCAGGCGCGGCGCGCACAAGGCGATCAGCTCGGGGGAATCAACCGGCAGGTCACCCGCGTTCTTGGAGCCGAACGTCGCTTCCTCGGCGCCGTATTTCATGAAGTTGCCGGCCATCCAATGGTAGCCGCCGCCCGTGAGGTTTTCGAGCTGCTCGCCCCAGACGCGGCGGCCCGGCTTCACTCCGCCCTCTCCGGAGGATCCGATCAGTCCCATGTAGAACCGCGAATCGAAGGCCTCCGTGACCAGGGCGGCCTTGCCGTAGCGGGAAACGCCTTCGATGCCCACGTGATTGGCGTCCACCGTGGGATCGGTCTCCAGATAGTCCAATGCCCGGCTGGCGCCCCACGCCCAGGCGCGGAGCGCGCCCCAATCCTCGGGCTTGCGGGGCTGGCCGTGGTTCACCAGTCCGATGACTCCACGGGTGAGCCCGGCGCCATTGTCGGCCTGCACGCTCCGCGGATCGAGGGTCGCATAGCCCCAGCCATCGGCGATCAATTCCTGAGTCGAAGGCGGATCGTTGGACGTTCCATTGATGCCGGGCGGTCCCGTTGGAACCGGCGGACGATACGGACCGAACGGCCAGGGTGGCGCCTCGGCCGTCATCAGTTGGTACGCCGGATATTTGTCCAAGATCGTTTCCACGGATGGGTCCGATTTGACCAACAGCGCACGCAGCGCCGCGTTGAGCTTCGCGACCTCCTCGGGATTCGGCTGGGCCGGCGCGGGAAGCGACGGCCGGCCGAACATGATCAGGACGGGTACGGGCCCGTTTGCATTGGCAGGCGTCACGAGCACCAGGTCGATGTTCACATCGATCAACGGATAGGCCGCGTAGTCCACTCTCCCGACGAGGCGGCGCGCAATCACCGGCACGCGGCCGACCCATTCGTGGTCGGTCAACGTCACGCTCCACGTCACCTTGGGGGCGTTCGGCGGTATGCGTCCGTACATTTCCCGCTCGAAATCCTCGACGATTTGGGGCCGCCGCTCCTGCCACCACACGGCCGCAGTAGTCACTTTCCGCCCGTCCGGAAGAGTCAACGCGTCGGGATAATTCGGCCAGGGATTGGCTTTGGCCGGATTATAGTTGGCATGGTGGGGAGAGGCGTCGTTGGAGCTCGCGCCCGGGCGGAGCGCGCGAATCCCGAGTTGGGCCAGCATGTTATCCTGATCCTGCTGCGTGGTCCAAGTCACGGCCGGCGGCGGCAGCGGTTTGACCGGCTCCTCGGCGAACTGGGCGAAGGCGGCCGTGCTGGCTCCGACGGCGGCGAGGAACAAGACCAAAGCGGTGGGGCGGGCCGATTGCATGGGACGGGAGTGGAAACTCCACTGAAGTCCCGAGCGTCCGGCAGGTACAGCGCGGAATCGCTCTTGCGGGACAGTCATTCGTCGTAGCGCGCCTATGACTTTCGGACAGCGAGGAACAAAATGATTTGCGATATGTAAGGCCTTACGCATATCTCAGGCCATGGACTTCTATGAACGGCAGGGTCCCGCGGCGCTGGGCAGCCGCCTCCGGCGCCTGGGAGATTGGATGGCAGACGAGGCGGCGCGGGTGTATGCGGCCTATGGGACCACGCTCCAGCCTCGGTGGTTTCCGGTGTTCCAGGTGCTCACCGAGAAGGGCCGCGCATCCGTATCCGAAATCGCCGAGGAAATCGGCCACAGCCATGCTTCCGTCAGCCAGATCCTGGGCGAAATGCGACGGAAGAGATTTGTCGCCTTCGAACGATCGGCCCGCGACCGGCGCAGCACGATCATCAAGCTGACGCCCCGGGCACGGGCCGCGCTGCCCCGAATCGTCGAACAGTGCGGAGACGTGAAGGGCGCCGTCGACGCCCTTCTGGCCGAGAGCGGCGGACGGCTCTGGGAGGCGCTGGCCGCGTTTGAGCAGGCGCTCGGCCGCCAATCGCTGCTCGATCGGACGCTCGCCATGCGGCGCGGGCGCGAGGGCGACGCGGCTCAGATCGTCGACTATCAGCCTCGCTACCGGACAGCGTTCAAGCGGCTGAACGAGGCGTGGATCAAAGAACACTTCACCCTCGAAAAAACCGACCGTGCCATGCTGAACGATCCCGAAGGAAATATTCTCAAGGCCGGGGGACACATCCTCGTCGCGCTCGTGGGCGACAAACCCGTGGGAGTGTGCGCGCTCGTGCCACACGGCGAACGCTGCTTCGAGCTTGCGAAGATGACGGTCGGCAAGGCCGGCCGCGGCCGCGGCATCGGTACGCAACTCGGCGAGGCGGCCGTCGCCAAAGCCCGGGAAAAAGGCGCCACTCGTCTCTACTTGGAGACCAACCAAGCATTGGAACCGGCCATCGCGCTCTATCGGAAACTCGGCTTCACCGCGATGAAGGGCGGCTGTTCGCCGTACGCCCGATGCAATCTGCAGATGGAGCGGCCGCTGTAGCGCATCGACCACGGCCAAAGGACTTGCCCACCGGTAATATCCGGCTGCCTAGGTTTTGCGTGTGACCGGTGGAGCGGATCATGGCAGCCTGCACGGCATGCCTTGCATTTGAGGGCTTTCTCAATCCCGTCCCATGAAATCCGCCGCGCTCTCCCTTTCGATCCTGCTGTCCGCCGTTGCTGCCCTCCCCGTGCGGGCGGAAACGAGCCTGCCCACCCCAGGCGCGGCCTTCTGGCCTGCGAAGTGGATCGGCCCGTCGGCGGGACCTCAGACCGTCTACGGCGTCTATCACTTCCGCCGGGTATTCGACCTTCGGGCCAAACCGGACCACTTCGTCATCCGCGTATCGGCTGACAACAGATACCGACTTTTCGTGAACGGCGTGTCGGTCGGCTTCGGGCCGCAGCTGGGTAGCCCCGACCAGTGGCGCTACGATCGGCTCGACCTTGGCCCCTATCTGAACGCGGGCCGCAACGTTCTGGCCGCGCAAGTTTGGAACTACGGAGATGAGAAGCCGTACGCGATCATGAGCGTAAAGACCGGATTGATCGTCCAAGGGGACGGAGCCGCCGAAGCGATCGCCGACACCGGGAGCGATTGGAAAGTGCTCCGGGACGACGCCTACCTGCCCATTTCCGCCGACCAGGCAAACCTTCACACATTCATCGTTTCCGGACCGGGAGACCATATCGACGGCGCCTCCTATCCCTGGGGATGGACCTCGGCGTCCTACGATGATTCGGGATGGCAGGCTCCGCGTCTGCTGGGCGCTGGAACGCCGAGCCGCACGGGGACCGACGGCACCTGGTGGCTTGCGCCGAGAAATATTCCGGCGATGGAAGAAACTCCTCTGCGGCTGGCCCGTGTGCGAAGAAGTGAGGGCATCACCGGCGCCGAGCGCTTTGTCGCGGGCGGCTCCCCGCTCGTGATCCCAACCCGTTCGCGGGTGACGCTGCTCCTCGACCAGGGCTACGAAACGAATGCGTTCCCGCAATTAACCGTGAGCGGCGGCCGTGCGGCGACGATCACGTTGACCTACGCCGAATCCCTGATCGATGCGCAGGGACGCAAGGGCGACCGGAACCAAGTCGACGGCAAGCACATCCTTCCCTACGCGCAATCTCACGCATGACAGGCGTGCATCGCACGACGGTATTGAAACTCTTGGCTGAGTTGGGCCGCGCCTGCTCGATCTATCAGGACCGCGTTTTTCGCAATCTCCGCTGCGAGCGAATTCAATGCGATGAGATTTGGTCTTTCTGCTACGCCAAAGCTAAGAACCTGCCGAGCGCCAAGAAAGCGCCGGAGGGTGCTGGCGACGTGTGGACCTGGACGGCGTTGGATGCCGACACCAAGTTGGTTCCATGCTGGTACGTTGGCACGCGCGATGTGGGCGCTGCTTGGCACTTCATCCAAGATCTGAAAGACCGCCTTGCTGAGCGGACTCAGATCACCACCGACGGATATGCGCCCTACAAAGTCGCAATTGAAGGCGTGTTCGGCTCTGAGGTGGACTTCGCTCAGCTCGTGAAGATCTACGGCAAACCCGAAGCAAACGTAAGCGTCCGACCGGTGTCCTCAGAGGGGGTTCTTGAGCAGCACGCGGTGTGACACTGATAGTGACGATCGGTATGTACCGATGGTCACTATTGGGGACGCTGCCGTTAGGCCGGCTGCCAGTTGGCCGGCGTAAGC
>DASXYY010000036.1:0-212203 GCA_036502225.1 Opitutaceae bacterium
AACAAGACCGCCCACGAGTTTACCCCGCAGCGCTTCCTTCAACGCTCGTCCTGAACGGCCTCTCCTCGCGGACGTCTTCACCGCCGCGACTCTACCACCGTCGCGCTTACGCGACTACCCTGTGCTCCGGCGGTCGCTTACAGAGTAGCTCAGTGGTAGAGCAGAGGACTCATAATTCGATTCAGCGATTTGCGCTGGAGTCTGCCGGACTGGGCCGACGTCATCATCAAGCGAATACTCCGTGAGTTGGGCCGGGCACTAGTAATCCCGGCTCATCCGGAATATGCCCAAATTTCGGCAACGGGTGACAACACGGGTGACAACAATTCTCAGAACGCTGCAGGGCACTTTGAACCGCTCATTCTTGGCAATTGCGGCGCTTAGCCGTGATCTTCCATAAAATATGCCAGCTATGATCCATGCCAGCAGCATTCAAAAATGGTTGTCCGCGATATTTGCTGCGGCGTTGCTGGGCTTTGCGGTGTGGCGAAATGTCATCGCAAGGCTTCATCGCCCGTCGTTCAAGAAGGAAGAAATCATCTATCAGGAGTTTTTCGCATCGGGATCCTCACAAAAAACTTTGCTCACGTCCATCGGAGGCGCGCGGAATTGTTTGCGCCTCATGGTCACTCCACAGTTCCTGTGGGTCACGTCCTGGTTGCCATTCTCTTTGATTTCCCCGGTGTTCGACCTAGAACACGTCATTCCTCTGCGCACCATCTCTTCCGTAGTCGAAAAACGCCTTCTTGGGCGTGATATGCTTGTCCTCACCTTTCTAGATCGGACGGGCCGTAGGCAATCGCTTTGGCTTGCACTGAAAAATCGGGCCAAATTTGACGAGGCTCTACGGAAGAATGGCCTAACTTGAGCTGGTCGACCAATGTTCTCGCTTCCTGTGGCGACGGCTGAAAGTGCGGAGCAATATCAACGGTATGTGGATGCATTTGAGGTGATGCTCCAGGCGGTCGATAATCTCGTCGACGGAATTGGCGATCTCGGGGGTCTTCCAGAGTGCCCTCATGCGATGCCTGAATAGGTGGTGAGGTTGCGGCAGCGGCTGAAAGCGACGGGGGAAGGTCAGCAAATTGAGCGATTTGCGTGCGCCTCCGATTTTCCCCGCGTTCAAATCCGGGCTGGGTTTCCAGTTGCCAAAAGAACGTTGCAGAAACATTCTGCGCTATGCGTCTCCCCGACCGCGTCGAGCTAAATTCCGCCGTCATGCGCGGTAAGCCCTGCATCAAGGGAACCCGCATTCCCGTTTACTTAATCCTTCAAAAGATGGCCGCCGGAGAGACTGCGGAAATGATTCTTCAGGCGTACCCGCAACTCAGCCGCGAAGACCTGACTGCTTGCCTTGAGTACGCCTCCCAACTCGCCGCGGATGAGGTCGTGTTGGCGAGTGCGTGATACTTCTCCTCGACGAAAATCTTTCCCCAGCCCACGCTCTCCGGTTGCGCGCCGCCGGACATGATGCGTTGGCGGCGGTGGAGGCGGGATTGGGTGGCGTCGCTGACGCTGCTGTCCGGGCATTTGCCATTGGGCACGGTCGCATCCTGGTAACGCTCGACGCTGATTTTGGCCACGTCCTGCGCTATCCCGTTGAGGGGACTCCTGGCGTAATCTGGCTGCGTCCCTGGCCTCCTTCAGAATCGGCGATCGAATTGGTCCTCGACCAGGCAGTTCGAACACTGGCGGAGATACAGATGGGCGGGAAGCTCGCCGTCGCCGAACCAGGTCGGGTCCGCATTCGCTGATCGGCCCTCGCTGGACCGTCAACAATCGTCTGACCCGACTCCGACTCGATCGGCGCGACAGACAAATTGACTTGCCGTCGAGCGGACGGCGATAACGCTAGATTACTTAGGATAGGCCAGAGTAGCTCAGTGGTAGAGCAGAGGACTCATAAGCCTTTGGTCGCCGGTTCAATCCCGGCCTCTGGCACTTCCGATCGCAACGCGATTGGAACCGCCGCAGCCGGGTGGAGCGCGTGGTCCCCACGCGCTTGGGCGCCAAACGCGGATAGACGTCAAAGCGCATGGGGACCATGCGCTCCACCCGCTTCGTTGAAGGAAGCTTTAGGGGGCTTTCGGAGGCGTCGTCGCTCCGGCCGCCGGCGCCGGTGCACTCGCGCTGGGCTGGGCGTGCGCCGCGTTGAATTCCTGCGTCATTTGCTGAACGGCCGCCATCTGCGGCATCATCTGCTGCTGCATGATCGGCATCAGCTTCGCGGTCACCTGGGGCTGTTTTGCCATGAGATCCTGTCCGGCCGGCGTGTCGTAAAAGTCGGCCATGGCGTTCAGGTCGTCGGAGGAAAACGTCTCGCTGTAGATTTTGGCCATGGAGTCCGAAATCTTCTGCATGTCGAAGCCGCTCCAAATCTTGTCGAGCACCTGATCCTGGAATTTTTCATATTCCTCTTTGGTGGCCGGACCTTTGTACCGCGCGGCCTGCTGCCTCATTTGGCCCTGAAGCATCAGCTTTTGCTGAGCGAGGACCTTGGTCATCATTTCCTGAAAGTGCATGTGCTCGAACAGGTGTTGCGCTTCCTCGACCGTTCCGGGCGCGGCTCCTTGCTTCGCGCTGCCCGCGACCAGCGAGAGATCCTGTTCCGTCCCGTCCGCCTGCTTCAGGACCAGGATTTGATCCTTGGCCCGAAATTCCGTCACCTTCCACGGACCCACTTCTTCGCCCACCCCCACCCAATCGCTCTTCGCGCCCGGGCTGGCCGAAATTAGGAAGCGCTGCTGCTCGGAGGTCACGATCATCCCATGAAGCTCGGGCCCGTCCGCCGCGCGGACGAGCGTTGCCGTTGCCAGGCACCCCAGTGCCAGAAAAAGGGATTTGACCATGCCCTCCACCTTTGGAAATAAAACTGTCAGGGCAAGGTTTTCCCCAGAATTTCATGAATGCGTCAGCCTTGAGGGAAGACGGCCACAAGCCGGGGGCTTATCCCGAGGTGGAGCGCGTGGTCCCCACGCGCTTTTCCGCTTTCGACATCGAACAGCGTGTGGGGACCACGCGCTCCACCCGCCAGGGTGCGTACCTCAGTCTTTGACCGTCAGAATCGGATCACTGGCCGGCACCACAATCGCCTCGGCCGTGAAAGTCGTCATCTTTGCGATCCGCGGCTTCTCGGGATTCCCGCGGTGATCCGATTCCATCACGACTGCGTTGGGGCCGACGATGATCGCGTTGGCCCCCAGTTTGGCCGCCATCGTATGCAGCTTGAAGTCCGCGAGCGTTGCCTGGTTGGTATACGCGTCGACGAAGAGCTGCCCCACCTCCTGGTATTGCTGTGGCGGCAGCGAAAGATCGACCACCGCATTGGGATTCGTTGGAGGGTGGCGCAAACCCGTCACCATCATGGTGCTCTTGCAGCCCCCTAAGATCATGACGGCCACCACCATCAAACATTTCATCCGTGATTCCATCGGTTCGAGACAGTCATGAAACCGGTTTCGGGATTGGCAATCACGGGGATGCGAAATGAGTAATTGTACGCGGGGGAGATTCCCCAGAATTCGTGCTAGCGCGCTACGACGTTCCGAAGCACTCCCAGCCTTTACACTACCGTCATCTCGTTGATTATCAGTGCCATTGTCGACCATGCCGGCATTCCTTGTCCGCCTTAAGCCTGGATGGCTCCTGGTTTGGGTCTCGTTGGGCTTCGCCGCCCTCAGTGCCTGGCCGGTGATCTTTGCCGGCAAGAGCTTCGTATCTCCCAACTTCGGCACCCGGCTGCTTTACGAACGGTTTCCGACCCTGCCAGGAAGCCGCGATTCGCGGGTGGTCGAGGCCCACGGATCCGACATCGGGGCCATGGCCTGGCAATACGTGCCGTATGGCGCAATCGGAGCTCGTGCGGTTTTCAAGGATAACACACTGCCCTTGTGGAATCGTTACGCATCCACCGGAACGCCGCTTCTCGGCCAAGGGCAATCCATGGCGCTCGATCCGATGCAGTGGCCGGTGCTGGCCGCCGGCAGCGCGGCGTGGGCGTGGGACTTAAAATTTGTCGTCGCCAAGGCGCTTTTTGCATTGGGCATAGGGCTGGTGGTCTATCTTTCGACCGGAAGCCTTTTCGCCGCCGTGCTTCTGGCGGGGGCCGCACCGTTCATCGGCTTCTTCCAATACCGGATCAACCACTCGTCATATTTCTCGGTCTGTTACGCGCCGTGGATCTTGGTGGCGGCGCTGACGGCGCGCCGCTGCCGCGCACGGGGCGGGTTGCTGTTGGCGCTGGCGGGTTGGTTCGTCGCCGACTGGGCCGAACTCAATAGCGGCACGGTGAAAGAGGCGGCCTGCATCCTGGCCGTGCTCAATTTCACCGGGCTGGCCTTGGCGGCCAGCGGACCGCCCTCGACGTCCGCGCGGCGCCATCGGGCGATCGCGGTGCTGCTTTTTTTCGCGGCGTTTGCCGGGATCACCTGCCCGGTGTGGAGCAGCCTGATGGTTTCCCTGCGCGGAAGCTATCTGTCGAGCGCAGCGGGTTGCGACCAATTGCCATGGGGTCTGTCCCTCGGATTGTTCGACGAGGCCTTCTATCGTCCCTTCACGCCGGGCGACGGCGTGTATGGTCCCGCGCTCAATTTTGCTTTTCTGGGCGGAGTGCTCTATTTCTTCGCGACTTTCCGGACGCAATGGACTGAGCCCATCGGCCGGCGGCTGATGGTCGCGTGCGGCTTGGTCTCCGCCGCGGTATTCAGGCTGTTGCCGGCGGCGTGGATCACGGCGATCCCGTGGTTTGGACGCATTGGCGACTTCGACAGCGCCATGGGTTGCGCCCTGCTGGTCCTCTTGGCCGCGGTCGCCGGCCAGGGAATCGCCACCGCGGCGCACCGCCTCCCCACCCGTGGTGGCGCGCGCGACCTGACGTGGGCGGCCGCCATCCTGCTCGCGCTGGTTGCGCTCTATTTCCGCCTCGCCCATCTGGACCCGGGTGAAATCGGAGCGTCGTTTCGCTTTGGCCCCGTTTCGAGTGGCAGCAGCACTTCCATCGATCGGCCGCTGATCGAATATTTCGCCGCGATTTTGATCGGCCTGCCGACGGTCGGCCTGACCGCACGCTGGTCGCTGCTGCGTCCCTCGCGCCGGATTCCGGGGATGATCGTGGGCGCGACCGTCGCCGGGTTGTTCTGCTGGCAGGGATTGCCGAGGATGGAGGGAGTTCCGGTCCGGGCGCTTTCCGCGTTCCGCGTCGAATTTCCCGCGCGCGCCGACTTCAGCGTGCCATCGCCGGCGGTTCAGTTCGTGCAGTCGCGCGTGGCAGTCGAGCCCGCGCGCGTGGCAGGCCTCGGCATCAATCTCTTTCCCGGATGGTCGGGATACTACAGTCTGGAAAATATCAGCGGGCCGGACGCCCTGATGAGCCCCGATTTTCGCGATCTGACGGCAGCCATGCACCTGGATCGGCGGATGGACTGGATGCTCTGCATCGAACCGCCGATCGACCAGGCGCGCCTGCGCGACTACGACTTCTTTGGCATCCGCTACTACCTGGGCGGACCGCGTCAAGGCCAGCCGGCCGGACTCGAACCCCTGGCGCGCCTCGACCTCAACGTGTTTCAACGGCCGTCCGCCTGGCCGAGGGCGTTCTTTGCGTCCGGCATCGAATCGATCGACGACGTGGGCGACTTCGTTCACCGGGTGGAGACCGGGAGCGGCGCACCGTTTGCCGCGTTCGATTCCGAAACCGTTCGGCGCAATCCGGAGCTAGCCCCGCTCGCGAATCGTCGCGCGGAAATCGTTCCCGCGGCAAATTATTCGCTCACGAACCACGACACCCGCTTTTCCGTTTCGGCGTCTGCTCCGGGAGTCGCCGTCCTTTCGGAAATGGACTGGCCCGGCTATCCCCACGCCACGCTCGACGGCGCCGTGGCGCGGACGCTTCGGGTAAACCGGACCAACCTCGCGATCTATATCTCCACGCCCGGAATCCACCACATCGAGGTGGATTACCGTCCGCCTGGTTTTCTCGTGAGCGTCGAGGCTTCCGCTCTCTTCCTTTGCCTTTCCGCCGCGGCGGTCATCTGGTCATTGCGCTGGCCGTGGGCGGCGCAAGAAGTATAAGCATCGTCTCCGCGAAAATCGCTGCAATGAAGCCACGCCGCCTAGCGCTGATTGGGGAGCGCGACCTGACCCACGCCGCCCATCGTGGCATCGAGGCGTCGTTTGCCCTGGCGAATCAAACGGGATTGCCCCGCTTGGAGCCCGTTTGGATCGGAACCGCCGAACTTGACGCGGCCCGGATCGGCCGCTTTCGCCAGGAATTCTCCGGCCTGTGGTGCGCGCCGGGCAGCCCCTATGCGAATACGGAAGGGGCCCTGGCCGCGATCGCGGAAGCGCGGACCGCGCCATTGCCGTTTCTCGGCACCTGCGGCGGATTTCAGCATGCGCTGATGGAATACGCCCGCGACGTCCTAAAGCGGGATGCGTTTCATCAAGAGACGGATCCCGAGGCCGCCGAACCACTGATCGCAAAACTGAGCTGCTCGCTGGCCGGCGGCGCGCAGGGCCGGGTGATCGTGACTCGTCCGGAACTATTCTCGGATATTCTGGGCGCCGCGGAGTCCGTGGAGGAATTCAACTGCAACTACGGCCTGAACGCCAAACTGGCGCATCTGTTCGCCGACTCTGATCTAGTCTTCGTCGCCCACGACGAAGCGAGCCAGGAGCGCGCGTTTCGCGTGCTCAATCATCCGTTCTACGTCGGGACACTTTTCCAACCGGAACGCAGGGCCCTCCACGGTCAGCTACATCCGGTGGTCGCCGCCTTTTTTCAGGCGTGTGCCTGAATTCATGGCGCCAGGAACTCCTCCGACGCCCTCAATTCCTCGACTTTAGAACGAGATCCTGACAAATTCCTCCGCGGTCGTCCAGGTCGACGCCCGATCGACGAAATTTAATCCGGTTTACGCGTGGTTAAGAGCTACGGCTCGCGTCAAACAATCCCGTGGTAGCTCAGATCCATAAAAATTCATCCCTATGCCGCTCGTTAAAATGAACATGATTGAAGGCGTATTCACGGCCGAACAGAAAAAGGAACTCATCCGCAAGCTCGCCGATGTGGTTGCCTCGGTCGCAGGAGAAAATATTCGGCCGGTCACTTGGGTTGTGCTCGAAGAAGTGAAGAGCGGCGAGTGGGGCATTGGCGGCAATGCCCTCACCACGGCGGACGTGAACGCGCTCCTGGCGGGCAAGAAAGCATAGCCGCTAGAGGAAAGCGACGTTGCCGACGGAGAAGCGGCTCAGATTCGGCAGCACCACGGGCAGATTGGCGGCGGAAACTCCGAACCACTGTGCGATCGTGCTGCTGTACTGGTCGACGCTGACATTCGGGATCCAGCGGCCGCGGCCCACGTCATCGGGGCCGCCGAGCTGAAGGCTGGGCATCTGGCCGTAGAGGTCGCCGCCCTTGACCGCGCCGCCCATCACCAGCTGGTGATTGCCCCAGCCGTGATCGGTGCCTTGGCCGTTGGTGGTGTAGGTGCGTCCGAAATCCGAAGCGGTGAAGGTGGTCACCTGGTCCGCCAGGCTCAGCTCGACCGTGGCGTTGTAGAACGACTGGAGCGCCGCGCTCAATTCCGCCAGCAGCGGGCCGTGCGCCGACAGCTGGGAACCGTGC
The DNA here is from genome assembly GCA_036502225.1 of Opitutaceae bacterium. Lineage (GTDB taxonomy): Bacteria > Verrucomicrobiota > Verrucomicrobiia > Opitutales > Opitutaceae > Palsa-1447. Next base: position 7,625 of record DASXYY010000036.1, read on the forward strand.
ATGTCCCAGCCGTAAAGCTGGGTGAAAAAAATCTGGCGGGTCAGCCCCAATTGCGGGGCGGCCGCGATCAATTGGGCCACCGTCTTCAGCTGCTGACCGATCGTCGAGCCCGGAAAAACCGTCTGAAACGTGTGGCCGGTCCCCAACACCGACTTGAGCTGTTCGCTGGCCGCGATCGACCCATCGAATGCGCCGCCGAAGGCCGTCGTGAGCAGATCCGGCTGCGCCTGGTCGGACAGCGCCTTCATGGCATTGTAGCGCACCTGGTAATTGCCACTGCTCCCATAGCCCGAGAGCACCGTCGCACCGGCCGGGCTCACCGCCAGCTGCGACACGGTACGGCCGACCTGAAACGAGTTCGTGCCGGCAACGCTGATCGACATCGAAACCGTGTTGTTCGAGTTCATCGCTTCGACCGCATCGGCCAGACGCCCGCCCCACCCGGTCAGGAACGGCTGGTCAGGAACGCTGCTTTGCCACTGGACTTGCTGATCGCTGTGCGAAAAGAGCTGCGGCGGCAGCGCGATGCCCGCTTGAAAGTCCGCCAGCGTCGTCGGCCGCAAGAGCGTGCCCACGTTGGTCACGAAGGCCAGATTGCCCTGGTTGTAGAGCGATTGCACTTCGGTCAGCGACGGATGCAGTCCGTAGCTGCGCCCGTCCGAATAGTTTTTGAGGCCGATCGACAGCAGGGAATTCGAGGGTATCGCCAGCACGCCGCGGCTCTTTGCATAGGCGGCGTAGTCGGTCGCATCGGTCGGAATAATGACGTTGTTGGCATCGTTGCCGCCGTTCAAGAACAGGCAGACCAGCGCTTTGTAGTCGCCGCTGCCCGCCGACGCATCCGCGGCCACCGCTCCGATCGCACGCAATTGGGCCAGGGCGGAAAGCAGGCCGGTGGTGCCGACCGCCGCGCAGCACGACTGGACGAATTTGCGCCGGGTAGGATCGAACGGAGGGGTCGATTTCATCGGTTATTTTTGCCGGGCGCCGTCCGGCGAGGTGATCGCCAGTTGAAAGGCGGTGCCGACGATCTCGTTGGCGGAGGTGTTGGGCTGAAGCGCGCCGAGGGCGGAAATGATTCCCTGCTGCGTCGCGGCGGACATCTGCCCCCCGCAAATCACCAGGTTGACGTCGTCCACCAGGGCAGCCGGGTTTTTGGCGTCCGCCAGGTAATCGGAGAAGTCGGGTTGCAGGAAGGGCGACAGGCCGGCCGGGGGCGGAACGAACGTCGAGGTGTTGCGGAAAAGGTAATTGGAAAACTGGTTGGCCAAGCTGAGGTTGAACTGCGCGTTCGCCAGCTGCATTTCCGGCGCCACCAGGCCGGCGGAAGCGAGCGGCCCCGGCAAAATGTAATTGGGCGGAAAAAAATTGAACACGGTCGGAGCCGCCAGCGCCCCTTCGCCGATGAAATATTCAGGGTTCGCCTCCACCGAGTAGGGCGTATAGCCGAAACGGGGATCGTTGTAATAACTGTCGAGGAACCGCCCGTTCGGCGCCGACTCGTGGATGGCCCGGAACAGCGAGGCCATTCGAATCAGGGGCTCCTTGATCTTGCCGAACGCCGCATTCGAAAGCAGGTCGGGCGAGCGCGCCTCGTAGTCGGTCAGGATGGCCCGCACCACCGCGGCCAGGTTGCCGCGGGTTCCGGTGCCGTCATTGGCAAACACCTGCGCCACCCGATAAATGTAGCCCGGACTCGGATTGCTGGTGACGAGCCGCTGGATCAAAAACCGGCTGACGAACGGCGCGGTGTTTGGGTGGTTGAACAGCAGATCGATAAATTGCGACTCGTCCTGCTGCGCGGTCTGACCGGCCGGCAGGATTGCGCCACCGAGCACGATCTTCGCCGCCACGTCGTGAAATTGCGGATAGGCCACAAGGGGATTGAGCCAGCCGCTCGAACTGGGGGCGCCATTGGCTTGGGTATCCGGGGGCGCGGCGGTGAAGCTGCTCGTGTTCGCGTACGCCCAGCCCGTGAACACCCGGGCGACTCCCAAGATTTCCGTCTGGTCGTAGGTCGGGATCGGGAGCCCCGTGACGTCGAGCGCCAGCGATCCGTCCGGCCGAAGCTGCAACAGACCGATGGTGAAGAGTTGCTGCACTTCCCGGGCGTAGTTCTCGTCGGGGCTGGAATTGCCCGACGCCGGCTTGTTGTCGAGGAACGTCAAGTAAGTGGCCATGACCGGGCTGGACGAAACGTCGCCCAGCAGCTGGCGGAAATTGCCGAATGCATCCCGCTCCAAAATATCGTAATAGTTCGCCAGCGCCTCCGCTTCGGGAGTGAGCGTCTTGTCCTGCTCCGAAACGACGAACAATTCGCTCAGGGCGAAGGCCACCCGTTGGCGCAGCTGATCCGGCGCAGTCAGGGCGGTTTGCCACCACGCGGCTTCACGATTGACCGGACTAACGGCTTCGTACGTATCCGTCCCGGGCAGCCCGGTCACGGGATTGGGAAAGGCGGCGGCATCCGCGCGAGTGGCGGCCAATTGCAGCGTGGCCGGGAGCGCCATCTGGTCATCGATCCAACCCGTGATGCCGCGGCTCTCGAGCGTCGAAATGTCGCCCATGGTCGGGCCGAAGGTGGCTTGCGCCAGGAATCGGGCCGCCGTCACCGCGTCGGGGGCGCTGAGCAGCGTCGGCGGCAGGACCGGCGGCGGCGCGGGCGCGACAAAGTTCTGCGAGCCGGACGTCAGAGTGAAACTTCCCGTCAGCTCGCCGCCGGGATAAGAAGCCGTGTCGACTTCGACAAATATTTGCCCGCTCTGGAGCGGAACGGCGAGCGTGGGGTCGCTGTAGGTGATGCTGCCGCCGCTCAAATTGGCGAGGATGGTCGGCGTACCCGTGCCGTTGTTCATTTCCAGGTGGGCGACCGTCAACGGACCGCTCAGATTCGAGTATTCGAGCGACGCCTGAAGAACACCTGTATCCGTGTTGTAGGAAATGACGGCATAGCCCGAGGCACCGGAAGCTGTGGCGCCGGAGGGCGGATCGAGCCGGGCCAAAAACAGCTGTGTATTCAGAGCCGTCGAGCTGTTCGCCAATCCGCTTCCCGTGATGTCGTAAACTTCGACGAGGGCCGCGCCCGGAGCCGAGGTCCCGGATGAAACCTGCGCGGTATAGTTGCCGCCGGGGACCGTGACGACCAGAGCGGAATCGGCGGACGAAGCTGGAAAAGCCGACGCGTATTCGCTGGCGGCCACCAGGGCGGGGTCCGAGCCGTTGCCGGTGACTTGTGCGACGACCGTCTGATTGGCCAACAGAAGTGTAAGTTTTGGCGCCGGAATCGTATTCGGCACGCCGAACGGCTGCAGGCCCGGCCCGATCGCGCGAATCAGAAGCTGGCGGGAGCCGCCGCCGGAACCCACGACAAAGCCGGCCGTGGCGACGGCGCCGGTGGCGATATTGGTGCGCGTCGAAATGTTCTTCAACTGACCTGAACCGCCCACCGCGTAGGTCTCAAAGAGCACCGGCGCCGGCCCGCCCGCGCCGGTGATGAGAGCGGTGTAATTTCCCGGCGCCAACGTGGCGACAATGGCCGAATCCGTGCTCCCCGGCGTAAGAGAAAAGGCGCCGACCTGAGCGAAAGTCGCGCTGTCGCCCAGTGGCCAGCCCGCGTCGTAACCCAGCTGGACGTTCCCGGCCGAATAGAGCGTGAGCGCCGGGGTGCTGAGACCGTTGGCCACGCCGTAGGGCGCCAAACCGGGCCCGATCGCCCGAATCAACACCGTCTCCGGCCCGCCGCTGACGACGAATCCGCCGTACAGCGTATTGCTTCCATTGCCCGCCGAGCCGAGGGTCGACAAGTTGAGCAACGCAGGCTGCGCGCCGACGCGCCAGACCAAGACCGACAATAGCAACGCTCCCAGCCGGACCCGTGGCATAGCAGGCGATGCGACTGGGGCCGCCGGGAAAAGGTTCCTAAGCAGTTCCGTGCATTTCTTCGGGAGCCTATCCTGGTGAACCTGCTGGCGGGGGTCCATTACATGAATCAGACGCCCGGCGAAGGAAGCCGGTTACGAGCCTTCTAGGTGATTTCCGGCCAGAGTGTTCGCCGGCCGGTCCACCAAACCCGAGGTCGGGTGGAGCGCGTGGTCCCCATGCGTTTCAGCTCAGCTGATTTCGACGAATTTACCCGGTCAAGGCTGGCCTGTCTCCAGATCGTCACGGGCCGGCAGCGGCGGGAACGGCGCGTGCGGACCAAGCTGATACCAATAGGCGACCGTGGCGATGTCGTCCTGCAGCAGCTTGTAACGAAAGCCGGTTTTCCACCCGATGTCCTGCAACGTCACTTTTAGGTCGTGCTGGAAACGGACCGGATCGGTCAAATGCCAGCGATAGAGGCTGAATCGGGTCTGCGATTGATAAAGGCCGTCCGGCCGAATGACCTGCGTCAGTCCGCTATAGGGCGTGGAAAATTCCGTGTAGCGATGCTTGCCGTCCGCGCCGGCGCTCTCGAAATCGTATGATCCGCAGAAGTAGTCCTCCGTTCCGGTCCCGCAGATCGTCGGGTTGCCCCCGTCGCCGTCGATGTAAAACTTCATTTCGCCTTCGCCCCACCACCCCGTGTCATGGCTGCCGTAAGCCAGGTAGGTGCCGACGTATTGGCCGCGCCCTTGCACGCCATCGAGCACCACGACGAGGCCGGGCGGTGTGAGAGGATTGTGGCGCCGAAACTGCGCGTGAAAATAGGCGGCATCGGCCGGGACCTGGTCCAGAACGTAGTTGACCTGGTAAAAGAGCAGCATCCGTTCGTCGCCCAGGTTTTCCAGGGTGATCCGGCAATGTTGGCGGAACGGCATGGTCCAATAGCAATTGAAGGCCGACCCGGGATTCACGCAGACCGGAAGGGAGCTGAAAAACGGACAATGGTCGTGTGTCGCCCAGCCGCTGGCGAAAAAGTCCGCCAGCGGAACCTCTACGGACGGGCTGGTCTCGCCGTCCCAGTAGAAGCGCAGAATCTCCGTCCGCCAATTTCCCGTCGGAGTCATCCAGATTTGCTGAACGGCGCCCGGACCGTCGATATCGGCCACGGTGAAGATCGCATGCGCGGCGATGCCCACCGCCGGCCTCACCTTCCAGCCGGGCCCTAGCTCGCGCGCGGCGTCGCGCGGTCCCGATCCCGGCACCGCTTTGGCGCCGCCGCCTTTCGCGCCGTCGGGATTCTCCGCGCTGAGGGAACGCGACTGCCCGTCGGTCACGCGGGCAAGGCCGCCGAGGCCCAGCTCGAAGGGGTTGTAGCTTGGCGGCTGGGCCGCGACGCTGAGCGCGAGCGCGAAAAAGCAAACGAGGTGGGGAGTTTTCATGGCCTAAAAACAGACGACGATGGCTAAGGTGAGGTTCCAGCCGCCGGCTGGTTGCAAAGCAACCAAGTGTCGCCCGTTCTGGCAATGGCGCTGGTGGCGGGCGCCGCCCGTCTCAACTGCGCGAGCCGACCCGCGTCCAGAGTCACCAGATAGGCGCGATGCCGCGACGCCCAGCGGCGGGTGAATTCGGCGTCGTCGACAAATTGGGGGCTGTCGCCGGCGTGGTCATTCCCATTCAGCAGGACGCCGCTGAGGCCATGCCAGAGGTAAACGGTGGAACCCGAATAGAACGCCACACCGGCGTGATGCTCGAAGCGCCCTTCGACAAAGATCGGCTCCTCCGGCTTGCGCTCCCCTTGCAGCAGCACGCCGATCTCCTGGCTGGACCGGTAGGGCTGAAAGAGAACGAACCCTTCCTTCAACCCCGCCAAGCCCGCGCCCACCGTGATCGTCAGCGCGATCCAGGCGCCGGTGTGCTTCCGGCGATACCACAAGACCGCAGCCGTGACAACCCCCGCCAGTACTCCGACCAGGCATTTTTGCAGGAGCGGCACGAGCACGCCGAATCCCGGCGCGTCATCGACTTGCAACGTGACACCGGAGGCGGCATCTCCGATCGGCTGGGCGGTCGGAAACAGATTGTAAAAGGTGTGGTGCTCCAGCCACGGGAATTGCATCGCGATCGGCACGAGGGCGGCGGAAAGCACGAGCACCATGATCCACGCCGCGTTGGACAGCCGCGTGGCCTGCTCTTCGCCGGAGGTCATCAGACGGCCGATCAATAGCGCCAACGCGGGCAAAGCGGGCAGCGCGTAATATTCCAGGCGCGCGGCGCTCACGCAGAAAAAGCCGATGATGCCGGCGGCCCAGGCGACGACAAACTGGGTGGTCCTCCGTTCGTCTCCGCCGGCCGCCCAGTCGCGGCGCGCTTGAACGAGCGCCGCCGGCAAAAAGAGCGCCCAGGGCGAAATCCACACCAGCGTCACGATCAAAAACAGCCACACCGGCAGGCTCGCGAAGTTCACCAGCGTGCGATGGCCGAGAAACCGCATGACATGTTCGCCGACGATATAAAAGTGCAGGAAGCCGGGATGCCGCGACTCGGCAAGCAGGTGCCAGGGCGCCGCGAGGACGATGAAAATCGGGATGCCGCTGAAGGGCCGGATGCGGAGGAACCGGCCCGCTTGGCGATTCAGGGCCAGGAAAATTGCAACCACAAACAGGGGCAGCACGAGGCCGATCAGTCCCTTGGCCAACGACGCGCCCGCCATGCAGGCCCAACCCCCCAGCGGCGCAATGCGATCGATCGCCGATCGGGTTGGGGCCAGGCTCACGTGCGAATCGCGCACCAAGGCCACGCCGAAGGCGCACAGGGCGCCGGTCACGAGGCTCGAGTAGAGCATATCCGGCATCGCCATGCGCCCAAAAATGAATTGGCCGAAGCTGGTCGCCAGGACGGCACCCGCGGCCAGTCCGGCCGACGGCCCCCAAAGACGGCGGCCGGTGCGCCAGGTCAGGTAGATCGCCGCCAAAGCCGCCAGGGCCGTCGGCAGGCGGGCCGCTCCGGCGTCAAAGCCGAATATCCAGAGCGAAAAGGCGGTGAGCCAGTCGTGGAGCGGCGGCTTTTCCAGATAGGCCAGGCCGTCGAGATGCGGCGTCACCCAATCGTGCAGACGGAGCATTTCGCGGGCGATTTCCGCGTAAACCGCCTCGTCCAGGTCATAAAGGCCCGCGCGGCCCAGACCAAAGAGGTACAGGACGGCCGTTCCGGCGGCCAGCGCCGCGCAACCCCACCTCAGCCGAGTCTCGCTGCGCATGTCGTTGGGATGGTCAAGAGTAGGAGGTTTTGGCCGATTGGCGGGAAGGCAATCGATTTTGTCATTTACGAGGTGGAGCGCGTGGGCCCCACGCGCTATGATGTCGAAAGCGGAAAAGCGCAGGGGGACCATGCGCTCCACCTTTGCCTCTCGCATGGGCCTCGCCTGCGCGCCTACCATCGCGCCGTGAGGATCCCCTCACAGGTCCTGCGCTCCTCGTTCCAACCCCGCACCGATTGGCCGGGGAGGAACGCGCTCATCCCGCCGCGGCTCGGCTACGCGATCCTGTCGATCTATTCGTGGACGTCCTTCCTGCTCGGCGGCGTCATTGTCGCAGCCATTCTGATACAAACTCCGGAGCGGGCCCGGTCCAGCGGATATTTCTGGGCGCTGGCCGGCCTGACGGCGCTGCCGCTGGCCGCCGCGGCCCTGCGCGGGCTGCCCTTCACGCTCCGCTTCGCGTTCCTGGCCGCCGCGATCTTCGGCTTTTCCTCAATTTCGCTGATCGTCACCGGCATGGGGCCGAACTGGGTGCTGCTGGTCATCATGGCGCTCAGCCTGACGGGCATGCTGTACGGATTGTGGATCGGCCTGGCGGGCTTCGCCCTGGTGTTCGCGTCGGCCATCGTCGTCGCGATCGGCTGGGTTCGCGGCTGGCTGCCGATCGAGAACGCCCTACCCTACCTCGATTTCCGCGCCGCGGACGTCTGGGCCCGCGTGCTCACCGCCACCGCCATCAGCGTCGCGGGCTGCCTGGCCCTGCTCGACTACGTGCTGCGCAACTTGCGCGCGACCGAAAGCGCGCTGCGCGAATCCGAAGAAAAGTTTTCCCGGGCCTTCCAATCGGGCCCCGATCCCATGGCGATCACGGTTTTGGCCACGGGCCGGTTTCTCGACGTCAACGAAAGTTTCGAGCGCCTGCTGGGCTACCCCCGCGCGGAGGCGCTCGCCCGGACTTCGTTTGAGCTGGGATTCTGGCCGATTCCGGCCGATCGCGCCCGCTTCATCGGAGAATTGGAGCGCACGGGCAGCGTGCGGGATTTCATCATCCACCGGTTCAACCGCCGCGGCGAACGCGTCACCTCGCTCATCAACGCCGAAGGAGTCACGCTGCGCGGCGTCCGCTGCATCATCTCGGCGGAGCGCAATATCACCGCGCGCGAGGAATTCACCCGCCGGCTCATCGCCGCCCAGGAAACGGAACGCCGCCGCATTTCCGCCGAGCTGCACGACAGCGTCGGGCAGCACCTGCTGCTCGTGCGCAATCGCGCGCAGCTCCTGATCGAGGCGCCCGGCATCGGCGGCTTTCAGGCGCAGGCGGAGGCGATCCGGGATCTGGCCAGCCACGCGATCGCCGAAGTTCGCGAAATTTCGCACGATCTTCGGCCCTACCAGCTTGACCAGCTCGGCTTGACCCGCGCGCTGCAGGCCCTGTGCGCCGCCGCGGCCGGCAGCGCGGACCTGTCGCTCGACTACCAGATTGACGACGTCGACGACCTGTTCACCCCGGAAAACGCCACCCACCTCTATCGCATCGTCCAGGAGTCGCTGAACAACGTTTTCAAGCACGCCCGCGCCCGCCGGGTCAGCGTCAAGGTGGAGCGCGACGTCGCCGCGGTCCGGCTGAGCGTCGCCGACGATGGACGCGGGTTTTCCGTCGGAGCGAAATCCGAGCCCGCCGCGGCCGGGCTGGGCCTGAGCAACATCGAGGAGCGGGCCCACATTCTGGGCGGCACACTGCGCATTGACTCCGAGCCCAACCGCGGAACATTGCTTAGCCTGACCTTGCCTCCGTTCCATGCCTGACCCGACCCCCAGCTCCGAGAGCAACGAGGCGCGGCTGCAGCGGCACATCGATCGCGAAGAATTCATCGGGCAGCTCAGCGTGCGGCTGAGCGCGCTTTCCGACCCCGAGGCGATGATCCGGCTGGCCACGGAATCCACGGCCCGGAAGCTGAACGCCAATCGCGGCTATTTCGCGGAGGTCGGCGAGAAGCCGACGCAGATGATCATCCCTTACGATTGGCACCGGCCGGGCGAAGCCAGCGCCGCCGGCACCTATGAGACCCGCGCCTACGGCAGCCCGCTGTGGTGGGAAAAGCTCGCCCGCGGCGCGCTGCTGATCCCGGATATCGCCGAACATCCCGCGACGCGCGACTACGCCGCGGGATACCACCATTTCAACACCCAGGCGTGCGTGGCGGTTCCGTTTACGCGCGACGGCCAGTGGGTCGTCACTCTCGTCATATCGGACAGCCGGCCGCGCGAATGGACCGCCGATGAGGCCCTCCTGCTGGAGGGGGTAGTCAGCCGATTCTGGCCGGCCATCGAACGCGCCCGGTCCAACGCCGCTTTCCAACGGCAGGCCGAGCGTCTCAATCTGGCCATCGCCGCCGCGGAACTGGGCGACTGGAGCTGGGACGCCGCCACGGACGAAATGACGCTGTCGCCGCGCACCTGCGAAATATTCGGCCTGTCGGCGTCCGGAACGGTGATTCGCCGATCTCAAATGCGCACGATGCTCCATCCCGACGACAGCGACCGGGCCGAAAGCGCAAATCTCGAAGCCATCGCCAACCGCATTGACTATGACATTGAATACCGCCTTCACCATCCGCGCCGAGGCTGGCGCTGGATCGCGACGCGCGGCCGCTGCCTCTATAAACCGGACGGAGCGCTGGTCGGGATGATCGGAGTGCTGCAAGATGTCACCGCGCGAAAGGAAATCGAGACGGACCGCCGGCAAGGCGAGGAACGCCTGCGCGAGCGCACCCGGACGCTTGAAATCCTCAACGCCGTCAGCTCGGCCCTGGTGGCCGAGCACGACCCCCAGCGGATCATCGAGGCCGTCGTGAAGGCCGGCCGCGAAATCACGAGCGCCGCCGAAGCGCACTTCGACCCTCGCTTCCCCGGCGCCGGCGTCCTTCGCGCCCCGCCGGGCGCCCACCGGGGGAACGGCGCCAGGGAGGCGCCGCGCAGCTATCTGGCCGCTCCGGTGGTCGCGCGATCCGGGGAAGTGCTGGGGGGATTGGTATTCGTTCATCCCGACGCGAATCGCTTCGACGATGAGTGCGAGCGGACCGTCGTCGGGCTCGCGGCTGAAGCCGCCATCGCCGTCGACAACGCCAATGTCTATCGAACCCTCGAGCAGCGCGTGCTGGAGCGGACGACGTCGCTGCGCGACGTCATCACCCAGATGGAGGAATTTTCCTACAGCGTGTCGCACGACCTGCGCGCGCCGCTACGCGCCATGAACGGCTACGCGCAGGCCCTGCTCGACGACTACGGTGACCGCCTGGACGCCACGGCGCGCGGCTACCTTGACCGGATCCAGCGGAGCAGCCAGCGCATGGAGAAGCTGACGTACGACCTGCTCACCTACAGCCGCATCGCGCGCTCCGACCTGCGCATGGCACCGGTCAATCTCGACAAGCTCGTGGCGGACATTGTCCACCAATACGTCGAATTGCAGGCGCCGCGGAGCCAGATCGCGATCGCCGGGCCCCTCGGCGACGCCAGCGGGCATGAGTCGTCTCTGGCCCAGGCAGCGGCGAATCTGCTGACCAACGCGGTGAAATTCGTGCCGGCCGGAGTCACTCCTCGCGTGCGGGTGTGGTCCGACCGCCAGCAGGAGCGGGTCCGGCTGTGGATCGAAGACAATGGAATCGGAATCAAACCCGAACACCACTCCCGTCTGTTCCAGGTGTTCGAGCGCCTGCCGACCGACGCGCGCTACGAAGGGACCGGCATCGGGCTCGCCATCGTGCGAAAGGCCATGGAAAAGATGGGCGGCACCTGTGGCGTCGAATCGGATGGCCGAAGCGGCAGTCGTTTCTGGCTTGAGTTGCCGAAAGCCTGAGTGGGACAGTACGGGATGTCGCGTCCCTGTCGTCTGATTGCCGTAGGTATCGCCGCAATGGCCCTTTGGTCCGGATGCCAGACCCCCGGAATGGGCAGCATCTCCATCCAAAAGCCGATCGCCGGCGGCGGGACCGTGGACTTGCCGCTGACCCGGATGGGAGTCACCCATGCGTCAAGCGACGACGTGGAGGTCAAGGATACGTCGCTAATGTACCAACCGGTGAATCGGAAGGTGTATTTCGCGTTCTCGTTCATCCAGAAGATTCCGTTCCCGATGAAGCGGATCACGGTGGAGGACATCAGCGACGATACGCCCGTGACGATGCTGGATGTGTCGGCGCCCAAGGTCGACACGCGGACCTTCATGGATCCCACGATCCACAAGGAAGTCACCATTCACCTGTGGGCCAAGACGACGCCCGAATTCACCGCGACCCCGGAAAATATTCCGTGGCTGATGGAACTGGATTTCAACATTCGGATTTACCGTATTAGCATCTACAAATCGGACGGCACCACCGAGACGCTCATCAGCGGCCAGGAATATGGCCCGCCGATCAAGACCGTCATGCGTATCGCCCTGAAGCTGCAAAAGCCCTGACGCGGGCACCGGGGCGCGATTTCGCGGTCAGCATGGGGAGGCTGACATGAAAGAAGACTCATTCAGACCCCGTCCCCCGCAAGGCCCGTCGAAGAGCACTGCGCCGGATTCGGAAGACGCGATCGGCAGTCGCTCGAGGGATCCCAGCGATCCTCCGGTCGACCGAGGAAAGAGGGCCGAGACGTTTGAGGGCGACGACGAACAACAGGTCGCCGAAGAGATGGTGAAAGAAGGCCTCGAGGAGGCCGAAGATGATCAGGAACGTGCCGCCCGGCGAAAACGGGAAGATTCCTAGCCATGGGCTTCGACAAGAACAGCCCGCAGGGTCCCATCATTCACGCGGAACGAAAGGCCACCCAAGTCAACCTGTGGGTCGTCGTCGGAGTGGCGGTGCTTCTGATTGTCGCGCTCGTTTATATCGTGCATGCGCATCAGCACCCGGGATCGGTCCAGAACGCCGCCGCGCAGTCGGTGCAGCAAAAACCATAAGGACAGTTCCTGGCGTCAACCGCCTGATGCATTGGTAGTTACGTTGCCGGCTACAGTCGTGATCCCTTTGTGCCGATGGGAGGGAAGTGCCGACGTCCACCTCCACGGCCCCTTCGTCAATTCCGGACCTCATGGGTCCGGACGACATTGTGCGCGAACTGCGCCAGATGCCATCGGCGCCCAAGGTACTGCCAAAACTCCTGGAAATACTGCGGGACGACCACGCGTCGATCGACGATGTCGTTGCCCTGATCAAAGTGGACGCCGGCATGGCGGCCCGCGTCCTGCAGATCGCCAACAGTGCGTACTACAGTGCCGGGCCCGAAACGCGCTCACCGACCATGGAAGAGTCGGTGTACCGGGTGGGCCTGGTAAAGGTCTACGAATTGGTCGCGTTCGCAGCCACCTCGCAGCTGCTCATGCGGACGCTCAAGGTGTACGGCCTCAGCCCCGATGACATGTGGCGTCAGTCCGTGACCTGCGCTTTGGCCGCGGAACGCCTGGCGGCGCGCAAGGATTCGGATTTCAACGCCGGCTACACCGCGGGCCTGCTCCACGTGATCGGTCTCGTCGCGATCGACGCCTGGACGGTCGCCACCAACAATCCGATTCGCCTGCGGGTCAGCAGCCTTCCGACGGAAAGCACCGAGGCGGAAAAGCGGCATTTGGGATTCACGAACGCCTCCGTCGCCGGCGCCCTGCTGCGCAGCTGGGGATTTCCGGCGTCGATCGTGGAGCCGATCCGCTGGCAGTATTCTCCGAGTTTCGCCGGCAAACATCAGCGGATGGCCGCGATTTTGATGGCGGCCAAGTGGCTCCGCGACGCCGCGCACATCGACAATCCCGAAGAGCATCCGGAAGCTCCCGACGCCGCCGTCCTCAAATTGATCCCCTGCGCGCGCGAAGAGCTTTCCGAAATGCTTCCGGATGTGAAAGCCGGGTTCGATCGCGCTTCACTGCTGCTGAAGCCCACCGCTTAGCGGGTTGGCCGGTGGAGCGCATGGTCCCCATGCGCTCCACCCACGATTCAAGTGAACCTTTTCACTCGCGGGCTCGTCTTGACCTCTCGTGCAAGGAGGACATCCTTTCGGCATGCGCTGGACGGCCATATTGGGAGGCGCTATTTTGGCCGTGGTTGCATGGCTGGCCTGCTGGCAGCAGTGGGAGCTTGCCCAGCTTCGGGAGATGAATGTCACGCAAGCGGCCCAGGTGGCGCATTTGACCGAACAGACCGCCAGCCTTGACCGGCGGGTGCACGCCGACAATCGGACGGTGCTGCGGCAAGAGGCCGATCTGGCGGCGGACCGCCGGGCGGCGTTGGACGCCTATCAGCTTCAAGCGCTGCTCACCGAGCGTCAGCAGACTCTGCTGGATGCCCGCGATATTGCCATGGTCATGCGCATCCGCGAAGGCTCGCGGGAATGGCGAATGGCCATCGCGCAGGCCACCCACGAATTGGACGCGCGCATCGTCGGATTGGTGGGCGCGCCCACGGCGATTCGGCTGGGTGTCATCGCTCCTGAGCCGCTCGACGCGGATCGGCCGCGCCCAGACGTTGTCGAGGCGGTGCTAGCGCCGTACGATCAGGTCCCCTCCGCCTCGACCACCGTCATCGTCAACCAAGCCCCCGCGGTCGTGCCCGCGGTTCAGCCCGATACCGCCTATTCGCCGGTCGCTTTCGTCGGGGGCATGGGTGGATTTTCGGATTTTCGCGCCCGCCGCGCACGGCAAACACGCGTCTCCGGACCCTTGAACCTCACTCAGGCGGTGGTCAGCGGTGACCCGCATTTTTCGCAGGTCGTCGATTATTCCGTTTCTTCACCGCATTCGCCGGCGCCAGCGCCAAGTCTGCCGCCACTCGTGGTGCGGACATCGCCGCCGAACTTTTCTGCCCACGGTCACCCCGGCCGTTGAGCGGATGGCCTATTTTCTTAAGAAGGTGGTGGAGTACTGGCTCATGCCGGTGCCCGTGATCCTGGTGCTGCTCGCGATCGTCCTCTGGTCGCTGCACCGCAGCCGAGCCCCGCAAACGCCGCGGCGGTTGCTCTGGGTTGCGTTCGTCGGCCTGCTCCTCGGTTCGAATATCGGGGTCAGCACTTTCCTGGTGGAGGGTCTCGAATCCCGCTACCCTCCCATGGGAGCATTGGCGCCCGGCGAACCGGCCCCGGCGGAACTGGCCGCGTGCCGCTATGTCGTGGTGCTGGGTGCGGGCCATGCGGACGCGACGCGCCTGGCCGCGCTGGATCGGCTTTCGTCGTCCGCGCTTGCGCGGCTCACCGAAGGTGTTCGCATTTTGCGCCGTCTTCCCGCCGCCAGCCTCGTGGTCAGCGGTCCGGCCGCTCCCCATGGCGCCACTCACGCGTCCGTGCTGGCCGCTGCCGCCGAGAGCCTGGGAGTGCCGCGCGCACGAATCATTCTCATCGATACGGCGTTTGACACTGCCGCGGAGGCGGTGGCGGTTCGGCAGCGAATCGGCCTGGGCCCAGTGGCGCTGGTCACCTCGGCCGTGCACATGCCGCGGGCGGCCGCCCTGTTCCGGCATCAAGGCATTGCCTTCATCGCCTGTCCCACCGACTACACGGCGAAGCCCGTGGGGCGATTTGAGCTCTCCGATCTGAAATGCGACAGCGAGTCGCTTTCACGCACGACCACCGCGGTGCGCGAACGCCTCGGAGCCTGGTGGGCTCGGCTTCGCGGGCAGATTGATTGATATCCCGGCCTACACCGGCCGCTCGGCAATCGACGTCAGCAGCGCCGAGAGCGTCGCAGCGAACCCGGTCGGAGGCGCAATGCGCCGCGGTTGCGCCCAGGCAACCAGCAGCAAGGCCCGGGGCCCCGAGGGCCCGAGGGCGGGAAAGAGCGCGAAGGCGCCCGGACCGCCGGTGCGCGCCAGCCAGCTCGGCAACAGTCCGGCCAGCTTCGGATCACGAGCGTCGTGGATCAGAATATTTTCGCAGCGCCGGAGGCAAAGCGCGGGCAGCGAACGCTCGGTCGCCTGCATCGAAAGGCCCGGATAGAGCGAACGAAAGAACGGCCCGGAACCGGCCGCCAAACGATACTCGTCCACTGCCGCCCCCACCCGAGTGAACACGGCGATATCGCAGGCCTCGAAACTCTCCAGGACGCGCGCCATCGCCTCCTCCCGGCGCAGCACCACCGGCACCTCCGAGGTCGCTCCTGCGGCCCGAGGGCGCTTCACCTCGTCCGCCCGCCGGTGAAACCGCCGGACGGCGCCGCCCGGCAAACTGGTGATTCCGCGATCCTGCAGAAAGCGCCGAAGCTGGACGCTCGCCTGAGAGACGATGGGGTTCGCCAGTGCGCTCAAATCCGGCAGCGCGCTTTCATAGTGGGTCGCGAGCGCCGCGAAACGATCCGCGGCCACGGGACCTTCGCACTGGGGATCGTCGCTGAGACCAGCCTCCGCCAATCGTTCCGCGAAGTCACAGAGCGCCAGCACGTGATCCGGCACTTCGTCTTCCGAAGCCTCGTGCGGCGTGCCCCAAACGCGCAGGGCACTCAGAACGGCCGGAGGAATGTTCTCTTCCGCGAGCAGCCGACGGCCAAATTCCAGCGAGCTCAGTCCAAACACCTCGTCGCATTGGGCGTCAAAATTGCCGCCGGCGGCCATCGCGGCACGATATTCGTCCGGCATCACCGCCGCCAGCATCAGGCGGCCGAATTGCCGCAGGCAGGCAAAGATGAAGGCCTCTTCCGGATCGCACACGGCGTATTGATGTGCGGCGGCCTGGGCCACAAAGCCCGAACACACCGCCAACGCGGCCACCGCACGGTGGTCCGGCGACGCACTTTCCGCCCCCTGGGCGATCAGGCAGCCCAAGGTCAGCGAGCGCAGCCGGGAGTAACCGATGATATGGATCGCCTGCCCGACCGATCCCACGACGGCGCCCGTCGCGTTGAATCCGAGCGACTGGGCCGTGGCCAGCACCTTGGCCAGGATCACCGGATCCTTCTGTATCACGTCCGCCAAGACGGAGACGTCGACATCGCTCACGTGAGTGGTGAGCGATTGCACCACCCGGATCACTTCCGGCAAACCGACACCCCTCCGGGCGCGCGGGGCACGGCGCGCACGGTCCAGGGTTTGCTCGGCTCGCTCGGAAACGATGATTGAACTATTCTAGCACGCTTTCCGACGGTGGAGCGCATGGTCCCCATGCGCTGGTTTGACATCGAAAGCGGAAAAGCGCGTGGGGACCACGCGCTCCACGCGCGATCGCTTACTGCGTGGGAGTTACGGAAACCGCATTCGGCCCGGGAGCCGGCGGGACCGGCGGCGTCACCGGCATCGACGAGGGAATCGGATGATCGGAAACCGTGAATTGCACCGTGCCGCCGGTCCCCTGCTGCGTGGCGCTGAACACAAACTCCACATTTCTGCCCGTGGGCGTGACGGGCTGGTTCCAGAACGAGCCCACCGATTGGACCAACTGCGGTCCGCCCGGCCCCGGGCCGGTCTGATCGAAAACGTAGAGCGTCACGTTCACCGGCGAAGCGATCTGGAAGTAGAGCGGCTGACCGGGTATCGCGGGAACGGACTGCTGTCCGCTCACGTTGAGGTTTTGGGGGCCATAGGCCGAGGTGACCGTCGAGTTGCCGATGGGAACCTGATAGGTAATTGGATACTGGACTGAAGGTACGGTATCGCATCCGGCGAGCGCCAGCAGGGCGAGACTGGCCAGAATGACAGGAAAGCGCGTTTTCATGGCGTTTTGATTGTTTGGGTTGTAAATTGATAGTAGCCAAAATGCCCGACACCGTTCCCCTTCCCGAACTCCTTTCCCCCGCGGGGGATTGGGAATGCGCCCGCGCTGCCGTTGAAAACGGCGCCGACGCGATCTATTTCGGCCTGGAACGCTTCAACGCGCGGATGCGTGCCCACAATTTCACGGTGGCGGATCTGCCCGACCTGATGGCTTTTCTCCACCGACGGGGCGTTCGCGGCTATGTCACCTTCAACACGCTCGTCTTTGCGGACGAGCTCGCCGAGGCCGAAGCCTACTTGCGGGCGATCATCGCCTCGGGTGTCGACGCCGCCATCGTTCAGGACGTGGGCGTCTGCCGTTTGATACGCGCCCTTTCCCCCAATTTCCCCATCCACACCTCGACGCAGATGACCGTGACCAGCGCGGCCGGCGTCGCGTTTGCGCGCGAACTGGGAGCGAATCTGGTCGTGCTGGCCCGCGAAAACTCGCTGGCCGACATCGGGAAGATCCGGGCGGCGCTGCCGGCCGCGAGCGGGCTACCGCTGGAAATCTTCGTTCACGGCGCGCTCTGCGTCGCCTTCTCCGGACAATGCCTCACGAGCGAGGCGCTGGGCGGCCGGTCCGCCAACCGGGGCGAATGCGCCCAGGCCTGCCGGCTGCCGTACGAGCTGGTGAGCGACGGAAAGACCGTGCCGCTGGGGGATCGCCGCTATCTGCTCAGCCCGCAGGATTTGGCGGGCGCCGCAGTGCTGCCCGAAATCGTATCGTCGGGCGTCGCGTCGCTGAAGATCGAAGGCCGCCTCAAATCGCCGGAATACGTCGCCAGCATCACGCGGGTGTATCGAAAGGCCCTGGACGACGCCTCGCGCTCGCCGGCGCCGTCCGCACATTACGAATTGGAGATGGCGTTTTCCCGCGGGCTGTCGACGGGCTGGTTCCGGGGAATCGACAACCAAGCCCTCGTCCACGCCCGGTTCGGCACCAAGCGCGGCGTCTTTCTCGGCACCGTCGAAAGCGTCGATCGCGAATCCGTCTCCCTTCGGTTGGAAGCGCCGCTCAAGGCCGGGGACGGGGTCGTTTTCGACGCGGGACGGCCCGACACTCCGGAAGAGGGCGGCCGAGTGTACGAAGTCGCCGCCGGTGACCGCACCGCCACACTGCGCTTCGGCCATGGAGACATCAATTGGCGGAAGGTCCTGCCCGGCCAACGGCTCTGGAAAACCGATGATCCGGCACTGGGCCGGGAGTTGCGCGCGACGTTTTCCGATCCGGATTCCATCCGATATCGCCGCGCGGTCGCCATCACCGTGCGCGGATCGCTGGGCGCACCGCTCGAGCTCGAACTGCGCGACGATCAGGGCCGCATCGCCCGCGCGGCATCGTCGGTGCCGCTCGCGGCCGCGATCAACCAGCCGCTCACGGAGGCGAGGCTGCGCGAACAGTTGGGCCGGCTGGGCGGAACTCCCTTCCGGCTGGGCGAGTTCGCCAGTGAGCTTCCCGCGAATTTGATCCTGCCGGTCAAGGAATTGAACCAGGTTCGGCGCGACGCGGTGGAGCGGCTCGATGCCATCCGCGCCCGGCCGCCGCAATGGATTGCACGTCCGGAGCCGCTGACGGCGCCGGCATTCCCACCGCACCCGGCCGCCGCGCCGGCCGCCGCCGAAATGATCGCCGTGCTTCGGCTGCCGGAGCAGCTGGCCGCCGCGTGGTCGACGGGAATCCGCACCGTCTATTGCGAATTCGAAAACCCCAAGCATTACCGCGAAACCGTGGCGGAGTTTCGCCGGCTCCAGGGCGCGCGGGGGATCGGCTCCATCTGGGTGGCACCGCCGCGGATTTTCCTGCCCGGCGAGGAATGGATCCTGCGCCAGGTGGAGTCGAGCGAGCCGGACGGTTTTCTCGCCCGCAACTTCGATCACCTTCAGTTTTACGCCGGACGGCGCCTGCGCGGCGATTTCTCCCTGAATGTCGCCAACCCGTGGACCGCCGAATACTTTCTCGCGCGCGGCGGAGTGGAACGGGTGACCGCCAGCTACGACCTGAACCTGGCGCAACTCGAAGCGCTTTTGCGCGCGACTCCCGGGGACCGGCTCGAAATCACGATCCATCAGCACATGCCGATGTTTCACATGAACCACTGCGTGTTCTGCGCGTTTCTTTCCGACGGCAAGGACTACCGCGACTGCGGCCGCCCCTGCGAAAAACACCGGGTGGGATTGCGCGATCGGGTCGGAGCGGAACTGCCTTTGCGCGCCGACGCCGGATGCCGCAATACGGTCTTCAACAGCCGCGCGCAAACGGGAGCCGAGTACGTTCAACGACTGATGGATCTGGGCGCCCGGAATTTTCGCGTCGAATTTGTCAACGAGAGCGCGGACGAGGTTTCCCGCACGCTCGAACGCTACCGACGGCTGTTCGCCGCGGAGATCAGCGGCGCGGAACTATGGCAGGAACTGCGGCTGTTGAACCAGCTGGGGGTGACGCGGGGTCAAATGGAGAGCCGCTGACGACGCTTCCACTGCATTTGCATCAGTCCCTCCGCCAGGCCGGCCGCTCCGATGGCGAGAAAACCCGCCGCGTAGATCATCAGAAAGGGCCCCACGAACACCCTCCCCGCGGCCAAATAGACGATCAGGCTGGCCAGGCAATAGAGGCCCAGCGCCACTTCGATCCACGGCAGCACCGTCCCCCGAACGCGGTAGCGCTTGGCGGCGCGGTCGCCGCGCTTCGGAGTTCGCACGAATTCGCTGCGCTTGCCGACCAAGGCCTCGAACACCGCGCGTGAATTGGAGACGCCGATGCCCACGCCGAGGCAGGTCAGCGCCGGCAGCCAGAGCAGCCGCCGGGCCCAATCGCGATAGAGCGCGCGCTGCGAGGCGAAATAGAGCGAGTTGGGTGCCAGGACCGAAATCACCAGGAGGGCGACGATCAGGATGAGCCAGCCCGTGGGAACGGCCCGCGAAAGCTGAATCATTGCCGGAAGCGCGAGGATCGCCACCGTGAGCATCAGGGGATGAACCACGTAATGCGTGAGATGCAGCGTGGCTTGAATCTTGACCCAGAGCGGCAGCGGACTGCGGTAGACCCTGGGCAGCAGCTTGCACGCGGTCTGAATCGAGCCTTTGGCCCACCGAAACTGCTGGCTTTTGAAGGCCCCGACGCTCGCCGGAAGTTCGCCCGGTACGACCAGGTTCGACACGAAGTGCGTCCGCCAGCCCGCGAGCTGCGCGCGGTACGAGAGATCCAGGTCCTCGGTCAGGGTGTCGTTTTCCCACCCCCCGGCGTCGTCGATCGCCCGCCGTCTCCACAGGCCCGCCGTGCCATTGAAATTCATCAGCAGTCCGTTGAAGGTCCGGGCGGACTGTTCGATCATGAAATGTCCGTCGATCCCCATCGCTTGCGCCCGGGTGAGCGGAGATTCGCGGTCGTTGAGATGGCCCCACCGGCCCTGGACCAGCGCCAGGGCGGGATCGCGAAAAAAGAACGGCAGCGTCCATCGGAGAAAGTGCGACGGAGGTGTGAAATCCGCGTCAAATATCGCTACAAACTCCCCTTTGGCGATTTCGAGGCCGGCGGCCAGCGCGCCCGCCTTAAATCCCTGCCGCTGCGATCGACGAACCACCGCGAGATCGACTCCCTGCCTTCTTAATTCCTCCGCGACGCGATCGACGATCGCGCAGGTTTCGTCGGTGGAGTCGTCCAGCACCTGAATTTCATGCCGGTCGCGGGGATAGTCGATGCCGGCGGCGGCACGCATGGCGCGCTCCACGACATTGGCCTCATTGTAGACCGGAATTTGGGTGGTGACCATCGGCAGCAAATCGTGGCGCTCGAAGCGCCGGGCCTCCGCGGCAATGACGGCCGCGCTGTCGTGCTGCGCCTTTCGCCGGGTGCGCAAAAAGAGCAGGACCATCACGTAGCAATTCGCCCCGTAGACGAAGAGCCCCAGCGACGCGGTGACATAAGCGGCAAATAGCAACTCCTTGAGCATAACCTAGCTGGAGAATGACAGTTCTTTTTCGCCTTGGTTCGAGGGGCACTTCGTGCGGCACCTTTCCCAACTGCCTGGGGTCAAAGGACCATGCGCCCCCTTCCGCGCCGGCTCTTGATTGTTGCCTTCGCGCTGGTCGTGCTCCTGCTGGCCGCCCGGCTCGCGCTGCCGTCGTTTCTGAAGCGCCAAATCAACCGGCGTCTCAGCCAGATTCCCGGCTATGCCGGTCACGTCGACTCCGTCGGGGTGAAGCTGTGGCACGGAGGCTATACCATGCAGAAGTTCGTCATCCAAAAGCGCGACGCCGGACTCGACACCGAACCCTTTGTGGCGGCCGACAATATCGAATTTTCGATCGCCTATCGCCGCCTGCTTCACGGTCAGCTCGTCAGCGATGTGGAGATCGACGGCGGACAGATCAATTTCATCACGACGCGCGCGCCCGAACAAAAGCAGAATCTTGGCCTGGCCGCCGGGTCGCCGGGCGAAGCGCCCAAGCCCGACCGGCGCTGGCAGACTGTCGTGCAGGACCTGTTCCCGATCGACATCACGCACCTTGAGCTGCACGAAAGCCGGATCCACTATATCGACGAGACGGCGAAGCCGCGGATCGATTTGGCCATCGATCACATGGAACTGGACGCCAGCGGGCTTCGCGATCGGCCGGAGAAGAACGGCCCGCCGCTCCCCGCCACGGTCAACCTGACGGGCGAAACGATCGGCCGCGGGCATCTGCACTTATATGTCGCCGCCGAACCGCTCGCGCTTCAGCCCCATTTTCAGCTCAAGGTGAGCTTGGCCAATGTGGATCTGACCGCGCTCAACGGCTTCCTGCTCGCCTATGCGAACGTCGACGTGAGCAAAGGCCGCTTCCAGCTCTATTGCGAAACCAGCGGATCCGGGGGGTCCTATCACGGCTATGTGAAGCCTTTCTTCACGGATCTGGACTTCAAAACGCGGAGCGACGAAAAGAAGAATCCGTTCCAGCTTCTGTGGAAAGACCTCGTCGCCGCCACGGCCCGCCTGATGCGGGACAAGGAAAACAAGCAGGTGGCCACCATCATCCCGTTTTCCGGCACATTCCAGCAGGGCACCAGCGTCCGGGTGATGCCGACCATCGGAAATCTGATCCACAACGGCTTCATCGCGGCGCTTCGGCGCGGCCTCGAAGGCAGTTCCTCGGTCACCTCCGAAAAACCGCCCGCGGATCTGCCGTCACCGCCCAATGCCCCCTCCAACGCCAACCCTCCCACCCAAGGATGATGCAGAGGAGGCTCGACGAGCCGGGCCCGTTGAGCTGCAATCGGCTTCGTCCCGCTTCATGAAGCAATCCCTGATCCTGCTGGTCGAGGACAGCCCCGATGACGTATTTTTTCTGCAGCGCGCGCTTCGCCATGCGCACGTCGATGCGGATCTTCGGGTGGTCAACAACGGGCGGGAAGCACAGGACTATCTGGCGGGCCAAGGGGCGTACGCCAACCGGCGCAAGACGCCGTTTCCCTGGCTGGTCCTGCTCGATCTGCGCCTGCCGCTGGTGAGCGGCCTGGAAGTGCTGGCTTGGATGCGGGCGCGTTCCGATCTGAAGCATGTGCCCGTCATCGTGCTCACTTCCTCGCTCGAAGACAGCGACATGCGGCGGACCTTTGAGCTCGGCGTCACCTCCTATCTGGTCAAGCCGCCCACCGCGGAAATGGTCGAAAAGGCCTTCCGCTTCGTTCGCACCACGCAGGGTTCCGAAGCGGCCGAGGGCGTACCCGCCGGAACGCGCGGAAGCGAGAGCAGCCTCTCTCCGTTTGGGACCCGACTGGTTTTCGCCGTGACCGTGATCGCCGTGCTGCTCGCGGCGATCGCCTTTATCGCGATTCTGCTGACGAAATAGGGTACGCTTCGACCACGGCCGCGCGGAGGGCGGCTTCGCCCCGGGCGTCGGGAATCAGAAAAATCCGCAGCTCGTTCGGACCGTCCTTCCTCCAGCTGGGCGGAAGAAAAAAGCGGTGCTGCGGGCCGGCCTCCCAATATCGGCCCAAAGGGTGGCCATTCAGAAACAATTCCCCGTCGCCCGCCGCCTCCAGATTCAAATTGAGCGCGGCCGCGCGCGTGTCCGCCGGAAGGTTGAAACTCCCCCGATACGCCGAAACCAGTCGCGACTCGACGTCCTCGCTCGGAAAATCCACCGGACGGTAAGTGAAGCGGCTTAGCGGCAGACCGCCGAGGCTCGCCGATCTCAACCCGGGCTCCTCATCGAGACCGTTTCCCCGGTCGGGCTGTCCTCCCTGGTAATAAAGGAGCTGAATGGAATTGCGCCCCGTTCGAAGCGCGCCGCCCGGGGCCAATTCCTCCGTCCCGTTGCGCGCCTCGCCCGCCACGATGCGGCCATTGATGTCGGCCACGACCCGATCGTCGCGGTACACCTGCAACCTCAAGCTCGCCGATTGCGCTTGGGCGGCCGTCAGATCCGCTTCGGTCGAGTAAATGACCGGCCGCGCATCGAAAATCCCCAACTCGGGGAGCAGCTCGCCCGGTTCCGCCACCGTCAGGATGAACGAATGCATTCGCCCTTGGGCGGGATTGTAGCGCTGCAAGGCGACGGGAATCGGAACGATCGGCGCCGGGGAGGCCGGCACGGCTTGCGCGCGGGCCGGGAGCCAAGCTCCGTCCTTTTCGTCCACCGTCCGAGGTGGCAGTCGAAGGACCTTCGATTCGAACGGAGCCAAATCGTAGTCGGCGCCGAATTCGCCGGCCTTTTCCGACCAAATCGCCGCCCGCCCCGCCCGGCGCTCGGTCAACGAACGATTGTGAAAGAAAAGCCAAGTGGCGCCGCTGCGCTCCACCCGCACCCCCACCGTCACGTCCGGACTGCCCGATTGGATCGGCCATCGCGCAGGCCGGGAGCGCGCCAGTTCCGAACCGTGCGCGCGGATCAGCTGGCCGAGCGCCGCGAACACCCGGTATTTGGCGCCCGCCTCCCCCCACTCTCCGATTGGCGCATCGTAGTCGTAGGTGGTGGTGACGCCCCGCGCGGCCCAACGGCCGAAATTCGTGCCTCCGACCGCCAGGTAAGTATTGATGACGGTCGCGCCGTCCGCGATCGCCAGCAGGGCGTGGGCCTGAAGCTGCTCGGCCGTGAGCCCTGGCTGCTCCGCGCTGGGCAAACCGCCGACCGCGCTGAACCAGCCGCCCTGCAACTCGGACACCATTTCCGGCGCATCCGGCTGCGCCGCCTCCAGCTCCGCCAGCGCGTCGCCGGTCTTTTCGATCTCCCACCGCGGATACGCGGCGATTGCATCGAACACCGGGGCGAGCGCCGGATCGTCGCTATCGCGGCATTCCCGGGTCCAGCACGTGAACAACGGCACCTCGATGCCGCAATCCCGCGCGGTCCGCTCGAGGTTTTTCAAGACCGCGCTGCGCTGCGCCGGGGCGATCCCGCGGTCGTAGTCGTATTCATTCTCCAATTGCATCAGGATCGTTCCGCCGGTTCCCGGCGGGCGGCGGAAGATTTGTCCCGGCGCGACGGCGGCGCAGACCGCCCGATACCAATGGTCGCACCAGGCCAGAAATTCCGGCTCCGAGGTCCGCAGCCATCGCCCTTTGATCCCCGCGGGCCGCCGGCTGAGCAGCCACCGGGGCAGTCCGCCGCCGTCCCATTCCCCGCCGACATAGGGGCCGGGCCGAACGATCGTATACAATCCAAATTCATCGTGGGCGATCCGCAGCCATTCCCGCAAATCGGACAGATCGATCCGCGCCGGCGCGTCCGCCGAAGGCGGCGGCGTGCGCTCATGCCAATTCCACGGCACATTCGTGGTGACGGTGTTGCAGCCCGCGGCCTTCAGCGCGCGGAACCGGTCGCGCCACAATTCAGGCGGGCAGCGAAAATAGTGGAACGATCCGCCGAAAATGAACCGATCCTGGCCGTCGATCGTGAGACATTGGCCGTCGTAGCGAATCCGATCCGGATGCGGAAAGTCGTGCTCGGCGGCCCGGCCCGCCAGGGCCGCCCAGACCGCGAGCCAGCCGACGAGCCAGGCCTTCATTCAAAGGCGCGCCGCGCGTCGAGAGCGCTCTTTAACGTGACCGCGTCCGCATAGACGACTCCGCCGCCGCTCGGCAGTCCGAATCCGATGCGTGTCACGCGGATTCCGCCCCCAGCCGGCAGATGTTCCGTGAGATAGTGGCAGGTGGCTTCGCCCTCGACATCGTTCGACAAGGCCAGGATCAATTCGTCGACCTCTCCTCGCTCCATTCGGGACAGGAGCGACGCCAGATTCAGGTCGGCCGGCCCAACGCCCTGCATCGGCGACAACCGGCCGAAGAGCACGTGATAGACCCCCGTCCAGGCGCCGCTGCGCTCCATGGCCATCAAGTCGGGCACATGCTCGACCACGCACACCTGGCGCTGCTGGCGGCGCGGGTCCGCGCAAACGGCGCACAACTCCCCTTCCGCCAGATTGCCGCACCGCCTGCAGCGGCGCGCCGCCGCGGCCGCGGATTGCAGCGCCGCCACCAATCCGTTCAGCCGCTCGGGCTTCTCCAACAGCAAATGAAGCGCAATTCGCTCGGAGGAGCGATAGCCCAATCCAGGCAGCTGCTTCAGACGCTGCTGCAGATCCTCAAACGCGTTCAAAGGAGCCCGGGCATTTGCATCGCCGCCGTGACCTTCTGCATTTCGGCGTCGTGCATATCCTTGGCTGATTTGGCGGCATCCTGCACCGCCGCCAGAATCGTGTCGGACACGGTCTTCACGTCTTCCTTCAGGAATTCCGGGTCCAGAGCCAAGGCCAGGAATTTGCCGCTGGCGGTGATCTTCACTTTGACGGCGCCGCCGGCGGCGGATGTTTCGAGTTCCTTGGTTTCCAGGGAGGACTGCATCTGTTCGATCGAACGCCGCATTTTTTCCGCCTGCTTGAGCAATTTTCCTACTCCGGGCATGCGTGCATCCTCCCGCAGCGCGTCGGCCTTGCGCAATGCGAAATTCGTCGGCAGATTCGTTCGTCGCCCTATGCCCCCGACGGTGCTCGCCATTCTGGCCGAAGGTTTTGAGGAAATCGAGTTGGTGACCCCGGTGGACCTGCTCCGCCGGGCGGGGGCGCTTGTCACTCTGGCGACCTTGGGCTCGGACCGATCGGTGCGCGGGCGCAGCGGCCTGGTGCTGCACGCCGACGCGACGTTGGAAACCGCGGCGAAAGCGACCTACGACTGCCTTTTTCTGCCGGGTGGCCCTGGCGTGCGTGCCTTGCGCGCCGATGGACGGCCCGCCCGGCTGGCGCGCGCCCAAGCCGCCCGCGGCGGCTGGATTGCGGCGATTTGCGCGGCGCCGGTGGTCCTGAAGGACGCGGGTCTGCTGGAGGGAAAGCAATTCACTGCCCATTTCTCCGTCGCCTCCGAATTGCCGGAGGCCGCGGGCGATCAGCGGATCGTCGCCGATGGCCGGCTCCTGACCGGGCGTGGCGCCGGCACCGCCCTTGATTTCGGCCTGATGCTGGTCGCCCATCTGTTTTCACCCTCCGTCGCCGCCGGGATTTCACGCGAAGTCGCGGCCGACCTGCCTCCCCTCCCATGTGCGGAATCGCCGGCGTAGTCGATCCACTGCTTCCGCCCCCCCAGCGTGAAGAGACGGTCGCCCGCATGTGCGCCGCCCTGGTGCATCGCGGACCGGACGATCAGGGGCTTTATTCCTCCGCGGCGGTCACCTTCGGGATGCGGCGGCTCGCGATCTTCGATCCGGCGAACGGGCACCAGCCGATGATCGGTCCCGACGGGCGATTCGCGATCGTCTTCAACGGCGCGATCTACAATTTCCGCGAACTGCGAGCCGAGCTGGCCAAGAATTGGGAGTTTCGCACGCAGTGCGACACGGAAGTGCTGCTGGCCGCCTTCGCGCGCTGGGGGGAAGACTGTCTCGGGAAGCTCCGGGGAATGTTCGCCTTTGCCGTTTGGGACACCAGGGAACAAACGCTTTTCCTGGCCCGCGATCCGTTTGGAATCAAGCCGCTCTACTTTCGACAGGATGGAGGCGCGCTCCAATTCGCGTCGGAACTCAACGCGCTGCGGGCCGGCGTCGGGTCATTCGAAATCGATCCGGCGGCCATCGCGGATTATCTGGGCTGGTTCGCCGTGCCGGCGCCGCGCACCATCTATCGCGGCGTCCGCTCGCTGCGCCCGGGCGAAAGCGGCCTTTGGCGCGCGGGCCGGTTCATTCTCGATCGATCCTGGACGTTTCGCTCGATCCCCGGCGATGTGAGCGTCTGCCGCACTCGCTCGGCCTTCCAAGGCGAATTGCGCGAGAGGCTCGGCGATTCGATCCGGGCCCATGCGCTGGCGGACGTTCCCGTCGGAGCCTTTCTCTCGGGCGGACTCGACTCGGCCGTCGTGGTGGGCCTCATGAGCCGCCAAATGTCGGTCCCGCTGCGCACCTTTTCGGTGGGGTTCGAGGAGAGCGATTATTCCGAAGCGGAACCGGCCGCCGCCACGGCCCGGCATTTTGGAACCGACCACCGCACTTTCGTGCTGACGGGCCGCCAGGTCGCGCAGGACATCGAGCGGATCCTGGGGGAATTCGATCAGCCGACGGGCGACGGACTGAACACCTATTATGTCAGCGCAGCCGCCCGAGCCGGCGGCGTCACAGCGGCGCTGTCGGGACTGGGCGGAGATGAACTTTTTGGCGGATACCCGTCGTTCCGCGATTTGCCGCGCCTGGCCCGCTTGCTGCCCTGGTGGCGCGCGTTGCCGCGCTTCGTGCGCCGGCCGCTGCTGCGGCCGCTGCGCCGCGGCGGCACGCGCCGGCGCAAGCTGGCGGATTTTCTGAATTACGCCCGCGACGCCCATCAGCTGGCGGCGTTGCAACGCCGCGTCTTTTCCGAGCCGCGTCGCCGGGAGCTCCTGAGCGCCGCCGCGGACTCGGTCGTCAGCTCCCTTTCCCCGTTCCATCCCGAACTCGAGTCGCTCGCCAACGACCTGATGGGCGCCGGACCTCTCGAATTGGCCGAAGCTTGGGAATTGCGGACGTATATGGTCGACGTTCTCCTTCGCGACAGCGATGTGATGAGCATGCGCCATTCGCTCGAACTGCGGGTGCCCTTCGTCGACCGGCCGTTGATCGAGTGGCTGTGGCGCCAGCCAACCCAGTTCCGATTCACGCCGGGACAACCCAAATCGGCGCTGGCGCATGCCGTGGGCGACTTGCTGCCGCCGGACCTGGCCGCGCGGCGCAAGCGCGGCTTCGCGCTGCCCATGGACGGGTGGATGCGGACGGATCTGCGGCCGTTCCTTGAGGAGACTTTTTCGACCGCGAGCCTGGATCGGGCGCGGTACTTCGACCGCAAGGCCGCGCAGGCCGCCTGGAGGGATTTCATCCAAGGCGACGACCGGCGCGAATGGTCGCGGGTATGGAGCCTGGCGGTCGCCATTGCCTTTGCGAATCGGCGGGGAGCGTCGCTCGGCGCGCCCCGCTCCAGTGCGGCCACCATCAAGTCAGCCGACAGCCGTCCACGCCATCGACGCCCTCCCAGCCTGCTCGTCGCTCCCGAGATTTTCGAATCGGCCGGTGGGATTCAGCGGATGCTGCAACTCTATCTGCGCGCGCTCGCCGAGATCGGCGAAGCCGAAAACCGGGGCGTGCGCCTGCTGGCGCTCAACGACTCCGTGCTGGATTCCGGCGATGTGCGGCGCTGCGCCGGCGGACGCCTGGACGATTGGGCGGTCTGCGACGGATCAAAGCGCCGGTTCGTGCGGGAAGCGCTTCGCCTGAGCCGCGGCTGCGATCGGCTGGTCTGCGGGCACGTGGCCCAGGCGCCGGTGGCCTGGCTCGCCGCCCGCCTCAATCGGCGGTTGCGCTACTTTGTCGTCGCCCACGGCATTGAAGTCTGGCGGCCTTTTTCCTCGCTCGAAAAGCGGGCGCTGCGCGGGGCCGCGCGGGTGTTTTGCGTGAGTGAATTCACGCGGCGCGAGCTGCTGAAGCGCGTGGAGCTGCCGTCCGGGCGCGCCGTCCTGGTTCCCAACGCCCTCGATCCGGCCTTCGCCATCGCCGCCGGCGCGCCCCTCGACCAGTGTCCGCCGGTCATTCTGACCGTTTCCCGCCTGAGCGCCGAAGATCGCTACAAGGGCATCGATCACCTTATCGCCGCGC
Organism: Opitutaceae bacterium; assembly: GCA_036502225.1. GTDB lineage: Bacteria > Verrucomicrobiota > Verrucomicrobiia > Opitutales > Opitutaceae > Palsa-1447. The sequence goes on from DASXYY010000036.1 coordinate 36,542, forward strand.
TTCCGGCGGTCTTGGCGCGAGTGCCGGGCGCGACCCTGCGCGTTGTCGGCCGGGGGGACGATTTGGGGCGGCTGCAGGGCCTAGTTCGGCGCGATTCCTCCTTGGCCGGCTGCGTGAACTTTCTCGGCTTTCTCACCCAGTCCGAACTCTCCAAGGAACTGCGCCAGTGCCGGCTGTTCGCCTTGCCGAGCACCCGGGAGGGGTTCGGCCTGGTCTATCTGGAGGCCATGGCGCATGGGCGTCCCTGCGTCGGCGCCGAAGCCGCCGCCTCTCCGGAAATCGTCACTCCCGAAACCGGACTGCTCGCGGCGCCGGACAACGTCGATTCGATCGCCGCGGCCCTGATCGAGGGCCTGAGCCGCCCCTGGCGGGAGGAACCGATCCTGGAGCGGGCGCGCGCGTATTCGTTCGAGCGATTCCGCGATGTCCTGCAGGCGGCCCTCGATTCGGCGGCAGTCGCATGCTGACTCCGGGCCAAATCCTTCTCCATCTCTACCATCAGCCTGTCGGCCGGCTTCGCGACTGCCTGCGCGAAGGCGGTCCGTGGGCGCAACGCCGGACGGCGCAAGGCCGGCGGGAAATGGAAGCGGCCGCGCGGCGCCTGCCGCCGCTCCCCGAACGCCCGGGCGAAACCCTGGAGGTGCACCTGCTCACCGGCCGCCGTTTTTGGCCGCTCACGGTTTTTTGCCTCCATTCGCTTGCCCGCTTCAGTCCACCGGGCGTGGCCGCGCACATCTATGACGACGGCACGATCGACGAAGCCACGCGCCGCCAATTGGCCGCGCTGGGGCCGGCCGTCACCCTCCATTCGCAAGCCTCGATTCTCGAGCGGCTGGACCGGCATCTCCCGGAACGGCGTTTTCCGACGCTGCGCGAACGCTGGCGCAACTACCCCAATCTGCGCAAACTGACCGACCCGCATGTGGGCGGCACCGGGTGGAAGCTGGCGATTGATTCCGACCTGCTCTTTTTTCGCGAGCCGCGGGCGTTGCTGGATTGGAGCCGGAATCCCTTCGGACCGCTGCACGCGGTGGATTGCGAGGAATCTTACGGCTACAGCCGCCGACTGATGGAACGGCTGGCCGGAGCCACGCTGCCGCCGCTCGTGAATGTCGGATTGTGCGGGCTGCGCAGCGATCGCCTTGACTGGGAAGAACTGGAGGCGTGGACCGCGGAACTGATCGCTCAGGAAAAGACCAATTACTATCTCGAACAGGCCCTCGTCGCGATGCTCGCCGCCCGTGAGGCCCAGCGGTGCGTTCTTCCCGCCAGCGACTACGTCACTTTCCCTTCGCGCCGCGAAGTGGAGCGGCCCCGGGCGGTCATGCATCACTACGTGGCCCACTCCAAACGGTGGTATTTTCAGATCGGCTGGCGGCATTTGGCAACCCCATGAGCGGCCCGGCGCTGGTTTCGATCCTTGTTCCGTGCTTCAACGCGGAAGCCTGGCTGGACGCCACCCTGGCCTCCGCGTCGGCCCAGACCTGGCCCAACCTCGAGATCATCGTGGTCGACGATGGTTCGACGGACGGCAGCCTGGCGGCGGCCCGCCGCTGGGAAAGCCGCGGCCGGGTGCGCGTGCTGGCCCAGCCCAACCGCGGCGCCTCCGCCGCCCGCAATGCCGCCCTGGCCGCCAGCCGCGGGGAATGGATTCAATTTCTCGACGCCGACGATCTCCTTGCGCCCGACAAGATCGCCCGGCAGCTCGACCCCGCTCCCGATCCGCATTGCGCCCAGGGAGCGCGCTGGGGTCGTTTCGTGGACGATCCGGCCCAAACCCGCTTTGCCGAGGAAATACTTTGCCGCGACGCCGATCCGGTCTCCTGGATCGTGGACAAGCTGGAGCATCACGCCATGATGCACCCGGCCGCCTGGCTGATTTCACGGACCCTCGCCGACCGGGCGGGACCGTGGGACGAGCGCCTGACGCTGGATGACGACGGAGAATACTTCTGCCGCGTCGTGCTGTCCTCGGCCGGCGTCCGGCACCACCCGGCGGCGGCCTCCTATTACCGTTCCCGGATTTCATCGAGCCTCAGCCGGCGCCGTTCGGCCGCCGCGCTGGCCTCCGGACTGCGGGCCGTCGAATTGACCGCCGACCGCCTGATCGCCCGGGAAGACTCGCCGCGCACCCGCCATGCCGCCGCGGCGGCCCTCACACGCTGCTACCAGGAGTCGTATCCAGATGGAGGTGACAGCGGACGCCGCGCGCTGGCCCGGGCCCGGGCCCTGGGCGGGGCCCGGGTCGAACCGCTGGGCGGCCCCCGCTTCCAGCAGCTCCGCCGGATTGTGGGCTGGCGCCTCGCCCGCCGGCTGCAGCGGCTTTTCTTCCGATGACCACCGGCCGGGCGCGCATTCTGCTGATCACCTCGGGGCCCCTGTGCCGCAACCCGCGCGTGCTCAAGGAGGCCTGGGCGCTGGGCTCGGCCGGCTACGACGTCCAGGTGTTCACCGTGGCCAATCAGGGGCGCTCCGAGTCCTACGACCGCGAATTGATGCGCGGAGCGCCGTTTCGCCGGACGCCCGTCAATCATCTGGCCCGCGATCCGCGCGGCCGTCTGGGATCGGTTTGGGACCGGGGCCTGACCTGGCTGGGCCGGCGGGGCCTTCGCCTGGGCTGGCAGGGCCCGGCGGCGCTGGGCCCCTATTCGCACATGCGAAGCCGCGCGCGCCGGTATTCGGCCGACCTGACGATCGTGCACACGGAACTGGGCCTGGCCGTCGGCGCCGACCTGCTGCGCCTCGGCCGGCGCGTCGCCGCGGACATCGAGGACTGGCACTCCCGCGACCTGCTGCCGTCGGCGCAGCGCAACCGCCCGCTGCGTCTGCTCGACGCCCTGGAGCGGCGCATGGTCCAGCGCGGCGCCTACGTTTCCACCACCTCCCACAGTCTGGCCCGCGCGCTCGCGGAGGCCTACGGCGCCGCCCCCCCGGCCGTGATCCGAAATGTGTTTCCCCTGCAGCCTCCGCCGGGGGAAAAGCCGGACGGACGGACACCCTCGCTCTTTTGGTTTTCGCAGACGGTCGGTCCCGGGCGCATGCTCGAACTGTTTCTCGCGGCGTGGGCCCGCACCCGCCAGCCCAGCCGCGTCTGCCTGCTGGGCGAAACCAAGCCGTCCTTCCGCGACAAGCTGCTCCGTCGGCTGCCGGTGGAAAAGCGGGGCGCGCTCGATTTTGTCGATTTGGTTTCGCCCGGGGATCTGCCGGGCCTGATCGCGCGCCACGACGTGGGTCTGGCGTTGGAGGCTTCCGTTCCCGACAGTCGCAATCTGACGATCACAAACAAGCTTTTCCAGTACCTGAATGCCGGCCTGCCCGTGATCGCGACGCCCACGGCCGGCCAGTGCGAACTGCTCGCGGAGGCTCCGCAGGTCGGCTGGCTGATGGACTTGACCCAAACGACCGCTGCCGCCGCGCAGATCGATTCCATCCTCGAAAAGACGGAAGAACGGCGCAGTCGCGCCCGCGCCGCCCGCGCGGTCGCCGAACAGGTGTATTGCTGGGAACGCGAATCCGAACGCCTGCTGGCTTCGGTCGCGCGAGCCGTCGGCCCATCCTGACCATGCGCTCCACCCTGCTTCGCCCTTTGCTCGGCCATCCCGCGGTTCAGGAACCCGTGCGCCGGTGGGTGCGATCGACGCTGGCCCTCCTGCTCCGCTGGCGCAGCGCGCCGTTCGGTCTGGGCCCGGAATCGGAGCTCCTCACCATCGCACCCCACTCCGACGATGCGTGTCTCGGCTGCGGCGGCCTGCTGGTGCAACGCCGCCTGGAGGGCCTGCCCGTGACGGTCGCCTATTTGACCGACGGCAGCGCCAGCCATCCGGGTCATCCGATCTATGGACCGCCGCAGATCGTCCAAATCCGCAAGCAAGAGGCATTCGAGGCCTTGCGCCGCATAGGGGTGGATGGCGCCTGCGTGCACTTCGTCGGGCTGCCCGACGGCCGCCTGGACAAGCTGACGTCCGCGGAGCAGGGCGCCGCCATTTCCAGCCTGCGCAAATTGATCGAGCAGGTGCGCCCCACCCATATCGCACTGCCCTGTCTGGGCGATGGCAGCACCGAACACGCCGGCGCCTTTCAGGTTCTGCGGGCGGCCGCGCGGGCCTCCTCGTGCCGCATTCAGCTTCTGGAATATCCCGTCTGGTCCTGGTGGTCGCCGCTGCGCCTGGTGCGCATGCTGGTGCGCGCCCGGCGGGTCTGGCGCGTCGATTACCGCGGGTATCAGGAAATCAAACGCCGCGCGATCTCGGCCCACGCCTCCCAGATCGAGGCAACCCCGCCGTGGACGGAACCGGTGCTGCCGCGCGAGTTCGCACCCTCCTTCACCGCCGCGGCGATGGAGTTTCTTTTCGAAATGGAGGGGCCATGCGGCGGGTCCTGATCGTCAGTCCGCATTTTCCGCCCCTCAACGCGCCGGACCTGCAGCGGGTGCGGATCAGCCTGCCTCACTACCGCCAATTCGGGTGGGAGCCGGTGGTGCTGACCGTGCGCGACGATCTTCAGCTCGGCGTGCGCGAGCCCGAGCTGCTGTCGACCGTTCCTTCCGATGTCACCATCCTGCGGGCGAACGGGCTCCCGCCCCGCCTGGCGCGGCTGGCGGGCGTCGGGAACGTGGCGCTCAGAACCTGGCCCGGCCTGCTGCGAACCGGCGGCCGTTTTTTACGTGAAGCCAAATGCGATTTGGTGTTTTTCTCGAACACGCAATTCATGAGCTTCACCCTCGGCCCGCTCTGGCGCCGCCGTTTTGGTGTCCGTTATGTGCTCGATTTCCAGGATCCCTGGCTCACCGACTATTATGAGCGGCCGGGATCGCCGCGCCCGCCCGGCGGGTGGAAGTATCGCTTTTCCCGCTGGCAGGCGCGCGCCTTCGAAGGCCCCTGCGTCCGCGGCGCGGCCGGGCTCATGAGCGTGTCGCCGTCGTACCTGGGCGACCTGGCGGCCCGTTATCCCTCGGCCGCCGGCCTGCCTTCCGCCGTGCTGCCGTTTGGCGTCAGTCCTGCCGATCTGGAACGCGCCCGCGCGGAGCCCGCCGGGGGATCGAGTCCCTTTCCCCGCGCCGAGGGGCAGATTCACTTCGTCTATACCGGCGCGGTCGGACCCATCATGGCTCCCGCGCTGCGCGGCCTGCTCAGCGCCGTGGCCGATCTGCAACGCCGGGAGCCGCTGACTGCGCGGCGCGCGCGGTTTCATTTCATCGGGACGAGCTACGCCGCGCCGGGGTCCGGCGTGCCGTCGGTCAAGCCGATCGCCCGGGAATTCGGCGTCGAGGATCTCGTGGAGGAAAGTCCGCATCGGGTCGGCTATCTGGAGGCGGCCCGGCTGCAGCAGCAGGCCGATTGCCTGCTCCTGCTCGGTTCCACCGATCCGGCCTATTCGCCTTCCAAGATCTACCTGAATTACCTGACCGGACGTCCGATGCTCGCCATCGTTTACCGGGGCAGTGAAATGGAACGGCGCCTGGAGGAGCTGCGCTGCGCCCGCCTGATCCGGCTGGGGAGCCCCACCGACCCCGGCGTGGCCGCCGCGGCGCTGTCCGAGAGCCTGCGCGCGGCGCTGCAGGGGAAACCCATCGGAGGAGAGACCGGACGCAATGATGCGTTCTTTCGGTCGAACTACCTGGCGGAGGAACTCACGCGCCGCCAATGCGCCCTGTTCGACGCCGCCCTCGCATGACCGACGCTCCGCTCGATTTCCGCAACGCCGTGATGGCGGACCTGACCGCCGGCGTCTGCCGATTCATGCGTCCGGCGATCGTCTACGGTTCCGTGGCTCTGACGGCGGTCGCCTTGTATCTGTTCGCCACCGGCGCCCGGGGCGGGGCCGCCTTCGCGCTGATCGCCTTCGGATCGATGCTCGGACTTTGGGTTTGGTCCCGGCGGGGAACGGGCGTTCCGCTCCTCCCCATGCTCTTCGCCCAAAACCTGCTGCTCTACGCGCTGCCGATCCTGGTCAACGCCCCGATGATGGCCTCCTATTCTCCGGCGATCGAATTGCAGTCGGGATTGGACGTGCTCGTCTTTTCGCTCGCCCTGATTGTCGGCTGGAGCGCCGGAATGAACTCGATCTCGCCGGTGGGAGGCTTCTGCTTTGCCCTTTCGGAATTCCGCCACGAGGGGGCGCGCAAGCTCCGCCTGATCAGCTGGGGACTGATCGTCGCCGCCACGCTCTACAATCTCGCGAACCGCGGAAGTTTCCAGGATACGATCTACAACACCTTGCCGCCCGGTTCGATGTCGATCCTGACGGCGCTGCTTTCCGCGGCCGCCAGCTGCGGCTTCTTCATCGGGGCTCTCCTGATTGGAGGCCGCGAATTGCGCGGTCCCGGCAAGGCGGCCTATTGGGCTCTGCTGGCGCTCAACTGCTACGTGGCGGCCTCCGCCTTCCTGCTGTCGGCCGCGTGCATCTACGTGCTTTCGGTGGCGATCGGGCTGTTCTGGAGCGGCGGGCGGATTCCCCTGCGCTTTCTGATCCTGGTGGGCCTCGTGTTCGGCTTCCTCAATGTCGGCAAGGACACGATGCGCGACCGCTACTGGCGAACCACCGGAACGAATCTCATCCCGGATTTTTCGCTCTCCGAGATGCCTGGCGTGTATTCGCAATGGTTCGACGCCAGCGTCAGCGCCCTGAGCGGCGAACGCCGCGGCCCGCGCCAGGTCGACGGCGAGGTCGGCATCGCCGCCGCGGCCGAGGACGACCATTCGCTCCTGGCGCGGCTCAACAACCTGCAGAATCTGCTTTTCGTCCTGCGCGCCGAACGCAGCCAGGGGTTGGCGCCGCTGCACGGCGCGACGTACGCGATCATTCCCGGCCTGCTCGTGCCGCGGGTCCTCGATCCCAAGAAGGCCGGAACGCACGAAGGCCAGGTCATGCTCAACGTCCATTTCCAGCGCCAGGACCTGGCCGCGACGCAGACGACCTTCGTCGCCTGGGGACTGCTGCCCGAAGCGGTCGGCAACTTCGGCGCCGACTTTGGCGGCGCGTTCCTGGGCGTGGCCCTGGGCTTCGTCTTCGCCGCGATCGAGCAATGGACCGCGCGCAAGCTCGTCATCTCGTTCGAAGGATTTGTCGGCTTCACGCTTTTCCTGGGAATCGCCAATTCCTACGAAATGGTCGCCAGCGTCCTGATCACCTCCCTGGAACAGGCCCTGATCTCCGTCGCCATCGCCATGCTTCCGGTGGCGCGCCGCGTCCGCGTTCCGCCAAGGCGCCCGTGAACGACCGGCGCCGCAAGCTCGCGGTGGTGCTCTCGCATCCCACGCAATATTACAGCCCCTGGTTCCGTTGGATCGCGGCCCAGGCTCCGATCGACCTGCGCGTCTTCTATCTCTGGGATTTCGGCCTCGAGGAGCGCAGGGACCCGCAATTCGGAATCGCGGTGAAATGGGATGTCGACCTGACGTCGGGCTACGACTGGGAGTCGGTGCCGAATGTCGCCGCCGATCCCGGCACCCATCATTTCAAAGGACTCGTCAATCCCGCGCTGACCCGGCGGCTGTCCGCCTGGAATCCGGACGCCGTGCTCGTCTTTGGATATCCGTGGGTGTCGCACTTGCGGGCGATTCTTTGGGCGCGCCTGCGCCGGGTTCCCCTGATCTTTCGAGGCGATTCCCATTTCATCGGCCGGCCCCACCCGGGCGCGCTGCGCACCGCCGCGCTGTCGCTGCTCTACGGACAATTCGCGGCCGTCACCTACGTCGGCGCCGCCAACCGCCGCTACTTCGAGCGATTGGGGGTGCCCGCCCGCCACCTGTTTTTCGCCCCCCATTCCGTCGACGCCGCCCGCTTTGATCCGACCCGTCCCGAGATTCGGTCCGGGGCTTTGGAACTGAAGCGGCGCCTGGGCCTGGCCGCCCCGACCCAGGTGGTCCTGTTCGCCGGCAAATGGGTGCCCGCCAAGCAGCCCGTGGAGCTGCTCGCGGCCTTTCTGGCGATCCAGTCCCCGGATACGGCGATCGTCTTTGTCGGCGACGGCGCGGAACGTCCGCGCCTCGAAGCCCTGGCGCGCGACCATCCGGCCGCCGCGGTACATTTCCTGCCCTTCGCCAACCAGGCCGAAATGCCCGTCCGTTATGCGCTCGCGGACTTGTTCGTGCTTCCTTCCCGCGGGCTCTATGAAACGTGGGGATTGGCGGTCAACGAATCGATGCATCTCGGCGTGCCTTGCCTGGTCAGCGACCGGGTGGGATGCCAGGAGGATCTGGTGATCCCCGGCCGGACCGGATGGGTCTTCGCTGCCGAGCAGCCCGCGGATCTGCAGCGCCAGCTCGCCTCGGCGCTGCGCACGCTGCGCGATCCCGCCCAGGCGGCAGCCTACTCCGCGGCCGCGAAGGCCCGGGCGGGCCTCTATACCTACGGCCCGGCCACCGCCGGGCTTCAGCGAGCCCTTGACCACGCCGCCCCCCCCGAAAACAACTCGACCCCGGACCGCCGCCCGACAGAGTGAAAACGGCTTGAACTCAAGCGAAGTCCCGTACCTCGGCCAAGGGAACACCCCGCCCTATTCCCGCTCCGAGCGAATCCGCCGTGCCGCGTGGGCGCTGGTCCAAGCCACGCTTTTCCGCTGGAGTCCGCGGCCGTGCCACGGCTTTCGCGCGCGGCTGCTTCGATTTTTCGGCGCGCAGGTCCCCGCTCCGGACACGGTGAAGATCTTCCCATCCGCCCGGGTGGTCTTTCCGTGGAAACTGTCGCTCGCCCCCCACGCGATGGTGGGGCCCCGCGTCTGGCTGTACAATCTGGCCCCGATCGAAATCGGCTTTGGCGCCAACGTCAGCCAGGACTGCCACCTTTGCTCGGGCTCGCACGATTATCGGCGCTGGAGCATGCCGCTCGTCACTCGCGCGATCGTCATCGAGCGCAACGTCTGGCTTTGCGCCGAAGTCTTTGTGGCGCCCGGCGTGACGATCGGCGAACTGGCCGTGGTCGGCGCCCGCTCCGTGGTGCGCGGCAATCTTCCCGCGCGCCAAGTCTGCGCGGGCGATCCCTGCGTCCCGGTCAAACCGCGCGCCGAACCGCAGCCATGAGGATCTGCCACGTGGTCGCGAGCCTCGAGGAGCGGCACGGCGGGCCGAGCAAATCGACCCGCGCCCTTGCCCTGGCCCAAGCGCAGGCGGGCGAACCGGTCGACCTGTGGGCCACCTCGCCCGACGGCGGTGGGACCCAGACGGAGGAGGCTCTGACGATCCGCACATTCCGGCGCAATCGCCCGCGCGCGCTCTTCGCCTCCCGGACCCTGCGCAGCGAATTGCCCGCGGCGCCCTGGGACGTCGTGCACCATCATGGGCTCTGGCTTTCCACCCTCGCCTACGCCCAGCGCGCCGCCCGCCGCCGGCACGCGCCCCTGGTCATTTCGCCGCGGGGCATGATGAGCGACTGGGCCTGGCGTCATCGCCGGTGGAAAAAATTGGCCGCCCAATGCCTGGTGCATCCGGGCGCGTTTGGCGGCGCCGCCGGCTGGCACGCCACCAGCCAGGAGGAGGCGGACGACATTCGCACGCGGGGATTTCGCCAGCCCATCTGCGTCGCGCCGAACGGAATCGAGGTGCCTTCCGAGCGGGCCCGCTCCGACGCCGCCCATTTCTGGCACGAACTCTGCCCGGAGGTATCCACCCGTCCCGTCGCCCTGTTCTATTCGCGGTTTCACCGCAAGAAGCGGGCGCTGGAGCTGATCGACCTGTGGCTTGAACACGGTCCGCGCGACTGGCTCCTGCTGATGGTGGGCATTCCCCAGGAATATTCGCCGGAATTGCTCGACGAGTACGTGCTGCGCAACCTGGGGTCGGGCCGCGTCCGCGTCTTCAGCGGCCTGGGGCGGCCCCCGCCCTATTCCATTGCTTCGCTGTTCCTGCTCCCTTCGCACAGCGAGAATTTCGGCCTCGTGGTCGGCGAGGCGCTCGCGTCGGGCGTGCCCGCCCTCGTCACCGATACCGCCCCCTGGCGCCAGCTGGACGCCGAACGCGCCGGATGGTGCGTGCCGTGGAACGAATTCGGCCCGGCCCTCCGAACGGCCACCGCGGAAGGTTTGCCGTCCCTGCGCGACCGCGGGCGCCGCGGACGGGAATGGATGGCGAGAGACTACTCCTGGGCGGGGCCGGCCCGCCAGCTGATCGACTTCTACCGTGAACTCGGCGGCGGGAGGTCCGGCTGAGCATGCGCCGGCGCCCCCAGGACATTTCCGCGATGGAATTGGCGTCGCTCGCGCACGCCGGCCTCTACGGCGTGGGCGCCGCCTGGGCCTTTGGCGGCAACGCAGCCTTCGCCGAACCCTATCTCCTGGCGTGGGGCGCCGTCGGCGCCGCCCTCACGGCGTCGGCCGGCCTCCTGGCGAGCGAACGTGCGTTGCGCAGCCGCGTCCTCGCCCGGCTGTGGCCGTTTCTCGCTTTCAATTTTCTCACGCTGATCGCCCTGACGGTGCCCGGCTTTCGGGCTCTGACCCTGGATCACGAACTGATGCTGCTGCCGCGTTATGTGCCATTCTGGCAGCCCAGCTCCGCGACGCCCCATCTGGCGTTCCGGTCGCTCGGGCTCTTCGACGGCCTCTATCTTTCCGCCTTCAATGTGCTCCTGCTGGTGCGGCGGCGGCGGGCGTTGCGCGCCCTCCTCCTGCTGCTCGCCGGCAACGCGGTGGTGCTGGCGGTCTTCGGCACGATTCAGAAGCTGGGCGGCGCCACCGGCCTGTATTTTGGCGCCATCGCTTCACCCCAGTCCTTCTTTTTCGCCAGCTTCGTCTACGACAACCACTGGGGCGCTTACATCATTCTGATGACGGCCGCCCTGCTCGGCCTGGTCTGGCACCATGCGCTGCACGGCGAAGCGCGGCGCGACTGGCTCCATTCTCCGGCGCTCACCGCCGCCGTGGGCGTGCTGGTCCTCGCCCTCTCGGTGCCCCTCAGCGGCGCCCGCATCTGCACCGCCCTGCTTTTCACGCTGCTGGCCGCCGATTACGGCGCCTGGCTGCGCCGGCTGCGGCGCCAGCCGGATTCGAAACTTCGGTCCGCGGTGACCGGCGCGGTCATCGTCCTGCTCCTGGTCGGCGCGGGCAGCTGGTATCTCGGCGGCGATTTCTATCGCGCGCGAATCGAAAAGACGCGCGAACAGCTGGCGCATCTGCGGACCGACGGCGGCCTGGATTTTCGGCTGCGGCTGTACCGCGACACCTGGCGGATGGCCCAGGCCCGTCCCGGGTTCGGCTGGGGTTCCGGATCGTATCCGCACGTGTTCCAGATCTACAATACCGCCGAGCCCAATCCGCTGGATCACTTGCCCCGCTTTTTCCACGACGCCCATAGCGATTGGCTCCAATCGCTGGCCGAACACGGCTGGGTGGGGTCCGCGGCGCTGGTTCTGTGCGCGCTCGTCCCTGCCGCCTTCACCGGCCGGCGCGTGCTCAACAACCGGCTCTCGCGCCGGCTGCTCGCGGGCTGCGCGGTGGTGCTGGCCTATGCCCTGATCGAATTCCCCTTCGGCAACTTCGCGGTCCAGCTCACCTGGTGGCTGTTTTTCTTCGGCGCCCTGCGCTATGGGGCGCTCTCCGAACCGCGTCCGGCCGGCGACCCTTCGCCGGAACCGCCCTCGTCCGCATGAAAGCTCCCTACTCCGTGCTCATACCCGCCCGCAACGAGGCGGCCAACTTGCGGGCCTGCATTGCCTCGGCCTCGGACGCCGCCGAAGTCGTCGTCGTCGATTCCGGGAGCACGGATGGAACGCCGGACCTCGCCCGCGAATTGGGAGCCAAGGTGGTCGATTTCCGGTGGGACGGCGCGTTTCCAAAAAAGAAGAACTGGGCGCTCGCGAACGTGCCGTGGAAATACGAATGGGTGTTCATTCTCGACGCCGACGAGCGCATCACCCCGGAGCTCGCCCGCGAGCTGGCCCAAGTGGCCGCCGAGCCGGAAGCCGAAGGCTATTACGTGAACCGGCGCTTCTGGTTCCTCGACGGCTGGCTCAAGCACTGCGGCTACTATCCCAGCTGGAACCTGCGGTTTTTCCGCCACGCCCTCGGGCGCTACGAGCAGCTGCCGGGCGCCGCCGGGTCCGACTCGGGCGACAACGAAGTGCACGAGCACGTCGTGCTGCAGGGGCGATCCGCCCGGCTGCAATCTGACATGGATCACTACGCCTTTCCCACGATTTCGAGCTGGGTCGAAAAGCACAACCGCTACAGCAACTGGGAGGCCCGCGTTCTCGTGTCGTCCGCCGCCTCCGCCGCCGCGCACCGCGCCAACATTGCGGCGGATCTCGCGCGCAAACGCCGCCTGAAACACCTGGCCGGGCGCGTTCCTTTCCGCCCCACGCTGCGCTTTCTCTATCACTATGTGCTGCGGGCCGGCTTTCTCGACGGCTACCGAGGATTCGTTTTCTGCCGTCTTATGGGCTTCTACGATTTTCTCAGCGTGTCGAAAGCCTCGGAACTGCGGCGGGCGGCGCGCCGCCCCCCCGGTGCCCCATGAGCGGGCCCGGCGGCATCGTCTTCGTCAACCGTTCCTACTGGCCGGAGGAGACGGCAACCGCCCAATTGCTGACGGATTTGGCCGAGGCGCTCGTTGCGCGCGGCCGGCGCGTCACCGTGATTGCCCGGGCCGCCGGAACCTTGGCGCGCGCCGAGGAGCGCGGCGGCGTGCAGATCAACCGGGTTCCGGGCAGCCGCTGGGACGGACCGGGCCTCGCGCCCAAGGCGGCCCAATTCCTCGCGTTTTGGCTCGGCGCCCGCCGGGCGGTCGCCTCGGCGCTGCAGCCGGGCGACGCCGTGGTGACGCTGACCGATCCACCGCTCTTTGGAGCGGCCGCCACCGCGATCGCGCGGCGGCGCGGCGCCTCCAGCTGGCATTGGATTCAGGATATTTATCCCGAAGTGGCCCAAGCCGTGACCGGCGCCCGAAGCTGGAGTGTCTTTCAACCCCTCCGCGATCGAGCCTGGCGGCGGGCGGCCGGCTGCGTGACGCTCGGCACGGATATGGGCAGCCTGGTCGCCGAGCGCGGTGTGCGCCCCGATCGCCTGCATCTGCTCTCCAATTGGGCTCCCGCCGGCCTGATGCCTCCGCCGGACGACCAGATCGCCGCCCAGCGCGAAGGTTGGGGCGCGGGACGGGAATTCGTGATCGGTTACTCGGGCAATCTGGGACGGGTTCACGACCTTGACGCGATCCTGGCCCTGGCTGAAGCCTTGCGCGCCGAACCGGACATCCGGTTTCAATTCACCGGATCCGGGCCGCAGCGGGCGCGCATCGAAGCGGCCGCGGCGCGGCGTGGATTGACCCGGGTGAAATTCGCGCCGCCCGCGCCCCGCGGCCGGCTCGCGGCCGCGCTGGCGGCCGCCGATCTGCATCTGGTCACGCTCCGCGCCGGCTGCGAACGGTGCGTGTATCCCAGCAAGCTCTACGGAATCGCCGCCGTCGGGCGGCCGATCCTATTTTTGGGCCCGCCCCGCAGCGAAATCGCGCGGCAGGTCGTCTCCGCCGGAATGGGCATCGCCGCCGCGGGCACGGATCCCGCCGCAGCCGCCCGGGCCGTCCGCGCCTGGCGGGATCGGCCGGAGCTCCTCCGCGCGGCCGCCTTGGCGTCGCTGCAGTTCGGACGGGCCCATTCCGGCCCGGCGGCGGCGGCCGATTTGTGGGACCGCCTGACGCGTCCCGGCTGACCGGGTACCTATCCCTGCTCCGCGGTGCCTTCCTTGACGGGGACCCGCGCCGGCGCCATCGTTGCCCCCGCGCATGACCTCCCCGCGCAAGACGAGCCTGCTGCTGCTCGCCCTCGACGCCGGCGCGACCATCGTGATCTTCAACGCGGTCAGCCTTTCGTATCGGCTGCCGCTGGACAACTACCCCATCCTGCGGCCGCTGGCCGGCCCGCTGGCGTTTCTGATCTTCGCCCTCTACCTCGTCGACGGCTACCGCGGCCGGACCAACATGCGGACCCTGGACTACGTCAGCCTGCACAGCATCGCCATGATCGGCGCGATGCTCGTCACCTTGCTGGTGACCTTCGTGTTCGTTCCGAAGGGCTACGAGCTCCAAACCAGCCGCGCCCTCATTGCCCTCAGCTTCCTGCTGCTGATCCCCTCGACGCTGATCTATCGGTCCATCCTGGCGCGGCGCACCGACGACGCCCGGCGCCAGCGCAGCGTGCTGTTCGTCGGCGACGAAGCCTCGCGCGCGGCCTTTGCGTCCGAGTGCGAGACGATGCGGCTGGTGCACCCGCTCATCTTCGTGCCGGTGCCGACCGTCGACGGCGTCACGCCCAGTTCCGATCCCAGCCTGCACCGCGCCCTGGCCGAAATCCGCTCGGGCCAAAAGGTGGTTGAGGCGATCGTCCTGCGCGAGTCCCACCGCGGCCTGTCGTCGGAGACCGTTTCCGATCTGATGCAGCTTTATTTCGACGGGACGCCGACCTACACCCTGGAGCTGTTTCACCAGGTCTATTGGCAAAAAATCCCCCTCTACCGGCTGAATCCGACCTGGCTGTTTCAGGAAGGGTTCGATATTGCGCGAGAGCCGGTGTTCGAGCGCCTCAAACGCGCCTCGGATATCCTGCTTTCCGCGGTCGGACTCATCTTGTCGGCGCCGTTCATTCTGCTTGCCGGCGTGGCGATCGTGCTCGATGACCGCGGTCCGGTGTTCTTCTTTCAAAGTCGGGTCGGCCGCCGGCAAAAACGCTTTCCCCTGGTCAAGCTGCGCACGATGAAGGCGAATCCACCGGCGGACGCCGAGCGTTACACCCGGGATAAGGATCCCCGCATCACCCGGGTCGGCGGGTTCCTCCGCAAGTCGCGCCTCGATGAGCTTCCCCAGCTGTGGAACGTGCTGCGCGGCGAGATGAGCCTGATCGGCCCCCGCGCGGAATGGGACCTGCTCGTCGAGGATTACGAGGCGCGCATCCCCTGCTATTCGTACCGTCATCTGGTGAAACCGGGCATCACCGGCTGGGCGCAGGTGAACTATCCCTACGGAGCCTCGTTGGAAGACACCCTGCGCAAACTGGAATACGATCTGTACTACATTCGCCATTTCTCGTTCCTGCTCGACGCCTCGATTGCCCTGAAGACAATTCAGATCATGATTTTCGGCAAAGGACGATGAGCGGACGATACGACTTCGACTTTGTGGCGATCGGCGGCGGATCGGGCGGATACAACGGGGCGCGCGTGGCCGCGGCCCACGGATTGCGCACCGCCGTCATCGATGGGGCGCGACCGCTGAGCGGCCTGTGCATCCTGCGCGGCTGCATGCCTTCCAAGACGCTGCTCTACTCCGCCGCAGTGCTGCACCGGGCGCAGCAGGGGCGGAAGTTCGGGCTGCGCATACCCGTGGCGAAAGCCGATTTCGCCGCCGTCCAGGCGAGAAAGCGCCGCATCATCGGCGAATTCGCCGCGGACCGCGTGAAGTCGCTGACCTCGGGCAAATTCGAGCTGATCCGCGAACCGGCCCATTTTGTGGATCCGCACACCGTGGAGCTGGCGGGCGGCCGTCGGGTCACCTCGCGGTTTTTCCTCATCGCGACGGGGTCGGTGCCCAACGTGCCGGACATCCCCGGGCTCGCCGCCGCCCGGGCGTGGACCAGCGACGAGGCGCTGGATGCCGCGGTCCGGCCTCAGAGCCTCATTGTTCTCGGCGGAGGATTGGTGGGCGTGGAGCTCGCCCAGTATTTCGCCCGCATGGGGACCAGCGTCGCAATTGTCCAACGCGGCCCCCAACTGCTGCGCGGGCACTCGCCGGAATCGGCCGAGGTGGTGGCCGCGGCGCTCCGTGAGGAGGGCGTGGGCCTCTATTGCGGCGCGGCCCTGGAACGCGTCGATTGGAAGCGCCGGGGATTCGAGGTGGTGTTCAAGCAGGGAACCCGCCGTCTGCGCCTGCGCGCGGGCCGGTGCCTGAACGCGCTTGGCCGGCACGCCGCGACATCCCGGCTCAACCTGGCCGCCGCCGGCGTCACCGCGGGGGACGACGGCCAGATCGACATCAACCGCCATCAGCAGACCAGCGTGCCGCACATCTACG
Organism: Opitutaceae bacterium; assembly: GCA_036502225.1. Taxonomy (GTDB): domain Bacteria; phylum Verrucomicrobiota; class Verrucomicrobiia; order Opitutales; family Opitutaceae; genus Palsa-1447. The sequence goes on from DASXYY010000036.1 coordinate 52,528, forward strand.
CCGCCGGCGACTGTTCCGGGCCGGTGGAGATCGTCCACATCGCGGTCCAGCAGGGCGAGCTGGCGGCCCGGCATGCGGCCAAGGTCAAGCCCCTGCACCCGATCGACTACGGCCTGCTCATCAATGTGGTGTTCACCGATCCCCAGCTGGCGACGATCGGGCCCTCGGCCGCGAAGCTGAAGGAGGATCAGGTGCCGTGCGTTTCCGCGTCGTATCCGTTCGACGATCACGGGAAGTCCATCCTGATGGAGGCGAAGCGCGGGTACGTGAAAATCTGGGCGCACGCGGAGAACGGCCGGATTCTGGCCGCCGAAATCGTCGGTCCGGACGCCGGCGAATTGATCCATCTTTTCACCGGCCCGATGGCGATGAAGGCGACGGTGCACGACCTGCTGCGGGCGCCGTACTATCATCCGACGCTGTCGGAGATCATCACGTATCCGCTCGAGGAAATCGCCGGGAAGCTGAGTTGACGGGCCAGCCTACAGCGCCAGCAACTCCGGCAGCGTGACGCGCTTCTCGTAGAGCGCCTTGCCGACGATCACTCCGGAGAGGTTCGGATGCGTGCGCGCCAACTCGCGCAATCGCGCGACATCGGCCGCGTTCGATACCCCGCCGCTCGCAATTACCTGGGCGCGCACTGCCGCCGCCATCGCGCCCTGCGCGGGAAGATTCGGTCCGGTCAGCATGCCGTCCGTGCCAATGTCCGTCTGGATGAGGGTCGACACCCCGAGTCGGTCCATGCGCTGGGCGAGTCCCAGCGCGCCGTCCGCCGTGGTATCCGCCCAGCCTTTCACCGCGACCTGGCCGTTCTTGGCGTCGATGCCCACGGCAATGCGGTCGCCATAGGCCGCGACCAGTTCGGCGACGAACGCTTCACTTTCCGCGGCGCGGGTTCCGATCACGGCCCGACTGACGCCCTGCTTCAAAATCGCATCGACCGCCCCGCGGGTCCGCAGGCCGCCGCCGCATTGGACCCGGATGCCCAGGCGGCAGATGCGGCCGATCACCCCGGCGTTGCGCGGCTCCCCGGAAAACGCCCCGTCGAGATCGACGACGTGCACCCAGGGGCTGCCCTGGGCGAGAAAGGAGGCCGCCATTTCGACCGGATCGTCGCCATAGACCGTTTCCTGGTCCGGACGGCCCTGGAGCAGACGCACGCAGCGCCCGCCCTTGATATCGATCGCGGGATAAATCGTCACCCGTCGGTCCGTCAGGCGGCGTTTTCGGTCGGAACCGTTTTGGCGGTGCGCCGCAGGATCGGGCGGCGGTGACCCGCCACCACGCCGGCGTCGATCACCACCTCGGTGACGTCGTCGCGCTGGGGCAGATCGTACATCACCTCGAGCATCAGATTTTCCATGATCGATCGCAGCGCGCGCGCGCCCGTCTTGAGCTCGACCGCCTTTTGGGCGACGGCCTTGACCGCGTCGGTCGTAAGCCGAAGCCGCACGCCGTCGATGGCGAACAGCTTGGAGTATTGCTTGACCATCGCATTCTTGGTGCGAAGCAGAATCTTTTCCAGGTCGGCGACCTGCAATTGGTCGAGCACCGACACGACCGGCAGCCGGCCGATGAATTCCGGGATCATGCCGAAGCGCACCAGATCCTCCGGCGCGATCCGCTTCATCATCTCGTCCGGCGACAACTTGCGGTCCTCGGAGTTGACGTGGAAGCCGAGCGAGCGCTGACCGAGGCGCTTCTTGACGATCTGATCGAGTCCGACAAACGCCCCGCCGCAAACGAACAGGATGTTGGTCGTGTTGATCTGGATGTATTCCTGATTCGGATGCTTGCGTCCGCCCTGCGGCGGCACGTTGCACACCGTGCCCTCCAGAATCTTGAGCAGCGCCTGCTGCACGCCCTCGCCGGAGACGTCGCGGGTGATCGAAACGTTCTCGGTGGTGCGGCGAATCTTGTCGATTTCGTCGATGTAGATGATGCCGCATTCCGCCCGCTTGACGTCGTAGTTCGCGTTTTGGAGCAGCCGCAGCACGACGTTCTCCACGTCTTCGCCCACGTATCCGGCTTCCGTCAGGGTCGTCGCGTCCGAAATGGCAAAGGGAACGTCCAGAATCCGCGCCAGGGTGCGGGCCAGGAGGGTCTTGCCGGAACCGGTCGGGCCTGCCAGCAGGATGTTGCTCTTCTCGATCTCGACGTCGTTGAACTCAGGCGACAGCGCCGCCGGGTCCTTGGCGCCCTGTCCGGAATCGAACAGGAGCCGCTTGTAATGATTGTAGACTGCGACCGACAGGACCTTTTTCGCGTGCTCCTGCCCGATCACGAAATCGTCGAGGACCTTCTTGATTTCCGACGGCTTGACCAGGCGAATCGTGGGCTTGGCCTCGACCACCGGTTGCTTAACCTCGCGATCAATGATCGTCTTACAAACGTTGACGCACGAGTCGCAGATGTAGACGCCCGGTCCGGCAATGATCTTCTTCACCTCCGCCTGCGATTTTCCGCAGAAGGAGCAAAGGGTCATGCGGGACGATTTGGCCATGGCTGAGTGACTATGCAGGCCACCTACTCTGCGGCAAGCCGGGAAACCCCCGCCCTGCCGGATTTAGGCGGCCTTGACGCTCAATTTTTCGGCTTCGCGCGTGCTATCGACCACGTGATCGACGATGCCGTATTCCTTGGCTTCGGCCGCGCTCATGTAGTAGTCGCGGTCCGAATCGCGCGCCACCTGCTCGGTGCTCCGTCCGGTGTGCTTGGCGATCACCTCGTTCAACGTATGGCGCCAGCGAAGAATTTCCTTGGCGGCGATCGCAATATCCGCCGCCTGTCCGCCCGCGCCGCCGGACGGCTGGTGGATCATCACGCGGCTGTTGGGAAGCGCGAAACGCTTGCCCTTGGTGCCCGCAGCGAGAAGCACGGTGCTCATGCTTGCCGCCATGCCGATGCAGTACGTGACCACATCGCACTGCAGAAAATTCATCGTGTCATAGATGGCCATGCCACCCGTCACCACGCCGCCTGGCGAATTGATGTACAGGTGGATGTCCTTCTTCGCGTCCTCCATTTGCAGGAAAAGCAGCTGGGCGATGACCAAATTGGCGACCGCGTCATCGATCGGCGTGCCAATGAAGATGATACGATCCTTCAAAAGCCGCGAATAGATGTCCATCGACCGTTCGCCGCGGCCGGTATTTTCCAAAACAATCGGGACGTAATAGCTCATCAGGTTGCAGCTGGTAGCCGCTCCCGCACCTTAGCCTTGGATACGAGGAAATCAACCGCCTTGTCGAAAATGATCGACTCCTGCAGCGCCCGGAGATGTGAGCGATTTTTGGCCAGCTCCTTGGCGAAGGCCTCCGGCCGTTTTCCAGCGCGGATGGCATCGCGGTAGATCTGCCGGTCCAAGTCGGACTCCGTCACCTCGATCTTCTCGTTCTCTGCGATCTTCGAGAGCAGAAGCTGGAGCTTGACCCGCTTTTCCGCGGCCTGGCGCGCGCCGGCGAAGAGCTCCTTCTTGTCCTTCTCGAATTGTTCGGCGGGGATGCCTCGACGCATGTTCTCTTCGATGAACTGGCGCAGAACACCCTGGGTCTCGGATTCGATGAGGCTTTCCGGCACCGGGAAGTCTACCTTGGAAGCGAGCGCGTCGGTGACCTGGCGGCGCTGCGCGTTCTCGTTGTTCATCTTCTTCTGGCGCTGCAGATTCGCGCGGATCTGTTCGCGCAACCCCGGCAGATCCGAAACTTGGTTGGCCTTGAAGAACGCCTCGTCCAAAGGCGGCAGGAAGCGTTCGCGCACCTCGAGAATCGTCAGGTCGTATTCCGCGACCTTGCCGGCCAGCGCCGGGACGGCCGAAAACTCCGCCGGGAACGTGATGTTCACGGTCTTCTTGTCCCCGGCTTTCACTCCGGACAGCAAGTGGCCGAGGCCGGGCAAGTGGCCTTCCTGCGTGCCTTCGACCTCTTCCCAGGTCTGTGGGACGTCGCCATAAAGCTGCTTGTCCGGGGCGATCTCCGCGATGGGACGGCCTTCCAGCCGGCCCGCGTACGCGAGCTTCACATAGTCGCCCTTTTGGGCCGGGCGCTCCGCCGTCTTGAAATCGGCGCGGTCCGCGCGCAGCGCTTCGACCATCTGATCGATCTCCGCGTCCGTCGGCTCCGTGGGCTCGACGTCGACCACCAGGTCGCCCGTGTCCGGAACGGTGATTTCGGGGCGAACGTCGACCGTGACGGTGACCTCGGCGGCCTTGCCTCGGACGATGTCGCCCTCGGCCACGTCGACGACGTTCACCACCGGCAGTTTTTCCTTCTCCATCGCCGAGCGGTACGCTTTGGCGACGAGCTTCTGCTTGAATTCTTCGGCGATCTCCTTGCCGTAGCGCTTTTCCACCATGGCCGCGGGAGCCTTGCCGGGCCGGAAACCGGGCAGACGGGCCTGATTTACAAAGCCATCGAGGACGGCTTTGTGTTCTGCGTCCACATCGGACACGTCAAGGGAGACGACCAGAGTCTTGCGTGTCGGTGACACGCTATTCAATTGGACATTCACGAAGGGAACGGGCGAATCTACAGGCTCCGAACACGAGGTCAATGACGATGACACGGCTCAACTTAGCACAGGTCCAGGCCACGCATGGCCCGGTGCTGATCTTGGACGCCGCCGGCTCATGCCAGGCGGCTCGGTGCATCGGCGGCCACCTGCGTTCCTCGCAGCATTCGGGCGAGGCGGGCGTGGCCATTTTCCGGGCGATAGCCGATCTCGGTGGGCCGGAAGCGATTGAGAAGGCGGGGGCCTTTGTATTCTGCCGGCTGCCGGGCTCGGTGCTGGGCGCGCGCACCTGCGCAATGGCCATTCGACTTTGGACTGCCCTCCGCTCCCGGCCCGTCTACGGCTACCATGGGCTTGAATTGATGGCCGCCGCGCACGGGGGCCTCGGCACGGCGTTTGTCGCCGACGCTCGACGCGGAGAATGGCACTGGAGCGTAAGCGGAGGAGCCGCCGAACGAATTTCCGAAGCGGAATTGGCGGCGCGCGCGGCAACGGGAGCCGTCGCCCTGGTTTCTCCGGCCGGGTTCAAGGCTTGGAGCCGCCCCTCCCTGAACGTGGGGACCGCTCCCTATGAGATCGGATCGCTTTGGCAGTCCGCCGCGGATTGTCCATTGCTCACCCTCGATGCGGAACCGGACGCCGTGCTGGCCTCCGAACCGGCTTACGTCCGCTGGACGCCGCAGCTTCACGGCGAGGTGCGTCCGTGATGGCCGTGCCGCCCACCCCGCCCCGGCGCTGCTGGGCCGAGATCGATCTGGCGGCCTTGGAACGCAACCTGCGGCTCATTCGCCGTTCGTTGCCCCCGGGCATGCGGTATGTCGCCGTCGTCAAGGCCGACGCCTATGGCCACGGCATGCCGCAGACGGCGGTCCGGCTCATGCACGCCGGCGCCGACCTCTTTGCGGTGGCGAACGTCTCCGAGGCGGCGGCGCTGCGCGAATTGGGCCCGGGCTGGCCCATTCTCCTGCTGAGCCCGCTGCTGGCGGAGGAGGATCCTTATCTGCCCGCGTACGATCTGGCCGCCACCGTCTCGAGCATCGACGAGGTGGCGCGATTCAACGCGGTCGCCGCCGCGGCTAAAAAGGCGGTGTCGGTCCATTTGAAGATCGACACGGGCATGGGCCGGCTCGGCGTGTGGCATGCCGAGGCGCCGGAACTTTACCGTGCGATCCGTACCGCGCCCGGCCTGAACCTGGCCGGAATCTTCACCCATTACGCCAGCTCCGAGGAAGACCCCGAGTTCACCGCCGGGCAGCGTCGGCGTTTCCTGGCCGCGCTCGAGCGCTTTCCGGGATTGGATCCTTCGCGCCTGTTCATCCACGCCGACAACAGCGCCGGCCTCGAGACCATGACGGGCGCCGCGCCGTTCAACGCGGTTCGCATCGGCCTGCTCCAATTCGGCGTGCTCCCGCATCCGCGCTCGCTGCTCGCGGCGGTGCGGACGGAGCCCGTATTCAGTTTCCGCACACGGATCGGCCTGGCGAAGCCCCTGCCGGCCGGCACGACGATCAGCTACGGCCGAACGCACACGCTGCGCCGCGACTCGCGGATCGCCGTGCTCTGCGCCGGCTACGCCGACGGCCTGCCGCGCAGCTTGAGCAACCGCGCGCAGGTCCTGATCCGGGGCGCCCGCTGCCCGGTGCTCGGGCGAATCACCATGGATCAGACGGTCGTCGATGTGACCGATGTCCCCGGCGCCGCCTCCGGCGACGAGGCGGTCCTGGTCGGGCGCCAGGGCGCCGAAGAAATCTCACTGGGGGAATTCAGCGCGTGGGCGGACACAATCCCTTGGGAAACGCTGTGTTCGGTCACCAAGCGGGTGCCGAGGGTCTATCGGACGGCGCTCGGCGTTTGAAACCTGGCGCCCGCCGGGGCGTCATGGACAGGGCATGAACTATAGCCTCGGACCCGAACAGGCGTGGGATCCGTTACCGGCGGAAGAATGGAATCCGGGCGCCGTGCGCCATCTGCTGCGCCGCACCGGCTGGGGCGTGGTGCCCCGCCAGGCGGAGACCGCGCTGCAGGGGGGGCTGGCGGCCGCGCTGGACCAGCTCTTTCCGGCCGCTCCCGCGGCCTTCCCCCGGCCCGCTTCCGTCGCGCGCGTGGCGGCCGAAGCTCCGGCGAACGAGGCCGAGATCAAGCAGACCGCCGATCCGATGCAAAAGCGCCGGCTGCGGCGCGAGCAGCGGGAACGTTATCGCTCGGCGATGCTCGACCTGACGCTGGAATGGCTGCAATTCGCGGCCGCGCCGGAGAACGCCGCGTACCAGAAGTGGGTCCTCTTCCTCAGCGATATCTATGTGGTGGGATTCGAAAAGGCGCCCCGCACGCCGCTCCTCTACGATCACTTCAACCTGATCTCGAAATACGGGCTGGGCTCCGCCCCCACGCTGTCGAAGTGGATCTCCCGTTCGCCGGCGATGGTCATCTATCTGGATCTCGGTCAGAATCGCGAAGGCGCCCCGAACGAGAACTTCGCCCGCGAACTATTCGAATTGTTCACGCTGGGCGAAGGCAACTATACGGAGCACGACATCAAGGAGGCCGCGCGGGCGTTCACCGGCTATCGCCTGCGCGAGGGCGGCGAATTCTTCTTCGCGCCGCACCAGCACGATTTCACCCCCAAGACCGTCTTCGGCCAAACGGGCAACTTCACCGGCGACGACGTCATCGACCTGGCCTACGGCACGCGCGCGGCCGGGGCCTTCGTGCCGCACGAGCTCGTGAAGTTCTATCTGAGCGACACGATGCTGCCCAAGGAATACCTGTACGCCCTCGGCGACCGCTGGCGCACCGAAGGACAATATAGTCTCCGTTGGCTGGCCCGCCGTTTTTTCGGCTCCCGGCTGTTTTTCGCCCCGGAATTCCGCGGGGAATTCATCAAGAGCCCGGTGCAGTTTTATCTCGGCCTCATCCAGGAACTCGATCTCGACGTCCTGCCGGCGCCGCGGTTCGTGGTGAATCCGCTGCGGCAGATGGGGCAGACGCTCTACAATCCGCCGAATGTTCGCGGCTGGGTCGGCGGACGCAACTGGATCAACTCGGCTTCGCTGGCCGCGCGGCGCGGCTTGGTGGAATTTCTTTTCAATCCCCTGAACGAAGAGGCGCTCAATCAGGACGAGTGGATGGCCGTCACCGCGGCTTCCGCCCAAGGCCGGGACACGTTCACGGTGGACGACAGCCGCTTTGAGCATCTGCAGACGGCCTCGGCGCAGGCGGCGGCCGAGCACCTGGCCACGACGCTCCTGCCCGGCAATCCTCGCGCCGACTTTGTCGCCACGCTCGCCGCCTTCATCGGCGAGCCCGTCTCGTCCACCGGCGACCGCGTCCGCCGCCTCCGGCGCGCGGCCACCGCGCTCCTGCAATCGCCCGAATATCAACTCTGCTGATCCCATGGCCCCAAACCTTTCCGTTCCGACCCTGCCCTCCACTCGCCGCGAATTCCTCCGCCGCTCCGCGGCCGGCGCCGGGCTGCTGGCCTTCAGCCGCTTCGCCCCGAGTTTCCTCGTCAATTCCATCCGGGCCGGAGCGCCCCCGCCGGAGAAAGACCGCAGCATCCTGGTCCTGATCCAGCTCGCCGGCGGCAACGACGGACTCAACACGCTGGTGCCGTATGCGGATTCCAACTACTACCGGCTGCGGCCGACGCTCGGGCTGCCGGCGGACCAGGTGCTGAAACTCAACGCGGCGCAGGGCCTGCACCCGGCGTGCGCGGCGTTCCAGCCGCTCTACGGCGAAGGGAAGCTGGCCATCGTCCAGAACGTCGGCTACCCCAATCCGAACCGCAGCCATTTCCGCTCGACGGAGATCTGGGAGACGGCGAGCGATTCCGGCACGTTCGCCACGACCGGGTGGATCGGCCGCTATCTGGACAACTGCTGCAGCGGCGCGCCCGCGGACTCGCACGACCCGCTGGCCGTCCACGTCAACGCGATCAACGGCGAACCCGAGACCTTCGTCGGCGAAAGGGAGCATCCCACGTTCGGCATCACCGGCACGACCGGCGGAAGAAAGGACAGCGAGGAAATGCGCCGCCTCTTGGAACGCCTGGCTTCCGAAAGCGGCGGCGGCGAAGAGCAGGGCTTTCTGCAGGCCACCCTGATGGACTCCCTCGTGACCGAGACCAAGGTGCAGCAGGTCCTGGGCGATTACCGGCCGCAGTCCGCGTACCCGCTCAATTCCTTTGCGACCTCGCTCAAGAGCGTCGCGTCATTGATCGCCGCCGGCCTGCCCACCCGGGTCTATTTCGTTTCCCTGAACGGATTCGACACCCATTTCAATCAGATGGGCACGCAGGCCAATCTCCTGAAGACCCTGTGCGACGGCCTGGCGGCCTTCCAAAAGGACCTTGAGGCGCACCACCTGGACGGCCAGGTCATGACCATGACCTTCTCGGAATTCGGCCGGCGCGCCAGCGAGAACGACAGCAAGGGCACGGACCACGGCACCGCTTCTCCGCTCTTCGTCCTGGGCTCGCGGGTCAAAGGCGGCCTGCACGGCACCGCTCCCGATCTGAACCTGCCCAAGAACCACGACCTCACTTTCTCGACCGATTTTCGCAGCGTCTACGCGACGATGCTGGAGGGGTGGCTGGGGGCCGATTCGGCGCCTGTCCTTGGCGGAAAATTTACCACGCTGCCGATCTTGGCCTGAACTCGAATTCGCGGAAAAAAATGGGCGAAGGTGCCAGGGGGCGCATTTGGGCTCGCGTGACCGGGGATTTTGCATGATGCCTGCGTCGAGGAACCCGCCATGCCACTATTGCCGCGATCGATTTTCTCCTTTGCTATCCTAGGAATCAGTGTTGTCGCCCCCTTCGCCAGGGGACAGGGATATAGCATCACTGAACTCGGCACCTTCAGCGGAGGAGCCGACCTAGCGGGCCCCATCAACGCCAGCGGCGAAGTTGCCGCGGCTGGTTACCTCGCAGACCGGTTCACGTACAATGCGTTCCTATATAATGGATCCAGCCTGATGAATCTTGGCACGCTGGGTGGCACCGACTCCCGGAGCGTGGCCATCAACGCAACCGGGGAGGTGGCAGGCGTTTCGACCCTCTCATCGGGCGCGAGCCATGCGTTTCTCTACAATGGCAGCCATATGCTTGATCTCGGCGCATTTGGCGGAAGCGGAGCTTCCTCGCTTGCGACGGCGATCAACGCGAGCGGCGAAGTCGCCGGCTCGAGCGGCAGTGACGTATTTCTCTACAACGGTTCGACGCTGCTCAATCTCGGCAGCTTCGGGTCCTTCACCTCTGCGACCGCGATGAACGACAGCGGAGAAGTGGTGGGCGAATCCGGTCCGAACGTTAACGAATCGCACGCGTTCTTATACGACGGGAGCAGCCTGATCGACTTGGGGACGTTGGCCGGCGGCGCCGGCCGGTCGTTCGCAACCGGCATCAACGCCAACGGTCAGGTAACGGGAACGTCCACTGCAGCTCACGGCTCGCATGCCTTCCTCTACAGCGGCGGCGTCATGACCGACCTGGGCAGCTTCGCGGGCAATCAATCGAACGGAGAAGCGATCAATTCCAGTGGGGAAGTCGCCGGATGGTCGCTCACCGGCAATGGCGAGCAGGTCGCGTTCTTGTACAACGGGTCCAAAATGCAGGACCTCGGGGACCTGGGCGGCATGGCGAACGTTACCGGCCTCAACGACAGTGGCGTCGTCATTGGCTATTCGGCGTTCGACCGGGGCGCCGAGGACGACGCGTTTGTTTACCGGAGCGGGAAGCTGTGGGATTTGAATGATTTTCTGCCCGTGAACTCCGGGATTCATCTCAGCACCGCCGCTTCCATCAACGATGCCGGCCAAATTCTCGCGACCGGCTTCGATTCGAATCTCGACATCTCTACGGATTTCATTTTGACGCCGAATCAGGACCTGCCCGACCGGGCGTCCTCATTCGGACTCCTGGGCGGCGCGCTTGCCCTGTTGGCGCTGGCCGCGCAATTCCGCGGCGCCCACGTCCGAGGCCGGGAGAACGCCTGAAGGCGGACCGTCTCCCGCCTCGGCGATACCCGTCGGGAGGCTAGCGCCCCTCGGCGCGCTGGCGCTTTCCCACCGCGGTTTGAACTTTGCCCGCGCCCTTCTGGACGCGGCCGGCGAGTTCCTGTCCAGGCTTCTTCGTGGCTCGGCCCGTGATTTCCTTGGCTTTTCCTTCGACGACGTTTTGCGCTCCGCGCGCGAGATTTCGAGTGCTTACTTTCATAGTGTTACGACAGACCGAGACGAGCGGGTGACGTTCCGGCAACGGGCGGTTCCGTTCCGGAGAAAGGGTCATGTCTCGGGAGATGGCACGCCGCCTGCCGAGACGCGACCCCTCAGCCCGGGCACCTGCGACATCGAAAGCGGAACCGCCGGGGTCAGCGCCCCCGGCTACAGCGATCAGAACAAGGAGTCGTGCTTCGGGAGATTCCTCTACGACTTTGGTCGTATCGAATTTATGCCGAATGAGCGTTTGATTTCGTCCCGGCAGTTTGGCGCACTTTTGCCCGCAGTCTTTCGCTGCACCCCTTTGGCTTTCGTTTTCTTGGCCGCCGTCGCACCCCGCGATGCCGCGGCGATTGGCGGGCTCCTCCACACACATGACTCCTTCGCTCCTTCGCGGCCTGCGCGCCGCCTTTGGCTTCGCGGCTTCCGCCGCTCTGATTTCGCCCGCCGTCTTCGCCGGCGTCAACGTCACGCAAAATATCTCTCCCGGCGCCACCTCGTGGCCCGGCTTTCCGCTCGCCGCGGTCGGGACCAATCCCACCTCCCAGCTCGGAGTGGGCGAAAACTTCGGCTCCGGGCCGAGCTTCACCGAAACATTCACCGTACCCGCTTCCAGCAGTTATATTTTGCAGACCGTGGACCTGTACGTCGGCGCGGGCACCGGCACGAGCGCGAGCGCTCCCCTCACGCTGGAGATTTACGACCTGGGCGTGCAGTCCGCTCCCAATCCGAGCAGTTATTCGGCCGGCGTCGATCTGCTGGGCGGCGGCAGCGGCTTGGCGATCACGTATGTCACGCAGGCGAACGGCCTCATGGAATTGGATTTCACCGGGGCCGACCAGGTCTACCTCCAGGCCGGGCACCTCTACGCCTTCGAAATCGACGGCACCCAGGGCACTTCGCCGATGAACTGGTATCGCACGACCGCCGATGTGTATCCCGGCGGGGCCGCCTACCGCGGCCGCTCGTGGATCAACGGCACCAGCGCCCGGGATTTCGGGCTCGCCGTCTATGCGAACACGACGAACCTGCCGCCCCCGCCGACGTCCTGCAGCGTGAACTTGGGCACCACCCATCAGACGATCGACGGATTCGGCGCCGGCGCGGTCTTCCTGGATGCCGGACTCGATCCCCTGAGTTCATCGCAGATGGACTCCCTGTTCGGGACTGGCGCCAATCAGATCGGCCTCACGCTGATCCGCCTGCGCGTCTCCCCCCTTGGGGCCAGCGATTGGGGAACGGCCGCGACCGACGGGCAGATGGCCGTCTCCCGCGGCGCCCGAATCCTGGCCACGCCGTGGACGCCCCCGGCGGCCTTCAAGAGCAACGACAACATCGTCGCCGGCTCCTTGCTGCCCTCCGAATACGGCGCCTACGCCAGCTACCTCAACAGTTTCACCAGCTTCATGGCTTCGAACGGCGCGCCGGTCTCCGTCATTTCCATCCAAAACGAACCCGATGCGAACGTGACCTACGAGTCCTGCTCGTGGACCGCGGCTCAGTTCGACACGTTTTTCAGCACCGTGGGAGGAACGATCATCCAACCGACGATGATGCCCGAATCCGAAAGCTACAATCAGGCCTTCTCCAATCAGACGTTGAACGATCCGTCGGCCGCGGTGAACGTAAAGTATATCGGCGGACATCTCTACGGCGGCTCCATTCAGGACTATCCGCTCGCCCACAATGAAGGGAAGCCCACCTGGATGACCGAGTACCTGATCAACGATCAGACGATCACGACCGCGGTCCAGACCGGCGAGCAGATCAGCGACTGCCTCACCACCGGAAACATGAGCGCCTACATCTGGTGGAAGACGATCGGCGACGCGAACGGACTGTTGAGCGCCAGCGGCGTTCCCCAGCCCCGCGCCTACGTGATGGCCCAATTCAGCCGCTTCGTCCGGCCGGGCGACCTGCGCATCGATGTCTCGCAAAATTCCAGCCCGCTCGGGATCTCCGCGTTCACGAGCGCGCAGCGCGGCGAGGTCAGCATCGTCGCCGTCAACAACACAGCGGGCGCCGTGAATCAGGTCTTCAACCTGCTGGGGGTTTCGACCTCGTGGGTGACTCCAGTCATCACGTCCGGCACGCAATCGTTCCAGACCCTGGCGCCGGTGCCCGTGAGCGGAAGCTCCTTCCAATACAATGTGCCGGCGACTTCCGTCGTCACGTTTGTGGCCCTCATCACCCCGCCCGCGCCGACCGGCCTGACGGCCGTCGTGAAAAGCGCGCCGGTCATCACCGGCAATGCGATGGTCCAAGGTTCGATTGAAATGCTGACCGGCTCCAACGTTTCACTGGGTGGCCAAACCACGGTGTCGGGCGATCTGCTCGTGCCGGGCACGCCGACGCTTTCCGAAAGTGGAAATCCGACTTTCGCCGGCGTCCAAAACGGAACGGGCTCGACCTCGCCCGCCAACTACACCGTGACCCTGTCCGGCAACGCGGTGCTGCGGCACCTGATCGAACAGGTCGATCCGATCGTTCTGCCGGCGGTCCCGGCGCCCGCCACCGCGTCGAACAACGTGCTCCTGTCGCCCACCTCCGGCACGGTCACGCTCGCGCCGGGAAGCTACGGCGTGGTGACGGTCAACGGCGCGCATTTGGTGCTGGGTTCGGCGAGCGGCGCCTCCGCGTACACCTTCCAAAGTCTTTCCGTGACGAACGGCGGCAGCGTGACTGCCGCCGGCACCAGCAGCGTGGTGATCGCCACCAAGGTGCTGCTCAACGGAAGCGTCGGTGATCCGACCCAACCCGCCCTGCTGAACCTCGCGGTCGCCAACGGCGGACTGACCGTCAACGGCGGCGTGACGGTCGGTGCCACGATCGAAGCGCCCAGTGGCACGGTGCTCATCAACACCGGCGGCTCCATTTACGGATCCGTCTATGCGAGCGGCCTCACGGTCAGCGGCACCGGACTTCTGAGCGGCACTCCGCTCGCTCCTCGCAACAACTAACCTCTTCCTTCATGAAGCTCCCCCTCCCTTACCTTCTCCTCGGCGCGATCGCCGTTCCCGGATTCGCGCACGCGAACAACCTGATTCAGAACGGCAGCTTCGAGAATTTCACCCTCTCGCCATCCTATGGATTCGATCTGCCGGACAGCTGGACCTTCACGGCGGGTGATCCGTCCGCGAGCCTGCTGACGGTCGACGGCCCCGGCACCACGGGCGGCTCCGGCGGCACCGCCGAGGACGGTTCCTTCTTCGTCGCTTTCGGCGCGCCGCTCAGCGCGCTCGATACGATCAGCCAGACGGCCTCCAACGGCCCCGGACAATTCATCCTGAGCTTCTGGGTCGACACGGACTTCTCCGCCGGTTCGCCGCTCGAGCTCACGGCTTCCTGGGGATCGACTCAGCTGTTGGATCTGACTGCGCCCCTCTCCGCGGGCGGCTGGAACGAGTACGCCTTCACCGTCGCCAGCAGTGGCGCGGGCACGCTCTCGTTTTCGGGCCTCGACGACAATGGCTATACCCTTCTCGACAATGTCCAGTTGAAGAGCGTTCCGGACGAGGGGTCCGGTTGGTTCATGACTGGCGCGTCCCTGCTCGCGCTCGCCGCATTTGCGGCGGGCGCGCGCAGCCGGCGCCCGGCTCACTTGCCGATTCCGTAAGTGCGAAAGCCGATCGCGGCGAGCTTGGCCAAGTCCAGGATGTTGCGGCCATCGAAGATGGCCGCCGGCTTGGTCATATCGGCGTAGATCTTCGAGTAATCGAGCGTCTTGAACTCGTCCCACTCCGTCACGATTGCGACGGCGTGCGCGCCCTGAGCGGCGCTGTAGGGATCGGAGGCGATCGTCAGCCGGGAATCCGACCCGTTCGCCCCGCCGACTTCCTTGCGGATCCAGTCGGCCGGCACCTTCGGATCATAGATCGCGACGTGCGCCTGCTCGGCCAACAGGTCCCGTACGACGGAAATGGCCGGAGATTCGCGGGTGTCGTTGGTATCCTTCTTGAACGCAAAGCCCAGGACTGCGATCCGCTTGTCGGCCGCCGTGTTGTTGAGCACGCGAACGATGCGGTTGGCGAATCGGCGCTTCTGCCAGTCGTTCGTCGCCACCACGGATTGCCAATAGGCGCTGACCTCGGGCAGCCCGAAGTGCTCGCAGAGGTAGACCAGGTTTAGGATGTCCTTCTGGAAACAGGATCCGCCGAAGCCGACCGAGGCTTTGAGAAACTTGGGGCCGATGCGGGAATCACGGCCAATCGCGCGCGCCACTTCGTCGACGTCCGCCCCGGTGGCCTCGCACAGGGCCGAGATCGAATTGATCGAGGAAATGCGCTGCGCGAGGAAAGCGTTGGCAACGAGCTTGGAAAGCTCCGACGACCAGAGGTTGGTCGTGAGAATGCGGTCGCGCGGCACCCAGCGGGCATAGACACTCGCGAGGGATTCGATGGCGGCCGCTCCGCCCGGGGTGCGCTCCCCGCCGATCAGCACGCGGTCGGGCAACTCGAGGTCGGCCATCGCGGTGCCTTCGGCCAGGAACTCGGGGTTGGAGAGCACCTCGAATCGGCAGCCGCGCGAATTCGCACCGAGGATGTCCTTGATCGTCTCGGCGGTCTTCACCGGGATCGTGGACTTTTCGACGATGATCTTGTCGCCCGAGGCCTCTTCGGCGATCGTCCGGGCGACGATTTCGATGTAGCGCAGGTCGGCCGCCCGGCCGGCCCCCACCCCGTACGTTTTCGTCGGGGTATTGACCGCCACAAAAATGATATCGGAGGCCCGGATGGCCGCCCGAACGTCCGTGGAAAAGAATAGATTCCGGCCGCGCGTTTTCTGAACGATCTCGTCCAACCCGGGTTCATAGACCGGCAGCGGCCCCTTGTTCCAGGCGGAAATCCGATCCGCGTTCATGTCGACCACCGTGACAGTGATGTCCGGCGCCTTGAGCGCGATCATCGCCATCGTGGGGCCGCCGACATAGCCGGCGCCAATGCAGCAAATCTTCATTGGACGACCATTAAACGGCCGTTCCAACCAATTCCAACCTAGAAATTGTTAAGGTCTTACGCCGGAGTCGGAGCGGCGGCATGGCCATGGCCGTGCAGTTCGTCGCCCTTGGCATTGGGCCGCTCGGCCGGCTTTTTGTCGCCCTTGTCCTTGTCGGACGGCTTCGGCGCGGAACTCAGCACAATCGGGGAACGCATCTCGCCGAATTCGAGAATCTCGAGGACGTGCTTGCCCTCGATGGTCTCGTGCTCGAGCAGCGCTTCGGCGATCTTGTCCAAAGCGGACCGGTGTTCCCCGACGATCTTTTTCGTCCGTTCGTGCTGCTCGGCGATGATCCGGTGGATCTCCTCGTCGATCCGGCGGGCGGTTTCCTCGGAAACGTTTTCCGTGCGGGTGATTTCGCGGCCCAGGAAAACCGTGTCCTGATTGTCGCCGTAGGCAATCGGTCCCAACGGGCTCATGCCCCAGTCGCAGACCATGTGACGTGCGATCTCGGTGATCATCTTGATGTCGCCCGAGGCGCCGCTGGAAATGTCGTTGAGAACGATCTCCTCGGCCACCCGGCCGCCCAAGCCAGTCGCGATTTTGTTGAGCATCCGCTTCATCGCAAAGGTGAGCACGTCCTTTTTGGGAATGAACATCGTGCTGCCCAGGCTGCGTCCGCGGGGAATGATCGTCACTTTGTGGACGGGCATATGGCCATCGTCCAAAATCGCCTGGACCAACGCGTGGCCCGCCTCGTGGTAGGCCGTCAGCTTCTTTTCCTCGTCGTCCATCAGGCGGCGCCGTTCGCGGCCGAACTGCACCTTTTCGCGGGCGTCGTCGACGTCCGCCATATCGACCTTTTTCTTGCCGCGGCGGGCCGCGAGCAGCGCAGCCTCGTTCAGCAGGTTCGCGAGTTCCGCACCGGAAAGTCCGGGCGTTCCGCGGCCGATCACCGCCAAGTCCACGTTTTCCGACAGATTGATCTTCTTGGCGTGTACGCGCAGGATCTGCTCGCGACCCGCCAAATCCGGCAGGTCAACATAGATCTGGCGGTCGAAGCGGCCCGGGCGCAGCAGCGCGCTGTCCAGCACGTCGGGCCGGTTGGTGGCCGCGATGATGATGACCCCTTCGGTCGTATCGAAACCGTCCATTTCGACGAGCAGCGAATTGAGCGTCTGTTCGCGCTCGTCGTTGCCGCCGCCCAGCCCCGCGCCGCGCTGGCGTCCCACCGCGTCGATTTCGTCGATGAAGATGAGACAGGGGGCGTTCTTGCGGCCCTGTTCGAACATGTCGCGCACGCGCGACGCGCCCACGCCGACAAACATTTCGACAAAATCCGAACCGGAAATGCTGAAGAAAGGCACATCGGCTTCGCCCGCGACCGCCTTGGCGAGCAGCGTCTTGCCCGTGCCGGGAGGGCCGACCATCAGCACGCCCTTGGGCATGCGTCCGCCCATCTTGGTGAACTTCTTGGGATCTTTGAGGAATTCGACCACCTCGGCGATTTCCTCCTTGGCTTCGTCGCATCCGGCGACGTCCGCAAAGGTGACCTTGTCGCGATCGCGGGTGAGGAGCTTGGCCCGGCTCTTGCCGAAGCTCAAGGCGCCCCGGCCAGCCTGGCGAATCTGGCGCACGAACAGGAAATAAAGGATGCCGATCACCAGCAGAAATTCGAGCAGGTTGATCAGCGCGGCCGTCATCGGACCCGTGGAGGCCGGCGGTTCGGCGAAGAGTTTGCTCTGCTGCAGGACTTCCAGCTCGTTTTCGGTCAGACGTCCGTCCGCCTCGAAGTCGTGGGTGTTCAGCTTGGCATCCGCGACGACCGTGGAAGTCTTCCCGGTGACGGTCGCACGCTCATTGTCGCCGCCCGCCCCCCAGCGGATCGCGTCGGAGGCGTCAGGCGCAATCTGATGCGCGCGCGTCCAATCGAGGACCTGCTGCAGCGGCACATGGGCGATCTGCGCGTTGTTCGTCAACGGCGCATAAGCCAATATCGCGACCGCGGCGACGGCGATCGCCAGCCAGATGAAGATCAACTTCGGCTGGAACCGGTCCGGAGGCAGGTTCTTCAGTGGGCGGCGGGGCTTTCTGGGATCGGACTCAGGCATTTGGGCTGGTTATAAGACTGAGGGGGCAAAGTGAATGTTCCGAGGGGCTAAGTCAACCGCCCTCCCGGGAAAGCCAACCTTGCCGAATCCGTGCAAAGTAGGCCGCTCCCAAGCTGATGCGCTGGGCTTTACCCTCTGAAATTCCGTGCAATAGGCGTTCGAAGCCCATTCGTGACAGTCGAAAGCTCCCGCGGGGGGACTTTTGCGTATCGCGCAGCTGGCGCCCCACCCAGCGCTGCAACGCGCGACGCCATACCGCCCGCGGCGCTCCCTGCAATCGGACAAGATTGAGCTTTCCACCCGCCGTTAGGGCCCGGCAACGGTCCGTCCAGGCTTCCAGCGCCGTGTCGTCCTCTTCGAGCAGCTCCCGGCTGAGGGCGGCCCCGGCCACCGCGTCGCGCTGACTATCGGCGGACTTTTGCCAGGTTTCGACGACGTCGCGGCGGACGCGATTGCGCAGGTATTGACCGGTTTGATTCGACCGATCGGTGCGGAACGGAATCCCCAGCTTCTTCAACTGCGCGGCGATATCGCGCTTTTGCAGCGTGAGCAGCGGCCGCAGGCGCAGCACCCCGCCGTCGCCGGTCAGGGAAGCGGGCCGGGGCGCCGCCAAGCCGGCGGCGCCGCTGCCCCGGGCCAGCCGCATCAGCATGGTTTCGGCGATATCATCCTGCTGCTGGCCGAGCCAAAGGGCCGTTGCGCTGCGGCGCGCGCAGGCTGCCTCCACAAACCCGTTGCGCGCGTCCCGCGCCTCGGCTTCGCTCACTTTCGACCGGCCGGTTCGACTCCAGCGGCCCTCGATCAATTCGACTCCCAGGGCGGCGCACAAGGAATGGCAAAAGCGGGCATCGGCTCGCGACGCGGCTCCGCGCAAGCGGTGATCGAAGTGGAGAGCCACCAGGCGCGATCGGCGCTTTGGAAAATGCGCCCAAAGCAGCAGGAGCAGCGCAACGGAGTCGCCGCCGCCGGAGAGGGCCACCGCCCAGCGACCGCTCGGAGCGGCCGCGAGCGCGGCCGGATGGAGATCGCGCAGCGGGACCTGCTCCGCCAAGGCCTGCGCGCGGTCCGCCCAGCTCGGTTTCACCCGAACGAAAGATGGTCGGCGCCGTAATGCTCGGCCAGCGCCGCCGGCAGCCGGACTCGGCCGTCCGCGCCCAAGAAATTTTCCAGCAGGGCCGCCAGCACGCGCGGCACCGCCAGGCCGGACCCATTGAGCGTGTGCACCAGCTCCGGTTTTCCCGTCGCCGACGAACGGAACCGGATTTGCGCCCGCCGCGCCTGGAACGACTCGAAATTGCTGCAGCTGGAAACCTCGAGCCAGCGCTTCTGCCCCGCCGCCCATACCTCCAGGTCGTATTTCTTGGCCTGGGCAAAACCCAGGTCCCCGCCACACATCAGCAGCACGCGATAGGGCAGCTCCAATTTCTGCAGCAGGCGTTCGGCATCGGCGCGCAGCTTTTCCAATTCGTCGTAGCTCTGCGTCGGATGGACCCATTTGAGGAGTTCCACCTTGTCGAACTGGTGCAGGCGATTTAGCCCGCGAACGTCCTTGCCGTAGCTGCCGGCTTCCCGCCGGAAACATGGCGTGTAGGCGCAGCGCTTCACGGGCAGCGCCGCCTCGTCGAGAATCTCGTCACGGAAAAAATTTGTCAGCGGCACTTCCGCGGTCGGCACGGCGAACAGCCGGTCTCCCACCGTTTCATACATCTGACCTTCCTTGTCCGGGAGCTGGCCGGTCGCCGTGGCGCTCGCGGCGTTCACGAAGATGGGCGGGGCGACTTCGACGTAGCCCGCGCGGACGTCCTCCTCCAGGAAGAAGCGCAACAATGCCCGCACGATGCGCGCGCCCCCGCCGACATAGAACGGGAATCCCGCGCCGGTCACCTTGGCGCCGCGCCCAAAGTCGATCAGCCGGTCGAACCCGGGGATTTCCCAGTGCGGGCGCGATGCCGCCGAGCCGGCTTGCGCCGGATCTCCCCACGTCGCGTGCACCACGTTCTGATCCGCTCCGGCGCCCTCCGGCACGGTCGCATGAGGCAGATTCGGCAGGCCCAGCATGAGCTGGCGCACCTTTTCCTCGGTCTCCTTGAGAGCCGTCTCACGTTCCCGCACCTGGTTCGAGACCGCCTTCATTTCCGCGACCTTGGCGAGGAATTCCGGCGTGCCCTTGGGCAGCGCCGCCATTTCCTGGTTCGCGGACTTTTGCCGCGAACGCAGGGCCTCCGTTTCCTGCAGCTGCGAGCGCCAGGCCGAATCCGCCGCCAGGACGGCGTCGAGATCGACCTCGAGATGTTTTTTGGCGATGGCCGCGCGAACGAGATCGGGCGATTCGCGGACAAGCTTGGGATCGAGCATGGGGGGGTTATTTCCGGATGGAGCGGGCGCGGATTTTGACGAAGCGCGAATATACTTCGCGGGCGGGCAAAAGCTTCAAGTCCCCGACGGGGGCCTGAATTACAAAGTTGGTGGGCGCGGCCGGCGGATAGGGCCCGAAAAGCCGGGAATCCGTGGGTCCGAAAATGCCCAGGGTGCGCACGCCGAGCGCGGCGGCCAGGTGCATCGGACCGCTGTCGTTCGTGATCACCCAATCGGCCCGTTTGATCAGCGCGGGCAGCGAGACGAGGCTCGTGTTGCCGGTTAGGTTGAGGAACTGGTCCGGCGGAAAAGCCCCGCGGTCGGGCAGGTAGTTGCTCCCCGCCCAGATCACTTTGCGGCCGCGATCCTCGCGCACGAGCATTTCGGTCAGGCTCTTGAATCCGCCCCAGCGCTTTTCCGCCCGCCGGCTGTCGGGAAAGAGCAGGTAAGGCCGGGCGCCGCCGCGGCCCTCGGCGAAACGCAGGTGAAGACTTTCCGTTTCCCGGAACCGGAGCGTGCCCCGCAGTTCCGGGTTCGTATCGATGGCCGGGCAAAATTGCAGGAGGATCTCGAGCGCATGGCTGCGGCGGCCGGTCGGGGGCAGCGGAGCGTGCTCCTTATAAAAGAGCGAGGCGCCTTCGCGCGCGTCGCTGCGTCCGATCTTCCGCTTGGCCCGCGCCCGCGAGGTCATCAGCCCGGTGCGGAGCAGCCCCTGGAAGTCGAAAACCGCGTCGAACTTCGTCTTGCGGATCTCGGACATCAGCCGGAGGAAACCCTTGGCGCCCCCCTGCCGCTCAAAAACGTAGACCCGATCCACCACCGCGCAGGCCCGGACCAGCGGCGCGAACATCTCGCGCACCACCCAGGAAATGCGCAGGTCGTCGCGCTGCGCCTTGAGGGAGGTGGCCACCTGCAAGCCGTGGACGATATCGCCCAGGGAGGAGGGTTTGATGATCAGCAGTTCGAACAAGGGGAAAAAACTACGCTGGCCCAGCGGCCCAATCCAACCCATTTTTCGGTCGTCCATGCTAGTCCGCTTTCTGGCCGCCCTCGGGTGGGCCGTCGCCCACACCCCGGAGCCGATCCTGGAGGGATTTTCGTGGCTGCTCGGCGAAGCCGGCTTTTTGCTGCTCCGGCGGCGACGGCGGCTGATGCTTTCGAACCTGCACCATGCGTTTCCCGGCCGGCCGGCCGCCTGGTACCGGGCCGCGGCCCGGACCAGTTCGCGGCGGGTGGTCGAAACCGGACTTTTGTCCCTGGCGGCCCCTCATCTGAGCGAGCGACGCCTGCGAAGGATTGCGCGAACGACCCCGGAAACCGCCGCGTTGTTTCGCAATCGAGCCGCCAACCCGCGCCCCCTGGTGCTGGGCACGGTCCACCTGGCGCTGTGGGAAACGCAGACGTGGATGCCCCTGCTGATTCGACCGGATCGGATGAACATCGGCGTCATCTACCGCCCGCTCGATCATACGGGAGCGGACGCCTACGTGAAAGCGACCCGGGAACGATTTGGACTAAAGCTGTTGTCGCGGCACGAAGGCTTCAATCAGGCTCAGCAAATCCTGCGCGAAAACGGAACGGTCGGCATCCTATTCGACCAGAATGCAGGCGCGCGCGGCTGCCTAACCCTGTTCTTTGGACGGGTCTGTTCGACGCCGGAATTGCCGGGCCTGTTGATGGCTCGCTTCGGAGCGGAACTGCGATCGTTTGTCCCCCGTCGGATCGGCTTCTGGCGCGTGCAGTTCGAAAGCGAGGCGATCCCCAACGACGGGACGCCGGCCGGCGCAACGCTCGCCCTGAATCGCTGGCTCGAGGGGGCGCTCGTTCGCGATGAACCCCTTTGTCTGAATTGGCTGTGGGCGCATGACCGTTGGCGACATCAGGACGTGCCGGCACGCCGGTTCCGATTGGAATCCAAGCGTGATCTTTTGAGCGCCGACGTGGCAGCGCGAAAATTGGCGGCGCTGCCCCGGCGCACCCGCTTTTGGATCCGCCTGCCGAATTGGCTCGGGGACGTGATCATGGCGGCGCCGCTGCTCCGCGCCTTGCGCGAGTCCCGGCCCGACGCCGAAATCACCGTGCTCGGGCGCGAAGGGTTTCAGCCGCTGGTCGGCCAATGGCGTTTCATCGACCGTTTCATCGCCTTGCCTCCCCGCGGAGCGGGCTATTTTCCGGCCTTCGCCCGCCTGCGCGGCGAGTTTCCGGACGTGTGGGTCGCCTTCACCCAATCGGTCCGTGGCGATTTGGAGGGCGTGCTGGCGGGCGCGCCCCAGCGTTTTGGCGTGGTCCGACCCGGCCGCCCGCGGCCCCTGCTGACCCATGCGTTCGGGACCGGGCCGGCGGACCCGGCGCGCCATCAATTTTCCGATTGGGAGGCCTTCTTCCGACACTTCGGTTTGGAGGGCCCGGTTTCAACCGCCCCGCTCGCGCCGCCGCCGGAGCGATCGGAAACTCTGCCCATCGGCCTGATCGCCGGTTCGGAGAACAATCCGGAGAAACGCTGGCCGGTGCCGCGGTGGCGGCAACTGATCGAGGCGCTTCCCGGCGAGTCGTTCATCCTCTTTGGCACCGCGGGAGATCGGCCGCTTGCCGATGCGATTGCCGCCGGCTTCGGAGGCGAACGGGTGGAAAATCTGGCCGGTCAGACGGATCTGGCCCGCTACATCGAACGGCTCCGGGCCTGCCGGGCGGTCGTCTGCAACGACACGGGAGGCATGCATCTGGCGAATTCCCTGGCGGTTCCGGTGGTCGGGCTCTTCGGACCGACCAATCCGCAACGAACCGGTCCGATCTTCTCGGCGGCGCGCGCCATCCTCCAGCCGCCCCATTGTCCTGCCGCCGGCGGCTCGCCCCTGGCCGAGCTGGAGCCGGAATGCGTCTTGACCGCGCTCCGCGCCCTCGGGAAGACTGCGGCACCGCCCTAATGCCGCTTCTCGAAGTCGCCGACCTCCGCACGTATTTCCACACGCGCAGCGGCATCTACCGGGCGGTCGATGGCGTTTCGTTCTCCATCGAATCGGGCGAAACGCTGGGGATCGTGGGCGAATCCGGCTCGGGAAAGTCCGTCACCGGCTATTCGCTGATGGGGCTCGTCCCCTCGCCTCCGGGGCGCATCGAGAGCGGCCGGGCGATCTTCGACGGCATCGACCTTCTGAAGTGTTCGCCCGCACAGGCCCGCTCGATCCGCGGCCGGCGCATCGCGATGATTTTCCAGGACCCGATGACCTCGCTGAATCCCTATCTGCGGATTGGAGACCAGCTCATCGAGCCGCTGCTCATTCACCAGAAGATCGGCCGCCGCGACGCCCTGCGCCGGGCCGAGGCCATGCTCGAGGCCGTGGGCATCGGCGAAACGGCGCGCCGCCTGCGGCAGCACCCCCATGAATTTTCCGGCGGCATGCGCCAGCGGGTGATGATCGCCATGGCGCTGATCACCGAGCCCGAACTGCTGATCGCGGACGAGCCGACGACGGCGCTGGACGTCACCGTGCAGGCGCAGATCCTGGAATTGATCCGGCGCATGCAGCGGGAACGGCGCATGGCGGTCATGTTCATCACCCACGATCTGGCGGTGGTTTCGGGGCTGTGCGACCGCGTGCAGGTGATGTACGCCGGCCGCATTTTCGAGACGGGCGCGACGCCGGAGGTCTTCTATCGCCCCCGGCATCCCTACACCCGGGGGCTGCAGCGGTCGATCCCGGCGCTCCAGGCCAAAGGCGACCGATTGTACACGATTCCGGGGCTGCCGCCCGATGTTTCCAAACCGATGCCCGGCTGCCCGTTCGCGCCGCGCTGCGAATCCGCGGTGGACCGCTGCCGCTCGACCCCCATCCGTCTCCTGCCCTTGGATACGGGAGGGCCGGCGCGGGCCCAGGCCTGCCTGCGGGTCCAGGAGGGGGAGCTGTGATCGACGGCCCCATTCTCGAATTGCGCGGGCTCAAGACGCATTTTCCGATCCACGCCGGATTCCTGCGCCGCCGCCAGGTCGGCGCGATTCGCGCGGTCGACGGGGTCAGTTTCGCGCTGCAGCCGGGCGAAGTGCTCGGGCTCGTCGGCGAATCCGGGTGCGGCAAATCGACGGTCGCCCGGTCGATCATGCAGCTGGTCCCTCCGACCGCGGGCGAGATTTTCCTCGAGGGCCGCAGCCTGGGGGCGGCGACGCCGGCCGAGCGGCACGTGATGCGCCGCCAGCTGCAGATGGTGTTTCAGGATCCGTACGCCTCGCTCAATCCGCGGCTGACCGTCTTCGCCACGCTGGCCGAACCGCTTCTGGCCCACCGGCTGTGCCCGCCGGAATATGTTCACGGGCTGGTCGACGACCTGATGACCCGGGTGGGCCTGGCGCCGCGTCTGGCGCAAAAATACCCGCACGAATTTTCCGGCGGCCAGCGGCAGCGCATCGCGATCGCCCGCGCGCTCGCGCTCCAGCCCAAGGTGGTGGTGGCGGATGAACCGGTGTCGGCGCTGGACGTGTCGATCCAGGCGCAAATCATCAATCTGCTCATCGAATTGCGGCGCACGATCGGGCTCAGCATGCTCTTCATCGCGCACGATCTTTCGGTCGTTAAGCACATTTCCGACCGGGTCGCCGTGATGTACCTCGGCCGCATCATGGAAGTGGGCTCGGCGGAGGAGGTCATCGAGCGGCCGGTGCACCCGTACACGCGCGCGCTCATCAGCGCGATCCCGATTCCCGACCCCGATCGGGAACGGGCCCGTCAGCGGATCGTTCTATCCGGCGATCCGCCCTCCCCCGCCAACCCGCCCCCCGGCTGCCCCTTCCAGACGCGGTGCCCCTACGTCCAGGATCGCTGCAAAAAGGCGGTTCCGCCGCTGGCACCGTTCGCGGGACGGGAAGTCGCCTGCGTCCGCGCCGGCGAAATCTGATTTCGCCGGCATGCTGCACATCGTGCTTCATCAGCCGCAAATCGCCCCCAACACGGGCAATATCGGGCGCCTGTGCGCGGTCACGCGGAGCCGGCTGCACCTCATCCATCCGCTCGGATTTGAGATCACCGACCGCAATCTGAAGCGGGCCGGCATGGACTATTGGCACAGCCTCGATGTCCATCCGCACGCGAATTGGGCCGAATTTCGCGCCAGTCCCGCCGCCCCCCGGCGCCTGTGGCTGTTCACGACGCACGCCACCCAAACCTTCTGGGACGTGCGTTATGCCGACGGCGACGGGCTGGTTTTCGGCAATGAAGGCTCCGGGGCGCCCGATTGGCTGCACGCCGACCTCGGCGCCGGACATCGCCTGAAAATCCCGCACGCCAACGCGACGCTCCGTTCGCTCAATCTTTCGACGGCCGTCGGCATCGCCGCTTACGAGGCGTTGCGCCAGATCGGCCTGCCCGGCGGCTGACCGGTCACTGCACGCGCAGCCCGTGATTGTCCGCCGCCAGCACGCGCCCGGTGGCGGGAACGCCCGCGGCGGCAAACGCGCCCGCCATGGCCGCGGAGATCACCGGGGCGCGGGCGGAATCGGCCACGCACAACACGCTGGAGCCGCTGCCGCTCAGCCAGCCGGTGTAGGCGCCGGCGCCGACCCCGGCGGCAATCGCCTCGGCCGCACCGCGGATTTTCGGCAGCCGGTACGGTTCGTGCATGAAATCCCCGGCGGCATGCTTCAAACGGTCGTAATGGTGCGACGCGAAGGCCGCCACGACGTAAGCCGCGCTGTTGATGCTCCTCACCGCGTCGAAGTAACCGAGCGTGCGCGGTAGCACGCCGCGCGACTCCTTGGTCAGCAATTCGACCTCCGGCGAAACCACCACCAGCGCCACGCTGGGCGGCACCTCGAAACGGAGGGTGTCCAGGTAGCGGCCAGTCTGCGGGTCGCAGCGAGAGACGCAGAATCCGCCGAGGATTCCCGCGCTGGCGTTGTCGGGATGGCCCTCTTCCGCCGAGGCCAGCCGGACCAGCTCGGATCTTTCCAGAGCGGTCCCGTGGAGTTCATTCAGGCCGGCCAGAATTCCGGCGATGACCGTCACGCTGGAGCCGAGCCCCCGGGCCGCCGGCACCCCGCCCTCAATATGATAACCGAAGGGCGCCAGCGGGAGGCCCACGCAGGAAAAAAAGGCCCGGGCCGCGGACGAAACCATCTGGCTGGCCCGGGCATCCCGCTCATCGCGCGGCGCGGCGAACGAATCCGCCGGCCCCAGGGTCACCGTGTTATAGAGTTGGACCGCCAGACCGAGGGTGTCGAAACCGGCGCCGCAGTTGGAGGTGCTGCCCGGCACCCGAATGGAAACGGACGCCCGTTTGGGCCCGCCGGCGCTCATTTGCGGTGGCGCAGCGCCTTTTGAACTTCGCGCAGCTGCACCTTGGCTTTCAAATCATCGCGCTTGTCGAACAGCTTTTTGCCCGAACCCAGCGCGACCTCGACCTTCACCAGCGCGTCCTTGAAATACATGCGCAGAGGAATCAGCGAACGGCCGCCGGCGGCGAGCGCCTCGGCGATCTTGCGAAGCTGGTGGCGGTGCAGCAGCAGCTTTCGGATCCGCTTGGCGTCATGGTTATAGATGTTGCCGAACGCATATTGCTCGATGTGCGCATTGTGCAGCCATAGCTCCCCCTTTTCGACCCGGCCGAAAGCATCGGAAATCTGGGCCTTGCCGGCCCGGATCGACTTTACTTCGGTGCCGCGGAGCTGGATGCCCGCTTCAAACCGCTCGTCGATGAAATAATCCCGCAGAGCCTTCGCGTTGCGAATCTCGGAATGGCGGGGCTGCGATTTGGATTTCTGGCTCAGTTCTCTCCCGACTCGAAGCTGATCTTTTCGTCG
This sequence comes from Opitutaceae bacterium, assembly GCA_036502225.1. GTDB lineage: Bacteria > Verrucomicrobiota > Verrucomicrobiia > Opitutales > Opitutaceae > Palsa-1447. Next base: position 79,444 of record DASXYY010000036.1, read on the forward strand.
ATGATCTCGCGCAGGGCGATGTCCTCGGGGGAAAGCTTCTCCAGCGACTCCACCAGGGGACGATTGCCGCGCTTCAACTGCTTGACGCGGCGGGAAACCACGTTGATCAGCACGTTGGGATCTTGGATCTTGGTCAGGGCCTGTTTGATGTAGTCATCTCTCATGCTCGCGTGAAAACGGTCACTTTCCAACCAGGGTGCAAGCCGGTCAAGGTCAAAGGCCACGGGTTGCCCTTCCAGCCGCGAATTGTACTTGTCACGCAAGGCCCCGCCGCCAATGATCCCTCCCCTTTAGCCCGAAACTATCTTCACTTTCACGCCATGTCGCAGCACAAAAGCCTCCAGGGAGCCAATGGTATCGTCCGCAAGCGCAACGTCTTAAAGCGTTTCGAGCGACTTGACCTGCTCAAGAAACGCGGTCAGTGGAAGGCGGGCGACCGCGTTCAGGGTCTGCGCAAGACCAAGCCGGACGTCTGATTTCGCGTCCCCTCCCGCCACGCGATGCACGCATTGGTGGATTGGTATTTGGGGTTCAAGCAGTGGTACTTGGGGCAGCTGTCGACCGGCGGCTATCCGTTGATCGTGCTGCTCATGGTGATGGAGAGTTCCGTCGTTCCGATCCCGTCGGAGGTCGTGGTGCCCCAAACCGCCTATTTGGCGCACCTGGAAGGCCGATTGAGCCCCGTCGGAATTTGGTTGGCCGCGACCTTGGGTTCCCTGATCGGCGCCACGATCATGTATTGGGGCGCCCGCTGGGCTGGACGGCCGTTGGTCCTCCGGTTCGGCCGCTTCGTTCTGGTCTCGCCGAGCAAACTCGAATCTGCCGAAGCCTGGTGCGCCCGCTTTGGTCCGGCCGGCGTATTCATTGCCCGGCTGGTGCCGGTCATCCGCCATCTGATCGGCATTCCCACGGGCATCCTGCGTATGAATTTCTGGCGATACGCCGCCTACACCGTCGCCGGTTCGGCGGTTTGGTGCGCCGTGCTGACCGGCGTCGGCGTCTATGTCGGCAACAATCCGCAGGAAGTCCACAAAGTGGGCGCGGTGGTGATTGTCGCGGCTTTGTTCCTTGGTGGGATGTATTTTGTCCTCGCGCGCCGCTCAAAAGTAGGCGTCGACCCCGCCGTTTGACTGCGAACCGCCCCCGCGGGGAGCGGTCGATAGTGGCATGCGATTCCCCTCTGTCGCGTGCGCCGCCGGCATCCTTGGAATGATGACATTCCCCGGGGCCGCCCGCGTTCACGCCTCGCTTCCGCCGCTCAATTCGACGGCGTCGAGCCGCTCAAACCCCGGCCAGTTTGAATGGGCCGATCTGATCACGGGCGACATCGGACGCGCGGAGCAATTCTACACGGATCTGCTCGGCTGGACCGCCACGGCCCCCCAGACGCCGAAGGGCTACACGTCGGAAAAGACCGACACGAAGCATCCCTACGTCCTGCTCTACTCCAACGGAACTCCGGTCGCGGGACTGGTCGGGAGAACCGCGGCGAGCGATCGGCCCGGCCGGTGGATCCCCTACGTGGCCGTGAGCAGCATCGGCCATACGACCCATCTCATCGCCACCCTCAACGGCGAGGTGGTGTCCCATCCGCGGACAGTGCCGGACCGCGGCCGTCAGGCGATCGTGCGCGATCCCAAGAACGCGATTGTGGGAATTCTGCAATCGTCGAGCGGCGACCTTGCCGGGGGCCGCGAGCCCGACGGGCAATTTACGTGGTTCGAGCTTTTTTCAAGCGACCCGAAGGGGGCGAGCCGCTTCTACCAGGCCGCCTTCGGCTACGGATTTGAAAACAGTCCGTCGGGCCCGGCCGACCACTATGTCCTGACCGTCAATGATCAGCCGGTCGCTGGCATCGAAGCGCTCCCCTCGGACGCGCCGCATGCCTCCGACGATTGGGTCGGCTTCGTCCGGGTTTCAAACTTGGACGAGAAGCTGGCCAAGGTATCCTCGCTCGGGGGGACGGTCATTGAACCGGCCCAATCCGGCGCCGCGAACACCCGCTTCGCCTTGGTCTCCGATCCCACCGGCGGCGTCTTCGGACTCGTCGAATTCCTCTCCACGCCATGAAACGCTTTCTTCTCATCCTACTCGGCGCCGCTTCGCTTTGCGGCGGCGCCTTCGTCGTCGGCGGCTGCGCCGGCGGCTATGTCGGCGTCGATTCCGGGCCCTACTACGACAACGGACCCTACATTTACGGCGGCGGGTGGTGGCATGAGGGCGGCTGGCATCAAGGAGGCTGGGCCCACCCCGGTTTCCATCGCCGCTAAAATCCGAATTTTCCATGACCAAAATCATCGGTTTAGTTCTCATCATCCTGGGCGGCGTGCTGATCTACCAAGGAATCAACCGCCAGGACTCGATCGCCGGAAAGCTGGACAGCGCCGGCACCAGCGTCGCCAATTCCGTCGACGGCGGAAGTCGCACTCCCACCCACACCGTTTGGATCGTGAGCGGCTGCATACTGGCCGTGGTCGGCCTCGTGGTCGCGATCCGGCCGTCGCGCCCGATCTGAACGCATTCAACCCGCTTCTCCCATGCTCCGTTACGCCATTATCTTTCTCATCATCGCCCTCATCGCGGCGGCGCTCGGCTTCGGCAACATTGCCGGCGCCGCCTCCGAGATCGCCCGCATTCTGTTCTTCGTCTTCCTGGTGTGCTTCATCGTGGCGCTGCTGTTCGGCCGCCGCGTTCCGCCGCCCTGAGCTCGACTCGGTCCGGGCGGCGCGACAGGCTGGGATGTGGCGCCGCTCCTGGACGTAAGCCCGGAAGTTTCCGCCGCGCTGGCCGAGGGCCGCGCGGTCGTGGCGCTCGAATCGACGCTCATCACCCACGGCCTCCCCTATCCGGACAACGTCGCCACAGCGCTCGCGATGGAATCGGCGGTGCGCGAGTCGGGCGCCATTCCCGCGACGATCGCGATCCTGCGAGGGCGGATCACGGTCGGAGCCAGCGCCCCGGAAATCGAACGCCTCGGCCGCCTTCCTGCCGGCTCGGTGCGCAAATGCAGCCGGCGCGACCTTCCGATCGCCCTTGCCCTCGGGGAAGACGCGGCGACCACGGTGGCGGGCACGATGATCATCGCCCACCGCGCCGGCATCCGAATATTTGCGACCGGAGGCATCGGCGGGGTCCACCGCGGACATCCCTTCGACATTTCCGCCGATTTGATCGAGCTGGGCCGCACGCCGGTGGCCGTGGTCTGCTCCGGTGCCAAATCGATCCTTGATTTGCCGGCGACGGTGGAAGTCCTGGAGACCCAGGGGGTGCCCGTCATCGGCCTGGGCACCGATCAGCTGCCGGGATTCTACACCCGCACCACGGGGCTGCCCGTGGACTTTGCCGCCGCCACGGTTGACGAGGCGGCGCGCATAGTATCGGCAGCGACCGCGCTTCAGGCGGGGCACGGGTTGCTGATCGCGGTCCCGGCGCCCTCCGAATCGGCGCTGGCCGAAGCGGAAATGGAGCAAGCGGTGGCGCAAGCCGCGGCCGATGCCGATCGGGCGGGGGTGCGAGGCAAGGCGGCCACGCCCTATTTGCTGGCCCGAGTCGCCGAGCTCACGCACGAGCGTGCGCGCGTCGCCAACATGGCGCTGCTGCGCAACAACGCGCGGGTCGCCGGCCGCCTGGCGGTCGCGGTCGCCGGCCCGCTTTCCCATGGGAGCTGACTACCGTTTCGGCAGCGATAATTGCGCGGGCGTCTGCCCGGAAGCCTGGGCGGCGCTGGCGGCCGCCAATCACGGCGCCGCGCCGGGCTATGGCGACGATCCGTGGACCGACGCGGCGCGCCGGCGCCTGCGCGAGATCTTCGAAACCGATTGCGAAGCATATTTTGTTTTCAACGGCACGGCCGCCAACTCGCTCGCTATCGCGGCCGCGAACCGGTCCTACCACAGCGTCCTCTGTCATGAGGCCGCGCATGTCGACACCGACGAGTGCGGCGCCCCGGAATTCTTCACCGGCGGCGGCAAAGTTCTGCCCTTGCCGGGCGCGCACGGAAAGCTTGTGCCCGCTACGATCCAGGCCGCCTTTGGCCGGGGGCACGGCATCCATTTCCCGAAGCCGGGCACGCTGAGCCTCACGCAGGCGACCGAATGGGGAACCTTGTACCGTCCGGCTGAAATCGCCGCGTTGGCGGATGCGGCCCACGCCCAGGGATTGCGAGTGCACATGGACGGCGCCCGGTTTGCGAATGCCGTTGCCGCGCTGTCCGCCGAAGGCGCTTCGCCGGCGGATCTCACTTGGCGCAGCGGCGTCGACGTGCTCTCGCTCGGCGGCACCAAGAACGGCCTGCTCACGACCGAGGCCGTCGTCTTTTTCGACCGGGAGCTCGCGCGGGATTTCTCCTACCGGATGAAGCAGGCGGGCCAGCTGGCGTCCAAGCTGCGGTTCGCCTCGGCCCAATGGGCGGCGGTGCTGACCGATGGAATTTGGCTGCGCCATGCGGCCAACGCGAACGCGCGCGCGGTGGAAATGGCGGCCGGTCTGACGGCGTGCGCCGGCGTCCGCCTGCAGGAGCGGACGGAGGCGAATGGAATCTTTCTTACGCTGCCTCCGCCTCTCGCGGCGGCGCTGCAGGCGCGCTGGGGCTTCTACCGTTTTTTCGGCGAAGATGGCTATCGCCTGATGTGCTCGTGGGCGACGACGAAGGAGGACGTGGCGGCGTTTCTGGCCACGGCGCGCCCGTGAGCGACGCTCCCCGGGGCGCGCCATCGGACCCGGCGCGCGATGCCCTCTGGAAAAACCGATTTCAGCGCGCGGGCGTCGCGATTCTCCTGACGGGACTGACCGCGGCGATTCTGGTGCTCGCACTGGCGCGCTCGCCCGATTCCGGCGGCGATTCGGATCAGCCCAATGCCGGCAACTCCAAGGTCTATGAACAAAACCTCGAGCACATCGGAGGAAAATCCGCGGTGCTCGGGGTGGAAATGGGAGACTGGTGGGGCTCCCTCTGGCACGGCCGCCCGTTGGCTTGTACCCTGACGACGCTTTCGGCCGTCACGGCCGGCGGGTGCTTTTTCTTCGCGTACCTGCTCGGGCTGCCTCCGCGCGATTGAGCACGGAGGCGGCGAGCCGGCCTCAGGGCAGATTCATGATCTCGACGCGCGCGGACCCTTGGGCGCCGCTGACGCTGTCGACCTGCACGGTATAGCTGCCGGGCGGCAGCGTCACCACCATCGCACAATCCGCGGTGCCGTTCTGAATGACCAACGGCGCGTTGGCGGCGGTCATGAGCGCCGCGGTCGCCGACTGGACTCCCGCGGAGTAGGCCGAAGTCCCGAGCGTGCACAGATTGCCCCAGCCGATATTCTGCGCGATCATGACGCTATTGGAGGCATTGGCGATCTGGCCGTCGTCGACCGAGGACTCGGTGCCGTACAGCGTCAGGCGGGGATCCTGCAGCGGGCTGCGAGCGCCGTAAGCCCCGTTGGTGGGCCCCAAACCATAGATCAACACCGTCTGGCTGGTGGTGCCCGAAATGACAAATCCCACTTCGAGGATGCTGCCGCTATAGTTGACCCCGCCGCCCGCCTGAAACATGGAAAGGTAGGACGCGGACGTGATTGGATCCGTGTCGTATACGTTCTCCATCGTCACGCCATAGTTGTAGCCCACGTTGGTCGCCACCGCCGTGATCGTGCTGGCCGGGGCCGCCACCATCATGGCGCTATCGAGCGATCCAAGCAGCAGGGGAAGCGAGCCGACGGCCTGCAGTTCAACCAGGGAGGCCGCGCTCGCGGTCGTGGTCGTCGAGGTGCCCTGGGCCAACGGACTGGACCAGCCGCTGTCCGTAGCCACCAAGGCGTGATTGGCGTCATAGACGCTGAATCTCGTGGCCGAAATCGCATTGGGCACGTTGAGCACCCCCAGCGTCGGGCCGTCCACGCTGATGAGCAGATGCTTGGTTCCGGTGCCGGAAATTCCCGCCGCCAGGTTCATACCGTAGGACGCGTTAAGATTATCGAGCGCCGACATCGCGGTGAGGCGGGCATTCTGGGTGATATTGATGAGCACCGGGACCGAAACGACGGTAGAGCCGCTGACCGAGACCAACGCGGAGTAGTTGCCGCTTTGATAAGCGCCCAGCTGGCTCAGGGTGAAAATACGGCTGGTCGCGCCGGGAATATTCACGCCGTCGTACTGCCATTGATAGGTCGCATTCGCCGTAGCCGCAACGGACAGTGTGGCCCCCTGGCCGGCCTTGATCGACGTGGCGCTCGCCGTTACCACCGGGTGGCTCATGCGCAGCGGGTTCGGATAGGTGTAGGGCGTGTACTTCAACCCCCACGCCGAGCCGTTCCAAACATACAATTGGCCGCTGGCCGCGGATGTCTGGGTATTCCAGTGCCCCTGGTCCGTCGCCCAATAGCCGACTCCCGTCCGAGTCGGCACGATGGCCGACATTTGGGCGAAGGTGCCGAGTCCGACGCCGGTCGTGCCATTGAAAGCGCCCGAGACTGTCCAGTCGGAAAACACGTCACGATCCATCGCGATCAGGTTGCTGTCATTGAAGTTCGCAGCGGCATTGTTCGTCTGCTGCTGATAGAGGGTGAGCGCGCCCGCTGCGGGCGTCTTCTCGCAACGGACCCATTGGGCGCCCGACCGCGTGTTGTTGAAAACATACATCGGGTCCGCGCCGCCGGGGGCCTGCGCGCCATTGACGTCCATGCCTTCGCCGATCTGATCCCGGATCGGATAGTTGACGGGAGTCTGATAGACGCTGCCGAAATTCGGCCATTGGCCCAGGTAGCCGTAGTCGTCCAGATAGAACCACGCTCCATTGGCGGGAGCGACCGTGGTGTTGCCGAACACGAGGCCCGTGCCGCCGCGCAGCTCGATCGCGGCGAAGGCGGCGGTCGTGCTGGTCCAGGTATTGTCGTAGACTTCGATCTGTCGGACGCCGCGCGCCGGAGAATTGGAGGCAACGCCATGCGCGTCGACCTTCATCGCGCCAATGATCTTGTTGTAGCGGACGACCAGGCGGGAATTCGCGTTGGCGTCGCAAACATAGCCCGGGCCGTTGAAGGTGTTGCTTTCGATGTAAACGGCATTGGCGCTGCCCATGCTATCCGGCTGCTGCCAAGAGTTGACTGGTCCGCGCGCAAAAATCATTTCGTTTTCGCCGCCGCCCGAATCCAAGGTGCAATTGTCGATGATGCCGTAACCGGAAATCACAATGCAGAAATATGATGAGACGGCGTTGCCGCTGAACACCACGCTCGTGATGCGCCAGTTGTTGCACGGCGCGTTCACTGCAAATGGGGTCGCCCCGTAGCCCGTCTGCTTAATCGTGAGATTGCTGACGGTCGCCGAGCTCATGATCTGAATCGCGCCGACCGCGACGGTCGGCTCGTTCGGGCCCAGCACGATGATGGTTTTGCCCTCGCCCGCTCCGTTCAGGGTCACCGGTTTGTTGAGCCAGACGATGGCGTTGTTGGTCCAGGTAAACGTGCCAGCCGGGATCGTGATGGTATCTCCGGCATTCGCCGCAACGACCGCGTTGTCGATGTCCGCGGCGGTCCCGTTAGTCGTGAAAGTGTTGCCACTCTGGGTGAAGCCTACGAGGCTTGATAAGGAACACAGAAGGCCGGCGCCGAGCGACGCCGCCCGAAGCCAAACAGATGCGAAACGCATGACGCTTATGGGACAATAGATGATATTTTCTCCCGGGGATTTTCCGGTGGTAGGACACAGGATTATAGCAACGTTCCGCCTCGGTCCGATCTGACTCGCCAAATGCGCTTGGCCGGAATGACTAGGAGCATTTTTGGATGCGATCCTACTCGCAGCATCAACGAGTTGCCTACTCTCGTTTTTAGCGCCGCGCCGGGGGTTTTGCACGATTTCATTCCCATGATGTCGAAGAATTTGGGAACGCTCGTTGCCTAAGTTTTAGTTTGATTTCAAACTAATTTTTGCAACGAACCGGTGAGCACAAACCGATTTCACCTCCCCTGGCCCGCTGGATTTCCCGCCGCCCCGGACGACAAACATTTGCCGGTCAGGTGACGTGAATCTCCGCTAGTCCTAGCCCTCCCTCAAAATGCCGGAATGTCTTACACTTTTACATCTAAGTCTGTAAACCCGCCTAAGGCCGAATCTGATCAATAAGACCTATCTCATTGCATTTTAACAGCCTTAATTGACCCGAGGCAGTCCTGGCACGCCCGTTGCTGAATGGCAGCCTGTAGTACCACTCCCCACATCTTCATTCAGCTTTCCAATTTCAACGTCCGTTTTTTCTCAATGAAACCTTTCAAATCCGCACTGCTCGCCGCAATCGTCGCCGCCATTTCGGTTCAGCCGACCTTTGCCAATTTGGTTACTTCGATTTCCGGCGGCTCCGTTCTGGCCATTCCCGCCGCGAACTACTTTGGGCCCGGTCCGCAATCGGTCACCCCCGGCGTCACTTGGTCGTCGACGAATATTTTCAACCAGGGCGGTTCGGTGTTCGGCTACACCGGGAGCTATGGCTTCAATGGCAACGGCTTTTGGGATGGCTCCATGGGACCGATCGCCGGCGTCAACGACTCGACCGACGCGTTCGGCGAGACCGACACGATGATCTTCAGCTTCAATTCGCCGGTCCGCGCGGTCGGCGGTTTCATCAACTATGTCCCTGGATCGTCGAATCCCACCACCATCGCCGTCTGGGACGGCAACACGCTCCTTGAGTCATACAATCTGACCTTTACGACGAACGGCGGCGACAATCAGGGAGAGTTCCTCGGCTTCATGGAATCCACGAACGACATCACTTCGTTCACGCTGACGGACAACTATATCGCGATCACGGATCTGACGGCGGTTCCGGAAACGACGAACCTGAGCATCGTGGCCCTGGCTTTTGCCGCGCTGGCCGCCTTCGGCTGGGCGAGCAAACGCCAGTCCCAGCAGGCCTGAGCCGGCGCCCGCACGGCGCAATTATCCAATGGACCCCCGGCAAGCCGGGGGGTTTTTTCTTGGCCGGACATGGCTTGGCGCTGGCTCACGTTCCTGTTTGCGTCGGCAGTCATGGTGCACGCGAGCAATCTGGTTCCAACCACACTTGAATTATGGCCCCATGGGCCTCCGGGCGCGGCACCTTCCGCACCCGCCGAGACCGACGCCACTACGCCCGCGGACCGCATCGTGGCTGGCCGGCGGGTCGAACGCCGTACGCATACGCGGCCCAGTCTCACTCTCTACCGTTCGACTGGTCCTCAGGCTTCATCCGCAACGATCCTCGTTTGTCCCGGCGGCGCCTATCGCATTCTCGCCATCGACCTGGAAGGGCGGGAAGTCTGCGCCTGGCTCAATTCCATCGGAATCAACGCCGCCCTGCTCAAATACCGCGTGCCGGGCATCACGCCGGCCCACTATAAATTAGCGTCCGACGAAGACCCGCAAAACAGCGCCCAAGGCAAATACCCGGAGGCGCTCCAGGACGCGCAGCGGGCGTTGGGCGTGCTGCGCGCCAAGGCCCAAGCGCTCCAGCTCGATCCTCACCGGATCGGCATACTTGGGTTCTCCGCTGGCGGCCATTTGTCGGCGCTGATGAGCGGGCAATCTCTCGCCCGCTCCTACCCGCTTGAGGACGACGCCGATCGCGTCAGCTGCCGGCCCGACGCCACGCTCCTGATCTATCCGGCCTACCTCGCCCGCAAATCGGGCGTCCTGGCCGACGAACTTCGCGGCGCCAAGGCGGGCTTTCCGCCGACCTTCCTCACGATGGCGGAGGACGATCCCCTCTGGGTGGGCAACGCCCTCTATTATTACCTGGCGCTCGAGGGCGCCGCAGTGCCCGCCGAGCTTCACTTGTATCCCAGCGGCGGGCATGGGTACGGCCTGCGTCCGACCAATGAGGCCGCGACCACCTGGCCGCGCCGGGCGGAGGAATGGCTGCGGAGCTTGGGCTGGATCGGCCCGCTAACGCAGTGAAAGATAATTGGGACCTGCATAGGGACGAGCCTCGGTTCGCCGTGTGAAACCCCGGTTTGAAGCGCCAAAGGGCCACCGCCGATTCCCGGCCCCACGACGATCTGCGACGAACGTCGAGCAACCCGCCGCAGCACAATATCCGCCAGAATCTCTTGATCACCTGACAGTGAGACCAGGACGCCAAAGACAACGTCAAGGGGATGCTGCGCTTCGCGACGAGTGCGAACTGGCCGCCATCTGCAGTTGGTCCCGAACCGCGTAAAAAGCGGGCTTGGGCCGCAGGCTCCGATCAAAAAGCAAAGGATAGTTGATGCGATGCCTCACCGGGAAGTCGTTCAGCCAGGAACGGCCATCATCGGGCCCCCAAAAAGTGATCATTTCGGCCGGAGACGGATTCAGCAGCGCCGCGAAGATCTCCGCATAACGGCGAGCAAGCGCGGCCTGCACTTCGGCGGGAAGGCCGTTCCGAAAAGGGTCCGGGCCGTGCTCGACTGTTGCCAGATCGGCGCCAGACACCGTGCGCGGGAGGACATCGATGTCGAGTTCGGTGATGAAAACCTTGAAGCCGGCCTGATGGAATTGTTTCAGCGAATCGGTGATCGCGGACAGTTCCGGGAATCCGAGCGTCCAATGGCCTTGGATGCCAATCGCATCGACGCGCAGGCCGCGGGCGCGCAACGATCGGAGCAGGCGCAGGGCTTGGGCGCGCTTGGCCGGCTCCTCGACGTTGTAGTCGTTGTAGTAGAGCTCCGCCCCAGGATCGGCTTCCTGCGCGAACGCGAAGGCCTGGGCGATATAGTCATCGCCGATCGCTCGCAGCGCCGGCGTCGGCCGAAGGTACTCCCCGGGCTCGTCGCTCAACGCCTCGTTGACCACGTTCCACGCCGTTACCCGCCCGCGGTAGTGCCGGCCCACGGCCAGGATGTAGCTGCGCAAATTGGACAACGCCTGGGCGCGCGGCAGCGGCCGGCCGCGGGCGTCCTCAAAGAGCCAGGCGCGCGTGACGTGGTGCCACACGAACATCTGGCCGAAGAATTTCAGGCCGTGGTCCTGGGCGAAATCGGCGATCCGGTCGCCGTCCGCGAAGGTATAGCGGCCGCTTTCGTCCACCAGCTTGGCCGGCATCATCTGGTTGTCGGCCGTCAGGCAATCGAATTGGCGCGCGACCAATCGGGCCAGAGGCGGGTTGTCGATGTCCTGCGTGCCAAGGGCGCAGCCGATCAGGGGATTGCCGCCCGTCGCTTCACGCAGGGTGGACGGCGCGGCGAATCCTTTTCCGGCAACGGCAAATGCGCCGGCCGCCGCAAACCGCAAAATACGCGAGATCAATATCCCTCGCGATCGCCGAAGCTAGGAGGCCAACGAACGCCGCCCAAACGCCCGCGAGGCGCCCAGCAAGACGAGACTTGCCGCCAGCAACCAAGCGGTATCAGCCGCATCGGGCGCAGATGCAATCGCCGGACCAAACGAGCCGCTGACCAGAGGATCGCCATAGTCGACACTGTTGCCACCTTGGAGCGCCAAGACCCCGCCCGGTGAAGTCAGCGCGAGAACCGGTGCGTTCGAGAAATCCCACGTGATCGCGATCAGGTCGCCGGCGCCCAGCCAATAATCGGCGCCCAAAAGATAATTGCCGCCCAAATCCGGACCGTAGCCGGAAGCATAATTGCTCGAATCCCAAAGCTGGTCGATTTGTTCGGAGCCGTAGCCGCCGCCATTCAGCCAACCGTTCACGCCCGTGAGCGTGTCGCCCCCGGCGTCAAAAGTCACCGTGCCGGTGAACGTCGCGCCAGATTGAAATTGTTCAGTTAGGCTGTACGAATCCGCGCGGGCAACGCCGCCCAAGCACACGAGAGCGCCAATCGCCAAAATGGCCCGGGAGTAATCAACGAAGCGACATAGCATGGTGCTGGGAATGAGCATGATCTATGCCCCGAAACCGTGGGGTATGTCACGCTTTTGGGCTGCAATGGTTTGGAGATTTAGGCTCCAAAAACCTCCTTCTAAGGGAAGAAAAAAGTGTAAGATATTCCGACACTCACGATGCCGCCGAAAGTTCGCCGGCGGACGGTCGCCTCAGCCTCGCCGACCGCCTCGGCGTAGCGCTCGTAGGATATCACGAGGGCGCCGCGCGCGTGGTCCCAACTCGCGACATCGTTCTTTGCCCGACAGGAACTTCGGACTACGTTTGACCCATGTTACCCGCGCCCCGCGATCGATGGGCTGAATGCGTCTGGCTGCCGCGAATTGTCGGCAAGGCCCGCTTGTTTCGGGCGGGCACGCTGCCTCCAGAGTTTGCGGCCCGCTTCGGAGTGCCCAACGGCGTAGACTCGGTCTTCCTTCAACATTTTGACCTCACCCGGGAGGAAATCATTTCCGCGGCCGCCGGCACCGATGAAGAGGTGGCGACTTGGTTTTTGGGGCGCCCCGGCGGTACCAAGGACCGGATTCGCGAATGGAACCACATTGCGGCCAACCTGGGAAAGCCGGGCTACTCGCTGGAGACGCGATTGCCGATCGGGCTCGCGACGACCTACGCCCACGTCGCTCACCTGAAACCGGACAACGTCTTCACGATGCTGGAGGCCGACGAGGGAATTTCAGCTCCCCCGTGAGCGGCACGCCGGAGCGTGGCGCCGACGAAGCCACAGGCGGGGCCGGACTAGACCGTCGCTGAAACCCGGCGACCTGCCGCGACAAAGCTTCCGGCCAGTGCCGCCACCAACATCAGAGCCGTGCCACCCCCATCGGGCACGGAGGGCGGACCCGACGGACGGTTATCGAACGAGTGCGCATGGAGCTCGCCGCCGCCCGTGAAAGAGTAGGCAATCAATTCGCCGTTGAGCTGGCCGCTGGTAAAGTTGACCGCGGCACCTGGCGCGAGCACCGAGCCCTCAACGCCAATACCCACCATCGACAAGGTGGTGGCCTGATAGAAATTGTAAAGGATGTCGGCATCATCCGAAAACGTCCCATTGTAGCCCAGGTCACTGAAAGTGTCGGTCGCACCCGAAACGTTGATCAGAACCTGGGAACCGGTCGGCGCGTCGATATCCAAGGTCGTGTCGGACGCCAGCTCGGCATCCGTCAGGTCGAAAACGTTCAGCCCCGCGCTGGTCCCCGTCAGCGTGAGCGTGGAAAAGTGGGAAATAGCCGTGCCATTCGCCGCCAGCAGGGAGTCCTGGTGCGAGTCGGCCTTCAGCGCCATTTGGGCGGCGCCGAAATCAAACGGAATGCCCGCCGAACCCAGCGAAGGCTCAGTCACCGATCCCGGTGCGGAATCCAGTGAGTAGCCCGGCCCGGAATAGGTGCCCGCCACGTAGATGCTGCCTTCGAAAACGTTGCCATTGCCGGCCGTCAAATTGCCGCCCACGACAAAGGCGGCCGTCAAGGGGTTCGAGATGCCCGCCTGGTCTCCGATCGAATAGGAATCGAACGTCGCATTTCCGCCGACGGCGGCGGTGCCCTCGATATCGGAGTCGCTCAGGGTGGCGCCGCTGAATGTCACCAGGTTGTACCCGTCGGCGGCGGCCAGATTGACGCCACTGGGACTGGGACCCGCGAGGGCGGCAGGAGGAAGCACAAGGGCGCCGAAAAGGGCGGCGGCGGCGATTCGAAGCGGTACGCTCATTGCGAATACATTAGTTGATTCCCATTTGGTGCGACAAGGAATATGTCCAGGTGAGTTCTTGTCTCCGATTGGCGCAGTCCTAGCGCTCACATCGTTTTGACGGACCCCGGGAATCGATCGCTCAGGTATGTCAGCGACCCGCGCTGGGCGCGAAGGGAGCCGACTGGTACATCTGCCAGCGCGAGGGTTTCCCGCCCAATCGGGCGCCCTTGACCCAGGGAAGCGCGTCGGCAATTTTCCGCGGCGTGAATACCCCTGCGTTTCGCCGGCTCTTCGCGGCCGCCGCGGTCGTCGCCCTGCTGGCCGGCTGCCATTCCACGACGTCGAAAGTCGTTTCCCAAGGCGACAACCTGTTTACGGTCACCCGAGAGTCGACGAACGTCTTGAATCGAAACGAGGCCGACATGAAACAGTTGGCCGAAGACGATGCCGCCAAGTACTGCGAGCAGCGCGGCAAACAGCTTCAAATCGTCAAGGTCGCGACGGACAAACCGGATTTCCGCGACGGTTTTGTCAGCGTCACGGTCACCTTCCGGGCGGTTGATTCCGGCCAAATCTCCGCGCCGGCGATGGGCTTAGGCGACGTCGCGCCGCCCGGCTCCAGCGAATTTTATCGCAAGCTCAAGGAGCTGGAGGACCTGCGCAAAAGCGGAGTCATCAGCGAGGACGAGTTCGAAGCCGCGAAAAAGAAAATTCTGGCGCAGGTGCAATAGTCCGCCGCCGATATTCAGATCGACAAATCGAGCCGGGCCACCCCGGGCACGGCCCGCCCGTGATCGAGGGCGGGCGTGAAACGAAGCTGGCCGATCTTCAGCGCTATATGCCCATCGGGCACCGGCTGGGTGCACTGCTCGTCGACGAATGCGCCAAGAGGCCGGCCGTCGCCGTCGACCTTGATGTACACCTGCCGGGGCGCGCCAGCTTGAATCATGGCCGTTCGATCCGACTTTGACGGAGAATGGAGTACCAGCGCCGGCGACACCGTTTCGGTCCGGTGGCTGCCGAGAAAATTGGCGACGATATACAAAAATGCCTCGTCCTCGGACATGGGCGTCCAATTCGACGAAACGGTGGTCGCGACTTCGGCCCCGCGATCGTAGATATGCAGGCGGAACTTGTCGTAGGTGAAGCCCGGCGGAAGTCCTCCGGCGAGGATTTCGACCCGGTGCGGTGGCGAGCCGATGGGATCCAGCTCCTCGGCGTAAATCCAGGCATGTGCCGGTGCATCCTATTGCGACGAATTGCGGTACCGGGCCGTGGCAATCAGGTAGGGCGCCACCAAAGGATGATCCGCGCTGACGACAAACGAAATGCGAACGGCATCGAAGCGCTCGGCCACGAGTTCCTCCTGCATTTGCCCCGCCCGGTTGCCATTTTGCATGAGGTCGGCGGAGCTGAAAGCCTGGGCCGCATTCAAATCGGTAAAGAGTGCGGTCATTACTTTCACTGACGTCTCCAGCTCAATTCGTCCGTGCAAGGAAGTGCGAGCGTCTATTTTGCCGTAGACTGCAGCCAGATTGTCCTCGGTCTGCATCTCCGCCCCGTTTTCGCGATAATACTTGCGGCCCGGATCCGCGCCGGGCGTGTACGCGCGCTCCACGACCAGCTTGTCCACCCCGGCCAGGGTGCGCGCCAGCTTCATGATCGGAGTAACTTTCAAGCTGCCCGCGGAGTTCATCACGACCGCGTCTTGATGGCCCAGACCGTCGTCCAACAAAAAGCATCGCGATCGACGCCGACGACTCGTTCGAGCGCGCCTTGGCGCTGCACGTCAAAATCGGCTCCGATGAGAAGCTGGTAATCTTTGGTTTCAGCGGCCGCCGTGGAGGCGGCCAGCGCGAGAACAAATCCGATTTTCATGACCCGTTCGCTCCTTTCGAGGTCGACATCCAATGGGAGGACGCCGGCACCGGCAATTGCGGTTTGTATGCCAGGGGTGGCAGACGCGTCTGGCTCTCTGCCGAGCGTCGGCGGTTCTACGTCTTCTCGGAATGCTCCCGCAGGTATTGAGACAGGCTCTTGGCCATCGTGGCGAAGTCGGATGGGATCATGATCACGGTCGTGCTGTTATTCTCGGCGCCGACCTCGGAAATCATCTGCATCCGGCGCAGCTCGAGCGCCGCGGGATTGTCCGCAATCTGAGTCGCCGCGGCGGCCAGCTTGATCGAGGCCTCGTATTCCGCCTCGGCCTTGATGATGCGGGCGCGCTTCTCACGGATCGCTTCCGCCTGCATTGCCATGACCTGCTGCATGGCTTCGGGCAGCTCAACGTCCTTCATCTCGAAGCGCTCGACCTTGATTCCCCACGGAAGGCTGGGCTCGCCCACCGACTGCAGCAGGAGCGTGTTGATTCGATCACGATTCTGCAGCACCTCGTCCAGATCGTGCTGGCCAATGATGTTGCGCAGGCTCGTCAACCCGAGCTGGTAAACCGCTGCCCCGGCGTCCCGAACGGCGAGGACCGATTTTCCCGCGTCCTCGATCTGATACCAGAGCACTCCGTTCACCTTGATGGTGACGCTGTCGCGAGTGATCGTTTCCTGCTGCTCGGCGCTGACCGTGCGCGTGCGCAGGTCCACCGTGATCGAACGCTCAATGCCCAGGGGAATGACGAAGAACGGCCCCGGGCCTCGCAGGCCGACGAACCGTCCCAACCGAAAGACCACGCCGCGCTCGTACTCCCGCGTGATCCGAATTCCGCTCAGAACGAGCAGCAGTAAGGCCAGCGCTTCCCAAAGCCATGACTCAGGCATGATGGGTCGATAGTCGAGTTCGGTGGCTTGGGCAAGCGTCGCCCGAAACCGAGCCTCCCAAATCCGCCGGACTGTGGTTTCCGGCCGCCGTCAGCCCTCCTTCGCCGTTGGCTTCGGCGGGCAGCGCTTCGCATTGCGAAGCGCTGGTGCAAGCGCCGGGAGTCGAACCCGGATCAATGGCTTCGGAGACCACTACACTATCCATTGTGCTACGCCTGCGAATCCAGAACGGGCAATCAAGCTTACGGTTGGCGCGGGCGTCAAGGCTTCCCTCTTAGCTGGTGGCCGTGGCGGACGGCCGGGCCGCCGCTTTCGTTGAGACGGTCCAGCACGCTGGCCAGACGGCGGCGGCGGTCGTCGCCCGCGGCGAACATTTCCAACTGGGCGGCGGGGGCTTCCACGCCGGACAGTTTCACGCTGACCAGGCGGAGCGGGCGGCGCTTGGTCCAGGCGCCGCGCAGGAGCGGCGCAATCAAAGGATAGAACGAAACTTCGAGATCGGAGGCAGCGGTGAGGCTTTGACCGTGGGAGGCGTCGGTGAAATCGGGATAGCGCACCTTGATGGTCAGCGTCCGCACGCGCTTCCGGTCCTGGCGCACCTTGGCCATCAGATCGTCGAGCATGCCTTTGGCCACGCGCTCGATTTCGGCGAAATCGGAGACGTCGGCGCCAAACGTTTCCTGCTGCGAATAGCTCTTGGCCTCGGCGTGTTCGGTCTCGACGGGGCGATCGTCCTCGCCTCGGCCCAGCGCGAGCATGCCGCGCCAGTCGGGGCCGAAGATGCTCTGCAGTTCCGTTTCCGTGCGCGTGAACAGATCTCCAATCTTGACGATGCCCTTCGCCACGAGCTTCGGCTCGGTCTTCTGTCCCACCCCAGGCAGCTTTCCGATGGCGAGCGGGGCCAAAAACTCCGGCTCCGATCCCACGGGAACGACGACGAATCCCCGCGGCTTTTTCAGCTTTGAGGCGATCTGTGCGACGAGCTTGTTGCCCGCGATGCCCATCGAGACCGGGATCTGCAATTCGGCCCAGATTTTCTTCTGCAGCGCACGGACCGCGGTCTCGACATCCGCCAGCGATCGATGGCCACAGGGCGAGAGATCAAAATAACCCTCGTCGATGGAATTGCGCTCCACCAACGGCGTCAGCGTTTCGCAGATTTCGAACATCTGACTTGAGACCTCGCCATAGAGACCCGAGGTATGGCGGATCATGACGAGATCCGGGCACACCTTGAGGGCGCGGGTCGTCGGCATCGGGGTGTAAACGCCGCAGGCTCGCGCTTCGTAGCTGGCAGACGATATGATGCCGCGGGTCAGGCCGCCCACCGCGCATTTCTTGCCCCGCAGCGACGGGTCCTTCGCCTGTTCGCACGAGACGAAAAAGGCGTCGGCATCGAGATGCACGATCAGCGGGAGCACGCGGCCATTTCGGCACGGCGGCACGGGCGAAGCAATTCCTTGAAAGGTGTCCGCCGTTGCCGCATTTTGGACTGTTATGACCCCGCCTGATCCGTCTTCCGCGCCCGTGGCGCCCAGCGATTTCATCCGCGACATCGTCGCGGGGCATGTCGCGGAAAGCCGGTATGCTCAGATCGTAACGCGATTTCCACCCGAGCCCAACGGCTACCTGCACATCGGGCACGCCAAGTCGATCTGCCTGAATTTCGGCATCGCGCGGGAGAACAACGGCCGCTGCAACCTACGGATGGACGACACGAACCCGGCCAAGGAGGAGGTCGAGTATGTGGATGCCATCATCGGCGATGTCCGCTGGCTGATTGCCGGCTGGGCCGATCACTGCCTGTGCTTCAAACGGCGCGGCGCGGTTCCTCCGGAGGGCGCCGACGCGTTTCAGGGTCCGGCGGAAGGGACCGGAGCGGAGACCGAGCCCTTTTACGCGAGCGACTACTTTGATGCTCTTTACGGTTACGCCTTGGTCCTGATTCGCGCGGGCAAGGCCTACGTGTGCGATCTCTCGGCCAAGGAGACCGACGAGTACCGCGGCTCGCCCGACAAGCCGGGCCGGGACAGCCCCTTTCGCAATCGGCCGGTGGCCGAAAATCTCGACCTGTTCGAACGGATGCGGAAAGGCGAATATCCGGATGGCGCTCGGACGCTCCGGGCCAAGATCGACATGACCGCGCCGAACGTCTGGCTGCGCGATCCCGTCCTCTATCGGATCCGGCACGCCGAGCATCATCACACGGGCGGCCAGTGGTGCCTGTATCCGCTCTACGACTTTGCGCACGGGCTCAGTGACTACATCGAAGGCGTGACCCACAGCATCTGCACGCTGGAATTCGAGGTGCACCGTCCGCTTTACGACTGGCTGCTCGAGAATCTGAGCCTGCCGCGTCCCCTGCCCCACCAGTACGAATTCGCAAAGTTCATTCCGACGTTCATGGTGGTCAGCAAGCGAAAGCTGCTCGTCCTGGTGCAGGACGGATTCGTGACCGGCTGGGACGACCCCCGCCTGCCCACGCTCTCCGGTCTGCGCCGCCGCGGCGTGCCCGCGCGCGCCATCCGGAATTTCGTCGCGAGCCTGGGCGTCACCAAATTCAACAGCGTCACGGACATCGCGGCCTTCGAACACGCGGTGCGCGAGGATCTGAATACCTCGGCGCATCGGCGCCTGGCGGTCCTGCGCCCGATCAAGGTCGTGCTGACGAATTTGCCCGCCGAAGGCGAAGTCGCCTGCACCGCGGTGAATCATCCGGCGGATGAAGCCGCCGGCACGCGCACCGTGAATCTGACGCGCGAGATCTACATCGACGCCGAGGATTTCGCGGAGGTGCCCCCGCCCAAGTATTTCCGGCTGAAGCCGGGCGGCGAGGTGCGGCTGAAGTACGCCTGCATCATCACGTTTCAGCAAGTGGCCAAGGACGCGGCCGGCCGCATCACGGAGATTCACTGCACCGCGGATTTGACGACGCGCAGCGGCGAGCCCAATGCCGCCAAGAAGGTCAAGGGCACGATCCATTGGGTGAGCGCGCGGGATGCGCGCGAGGTGGAAGTGCGACTCTACGATCGGCTGTTCACCGTGGCGGAGCCGGACGCGGACGGCGCGGATTTCCGGACGTCGATCAATCCCAAGTCGCTGGAAACGGTGACGGGCAAGCTGGAGCCGGCGCTGTTGGACGCCAAAGTTGGAGAACCCGTTCAGTTCGAGCGGCTGGGATATTTCACGCTCGATCCGACTTCGAAGCCGGGGACGCCGATTTTCAATCGGACGATCGGACTCAAGGACAACTGGGCCAAGTAGCGTGGAGGTCCGTGGAGCGCATGGTTTCCATGCGCTTCGTCGTCGGTCGGCTTACGGCATCGCTCAGCGCATCGGGACGATGCGCTCCACCCTAGGCGCGGAAGGCGCCCAGGCGCTGCATCACCCGCTCTTTGCCGAGCACGCGATAGAGGCTGTAAAACGATGGCCCCACGTTCGTTCCGCTGACCGCCAGCCGGCCGGCATGCACGTAATCCGAGAGGGTCAGGTTATGTGCACTGGCGATCGATTGCACGGCCTGCTCAATCGATTGGTCCGAGGAAAAATCGGCGCTGGCCAGCCCTTCGGAAAGCTCACGCACGCGGGCGGCGGCATCGCCCTTGGCCAGGATTTTGTCGCGGGCCTTCGGATCCACCGGGAACTCGTCCGTGAAGAAGTAGCCGGTGTAGGCCAGCACCTCTTCGATCGTTTTCACCTTGGGTTGGGTGAGAGCCATGATCTCGCGAAAATAGGCCGAATCGGCGTTGAGCGCACGGGTCGCCTCCGCGCTGCCGACCAATTGAAAGTGCGCGCGCACCCGGGCGAGAAAATCATCGGCCGGCGCCCCCAACAGATAAAGCATGTTCATGTGCGCGAGCTTCTTCTCGTCGAAGCGCACGTTGCTCTTGTTGATGCCCGGAATGTCGAACCGCCGCGCCACTTCCTCCAGCGGCATCTTCTCCGTGTCGTCCTTCGGCGACCAGCCCAGCAGCGCCAGAAAGTTGTCGAGCGCTTCCGGAAAATATCCCCGTTTGCGGTAGTCCTCCACCAAGGCGCCCTGATCGCGCTTGGACATCTTGCCCGGACCGTTCTGCTTTAGGATGAGCGGCAGGTGAGCGTAAATGGGCATGGGGGCACCGAACGCCTTGACCAGCTCGACGTGCTTGCTGGTGTTCGACAGGTGATCCTCGCCGCGGATCACGTGCGTCACTTCCATCGCAATGTCGTCGATGACGTTCGTCAGGTGGAAGATCGGCGTGCCATTCGAGCGGACCACGACGAAATCCTTTTCTTCCTTGCGCTCCACCGGCCCCCGGATCGCGTCGTTGATGACCTGCGTCTCGCCGGAAATCCGGAAGAACAGCGCGCCTTCCTTCTCATAGGTCCGACCGGTTGCTTTCAGCTTCTCCAGGTAGTCCTGATAGATCGCGCCGCGCTGGCTTTGCAGGTAAGGGCCGAACGAACCGCCGGCGTCGGGACCTTCGTCCCAGTTCAGGCCCAGCCAACGCAAACTGTCATAGATGAGCTGCAGGTACGCGGGATTGTTGCGGGCTTCGTCCGTGTCCTCGATGCGGAGAATGAACGCTCCGCCGGTGTGGCGGGCATACAGCCAGTTGAACAGCGCGGTGCGCGCGCTCCCGATGTGGAAGAAACCCGTCGGACTGGGAGCAAAACGAACACGGACATGGGAGGACATGATGGAAAGGGACTTGAGCCGAGACGAACTGCCGAGCAAGAACCATGGCATGTCCGCTGTCAAAGCCGCAGCCTTCGCGCCCGCCGAACTCGTTTCGAAAGTCCGGGTTGCGGCTCAAGCGGCGGGATTTCGGGAGGAGGAATTCGGACGCGCCGGCGAATGCCCATTGATCGCGCTCACCCGGCGGATCCCCGGGCCCCGGCCACGCGTGTATGTGTCGACGGGCATTCACGGGGACGAACCGGCGCCTCCGCTGGCGCTGCTGAGCCTGCTGCGCAGCGGCCTCTTTGACGGACGGGCGAACTGGATCCTGTGCCCGCTGCTCAATCCGGCCGGATTCAGGGCCCAGACCCGCGAAAACGCCGGGGGAATCGATCTCAATCGCGACTACTGCCAGACCCGCTCCGAGGAAGTGACCGCCCATCTCCGCTGGCTGCGCCGTCAGCCCAATTTTGATTTCTATCTGACCCTGCACGAGGATTGGGAAGCGACCGGCTTCTATCTGTACGAGATCAATCCCCGGGGCCAAAAGAGCCACGCCGACGCAGTCATCGCCGCGGTGGGTGCCATCTGCCCCATCGACCTGCACGATCAGATCGATGGCCGCCCGGCCGTCGGCGGAATCATCCGGCCCCAGGTCGACACCGCCACGGTGGAATTGTGGCCGGAGTCGTTTTACCTGCGGTCGCATCACGCCGCCCGGGGCTGCACGTTGGAAACCCCGTCCGGCTATCCCCTCGCCCAGCGGATCCTGGCCATGCAGGTGGCCGTCACCACGGTCCTGAAGGAATTCCTCGGCTGACCAGAAAGTCCGTCAGGTCGGACGGGATGGGCGCGGCGATCGTCGCCGGATCGGTCCAGCCCGCTTCGGAGAGGTCGATCGTCGCGCAATGAAGCGCCTGGCGGCGCAAGTGCAGCCGCGCCTCCAACTGAGGCGTCCATCCGGTGTTGATGAAATCCAGGAATAGCTGGGCATCGGGCCCGTAGATCTTGTCGCCAATCAAACCGTGTCCCAGCCATTGCGCGTGCGCGCGGATTTGGTGTTTGCGGCCGGTTTCCGTGATGACGCGCGCCAGCGTGACGCCGCTACCGCGTGCCAGCGGCAGAAAATGGGTCACCGATGGTTGTCCGCCTTCGACCACGCAGGATTTCATGTACACCACGCTTGAAGTGTCATCCCCTAACGGCTGATTCACAGTGACCGGATTCGCCAAGTCGCCGGTGAGAATGGCCAGATAAGTCTTCCGCACCTTGCGATTCTGCATCGCCTTCTGAAGCCGGCTCGCCGTCTTGGACGTCTTGGCCAGCAAGACGAGCCCGCTGGTTTCGCGATCCAATCGGAAAACCAGATGAACCACGGGCAACTGCGTGTGCTCGCGCGCCGCCCCGACCAGACTCGACCAGGGTCCATCCTTCGACGGATGGCAGACAACATCGCCGGGCTTGTTGATCACCAACAGCTCCGGATCTTCGCGAACGATCCACGACTGCAGTTCTTCCGGCCGGATGTACCGCACCGGCCCCTGCTTAAGGCGGCGAGGCCACGCGCACGCCCGGCCCGCCATGGCGCCAAAATCATCCATGTTGGCGCGCGGAACTTACCGTGCTATATTCACTTTGTGAAAAGATTCGGGCGAATTGAACGACCCGCGGAGCCGGACGTCTATCTTTTCGAGCGTTCTTCATTGTCGCTGTGGAATCGTATAACTCGTCTGGCTCGATGGCCCAGCTTAAGCTGCAAGCCGCCCATGGCACGAGTGTCTGTGCCTCCCTTTTTGGCCCGCCGTGGGGCGGGCTGATGCCTAAACCATCAACAAGCGGAATCATGAACCGACAAAACAACCACGAACTGATCGTTTCCGGAATTCACCTCGAATTGACTCCTTCGCTCAAGACCTTCGTGCGTGAAAAAGTGGACCGATTGTTTCGTCACGAGGAGCACATCGTGCGCCTCCGCGTTGAACTGGAATTCGATCCGAAGGAAGAGATGGGGAGCCGTTTCAAGGCCAAGGGGCACATCATCATTCATGGCCCCGCCATGAATGCCGTGGTCGCCTCCGACGATTGCCACAAGGCGGTCGCCCTCCTCACCGACAAATTGGATCGCATGCTGCGTCGGCGTTCGCGGCTCTTCAAGGTGAAGCGGAAGCACCCGCATCCGGTGGAATTCGATGTTGCTCTTCCAAAGGCAATGGGCGCCATCTAGGGCGCTTGAAAGCTCTTCGACCCCTTCATTTAGCTCTCGTTTTGTTTGCGTCGACGCCGCTTCTCAGCGGCGCCGATTTGTGGAAAGATCCGTCGCAGCCACTGGACGCGCGGATCAAGGACCTGATCGGCCGGATGTCCCTGGACGAAAAGGTGGGCCAGCTTCGCAACGGCTCCAAGGAGATTCCCCGCCTGGGAATTCCCTCCTATGACTACTGGAGCGAGGCGCTGCACGGCGTCGCCCGTGCCGGCCACGCCACGGTATTCCCCCAGGCGATCGCAATGGCGGCCACCTGGGACGCCCCCCTGCTCCAATCCGAAGGCGATGTGATCGCAACCGAAGGCCGCGCGCTGTACAACGTCTACCGCGGCCAGCACCAGGGCAACACTCCGATCTACCGCGGGCTCACGTTCTGGTCGCCCAACGTCAATATTTTCCGTGATCCGCGGTGGGGCCGCGGCCAGGAAACGTACGGCGAGGATCCGTTCCTTTCGGGCTCGCTCGCGGTTGGCTTCATCCACGGCATCCAGGGCGACGATCCGCGGTACCTGAAGGCCATGGCCTGCGCGAAACACTTCGCGGTGCATAGCGGCCCCGAACCGCTGCGCCACCGCTTCGACGTCTGGCCGTCCGAATCCGACCTCTACGACACGTACCTGCCCCAGTTCGAAATGACCGTGCGCGAGGGCCACGTCGGCGGCGTAATGGGCGCCTACAACGCCCTCTATGGCATCCCCGCCTGCTGCAGCCCGCTGCTCCTCGAGGACATCCTGCGGTACCGCTGGCAATTCAAGGGATATATCGTATCCGATTGCGCGGCCATCACCAACATCTACGCCGATCACCACTTTGTCTCGACCCCGGAGCTGGCGGCGTCGGTGGCCGTCAAGGCCGGCTGCGACATCTGCTGCGGCAAGGATTACGATTCGCTCGTCGGCGCGGTCCGCCAGGGGCTGATCGGCGAAGGCGAAATCAACCACGCGCTCTACTACGCGCTGCAATCCCGCTTTGAACTGGGCCTGTTCGATCCGTCCGAGCTCGTGCCGTTCAACCGGATCGGCCTGGATCAAAACGACACGCCGGCCCACGCCGCGCTGGCGCTCAAGGTGGCGGAAGAATCCATCGTGCTGCTGAAAAACGATGGCCTGCTGCCGCTCAATCGCGCCTCGATCCATCGCATCGCGGTGATCGGCGAAAACGCCAATTCAGTCCTGATGCTGGTCGGCAATTACAATGGCACGCCGTCGCACCCGGTCACGCTGCTCGACGGCATTCGCGCCGCGGCCGGCCCCGCCGTCACCGTCACCTACGATCGCGGCTGCCCGCTGGCGATCATGCGCGACGGCAGCAACCGACCGACGCCGGAACAGACCGAGCAGGCCATCGCGGACGCCGAGAAGGCCGACGTGGTCGTGTACGTGGGCGGCATCAGCGCCCAATTCGAGGGCGAGGAAATGGCCAGCGCCGACGCCTACGAGGGCTTCGACGGGGGCGACCGCGAACAGATCGAATTGCCGGCCGTGCAGGAATCGCTGCTCGAACACCTGCATGCGACCGGAAAGCCGATCGTGTTCGTGAACTGCAGCGGCAGTGCCATGGCCATGCCGTGGGCCGCCGCCCATCTGCCCGCCATCCTGCAGGCCTGGTATCCGGGCGAGCAGGGCGGCACGGCCGTCGCCCGCATCCTGTTCGGCGACGCGAATCCCTCCGGAAAGCTGCCGATCACATTTTATGCGGCGACCGCGGACCTGCCCCCGTTCCAGGACTACAGCCTGCGCAACCGAACCTACCGCTACTTCAACGGCACTCCCCTCTTTGCCTTCGGCTCCGGGCTGAGCTACACCCGCTTCTCGATCGCCGCCCCCCGCGCGGACGCAGTCGTGAACGCGGACGGCTCGATTTCCCTGCGGGTGACCGTCACCAATACGGGCAGGCGAGCCGGGGCGGAGGTCGTTCAGGCCTATTTCCGGCACCAGCGCGCGCCGGTCACCCAGCCGCACGCCGCCCTCTGCGCGTTCCAGCGCGTCGATCTGCAGCCGGGCGAATCGCGCACGATCACGCTCCAGGTCGCGCGCAAACGCCTTCGCTACTGGGATCCGGCCCGCAACGACTATTGGATCCGCGCCGGCGTGTACGAATTCCTGATCGGCGATGCGTCGAACAATCCCCTCGCCACGATCCTCGCGCAAGTGGACGACCCGCCGGCCTCAGGGCGCGGCGCGTAACGTAAAGAGGAACGTCGCTCCCTGTCCCGGCGTGCTGCGGACCGCCACGTCCCCGCCGTGCGCCTGGACGACGTGCTTGACGATCGCCAGGCCGAGGCCGGTCCCGCCTTGCTCGCGGGACCGCGCCTTGTCGGCGCGGTAGAAACGCTCGAAAACGCGGGCCTGGGCTTCCAGCGGAATGCCCGGTCCGTCGTCCGTCACGGTCACTTCGACGCGGCCATCGGCCAGCACGCGGGCCGACGCCTTCACGGTTCCATCGGGCTTGCCGTACTTGATCGCATTATCGAGGAGATTCGAAAGCACCTGCCGCAGGCGCTCCGGATCGGCCCGCACGCCGATGGCGGCCGGAGTCTCATTGGCCAGATTGACCCGCCGCGCCGCCGCGCGCGCTCCGTAATCCTCGATGGCTTCCTGGACGGCGCCCCGCAGCGGAACCGTATCGATCTCCAGCCGCAGCGTCCCCGAATCCAGCGTCGACAGCATGAGCAGGTCGTCGATGAGGAGGGCCAGGCGGTTGGCGTGCCGCTCGATGATCTGAAGGAATTTGAGCAGCGCGGTCTCGTCCTCCTTGCCGCCATCCAGCAGGGTTTCGACCGCGCTCTTGATCAGCGAGAGCGGCGTGCGCAGCTCATGGCTCACGTTCGCCACAAATTCCTGCCGGACGGCTTCCAACTGCCGCAGGCGCGTCAGATCGTGAAAAACCAGGATCGACCCCTCGCGCGCGCCGCCGGCCGCCTTGAGGGCCAGGGCGTTGATCTGCAGGAAGCGCGCCGACGGACCGGCGCCCACGGCCTCGATCCGGAGCTCGTGGCCCAGGATTTCCGGCTCCTCGGCCAGCCGGACCGCCAGGTCCGCCACCGCATGGTGGCGCACGACCTCGATCAGCGAGCGGCCGGCGGCCGCGGGCGGATCGAATTGGAACAGGGCGCCCGCCGCCCGGTTGGCCAGCCGGATCGAGCCCGCCGTATCCAAAATGATGAGACCTTCGACCATCCGGTCGAACAGCGACGCGGTCCGCTCCGCCTGCTCCTTGGCGTCGGCGTCGCGCTCCCGTTCCCGGCGCGCGGACTCCTCGCGCGCCCGCCGGTCGGCCGCCGCGCGCAGCTTCCGCTCCCGGCTCCACCCGGCGGCCGCCGCGAGCAGGGCGGCGGCCAGAATGACGGTCAGCACCGTCACGCCTCGGCGGCGCAGCGGTAACCGACGCCGCGCACGGTCTCGAGCCACCGGGCCGCTTCCCCGAGCTTTTCGCGGAGGCGGCGCATGTGGGTGTCGACCGTGCGGCTGTCGATGGGATTCTCGTAGCCCCAGACATCCTGCAGCAGGCGGTCGCGCGATTGGACGCGGCCGCGGCGGCGGGCGAGGATTTCGAGCAGGCGAAACTCGGTCACGGTCAGCACGATGGCCTGGCCGGAAACGTGAACCTGGTGGCGCGCGACGTCGATTTCGATTTCGCCGAGGCGCAGGTGCCCGCCGGCCTCTTCGCCGTTGGGGGCGCGGGCCAGCAGCTTGCGGATGCGCAGCACGAGCTCCCGCGGGCTGAACGGCTTGGTCACATAGTCGTCCGCCCCCAGTTCCAACCCGAGGACGCGGTCCATTTCGGCCGCGCGGGCCGTCAGCATGAGAATCGGCACGTTGGCCGACGACGGATCCCGCCGGAGCAGCTTGCAGACCTCGAGGCCGTCCACCTCGGGCAGCATCAGGTCGAGCACAACCAGGTCCGGGCGCTCGTCACGCGCCGCCGCGAGGGCGCGGTTGCCGTCCTTGGCGAAAATCGGAATGAAGCCGGCTTCCTTGAGCTTGAAGCCCAGGATTTCCAGCGCGTCGGGTTCGTCGTCGACCAGGAGAATCTTGGCTTTCACGCCGTGCTCTCCTTGGCCGCCGTGTGACGGATGTCGACCGCTTCGTAGAGGTAGACGACCTCCTCGGCGACGTTCGTGGCGTGGTCGGCCACGCGTTCGAGACTTTTGGAAATGACCATGAGGTTGAGGGCCCGCGAAATCGTCGCCGGACGTTCCACCATGTAGCTGGCGAGTTCGCGGTGGAGCTGCCGGTTGAGGTTGTCCACCTCGACATCGCGGGGAATCACGACGCGGGCTCGAGCCGGCTCGCGATTGATGAACGCGGTGATCGCCTCCCGGAGCATCTCCAGCGACATGGCCGCCATTCGCGGAATGTCGACATAGGGCTTGAGCTGCGGCTCGGAGCCCAGGTCGATCGCACGGCGGGCGATGGTGACCGCCTCATCGCCGACGCGCTCCAGATTCTGCGACACCTTCATCGCGACCGTGGTCATCCGCAGATCGGTCGCGAGCGGCGCCTTGGCGAGCAGGTGGATCGCCACGTCGTCGATCTCGATCTCAAATTGGTCGAGCACGTTGTCTTCCTGGATCACCGCCTGGGACAAGGCGTCGTCGCGATCGACCAGGGAGCGAATCGCCCGGGCCACTGCCGACTCCGCGTGGCTGGCCATCGCCAGCAGGCTCTGTTTCAGCCGATCCATCTCGGCGTTGTAGTGGGTCATGGATTAATCAGCCGAAGCGACCGGAGACATACGCCTCCGTTTGGGGGTTGCTGGGGTTCATGAACAGGCTACGGGTCTCGCCGTATTCGATCAGACGTCCCAGGTAAAAAAACGCGGTCCGGTCAGAGCAACGGGAAGCCTGCTGCATATTGTGCGTCACGATCACGACCGTGTACTTCGAGCGCAGCACCTGGATCAGCTCCTCGATCTTGGCCGTGGCGATGGGATCGAGCGCCGAGCAGGGCTCGTCCATCAGGAGCACTTCGGGTTGCACGGCGAGCGCGCGCGCAATGCAGAGGCGCTGCTGCTGTCCGCCGGAAAGGCTCACGCCCGGGCGCTTCAGCACGTCTTTCACCTCGTCCCACAGCGCCGCCATGCGCAGGGAGTACTCCAGACGCTCTTGAAGGACGGAACTGTCCCGAATCCCGTTCAGCCGCAGACCGACCAGAACGTTCTCGCCGATGGAGAGCGTGGGAAACGGGTTCGACTTTTGGAAAACCATCCCGACCCGGCGTCTCACGACCGCGGGCTCCACGTGGGCGCTGTAAAGATCGTCGCCAAACAACCGCAAGTTGCCGTTCAGCCGGGTGCCGGGGGTGAGTTCGTGCAGCCGGTTGAGCGCCCGCAGAAAGGTCGATTTGCCGCACCCGCTCGGGCCGATGATCGCCGTCACTTTCCGCGCGGGAATCTGGATGTCGATCTCGTGCAGCGCCTGGTGGGCCCCGTACCAAAGGTTGAATCCCTTGATATCGAACGCGATTTCCTCTTGGGACGAAGCAAGGTTGATCGGTCCCGACGAGTCAGGCGTCGAGCGCGTGGGAGTCTGGGGAGGCATCGGTTCGGCAATAGTGGGCATGACGCGGCAAAAGGGCGAGTTCAGCGTCTCGTTCGATCGCGGGACATGAACCGCACCACGAGATTCAGGGTGAGGATGATCGCCATGAGGACCAGGGCGCCGGCCCAGGCTTGGCGGTGCCAGTCCTCGTAGGGAGAAATGGCGTAATTAAAGATCTGCAAAGGCATCGCCGAAATCGGCTGGCTCAGGCTGTGCGCCCAGAAGTTATTGCCGAGCGCGGTAAAGAGAAGCGGAGCGGTCTCGCCGGCCACGCGAGCGAGCGCGACCAGCACGCCGGTGATGATGCCGGCCAGCGCGGTGCGAAGGACAATGATGACGATGACCTTCCACTGCGAGATGCCCAGCGCGAGCGCTGCTTCCCGGTAGCTTTGGGGCACCAGCACCAGCACCTCTTCGGTCGTGCGAATCACCAGCGGAATCATCATCAGGCCCAGGGCGACGCCGCCCGCGTAGGCCGAATATCCCTTGAAAGGAACGACGAGCATCGCGTAGGCGACCATGCCCCAGACGATCGAGGGAACGCCGTTGAGCACATCGGCGGAAAAACGAATGAAACGGTTCATGCGGGGCGACGCATATTCCGCCAGATAAACGCCGCCCATCACGCCCAGCGGCACGCCGATGATTCCGGCCATCCCCAGCAGGACGAACGTTCCCACGATGGCGTTGGCCATGCCGCCGCCGGGTTCGCCGGAGGGCTTGGGCAGCTGGGTGAAGAAATTCCAGTCAAGCGCGCTGGCCCCCTTGGAAATCAGGAACCACACCACGAGGAACAGCGGCGCCATGACCAAAAGGGCGCACAGGCTGAGGAGCACGCTCACCCCGCGGCTGTACCAACGGCGCCACGCCTGCTGGGCCGCGGTGGGGGCGAATGTCGAATGGACTGCCAGTATTTCGGCCATCGCGTCAGTGCACCTTGATTGCCCCGCCCATGGCCCGAAGCATCAATTGGGCAATGATGTTGATGAGCACCGTGACGGCGAGCAGCACGAGGCCGAGCTCAAACAAGGCATTGAGATAGATGTCGCTCGTGGCTTCGGCAAATTCGTTGGCGATCACGCTCGCCAGCGTGTAGCCCGGTGCGAACAGCGAGGCGCTGATTTCCGGCCGGTTTCCGATCACCATGGTCACGGCCATGGTCTCGCCCAGCGCACGTCCCAGCCCCAGAATGGCGGCTCCGAAAATGCCGCGACGGGCATAGCTGAGGACCGCGATTTTCGTGACTTCCCAACGGGTCGCGCCCAGCGCGTACGCCGCTTCCCGCTGCAGCCCCGGCACCGAACGCAGGATTTCCCGGGAAATCGAGGTGATGATCGGCAGGATCATGATGGCCACGATCAAACCGGCCGCGAGCATGCTCACTCCGTAAATCGGTCCTTTGAATAGCGGCAGAAATCCGAGCGTGTGCTTAAGCCACACGAAAAGATGTTCGCGCAGCCAGGGAATCAGAAAGAAAATGCCCCAGAGCCCGAAGATGACGCTGGGCACCGCCGCCAGCAGCTCAATGACCGTGACGATCGGCTGCCGCAGCTTGATGGGGGCAAGGTCCGTGAGAAACAGGGCGGTGGCGACGCCGAGCGGCACGGCGACAATCAGGGCCACCAGTGACGAAACCAGAGTGCCAAAGATGAACGGCAGCGCGCCAAACTGTTCATTGACCGGGTCCCAATCCGTGCTGCCGAAGAACTTGATCCCATAACGGGCGATGGCCAGGTGGGCGCCGTGGTACAGCTCCCACCCGACCAGAACGATCAGAACGACGACCATCATCGCCGCGCCCCACGCGAGCCACTTGAACGAACTGTCCTGCCAGCGCGGTGTCGGCGCGGGCATGATCGGTGCGGCGGGGTCGATGACGGACATGGCGCTCAGTACTTGATTTGATCGACGACGCCGAGCGCGCGTTGAATCATCTCCGGCGGCAGCGGAACATAGCCCGGATCCGGCAGCAGGTGTTCGCCGGAATTATAGATCCACCTCAGGAGCTCCACCAAGGCTTTCCCTTTGGCGGAATCCTTCTGCTGAGCGTACACGAGCAGCCAGGTCGAGCTGGCGATCGGATAGGCCTTGTCGCCCGATCCGTTGATCATCGAGAAGCGGAACTGGTCGTCGACTTTCGCCGAAGCAAACGCCGCCACCACCGTGTCGATGCCCGGCGTGATGTAGTTGCCCGCCGCGTTCTTGACGTCCGCAAATGGGAGGCCGTTTTGGAGGGCGTAGGTCATTTCGACGTAGCCGATCGCACCGGGTGTCTGCTTGATCTGGCCGGCAACGCCAGCATTGCCCTTGCCGCCGAGACCGGAGGGCCAGCGCACAGACTTGCCGGCGCCAACGGTACGCTTCCAATCCGGGCTGACTTCCGAGAGGTACTTGGTGAAGTTGGCGGTCGTGCCGCTGCCATCCGTCCGGTAGACGACGAGAATATCGTCGCCGGGCAGTTTTACATCCGGGTTCTGGCCGGCAATCGCCGGATCGTTCCACTTCGTGATCTTGCCCAAGTAGATCCCCGCAATGGTGGGTCCGTCCAGCTTGAGCTTCGGATTGCCGTCGAGGTTGTAGCTGAGGATGATGGCGCCCGCCACCGTCGGCAGCTGCAGCAGCGGCCGGGGAGCGCCGGCCAAATCGGTATCCTTGACCGGATCGTCGGACGCGCCGAAGTCCACGGTTTCCGCCATGATCTGCTTCACACCGGCGCCGGAACCGATCGCCTGGTAGTTAATGCGGACCGAGGAATCGACCTTGGTGAATTCGTCGAACCATTTCTGGTAAATCGGCGCGGGGAACGTGGCCCCGGCGCCGTTGATGAGCAGTTGGGCCGACGCCGGGAGCGCCGCCAGCAGGCCGGCGAACGCAGCCAGAGTCAGGCTGAAGGATTTGTTCATGTCGAGAGTTGGGTGGCGGCGGTCAGGGAAGGGTGTAACGGAGGTCGAAGAAGAACATGCCGGTGTGGGCATTGTCCGGGGCGCCCGGCGCCACGAACCACGGAGTGCGCCGCGCGAGGGAGGCTTGCAGGATCAGCTGCATCGATCCGTAGGACGGGTTCTTCCAAAAGGTGTACGTGTTCGCCAGGGTATACTCGTCGATGGTCTTGTTCTGGCTGTTCGCTCCGGTCAGGTAGCCGTAGCCCAGATACGAGGTCGGGCCGGTCTGCCATTCCTGGCGGCCGAAGTACGATTCGCCCCAATAGGCGGAGATCGTGTCCTCCGGGACGGGACTGTATTCAAGGCCGAGCTCGGCCGAGGCAGCATATTCCAAGGCGATGTTGTAGGCGCCGTTTTCCAGCGGAGAAACGACAAAGTCCGGGCCCGCGCTGGCCGACATGTAACGGCCGCCGCCGCGGCTGACGAAGGCAGTTTCGACCACGTTCAGGTTCGGGATCGGGGTCAGGATGTTGTTGAAGCCGACACCGCCGCCAAACTTGGAGTTGTTCGCGTTGATCGCGCCGCCGCCGCCATAGGTGTTGACCCGGAAATCGCTCAGGAGACCGACGACTTCAGAGTGAACGGCGGCATCGCCAAACTTGTTGTCGTACGCGATCTTGCCGATGACGTCCGGCATGGTGTTCGTGTTGGTCGTGCCGCTGGAATTGGAGCCGGCGGAGATGTCGAACTGATTCGCGTTCAGGTTGGCCGTGGGGAGGGTGACCGCGCTGCCGGTGTACTGGTCGGGATTCTCCAGCGAGACGCCCATCGCCCAGTTCTTGTCCGGGTGATAGACCAGGCGGATCTGCGCCTGGCGCGCCCAGGTGAGGCCCACCTGGTAGTTCGTATCCATGTTTTGCGTATAGAAGATATCGCTCGGGATCGGCGAGATCCCCTTGCGGTTAGGCGTCAGCATGCTCCAGTCCTGGCCGGCCAGGAGTTCCAGCCCGTTGCCGAACTGCGCATCCACGAAATACACCCGCATGCGGAGGGTGTCCGCGTTGCTGGTCGTCGTCAGATTGTTCGCGGCGTTGCCGAGGAAGTCCGCCTCGGTGTAGCCGAGCACCTTCGTCGAGCCGATGTCGGAGTCCACGCGCATGCCCAGACGGGAGTTTTGCGCGCTGAAACGGAATTCGGAGATGGCGCCGATCGTTGTGCTGTTCGTATTCGAATACGGAATCGAGCCGAAGCTCGTGCCGATGCCGCTGCCGACGACCGTGCTGCGATAGACGCCCGTCAGGTCCAGGAAGCCGAACGGCGTGAAGTTCGCGCCACCGATGCGGAACCCCAGCGGCGAAGGCTTCACGTCGACGTTATCGGCCGGGATGCCGATTCCACCGGGCGTGCGGGTGATCGCCGCCAGGGGCGGAGCGACCGGGGCGGGGGCCGGAGCGGCTGGCGCAGCGGCGGCCGCGGCGTTGGCCTTGGCTTCCGATTGCAGCTGGGCCGCTTCTTGCGGCGTCACCAAGCCCTTTTTAACCAGCAGGTCTAGCAGGGCTTGCGCGGTGCTGGTGTCCGACTGTGCGAAGACAGCCGAACCGGCGAAGAGAACGCCCGCAAGCAGCGCGACTCGACGCAGTGTGATACGTGTAGGTAGGCAGGGTTTGAGCATAGATAGGCCGCCAAATCGCGGCGCACCCTTATAGGCGGGGATTGTTACGAACCCGCGACGGAGTCGTAACAAACCGGCAAAGCTCGCGAAAATACCCCCAAAACCTCACTTAACCGTCGAATCCACCGGACCATCCAACTTTACGATGGTCGGCCTTCCGGCCTCGATCACCACCGGGACTGTTACCCACCCGTAACCGTTCGCCATCGCTTCGACACGATATTTCCCCGGGGCCAGCGGCACCACCGAGGGCTCCTCGCTGGTGGGTCCCGACTGATTGGATACGGATTTCAGCACCGAACCGTCAGGGCCGAAAATTCGGTAGGCGGAATGATAGCGTCGATAGCTGGGAGTGTTCGATCCGAACTCGGTTGAGATGTACGCCGAAAAGACCACCAGCGTGCCATCTCCGGGCTGCGGCGTCGACTCCGCGGCCGGACCGACGGGCGCCAAGGTGATGCCCGCCTGCGGCGCGGAAGAACAGGCCGCGCAGATGACCGCGATCAGGCCAAGCCCTAGTTTCATCGACCCACGATCTCCGCAACCCTCGGAACGGCAAAGATAATGAACGGAATTTAATCATTTCTTCGCTGCCGGTTCAGGTCCGCCCCCCATACTGCGGATCATGCGAGTGCTGCTGGTCGAAGACGAACGCAAGGTGGCGGAGGCCATCTCCCGGGGGCTTCGCGCCGAGCGCTACGCGGTCGACGTCTCGGCCACCGGCGACGAGGGGTGGGCCATGGCCTCCACTTACGACTATGATCTCATCATCCTCGACCTGATGCTGCCCGGCTTGCCGGGGACCGAGGTGCTGCGGCGGATACGCCGGCGGAATGCGCGGGTTCCGATTCTTGTCCTGACCGCGCTGGATGCGACGCCGAGCAAAGTGGAGAATTTCGAGGCCGGAGCGGACGACTATCTCACCAAGCCGTTCGCCTTTGCCGAACTGCTCGTGCGAATCAAGGCGCTGCTGCGGCGCGGCCCGGTCAATCAGAACAGTCTGGTGCGGGTGGCCGATTTGGAAATCGACCGGCTGACCCAGCAGGTGCGCCGCGGAGGCAAGCGGATCGAGCTCACGCCCAAGGAATACGCCCTGCTGGAATACCTGGCGAGCCAGCCGGGGCGGGTGTTCTCGCGATCGATGATCGTCGAGCACGTATGGGACCAGAGTTTCGAAGGTCTGACCAACATTGTGGATGTCTATGTCCGTCACTTGCGCGAAAAGATCGAGGCCGACCCGGAGACCAAGTTGATCCGCACCGTGCGCGGCGTCGGCTACAGCCTCAGCGACGAGGACCGCTCATGAATCCGCGGTCGCTGCGATTCCGCCTGACCGCGTGGCATGCGGCCGTGCTGGCCGGCGTTTTCATCGCGCTCGGCACCGTTCTCTATTTGCAGCTCGGCTCCGAACTTTCTCGCGTCGTCCTTTCCACCCAGGAACGCCGCGCCCGCCAAATCGGGGAGACGTTGATCGCCAAGGTCGGCTCCGAGGGAGAGGCGTACGTCACCCGAACTATTCCGATTCTCTACGCGCCCGAGCAGGCGAACCGGTTCATCCGGGTCCTGCGTCCGGACGGCTCGACGCTCTACCGCTCCGGTCCGCCGACCGAGCAGAATTTCGACCCGTCGCTCGTGCCGCCGCCGCCGGCAGGCGCCGCCGATGCCTCTACGCGGCGTGAACGGTTGCCGGACGGACATTCGCTCCTGATCGCCGAGATTCGGGTTCGGACCGACCACGGAAACTATCGGGTTGAGGTGGGCACTTCCGGCGAGCCGGTTGACGCCCTGCTTCGCCGCCTGGCGCTGCTGCTGGCGGTCGGAGTGCCGGTCATCGTTGTGGCAGCCAGCGCGGGGGGCTTCATCCTGGTCTCCGGCGCGCTGCGTCCGGTCGCTCAGATCTCCGCCCGCGCCGAGGCCATCAGCCAGCACAACTTGAGCGAACGCCTGCCCGTGCGCCGCACCGGAGATGAGCTCGAGCGCCTGGCGGACGCGCTGAACCGCATGATCACGCGGCTCGACGAAGCATTCCAGCATTCCAAACGTTTCGTGGCCGACGCCTCCCACGAGCTGCGCACGCCCCTCACGGTTCTGCGCGCGGAGCTCGAGCAATTGCAGGCGGAGCCGTCGACCTCGCCCGCCCTGGCCGACCGACTGGGCAGCCTGCTCGAGGAGACGGTGCGCCTGGGGAAGATCGTCGAACGCCTGTTTGCCCTTTCGCGCCTCGACGCCGGCGAAGCCCAGGCGGAATCGGTTGGATTTGACCTGGGCGCTCTGGCGGCCGGCACGGCCGATCAAATGCGCCTGCTGGCCGAGGACCGCCAAATCGAACTCTCGGTGAGCACCGAGCCGGTCGTGGTGCGCGGAGACCGGGCCCGGATCAAGCAGGTCGTCGTCAACCTGCTCGACAATGCGATCAAATACACTGCCGATGCCGGCAAGGTCGAGATTCGGGCCTTCGTGCAGACCCCCTGGGCCATCTTGGAAGTGTCGGACACGGGCATCGGCATTTCCGCGGAGGCGCTGCCTCACATCTTCGAGCGGTTCTATCGGGCGGACCCGGCCCGCTCGCAAGGACCCGAAGGCGCCGGCCTGGGGCTGGCCATCGTCGAATCGATCTGCACGGCGCATGGCGGACAGGTGGAGGCGCACAGCACGCCGGGACGCGGGTCGCGATTCCGGGTTCAGCTTCCCCTCGCCTCCTGACGCCGAGGTGCCAGAATCCGAGGGACTTCCGGCGCGCGGCGATGTCTTGATTCGGACGTCGCTCTCGCTCTATCTGGCGGGCGAACTCCACCGATGGACCCGGTCGCCGAACTAAACGAACTATCCGGGGAAGTCGCTGCCATCGGTTCCCGGATGTTCAAGGTTCGGCTGCCGTTCACGCGGGAATTGGGGCATTACAGCTGGGCCAAGTTTCGGGCGGACCTGTTCGCGGGCGCCACGCTGACGCTGGTTTCGATTCCCCAGGCGATCGGGTTTTCGCTGATTCTCAATCTTCCGCCGACGCCGGTGATCGCGGCGGTGATCATCGGCGGCTTTGTCGGCTCGCTGTTTTTTTCGTCGCATCACCACGTCTTTGGGCCGACCAGCTCGATCAGCCTGATCGTCGCGGCGACGATCGCCGCGTACACCAGCGCGACCGGGCTGGAGCCCCTTCAGCTCGCCATCTACCTGGCCTTTCTGATCGGTGTCATCCAGCTGCTCGCCGGTCTGCTCAATTTCGGGGAAATCACGAAATTCATTTCGCGCTCGGTGGTCGTCGCCTACAGCACGGGCATCGGCGTCCTGCTAATCGCCAGCCAGCTCCACAACGCGCTCGGGTACAGCGGGGGCGTGCCCGGCGGCTTCATTTCCAATGTCGCCCTGGCCGTCGACCGCCTGTTCACCGGCCAGGTCAATCCGTGGTCGATTGCGATCGGAGCCTGCACCATCGCCATCTTTTGGCTCGTCCGGAAGTTCCGGCCCAACTGGCCCGAGGCGCTGATCGGGCTGGGGCTCATGGGCATTTTCGGCAAGATCTTCACGCTCCTCCATCCATCATCGCCGTTTCGCCTGGTCAAGGACGAAGGCGCGCTCACGGCGGTGATTCCCGCCTTCGCCGGTTTTCATGTCGGCCACAGCCGCCCGCATTTGCTGCCGGAGCTCATCGGCACGGCGGTCGCCATCGCCATCCTGGGCATGCTCGAAGCCGCTTCGATCACCAAGGGGCTGGCGACGAAAAGCGGTCAGAAGATCGAACCCAACCAGGAATTGATCGGCATGGGCGCGGCCAACATCGCGTGCGCCCTCTTCGGGGCCGTGCCGGGCTCGTCGTCGTTCGCCCGCTCCTCCGTCAATTTTCAAAGCGGGGCGGTCTCCCAGCTTTCGTCGATGCTGAGCAGCGTCGTGGTCCTGGTCGTGCTCCTGTTCGCGACTCCGGTTTTCAACTACATCCCGGTGGCGGCGCTGGCCGCCCATCTAATCCGGGTCGGCGTCAAGATGGTCAACCGCCACCAGGTGCGCGTCGCGTGCCGGTCCACGCGATCGGACGCGATCGTTTTCATCGTCACCTTGCTGGCCTGCCTGCTGCTCAAACTGGATACGGCGATCTACGTGGGCATCGGCGTGGCGCTCGCCCTGTTTCTGCAGCAGACCAGCACGCCTTCGCTGGTGGAGTATTCGATCAACGAAGCCGGCAACCTGGCCGAGCTGACCGATCCGAAAAAGCGGCCGCATCCGGAGATTTCGATCATCCACGTGGAAGGGGAGCTGTTTTTTGGGGCGGCCGACCTGTTCCAGGAGCAGGTGCGCCGGCTGGCGGAGGACCAGAATATTCGCGTGTTCATCCTGCGGATGAAGAATGCCCGGCACCTGGATGCCTCCACCGTGATGGCGATGGAGTCGCTTCACGATTACCTGAGGCAGACCGGGCGGCATTTGTTGATCAGCGGCAGCAATCCCAGCGTGACCGCGGTGCTGCGCAACAGCGGCTTGCTGCAGCAGTTCGGGGAGGAGAACATCTTCCCGGCAGAGCAGAATCCGACCGTGGCGACGCGCAACGCCCTGAAGCGGGCCCAGGCCCTGCTGCCGGAGTCTTCACCCGAAGTGCGGATCTTCTACGAACAGACCAAGTCGCCCCCTTCCGCCTGATATACTAGGGGCGTCAGTCCAGCTCCAGTTCAGCATTTAGGGTTTGTCCTACAAGCGGACGGCCCGAGGTCCGACCAGAGTATCAGACCGACACGGGTGCCCGCACGCATGCGGTTCCCGGCAAAATCGCCGCATGCAAAAACTATCGACCTGGAGGGATTGTGTTCACCCGTATACTCGATGGCGACGGGGCGGTTGGCTGTTCGCCGTGCTGTTCGGCCTGGCGTCGATCATCGCACCGGCCGCTTCGGCCCAGTCCCGCCTGATCAATCTTTCCAATCGTTCGCTCCTTTCGGGCGGGCAAGTCCTGACCGGCGGCCTTTCCGTCGGGGGCACCACTCCTGAAACCGTCCTGATTCGCGCCGTCGGCCCGTCCCTGGGCTCGTTTGGCGTTTCCAATCCCCTCTCCGACCCCACCCTGACCGTATTCGACAGTTCCGGCAGCGTGATCGCCGGGCCGGTCTCCAACTGGAACGCGTCCGATGCCGCCACGATGTCCGGCGTCGGAGCCTTCGCGCTGACCTCCGGCAGCCACGACGCGGCCACGGTGATGACGCTGAATCCCGGGACCTACACTGTGCAGGTCAAGTCGGCGGGCGGAAACTCGGGCGTCGCGCTGCTGGAGTCCTACGAGGTCAACGGCGCGGCCACCCGCAGCATCCTCAACCTTTCGACCACGTCCGCGATCACTTCCGCGAGCAACGGCAACGTCGCCACCGGCTTTGTCGTGAGCGGCACGAGCAACCGCACCCTGCTCATTCGCGCCATCGGGCCGGGGCTGTGGCAGTTCAACGTTGGCAACGCAGTGCCGAATCCCGGCCTGGAATTGCTCGACGCCAACGGCAATGTGCTCGCGCAAAACGACGACTGGGGCCGTTCGGTCAGCGGCGGTGTGACGGCCGCCCAGCTGACGACGGCCTTCGCGCAAGTTGGAGCGTTCAGCCTGAACGCCACGAGCGAAGACGCCGCGATTCTGGTCAACGTCTCCCCCGGCCTATATACAGTCAACGTGACGGGAAATGGCGGAACGGGCACCGTTCTGACCGAACTTTACGACGTCACGGCGGCCGGCGGCACGCCGTCGACCGACACGGTGGTGACGACCCAGAGCGGAAATTCGAACCCACCGAGCAACGACCCACCCGTCGCCACTCCTCCCGTCGTCACTCCTCCCGTCGTCACCCCGCCCGTCGTCATCCCGCCCGTCGTCATCCCGCCTACCTCCGTTTCGGGAACCGGAGCCGGCACACCGTCCGGCGACTATGTCGACGACACGGAGCTGCAGCTCCCCCCAGTGGGCTCAAGCATCCTTCACGTCCTGACCCCCAACGTGGTTGAGTTGGAGCTCATCAACACCGTGCCGCAGGGCTCCTCCGCGGTCACCAGCTTGAACTTCGTCAGCTCGAGCGGCGTCATCACGGCTCCCGCGGCCGGGGAATTCACGGTCAGCGTCGGCGGACAGACCGTCAGCGTTTCTTCCGTCCACTTCAAGCGGCGCGTCCTGTACGCCCCGTTGAACACCTACGACCTGCGGGTGATGAACTGCATCTATCTGACGCTATCGTCGTCGGCCGCCGACAACCAGACCGTGACGGTCACCAACCCGGATCAGTCGCTATGGCCCACCGGCCAGACCTTCACCGCGGTCACCGATCCGCTCCGTTACTCGCCCGCGATCCACGTGAACCAGGAAGGCTACGTTCCCGAATTCACCAAGCAGGCCATGGTCGGGTTCTATCTCGGCGACGGCGGCGAAATGAGCGTCGCGGCCGGAACGCCGTTCAACGTGGTCGACGCGTCCACGAGCGCAGTGGTGTATTCGGGCACCCTGAGCGCCCAGCCGGGCGACGTCGGGTACACGACGAATCCCCTGCCCTACCAGCACGTGCTGATGGCGGACTTCAGCTCCTACCAGACCCCGGGACAGTATTATCTTGAGGTTCAGGGCCTGGGCGCCTCGCTGCCGTTCCTCATCAACGAGGGCATCGCGATGGCGTGGACCCGCACCTACGCGCTCGGCATGTACGAGCAGCGCAGCGGCATGGCGGTTTCGATGCCGTTCACGCGCTTCACGCACGCGGCTGACCACACGGCGCCCGCGCTCGTGCCCGTGCCGGATACCAGCTCCCAGTTCTCCTTCACGTGGAACTGCATCAAGGGCTACGCCACGACGGTGAACACCAACAATGCGCCGCAGGTCGCCCCGTTCCTCACGAACAACGAGACTTCGCTGTATCCGTATGTGAATACGGGAACCATCAACACCACCGGCGGCCACTTCGACGCCGGCGACTACAGCAAGTACACGGAAAACAGCGCACAGCTGGTGCACGAGCTGATCTTCGCCGTCGACAACGTCCCCGGCATGAAAACCTTCGACAACCTGGGCATCCCGGAAAGCGGCGACGGCATCCCTGACGTGCTGCAGGAAGCGAAATGGGAAGCGGACTACCTGGTCAAGCTGCAGGATGCGGATGGAGGCTTCTACTTCCTCGTCTACCCGCTCAACCGGGAATACGAGGGCAACGTGCTGCCGGAAAACGGCGACCAGCAGGTCGTCTGGCCGAAGAACACGTCCGTGAGCGCCGCGGCCACCGCCGCCCTCGCCGAGGCGGGCTCGTCGCCGGCGATGAAGAAGTACTACCCGCAGCAGGCCGCGGGCTATCTGGCCGCCGCCCAAAAGGGCTGGCAGTTCCTGACCGCCGCGACGGCGGCGCATGGCGCCAACGGGCGCTACCAGAAGATCACCTTCTACAGCGACAATTGGACCGACAAGGATGAGTACGCGTGGGCGTCCGCCGCGTTGTTTGCCGCCACCGGCGATGCCACGTATTCGAGCTTCCTGGAGCAGACCGGCCTGCCCGATCCGACCGATTCGTCGACCTTCCGCTGGGGCTGGTGGCGCATGGCCGAGGGTTACGGCAACGCCGTCCGCGCCTATGCGTTCGCCGTGCGCAGCGGCCGTCTGCAGGCGAGCCAGCTCGATTCCGCTTACCTGGCGAAGTGCGAGCAGACCATCGTCAATGCCGGCAACGACGCCGTGACCTGGGTGCAGGACAATCCGTACGGTTCGCCTTTCCCGCCCGCCACCAAGGCGGTGCTCGGCGGCGGCTGGTACTTTTCGCTCGATCAGGCGACGGACATGGTGACGGCCTACCTCGTCTCGCCGAGCCAGAACTACATCAATGGGCTGGTCTCCGCCATGAATTACGAGGGCGGGACGAATCCCAACAACGTCTGCTACCTGGAAGGCCTGGGCATGAAACGCCAGCAGCAGGTCGTCAGCCAGTACGCGCAAAATTCGCGACGAGTCCTCGCTCCATCCGGGTTCGTCGTCGGCCAGGTCACGGCCGCCTATGAATATCTGAATGAATACGGCTCGCTGCTCAGCAATCTGTCGTACCCGACCGACAGCGGAAACGGAGTCACCTACCCGTACTACGACCGCTGGTCCGACGCCTACAACGTCACCAACGAGCAGATCACGGTGAACTTGGCCCGCAGCATGATTTCGGTCGGCTTCCTGGCCAGCCTGACGAATGTCTCGGGCAACGCCTGGGTCGCGCCCTCCAATGCCTCGATCGCGCTGCCGTCCTCGGCGGCGACGCTGGGGCAGCCGGCGCAGCTCACGGTCAGCGTGCCCGGACAGGACATGACGAATGCCCGCATCGTGTGGGAAGCCCGCGATCAGAGCCCGGCGTTCGGATCCACCTTCTCGGACACGCCCGTCAACGTGGGCGACCAATGGGTGGAAGCCGAAGTGGAATGGCCGGATGGCCGCCGCGCCTTCGCCATCGGCGACTTCCAGGCCGCCGGGAGCAACCAGGTGTGGATCGACGACGCCCTGCCCGCCAACACCACAACGACGTCCGATGGCGGCGACAGCTGGAATTGGGTTTCCAGCAGCCCGTCACCGCACAGCGGTGCGAGGGCTTTCCAGAGCAGCGGCTCGTCCGGTGAACACAGCCTGACGTTCGCCAACGCGAACGGCAGCATGGAGGACACCGAGACCGACGAGGGCAAACAGGGTTCGCTCGCGGTTCAAACCGGCGACACGCTCTACGCCTGGGTCTACCTTGATCCCTCGAGTCCGCCGACGGAGCTCATGATCTGCTGGAACGACAGCACCGGAAACGGCGAGCACCGCGCGTACTGGGGCGCCAACAGCATCGCCTGGGGCAACAACAACAGCGCCAGCCGCTTCAACGTCGGCGCGCTGCCCGCCATGGGACAATGGGTCCAAATCTCGGTTCCCGCCAGCGCAGTCGGCCTCGAAGGCCAGACGGTCGTGGGCATGTCATTCGCCGCCTACAACGGCAAAGTGACCTGGGACGCGATCGGCCGCGCCAACGGCAACTAACTTTTGGTAGTTATTGCATACCGGGGGCGCTGGGAGACCAGCGCCCCCTTTTTTTCATTGCCGCGGCTTCGCCGAAGCCGAAGGGCATAACAGGGGTCAGACTACGTGCAACGGGGTCAGCGTGCAACAGGGGTCAGACTACGTGCAACGGGGTCAGCTTACGCTCGCCTGCTCACCACCTATATTTCTTTTCCCCAAAACCTGCCATGCCGCTCGGGGTGTCGCCTCCGCATCTCCGCTTGCGTCATAGGGAGTCCGGAGCCGTTTTACGGGGGTCAGGTTGCGTGCATCGGAGAGAGAGAGAGAGAGAGAGAGTGCCAGACTGCGCCCGTTCGCGCCCTTGCTATGTTTGTGATTCCCCGAACTTGCCACGCCCCTGGAGGTGTCGGGACTGATTATTCGAGCACCAGTTCGTCCACGTGGGCGGTCAGCTGCACGAGGCTGCGCAGCGAGGTGAAATGGCGGCTGAGATCGAAGTCTCCGCCCAAGCCGTCCACCAGGCGGTCGAACAGATCCTTCTTCGCCGCCTTGAGCGCCTGGATGCGTTCCTCGACGGTGCCGGCGGTCACCATGCGATAGACAAATACCGTATTGGTCTGGCCGATCCGGTGCACGCGGTCGACCGCCTGCGCCTCGACCGCGGGATTCCACCACGGATCGAGCAGGAACACATAATCTGCCTTGTGCAGCGTGATGCCTGTGCCGGCCGCCTTGAGCGAAACCAGCATGGCCGCAGCGCCCGACGAATTCTGAAAATCCTGCACCGGGCGCTGGCGATCCAGCGTCATGCCCGTCAGCTCGAAGCGCGGCAGATCCGGATAGTGCTGAGCCAGCGCTTCGCGCACCCGATTCAGCAACAGCACGAACTGGGAGAAAATGACGACCTTGTGGCCGCTTCCGACCACTTCCGCCAGCTTCTGGATGAGCAGGTTGATCTTGCCCGAGTCCGTGAGCGGCGCGTGCAGCCACGGCAGCATGTCGGGATCGCAGCACGTTTGGCGCAGGCGCGTAAGCAGCGCCAGGAAGCCGAACGATTTTTCGCGCATCGCGGTGCCAACGTCGTCGCCGAGCCGGGCCAGGCCCTCGGTGCAGATGCGCGCATATTCCGAGCGCTGCACATCGGTGAGCGGGCAAATCAGGTCCATCTCCACCTTCGGGGGCAGTTCCTGCGCCACTTCCTTTTTGGTGCGACGCAGGATGAACGGGGCCAGTTGCGCGCGCAGACGAGTAAGTGTGCCTTCGCGATCGGCGTGCAGCGAGACTTCGAAGCCGGCACGCGAACCGAGCAATCCCGGCAGCAGAAAGCGGAAGATGCTCCACAGGTCGAGCTGACGGTTTTCGAGCGGCGTGCCGGTCAGCACAATCCGATGGCGGGCGCGGACGGCAAAACACGTCTGCGTAACCTTCGCGTCCGGATTCTTGATGAACTGCCCCTCATCGAGCACCGCGTAGCTAAAATCGACACTTTCGAGCAACGGGCGGTGCTTGCGCAGCTGGGTGTAGCTGGCGAGCCAGAGTACCGGACCAGGCCGGTTTGTGAAGTCGTGTCCGGCTTTGAGCACGTCCACTTCCAAAGATGGGAAAAATTTGGCAACCTCCTGGCGCCACACGGGCACGACGCTCGCCGGGCAAACGATCAGGCTCGGCCGATCCGAAACGGGGCGCGCGAAGAGCAGCGAAAGCACCTGCACGGTCTTTCCCAGGCCCATCTCATCTGCGAGGAGGCCGTGGCAGCCCACCGAGCAGAGATGATGCAGCCACTCGACGCCGCGCCGCTGATAGGGCCGCAGCCAATCCGAGAGAGCGGGCGGATCCCCCACCGGGGACAGCACCTGTTTCCGCCACGTCTCGACCTCGGGAGAGAGGCTCACCTTGACCCGCGAGTCGTTGAAGAGGGAAAAAATGAGATACGGAGGCGCCTCACCATCCGTTCCATTCTCGGCAATGTTCTTCTGCCACGAGCAGTAGGACTCCCAACGCTCGTTCGAAAGGGCCACAATGCCCAGGTTCGGCAAAATCACCGGCTGCCCGCCGCGCTTCAATAGGGTGTTGACCTCGGCATCGGTCAGCATCCGTTCGCCGGCGCGGAAGATCCAGCGCAGGTCGAGGCCTCCGTTTTCGCGGGTTGAGCCGGCGATGGCTTCAATTTCGATCGCCCGGGTGCCCTTGACAAGATTGGCCGCCTTGTCATCGAGCTCGACCGCAAAGATCCGCTTCCAAGCCGGAAGCACGGTCTTCAGGAAAT
The DNA here is from genome assembly GCA_036502225.1 of Opitutaceae bacterium. Taxonomy (GTDB): domain Bacteria; phylum Verrucomicrobiota; class Verrucomicrobiia; order Opitutales; family Opitutaceae; genus Palsa-1447. Next base: position 124,002 of record DASXYY010000036.1, read on the forward strand.
TGGGAATTTCGACCAGCGACTCGAGCAGGTAAATTCCGGTCTCTTGATCGTAGTGGAAATGCGCCTTGCGCGCGTAGGCGGCCAGGCCGATCAGCTTTGCCCGTTCGGAGGAGGTAACGTGTCCGGTGGCGTGAGCGCCCCCGCCGAGCGCCGAAACCCGCGTCTTGTGGTCGGCATCGAGCCAGCACGCCTGAAAGGTCAGTCCGGTGGACTTGGTCTTGAAGACCAGCAGGAGCGAGCGGGAAGGCGCCGTGGGGCCAGGTGCGGGGGGCGCCGCGTGGCCATTTCCGTTGGCATGGCCATTTGCATGACCATTGCCGTTGGCGTGACCATTGGCCGTTCCGTGAGCCTGGACCGGGGGCCCGGCCGCAGGCGACGGGGCGTCAGGCGCCGGCTTGCCGATGTCGGTCTTAATCGGAGCAAAAATATCAGGCAGCGCCGGAATCTCGTCCGCGACCAGCTCCTCAATTTCGTGCAGTCCGGCCACCGCCAGCGCATGGGCCAGTTCCCGATCGGTGGTGCTCGACCGCACGCTGAGACCGCTCGCACCCCATTCGATGACGGCGTATTCGTCCTTTTTCTCGATTCGCCGGTGCACAATGGCGTCTTTGTCGGTCAATTCCAGTTCCCGCACCTCTCCATCCCGATAGATGCGCCTCCCCTCCTCCAACTGTGCCGTGTTGAAGGCTCCCGCCCAGTCCTCCGCCAGCTTTTCGAACCAAAATTCCAGCGATTGAGGAGTGTAGAACCGCTTTGGGCCGTGCGACTGCATCGACTAAAAGAGTACAACTTAGAAAACGGCTCCCGCCTCATGCAACCTTAATTCCCTTAGTAATTCCCGTAAAATTTCCGTAACCCTGAAGTTGCCTCTTGCCGTGTATCTGGCTCGTAACAAACCAATGTAGGATGGCGCTGACCCTCGCAAAGCCCGTGAACGATCGCCGTCCGGCCCCCTGGATGGACGCGGTCGTGCTGCTCGGGGTCCTGGCCTTGGCGCTCGGGGTGATGCAGGTGGCATCGCAATGGCGCCAGCCGTTGGTCGTACAGGTTCCGATCCAGATGGATTTGGGGTCGCTAGCCAAGTATTCATTTTTCTCATTCACACGCGGTTGGATCGCGTACTTCCTTTCGCTCGTCTTCACGCTGATCATCGCCTCCTGGGCGTTCTACGATCAAGTTGCCCGGCGATACATCATTCCCGCCCTGGATATTCTCCAAAGCCTTCCGGTGATGACGTTCCTGCCCGGACTGCAATTGGGGATGGTGGCGCTGTTTCCGCGCAACAACGTTGGAGTGGAACTGGCCTGCATCAGCGCGATCTTTCTCGGCCAGGTCTGGAACATGACGTTCGCGTACTTTGACTCGCTGTGCGGACTCCCGGCCGATTTCAGGATGCTGGGACAGCTCTACAATTTTAGCTGGTGGCATCGGTTCTGGCGGGTCGAGCTGCCGTTCGGAGCCCAGCCGCTCCTCTATAATAGCATGGTTTCGATGGCGGGCGGCTGGTTCTTCCTGGCCATGTGCGAGGCCTTCGGCAATTACCGCGTTCCGGGGCTCGGGTCCTATTTTCAAGCCGCGAGCGACAATGGCGACGTCCGGGCCCAAATCGCCGGTGTCATCGCCATGGCGGTGGTCATCATCGTGGTCGATCGGCTGATCTGGTGGCCCCTCATCGTCTGGTCGCGAAAATTCAAACTGGATGACTTCGGCGGCAATCGCGCGCCGCAGACCAAGCTCCAGCTGTGGCTCGCCCGATCGGCGGCCTGGCAACGCCTGATCGGTACCACGGTGCGGATCAAATCCGCCATGCTGAAACCGCCGCTCCCGGCGTCGGCCGAAACTTCGCTGCGGGCCATCGACGAGGCGCCCCCGCCCCCCCGGCGCGGCAAAAAGGTGTTCTACGGCTTTGTCCTCACACTCGTCATTGCGATTGTGGTTTGGGGCGCCTGGCGAATCGGATGGCTGGTGACGCAGATCCACCTGGCTGACTGGCGCGAAATCTTTCGCGATACCGTCATCACCTTCGGACGCGTGATGGCCGCCGTTTTCATCGGCACACTCTGGGCGCTTCCGGCGGGCATCTGGATCGGATTGAACCCGAAGATTTCAAGCCGCCTGCAGCCGATCATCCAATTCGTCGCTTCATTTCCGGCGCCGATGCTTTACCCATGGCTGCTCGGCCTGATTTTCGTGCTTCACGGAACGCTCCAATGGGGGGCCATCCTGCTAATCTTGTTCGGGACCCAATGGTACATCCTATTCAACGTCGCGGGCGCAGCGGCCGCCATTCCCAACGACATGATCAGTTGCGTTGAGATCCTTCACCTGAAGGGCTGGCGCCGTTGGACGAAATTTCTCATCCCCGCCGTGTTTCCCGCGCTCGTCACCGGCTGGCTCACCGCCGCCGGTGGCGCTTGGAATACCACGATCGTCGCCGAGTACGTCCAAGTCGGCAAGCACGTGACCGAAGCCACGGGACTGGGCAACTACATCACCCGCATGGGCAATAATGGCGATTTCCCTCGCCTGGCCGCCGCCGGCCTTGTCATGGCGGCAGTCGTCGTGATCATCAATCGCCTCCTCTGGAAGCGCCTCCAACACCTCGCCAATGACCGTTGCCGCTTCATCACCTAGCGTTACGCCCGCGCCGGTTCCCGCATCCGACGGGGCCATCATCGATCTGAAGCACGTCAGCCACGAGTACGCGGCCGTGGCGCATGAGCGCGACCTGGTGCTGAGCGATGTGAATCTAAGTGTGAGCGCCAACGACGCCGTCGCGCTGCTGGGACCGTCGGGCTGCGGCAAATCGACGCTGCTGCGTATCATGGCCGGCCTGATCATCCCAACCAAGGGTGAAGTCTTCTATCACGGGCAACGGCTCGTGGGCGTCTCCCCGGGCGTTGCCATGGTGTTTCAGAACTTCGCGTTGTTTCCCTGGCTCACGGTCCGGGGCAACGTGCTGCTTCCGGTCGGACATTTGCCGGAGGAGGTGCAGAACAAGCGCCTCGAAATTGCCCTCGAAACCGTAGGCCTCGGCGCTTACGAATACGCCTATCCACGCGAACTGTCCGGCGGCATGAAACAACGCGTGGGCATCGCCCGCTCGCTGATTGCCGAACCCGAAGTCCTGGCGATGGATGAACCCTTTAGCGCCCTTGACGTGCTCACCGCCGAAACGCTCCGCGGTGAAATCGGCCGCCTGCTGGCGGATCCGAACCATCCGCTGCGCACGATGGTGTTCGTGACGCACAATATTTCCGAAGCGGTCTTTCTGGCGACGCGCATCGTGGTCATGGCGACGGGTCCGGGACGGGTGGACGTGGTTGTGCCGAATACGCTGCCCTATCCGCGCGATCCGGACTCGCCCGAATTCAAGCAGATCGTCGAACGTCTGCACGCGATCCTTACCCACACCAATTTGCCGGACCAGCCCACCCCGGCTCCGGCGGACGCGGGAAAGGTCGTCACCAAAATCGACGAATCGCGTCGGCGGATCGCTCCAGTGTCGCTGCCGTACGTCACCCCGGGCGAAGTGCTTGGGTTGCTGGCACTGCTCGGGGATCAGCCGAACGACGTCTTCGAGCTTGCCGAACGCTTCGGCAAGGAGTTCGGCTACGTCGTCCGCGTCGTCAAAGCGGCCGAGCTCCTAGGGTTTGTCGAGACGCCGCAGCAGGATGTCATTCTCCTTCCCCTGGGCCAAAAGGTGGTCAGCGCGTCCACGGTCGAGCAAAAGCAGCTCGTCCGGGAGCAATTGCTAAAACTGAAGATCTTCGAATTGCTGGTCCGACTGATCAAGGTTCACGACCACCAGCAGATGCCCGCGGAAGATATCTTGATCGAGTTGCAGGCGGCAATGCCCCACGAAAAGCCGCGTCCGCTTTTCCGGACCTTGCTGAGCTGGGGGCGCTACGCCGAAATCATCACTTTCGATCAGCGACGGCACATCGTAAAGCTGTACGAAGGTTAGCGGAGCCGGCCATAGGAGCGGAGTCGAGGGGCCGATTCAGGCACGATCGAAAGCGGCATGCGAACGCGTTCCGGTCCGTTTCCGGTCATGTTTTCCGGACATTAACGAGGGTTCACACGGTCGTCACCGTCCCGTCACGGAATTGCCATGGAACTAGGGCAAGTTATTCACAAGTTCACAGATCGAGCGCCCAAACTGACCGGTGAAAATCGCCCTCGTAACCGAAACATTTCCCCCCGAGGTCAACGGGGTGGCCATGACGTTTGGCATCATCGCTCGGGAATTGGCCAAACGGCGCCACGAAGTCACGGTCTATCGGCCCAAGCGGCCGGCGGACGGAGCGGCCAATGGAGCCGCTTACCACGTGGTGACGATGCCGGGCATGCCGATCCCCGGTTACCCCATGTTACGGGTCGGCTTTCCGGCGCGAGGAACCTTGCAGCGTCGCTGGCGAGCGGTGCGCCCTGATCTGGTTCATGTGGTCACCGAAGGCCCCTTGGGAGCCTCCGCAGTATCCGCCGCCCGCGCGCTCGGGATCCCGGTTACTTCGAGCTATCACACCCAGTTTCACGAGTATACGGGTTCATATGGCTTCGGCTGGTTCCGGGCATTGACCGTCGCCTGGCTGCGACGTGTTCACAACGGCACCCGGAAAACCTTCGCCCCGACCGACGAGATTCGCGCCGAGCTCACCCGGCTGGGCTTCAACGATCTGGCCCTTCTGTCGCGCGGAATTGACGCGAGCTTATTCAATCCTGCGCGCCGCAGCAACGCGTTGCGCGCGCAGTGGGGCGCGGGTCCGGACGATCCGGTGGTGATCCATGCGGGCCGGATGGCTCCGGAAAAGAACTATGCCTTGCTGCTCAAGGCGTTTCAGTCAATGAGGGCTGCCCAGCCCCGCCTCAAGTGTGTGCTGGTGGGCGACGGGCCGTTGCGCGAGAAGCTCCAGCGGGAATTCTCCTGGGCGAACTTCGCCGGGTTCATGGACCGCGAAACACTCGCCCGGCATTATGCGTCCGCCGACTTGTATGTGCACGCAAGTTTGACTGAAACCTTTGGGAACGTATTGACCGAAGCCATGGCGTGCGGTCTGGCGCCCGCCACCTTTGACTATGCGGCCGGACGAATCTTTGTGCGAAACGAAGTAAATGGACTCAGCGTGCCTCGCGATCGGCCGGAACTGCTGGTTCGCGCGGCGATTCGCCTGGCAGGCGATGCGGAACTGCGAACCCGGCTGGGAGCGTCGGCGGCGGCCACCATGGCAGCCCAATCGTGGGACACGGTGATCGAACGGTTTGAACAGGACCTCGCCGCACTGGTCCCATCCTCATGAGCGCGCGCATCTTGGTACTTTCCGCCAGCTACGGTGAGGGGCACAACGCGGCCGCGCGAGCCGTGGTGGAGGCGTGCGATGAGCTGGTTGGGCCGGGCACGGCGGAGCGCGTCGACATTTTCGCGCTGGCCAAGCCCCGAATGAACGAGATCGCCCGCAAAGGCTATATCGCCGCGATCAATCGCACGCCCAAGCTATGGAACCGGCTCTATCGGTGGATGGACCACTCCGCGCTGCTCAACCGAAGCCTCGATGGATTTATGCTGGCCACCGAACGGGCGGCCTTGGCTCGCGTTCTGAACCAGCGGCCGGTCACCTGCCTTTGCAGCACCTATCCGGCGTACTCGTACATGATTCGGCGGCTTCGGCGCGAGGGCCGCGTCTCCGCGCCCCTATTCACGGTGGTAACCGACTCGATCAGCATCAATTCGCTTTGGCACCGGGCCGGCAGCGACGGCTGGTTTGTGCCGAACGAGGATTCGGCGGAAGCGATGCGCGAAGCCGGCGTGGGCCGCACGCGCATCGAAGTAACCGGGTTTCCGGTGAACCTGTTCTTCGCCCGGCATCGCCTGGATTACTCCCCACCGGATTTGGCCACGCCGGGAACGCGGCCCCGCGTCCTCTTCATCATCAATTCGGGGACGATTGGCGCCGAGACGACGGCGCGCCGGCTTTTACAGCAGCCCGACTGGGAAGTCACCTGCGCCGTCGGCAGGGACGATGGGCTGCGGCGCCGGCTGGAACGCGAAGCCGCCGGCCGCGCCGCGCCGGCAAATATTCTGGGTTGGACGGACCGAATCCCTGAATTGCTGATGACCCACCATGCGCTCGTCAGCAAGGCGGGCGGAGCGACCACGCAGGAAGCGATCGCCGCCAAGTGCCCGATGATTGTGAACCAGATCGTTCCGGGCCAGGAGGAGGGCAACTATGAACTGCTGCGGCGTCACGGCATCGGCGGGCATGCAACGGAACCCGAAGCGATCCTGAATCTCCTTCATGGCGCCTTCGCGAACGGCGGGCGCATCTGGCGCGAATGGCGCCGCCAGTTGGAGGACCGATCGCGCCCCGAGGCCGCGCGCGCGATTGCCCGCTCGCTCCTCGCCTGCCGGCCGGCGGGCCGGCCGCTCGAAACCCTGCGGATACCGTGAAAACCCTTCTGATCTACAATCCGATTTCCGGACGCACGAAGCGCACTTCGCGGCTGCTTCCGCTGCTGCGCGATTTCGCGGCAGCCAGCCGGGGCTTGACGACGGTGGCGATCACCGAGGGTCCGGGGCACGCCACCGCGCTCGCGCGCGAGGCTGTCGCTGGCGGGACCGAGCGCGTCGTGGCGGTGGGAGGCGACGGCACGCTCAACGAGACGGCCCAATCGCTCGTGCGGACGCCCGCCGCGCTGGGCTTGGTGCCTTGCGGTTCGGGCAATGGTCTGGCGCGGCATCTGGGTCTGCCCAAATCGCCGGTTTCCTGCCTGGAATTGATCGCGCGCGGCCGGACGCGTGTCGCCACCATCGACACGGGCGTCGCCGACGGAAAGCCGTTCTTCAACGCGATGGGCTTTGGCTTGGACGCGGAAGTCAGCCGGCGCTTCAACAGCCTGCGACGCCGCGGCCTGCCGGCCTACGCGAAAACAGTGTGGGACGCTTACCGTTCCTATCGGCCGGAGCGATGCATTGTGAGCAATGGCACGCGGAGCGCGACGATCGAACTGCTCCTGCTCGCGGTCGCCAATTCCGATCAGTACGGCAATAACGCGTACATCGCCCCACGCGCCAGCGTCCACGACGGCCAGCTCAATCTGGTGTCGGTTCCGCCCGTCTCCTGGTTTAAGGCGCCGCTCGTGATTTCGCGGCTGTTTCTCGGCAATATCGATCGCACGCGCGGCGTGGAGCATTGGCTCGGCGGGCATTTTCGCATCGAGCGAAGCGCGGACGGCCTGATTCACACGGATGGCGAGACCCATCCGGCTGGCCGCGTGTTCGACGTGACGGTCATTCCTTCCAGCCTTCGCATCCTCCTCCCCGCTTCCCCGCCATGAAAAAAATGCGAGTTCGGACGGTGATCATGTCGGACGTGCACCTCGGCACCAAGGAAAGCAAGGTGCGCGAGGCCGTGCACTTCCTGAAGCAGGTGCGCTGCGCCAAGCTGATTCTCAACGGCGACATCATTGACGGCTGGCAGCTCAAGCGCGGCGGTCAATGGACCAAGGATCACACGCGGTTCATCCGCCTGGTCCTGAAGCGCATGGAAAAGCGCAATCTCCGCGTGGTCTACCTCCGTGGAAATCACGACGACATCCTGGCACGCTTTCTCCCGCTGTCCTTCGAGAATCTATCGGTTGTCGAAGATCATATCCATGTCGGCCCCCAAGGACGCTATCTGGTCCTTCACGGCGACGTTTTCGACACGATCACCAAGAATTTCGTGTTTCTATCCCACGTCGGCGACTGGGGTTATGTCCTGCTTCTGCGCATCAACCGGATGTACAACGCCTGGCGCGCCTGGCGCGGCCTGGAGTACTGGTCGCTGAGCAAGGCGATCAAGGCGAAGGTCAAGGAGGCGGTGAACCACATCTCCAACTTTGAGCAGCATGTGGTGCGCCTGGCGCGCGAGCGCGGCTGCGTCGGCGTCATGTGCGGACACATTCATATGCCCGCCGACAAGATGGTCGACGGCATCCACTATCTGAATTCGGGGGACTGGGTCGAAACACTGACGGCGATCGTCGAACATTGGGACGGCACGTTCGAACTGATCGACTGGGCCAGTTTCGTCCGCAAATATCCGATGAAGCCGGACTTCACCCAGGCGAAGCCGGAATCGGCGGCGCCCGCCCCCACTCCGGAAGAAGTTCAAGCGCCGCTGGCGTCGACGGCGTCGTAAATTTCTTCCCGAGTACGGTCGATCGCCCCGCGATTTTCCGCGTGCCACGCCAACGCCGCAGCCGCCATCGCAGCCCGGTCCTCCGGACGGGTCAGCAGGTCCACGACCGTCGACGCGAGCGCGGCGGCATCAGCCACTTTACGGGCCGCTCCACGCCGCAGGAGTTCAGGCGTCAGCGCCCGGAAATTGCTCATGCCCGGGCCAAAGAGGATCGCTTTGCCGACCGCGGCCGCCTCGACCGGCGTCTGGCCTTCCGTATGCGGAGGAAGGCTTTTGCCGACAAAGACCAGATCCGCGAGCTGCACCAGCCGCGAGAGCTCGCCGGTCGTGTCGGCCACGGCAATATCGAAGTCCGCTTGAGGGGCGTCGCCGCGCGAACGGAAATGCACGCGTCGGCCAGACAATTCGGCCGCCAGCAGATCCCGGCGTTCAGCGTGCCTCGGCACCAGCAGCAGGTGGCAGCGGAGCCCGGCCGCTCGGGCCCGATCGAGCGCGGCCACCAATGCGGCCTCCTCGCCCGGCCAGGTCGACGCCCCGACGATCAACGCGCCGTCAGCGGAGAATCCGAGGGATTTTCGGAGGGTCAGGCTGTCTGCATTGGAAAGGGAAACGGGGGCGACATCGAACTTGAGATTTCCCACCACGCGAATCCGCGCGGCCGGAAAGCCCAGGGCGATGAATCTTTCGGCTTCCGCGGCCGAGGACGGGAGCAGGCGATCGATGTCCTTAAGCACCATACGAGCGGCGAATGAGATGCGCCGGAGCCGTCGGAAGCTGCGATCCGAGAGCCGGGCGTTGATGCAAAGCGTGCGCGCTCCACGAACCCGCGCCTGATGCAAATGTTCGGGCCACCGCTCCCCCTCCATGATGACCGCGACATTGGGCGAAATACGGTGCCAGGCTAGGTGCGAAAAGGGCCACCAATCGATCGGAAAGTACCCTACCCCCAGGACCAGGCTGCCATAGCGCTCTTGAGCCAACTTGAAACCGGTCGACGTCGTCGTGGTCAGATAGACTTCGATGCCTCGGGCCTTGAGCGCCTCCAGGACGGGTCCGATGGCGAGCATTTCGCCAACGCTCACCGCCTGCAGCCAAATCCGTGGCGCGGCGCCGCGTGCCGGGCAATCGTAGAGGCCAAAGCGGTGGCGCAGGTTTTCGCGGTACCCGCCGCGCTTCCGCATTCGGCGCAAGTAGGACGGGAACAGCACAAGAAAGGCGGGGGCGAAGAGCACCCGATACAGCCAAAGCATGCGCGATCCAATTTGATCTTCCCGGGGTTCTCCTCAACCTAAACCTTCTCTCATGAAAGTGAATCGCTGGCCGCTGATTGCGGCGCTGGTCGTGTTGGCGGTGGAATTGCGGGCGGCGATGCCGTTCGCGCAGCAAGGAAGCGATCTGAAGCCGGATCCTTCGGCCGTTTACGGCGCGCTGCCGAATGGCCTGCGTTACATTGTCTATCCGAATCACGAACCCCGGGGCCGCGCCTCCTTGCGGCTGGTGGTGCTCGCTGGATCCCTGTACGAACAGGACAATCAGCGAGGCTTGGCGCACTTTCTGGAGCACATGGCTTTCAACGGCAGCTCGCACTATGCCCCGGGAACGCTGATTGAGTTTTTCCAGCGCAACGGAATGAACTTTGGCGGCGACACGAACGCCTACACTTCGTTCGACCACACCTGCTACAAGATTGAATTGCCGTCCGTCGCCGCCTCGTCGCTGGACGAGGGATTGCGCGTGTTTGGCGACTTCGCCGGCACCCTCCTGCTCCGCCCCGATATGATCGAGAAGGAGCGTCCGATCATTCTTTCGGAAAAACGCGACCGCGACTCCGTCGAATACCGCGAATATGTCGCAGGCGAAAAGTTTCTGTTGCCGGATGCGTTGATCCCCCGCCGCCTACCGATCGGATTGAAATCCGTTGTCGATTCAGCCCAGCGGCCACTCTTTGAGGATCTTTACAACACCTGGTATCGTCCGGAGCGGATGGCAGTGATCGTCGTGGGTGACGTCGATCCTGCAACGGTCGTGCCGCGGATCGCAGCGGCGCTTGGTGGCGTGGCCGATCGTGCGCCGGCGCGGTCCGATCCGGACCTCGGTTCCGCCACGGTGGCGCTGGGACTGCGTACGGGGTATTATTTTCAGGCGGAAGCTCCGTCGACCTCAGTCAGCATCGACGTCATCGCGCCGTACCGGCCACCGATCGATTCGACCACCATTCGGCGAGCCCATTTGAAGCGCGATTTGGCTGTGGCCATGCTCAATCGACGTTTCGAAATTCTGTCCAAAAAGGAAGGCGCCCCATTCATTCGCGCCGCCGCGGCGATCGAGGAGGATTTTCGGTTTGTGCACGACGCCGGAGTGAACGTGGAGTGCAATCCCGACCAGTGGAAGGCCGCCTTGGCGCTCATTGAGCAGCAATTACGCGGCGCTCTGACCTATGGGTTCAGCCGTGCGGAGCTCAACGAGGCGACCGCGAATCTTCGCACGGGATTGGAGCAGGCCAAGGCGGGAGCGGCCACCCGGCACTCTCCCGATTTGGCGGACGAAATGGTCAACAATCTCGTCGATCGGGACGTGCAGACCAGTCCCGCTCAGGATTTGGATTTTTACGGACCGGCGCTCGGCGCGGTCACGCCGGAGGATTGTCAGCAGGCCCTGCGGCTGGCCTTCTCAACTCCGGGCCGGTTCGTGATGGTGGAAGGAAACGCCAAGATCGACGGAGACGCGCAAGCGGCCATTTCAAAGGCGTACCTGGAGGCTCATGGCGTCGCAATTAAGCCGCCGGCGGCCGAAGGAACCGATCATTTTGGTTACACCCAGTTTGGTCCGACCGGTCGGATCGCCTGGCGGCACGAAGTGCCGGATCTCGGTGGGATCACGGAGGTGCGCTTCGCCAACGGTGTTCGGCTGAACATCAAAAAGACCCCGTTCGAGGCGGACCGGGTGCGGATTCGGGTGCGGGTGGGCGGAGGACGGCTGACGGAGCCGCGCAGCCAGCCCGGCTTGGACGCATTCACGGATCTGACTTTTCAGGCCGGCGGACTAGGCAAACACAGCACCGATGACTTGCGCCGCCTGCTGGCCGGCCACGCAGTTGGGCTGGAGTTTGAGGTCGGGAATGACGCGCTCGAATTCGACGGCGCGACGAATCGACAGGACCTGCAGCTGGAGATGCAGCTGCTTGCGGCCTACCTGACCGATCCAGGCTATCGCGTTGAAGCCATGCGCGTGGCCCGCAAGAACATCGCCGAATATTATCTCCAATTGGCGCACTCGGTGGAGGGGCCCCTGCAGACGGAAATGCCTCGGCTGATGGCCAGTGGGGATACTCGGTTTGGTTTGCCCGCGGAAGCCGTAACTCAGTCCCGGACGCTGGCCGAGGAAAAGGATTGGATCAATCCACAGCTTCTCCATGGACCGGTGGAAATCGGCATCGCCGGAGACGACGACGTCGATGCATTGATTGCCGCGGTCGCGAATACATTCGGCGCGCTGCCGGCCCGGGAACCCAAGCCGGATTACGCCGCAGAGCGTGTCGTGCATTTTCCAGGCCAGACGTTCACGAAGGAATATTCCGTCCCGACGGAAATTCCCCGCGCGATCGTGGCGGCCTATTGGCCGACATCGGATGCGATGGATGTGAATCTTGCGCGGCGATTGAACGTACTGGCGGAAATCTTCTCCGATCGCCTGCGGATCAAAATTCGCGAACAGCTGGGCGGGGCGTATAGTCCTGAAGCGGGCAGCGCGCCGAGCGACACCTACACGCACTATGGCTACATGGTGGCCGAGGTCGAGGTTGCCCCGGAACGGGCCGCCGAAATCGAAAAGGCGATTGTCGATGTCGCGAACGACATGGCGGTCCACGGCGTGACCGAGGACCAGTTGAACCGGGCCAAGGCGCCGATATTGACGAGCCTGCGCGAAAGCGCGCGGACCAATCAGTATTGGCTGGGAGCGGTGATTGGCAGTTGTCAGGAGTTTCCGCAGCGCTTGGACTGGGCCAGGACGCGCTACAGCGCGTTCGACTCTATTACCAAGGCGGAGCTCGATGCACTGGCGCGGCAGTACCTCAGCGCCAACCAGGCTTTCCAGGCCATTGTCCGGCCGATGCCTCCGCCGCATTGACGGGGATTTGATGCGAACGGCCCGGGTGTTGATGAGTTAAAATACCTGACGCCTGATAAAGGGGAGTCCGGGTCCTCGTTCTCTCCGGCTACCGGCTTACCCACAAATACTCTCTGGTCATTCGTTCGTCACGCAGATTGCGCGCTACGTCATCTTCGCCGCCGGCATCACGTTTACCATTATTGCTAATTCCGAGCCGGCCTCTGGCAAATCGCGTGGCACCGTCTTTTGGCCGCGCCCCGTTGCCTTTCGCATTCGTACGATCTGTTCCATGACAAACGCCTTGCTGCCGAGCACGGCCCCATCGGTGAGGTAGCGGCATTTGCAGGCGAGCAGTTCGGCGAAAGACAGACTTCCTCCCGCCGCAATCACCTTTGCCAGTTGATCAGCGGTGACGGTTTTCCCTCCGTTCTTTGCGTAGGTGGCAACTGACATGAGAATCAATCGATAGGCCAAGAGCGCTTCATCCGCATCTTCAATGCCCATCGCGATCACCGCACCTTGTCGCGCCCTTCCGTTGCCGGCCACGGCCTCGGCGTAGCCGCAAAAACGATAGTCTTTGGGATCCGCGCACAGGCCGGCTCGAAACCCATTGAGATCCGTATAAGCGGTCATTCGCAGGACGGCGGGACCGAGTTGCAGGAGGTTGCTCTTGAACCGCTCGGCCCACAAGGTGCCGAAGCGCGCGTGATTGCGATTGAACCAAATCGAAAAGCGCTGCTTCACCAATTTGACGAATGCGGAAATGTCGTTCATCTGCCGGAGTTGCCGAGCGCGCCACGCAGCGGCCTCTGGCCCATTTCGTTCGAGAATAAGTTCGACTGTCCGCAATCTTCGTTGCCTCCAAATCGAAGTTCCCGGGTGCAGAAGCGCAAAGCGGCGGAATAATTCGGCGTCGGAGAGCTCTGACCGCATCGGCACTCGGGCAACCAAATGGAAATGGTTGATCATTTCCGCGTGGGTAATGATTTGCACGCCGCAGAATTCGGCGGTGCTTAAAATGATTTTCCGCAACACCTCCTTTTCAGGGGCGCCAAACAACTCTTCGCCGTTCACGGTTCGGGTCGTGACGTGATAATACGAGTCGGCCAAATCGGCCGAAATCGTCTGTCGATGCTTTCGCACCGAACATTATGGCAAGCGCACCAAAGGTTCGTGCGCAGCGGAAGAAGTCTGACCTCCCCCCGGCGCGGCGCACAGCACGGCCCAGCCCGGTAGACCTAAGCTGACACCCCAGCCCGCCCCACCCAGCCCGGCGAGCCGGAGCCCAGCGAACCTAGCCCGCATCCCTCATAATCGAAGTGGAAACTTGGGCACGCTTGATGCTTAAGCTTATGGTGTGAAACAAAAAGAAGAAGCGGACGAGCGTGCCCAAGTTCAAACAGACTGTGAGCAGGTATCATTCCAGTTTCAAGACCTGGGCTCGCGACGGCCGGTGGCCGATTTCAGTGGCGGATTCGTGTCCAGTGAGGGCGGCAGCCTGCTGGTGCGGCAGCTCGACCGATCAATCGGACTGACGCGTGGTTTGGCCGGCTGTTTCGTCGACCGGCGCGATCCGCGTTTCGTCGAACATGAGGTGCCAGAGCTATTGGCCCAGCGATTGTACGGTCTGGCGCTGGGCTACGAGGATCTGAGCGATCATTCGGATTTGCGGCGCGATCCCCTCTTGGCGGTGGCGGCGGACAAGATCGATCCGCTGGGAGAGAACCGGGATGAGGACAATCGGGGCAAGGCTCTGGCCGCCCCCGCCACGCTGCAACGGATGGAAAGCGCGGTGGACCATCCGGGCAGCTCCTACCACAAGCTTTGTCCGAAGATCGGGCTGATGCGCGAGTACCTCCTGCGCAGCGCGGTGCGCACGCTCTCGAAGAACGAACGGGTGGTCGTGATCGATTTCGACGCCACCGACGCGAGGCTGCACGGCCGGCAGGAAGGTCGGTTCTTTCACGGCTACTATGGGGACTACTGCTATTTGCCGCTTTTGGGCTATATCGGGTCGGTCCCGGTGTGGGCGCAGTTGCGCACCGCCAATCGGGACGCCGCCCACGGGACGGTGGCGGCATTGGAGCAGATTGTGCCAGAGCTGCGCCGACGCTGCCCCAAGGCGAGGATCATCGTGCGTGGCGACAGCGGCTTTTGCCGCGAGGAGACGATGAGTTGGTGCGAGGCGCACGGCGTCGATTACTGCCTGGGACTGGCCCGCAACGAGCGGCTCACGGCTTTGCTGCGGCCGACGATGGACCGAGCCCGGGAGCGCGCCGCCTTATGCGGCGGGCACACCCGGCTTTTCACCGAGTTTGAGTATCGCACGCTCGATTCGTGGCGCCGCTCGCGCCGGGTGATCGGCAAGGCCGAGATTCTCGGGGAGAAGGACAACCCCCGCTTCGTCGTGACCAATCTCGGGCCCGCCGATTATCCACCCCAGCCGCTCTATGAAGAACTGTATTGCGCCCGAGGAGACATGGAAAACGCCGTCAAGGAGCATCAACTCGATCTCTTCGGCGAGCGGCTCTCCTGCGCCGGCTTCGCCGCCAACGAGCTCCGCCTACTCTTCGCCAGCTTCACTCATTTGCTGATGGAGCGCTTGCGCTCCATCGGACTCGAGGGCACGGAACTGGCCCGGGCCACGACCGGCACGATCCGCCAAAAGCTTTTCAAGATCGCCGCTCTGGTCGAGATCAGCGTCCGCCGCATCCGCGTGCGCCTGGCCAGCGCCTGCCCGCGTCAGCAGCTCTTCGCCGCCGTTCACCGCAATCTCATGGCCTGGACCGACCCCGGCTGAGCTCCCTGCGGTCAGCCACCTCCAACGCGGGCCTTTAAACCGCCGAAGGGCTCCGCGAAGGCGGGAGCGTTGCATCGCTGATAGCCCGACTTCCGCTACTCGGGGGTAGCAAAATCGCAAGTCGTTGATCCATCGCGATCATTTTTGAAAGGTCGGGACTACACTGGCTGAGTTTTCGCCGGGTACCGGATCCTCGGTGGGGGTTGCGCTGGAAGCTTGAGGTCGAGTTTGTCGAGCAACAGGGCAACGTCGGTGCTGGGTTCGGTATGGCGGACCAGCAGCAACTCGCGGCCGTCAGTGGTCGGAATCGCAACATCCACGCCGGCCCGTAACGGCGCGCAATCGTCGTGAGCATGCCGCGCAGTGTCGTTTTGTCGGCCGTGTTCCCCGGCATCATTTCGTAGGCCAGAGGCAATCCCTCCGGGGTCACCACCAAAGCAATGACTACCTGCACGCAGTCGCCCCGTTTGTCGCGGCTGTAGCCAAAGCGCCGCGGGTCCCGCTCGTCCTGCGGCACGTCGCATTCGAAGTACGTCGAGGTCAGATCATACAGCAGGACTTCATAGCGCGCTCCAAACAGATCACGCCAACGCTCCTGCAGATGCCCAAACAGCGCTTCCTTGTGCGCCAGCAGCAAATCCAATCCGCGATACAACGTGTCGTCCTGCACGGCGCGCCCATCGACTCCCAACAAGTCCGCCAACGCCGTGGTCTCGAACCAATGGCGGTGCAGCCGCCATTCGCTGCCCGGACTGAGCAACCGATAGATCGCCAGGATCCGCACCACCTTCTCCCACTCCGTGCCCTCGCGGCTGTCCCCCAATCGCTCCCCAAAGAATTGATCCAGCCGCAGCTTTTGCCAGAGCTGATCGGCCAGCCAGCACCCGCCCCATTGGCGCGGACGCTCCAGTCGCAGTTCACTCAGACGGACCTGCAGCGAATCCACCCCGCCGGGCGGCGCCGCGCGGTCCTCCGGAAACAACGCCATCTCCCGGGTTTCGCCATCCCGCTCGTCCACCACCGCGATCGCCCGCTCCCACGCCAGCCGCTGGCTATCGTTGATTTCTCCAAGATAGAGCACATGCCGATGCGCCACTTTGTTTCCGCCGTAACGCCGGCTCTCCACGATCGACCAACTGCGATGCGTTTTCCCGTCCTTGCGCCGAAGCCGACACTTCAGGAACATTCCTGCAGTCTATCCAATCCCCGACCCGAGCGGAAGGGGGTTGGTCGGGACTACACGCACTTCTGAAGTGCCCGGTTCCACCAGGCCAATCACTTGCGCACCCGAGCGCCCCCAAAATCGCCGGTTTCCTTCGCCAGTAGCGGAAGTCGGGATAGCGTCGGGCTGCCCGGGTCCCGCAAACCCTCGCCAACGCGGCCCGCCGCCTCAATCCAGGCCAAATGATGGTCGAAATTTCACGATTTCGAGCCGATTTTCAGCCGCAGCTGAAAAATTATGAGCGATGCAGGCTAGCCTGCCCTCGACCGCGGCCCAGGCCGGGCAGGGGCAGGGCAGAGCCGAAGGCACAGCTTTCAATGCAGGTGCAACGAAGGTGGATATAGTCTGACCCCGGTCACCGGTCGCGGCGACTTTCCGCTGCGCTGAGGAATACCTTTCCCCGCAGATTCGAAGATTTGCTGACTAACCGAATACCAGCGACGCATTCGTGCCACCGAAGCCGAAGCTGTTGGCCAGCGCCCGGCGGACCGGCTTGCGCACCGCGTGATGGGCGGTGAAGTTGAGGCCAAGCACCGCGCAGGCGGGATCGACTGTATCGAGATTGATGGTCGGCGGAATTTCACCCTTATGAATCGCCTGAATCGCGGCAAATGCTCCCAGCGCGCCGGCTCCGCCAAGCAAATGCCCGGTCATGGATTTCACCGCACTGACATGGAGTCGATCTTTGGTCGCCGCAAAAACGTGGGCGATGGCAGCCGCCTCTTCTCCATCGCCTCCGGGGGTCGACGTCGCGTGAGCCGACACATAGTCGATGTCTGCCGCCGCAACCGCGCCGTCCGCCAGCGCAATTTCCATCGCGCGCCGAGACCCTTCGGCTTCCGGCGCAAGCAGCGATAAATGATGCGCATCCGCCGTGGCGCCGTAGCCGAGCACCTCTGCATATATCCTGGCCCCGCGCGCGATCGCCCGCTCCCTTTCTTCCAAAACGAGAGCGACCGCGCCCTCGCCGATCACAAACCCGTCGCGATCGGCATCGTAGGGTCGGGAAGCACGCTCAGGGGAGTCGTTTCGGGTCGATAAGGCGCGCATCTGGGCGAACGCCCCAACGCAGACCGGTGTCATCACAGCTTCGGCCCCGCCGGCCACCATGACGTCCGCGTCGCCACGCTGAACCGCGCGGAACGATTCGCCGATAGCATGGCCGCTCGTGGCGCAGGCCGACGCCACACTCATGTTGGGCCCCTTCAGGTTGAGGAGGATGGCCAATTGCCCGGCCAGGATGTTGGGGGCTACCTGGAGGATGAAGAACGGGGATATCTTTCGGTACCCTCCCTGTTGCCAAGTCTCATGCATGGCGACGATCTCAGGCAAACCTCCCAATCCCACGCCAAAATTAACGCCCAAACGCTCCGGTCCGATAACAGAACGAACTGCGTCCAAACCAGAGTCGGCATAGGCTTCCACTCCAGCCATGAGTCCCAGATGGCTGAAGCGACCCAGCTTTTTCAGATCTTTCGGATTCATTGGGGCATTCAACGGTACGCTCCCAGGACCAAAAGGCATCAGCGGTGTGCTCAAGGGCACGGTCGGATCTGCATCCTTCACCTCTCCAGCTATTTGCGCTGCGCAAGCAGCCGGATCAAATCGCGTGATTCGGGCAACACCACTCCGCCCCGCCGTCAGAGACGACCAAGTACTGGGTGCGCTGTTTCCGACTGGCGTCACGGCACCCAAACCAGTGACCACCACACGCCTGCAATGAATGATTTTGGGCATGGAGCGGGGGGTCAGGTTAGGTTAAAAGCGATCAAAAGAAACATGCTCAAGTAATTATACATTAATATCTTGCGTAATTTTACTTCCGATTCTGCGACGTGAACAAGTTACGTGTACGCATCGAGCCAGCGTGCCGCAACATCTTTGACTTCGACCTGCGGACGAACTTCATTGGTAACCGCACCCACATGGATCAGCTCCACGCGTACTGGCGGATGGACTATATCGAGGCTCCGCGGTACCCGGAGTCGATGAAGCGCCCATTTTCCGAGTTACCGGCTCTCGGCGACGACCGTGAAGCGCTCATCGTCCATCGGTCTTCTCTTTCGTACTTGGTCTTGAACCGCTTTCCCTACAACCCTGGGCATCTGCTGGCGGTGCCTTTCCGTGAAGTGGTCGACTTGGAGGAATTGAACCACTCGGAGCGGTCAGACTTGATGGAAATCATCGTCTACGGAAAGCGACTGCTCACTGCCGCCCTTAAGCCGGAGGGCTGCAACGTCGGCTTCAACTTGGGATCGGTTTCCGGCGGCAGCATTGCCCATCTTCATGCCCACATCGTCCCGCGCTGGAAGGGTGACAACAATTTCATGCCCGTGATCGGGCAAACCCGGGTGTTGCCTCAATCCCTGCAGGCAACCTGGGCACGGCTAATCGAGACGGCAAAATCGCTGCCGGCCGACGCGGTCATGGCCTCGGCTTGACCGCCACTCATGCCCTCGAAAACCCTGCGTTTTCCGAGCCCCCGGCACCTGAGCCAGCTCTATTCCGATAGCCAAGAGAACCTAACTCATGCTGAGCAGGTGCTCGGCGCGAAGCTCGTCAGCCGGGACGATTGGCTGAAAATTGAGGCGCCGGCCGAGCAACTCGCGGTGGCCGAGAATTTCTTTGGATTCCTGCACGCGGCGCGCACACAGGGAATGACGATCCGCACCACCGATTTCAACCGGCTCGCCGATGCTTTCGCCCGCGGTGAAGGAGAAAAACTTCGAGAGCTACTGGACGAACCACTGGTCGTGAATACGGGCAAGAAGAGCATCGTCCCCAAAACGGTCGCCCAAAAATTGTACCTGCGTTCGATGTTGAGCCAGTCGATCGTTTTCGGGATCGGCCCAGCAGGCACGGGAAAAACCTACTTGGCCATGGCCGCGGCTGTCGCCGCGCTTCAGCGCAACGAAGTACAGCGGATTGTGCTCACCCGACCGGCGGTGGAGGCGGGCGAGGCGCTCGGATTCCTGCCCGGCGACCTACGGGAAAAGATTCTTCCCTATCTGAGGCCCCTTTACGACGCCCTCAACGAAATTTTGGGCCCCGAGGATGCGGGGCGGCTTACGGAGAAAGGCGCCATTGAGATCGCCCCTCTGGCGTATATGCGCGGCCGCACGCTCGCGCAGGCATTCATTGTGCTGGATGAGGCACAGAATACTACCCCTGAGCAAATGATGATGTTTCTGACCCGGCTGGGCGAAGATTCCCGCATGGTCATCACGGGTGACGTGACGCAAATTGACCTGCCACGCGCCCGGCAATCCGGCCTGATTGAATCGCGTGAAGCGCTCCGTGGAGTGCCCGGCATCGAATTCCACACTTTTTCCGGTGGAGACGTTGTCCGCCATCCGCTCGTGCAGAGAATCATCGATGCCTACAGCCGGCACCGCAACCCGATCACCCCCTCCACGTCGTAGACATGTCGATGCGCAACCAATGGAAGCTGCTCATGGGCGGACTCGGCGCGCGAGTCCGGTCCTCCGGCTCGTCCAGCACCACTGCGCTGCGCGACTTTCTTGATCGGAGCACACTGGTCGCTGCCTGCATCTTCGTCCTCACGGTTGCGTTCATCGTGCTGATTTCATCCGCCGGCATGACGATGCTTTACGTGCCGGTTCTGCAGAATCAGATCGCGACCGTCCAAGTCGCCGCTCCGGCTTCCTTTTCCTACGTCAGCCAGGAAAAGACCGCGGATGCCCGCCAAGAAATGATCCAGCGCGTCCCGCCGGTTTTCCGTCTGGATCTCGAACCGCTCCACCGTTTTGAAGCAGCCGCACATGATCTCGAAAATCGGCTCGACGCCTACGAAAAGTCCCACGCGGACAAAGGGCCCATCTTCGGTCCACCTCCTCCCACCCTTTCGCAGGTGGCAGACAAATTCAATACGGCCTACAGCGCGCAACCCTATGGCATCACCGCGACCGATTTGGACGCCATCCTGTCGGCAGGAAATGCGGGCACGCGCCAAACGCTTTTTGACAACGGCCTTTCCGCGCTGCGCGACATCTATTCGCAGGGAGTGCACGATTCGTCGATTGCGGATTCCACTGATGACTCCGCATCGATCTTTCAAATCGCCCGTCCCACCGGCGAAGTGGCCGCCCGTCCGGTCGAGTCAATGGAGGACGCGTTGACGTCCCTCCGAGTCGGTCTGGCGGCCGACGGCGTTCCCCGGGCGGCAGCTCAGGCGTTGTTCTGGTTTTTCCACAAAGGCGTAAGCCCCAACCTCATTTACGACAAACACGCGACCGACGCCCGAATTGCCGCCGCCTTGGCCACCCTGAGGCCCGTGACGGTCAATGTACCGCGCGGCGAGGTCATCATACAGGCCGGCCAACGCGTCGCGGCGGAGCAATACGAAATGTTCCGAGCGCTGCAAAAGTACATGCGCGAGCATGCCGACACGATTCTGGGCGAAGGGCCCATGCTCTTTGCGCACGTGCTGCTCGTGCTGGCGATGGTGCTGGCCTCCATCATGTACATTCGGCTGGAGGATCCCGAGACGATGCGCAGCAACGTCCGATTGGGCCTCCTGGCGCTGGTGGTCATTCTCAATCTCGGCCTCGTGCGGGTGGTCTATACCCTGGGAGGGCTGGAGTTCTTCCTGCGAGCTCCCGCAACTTGGGCCGCTGCGCTTCCCTGCATCGCTCCCACCGCCCTCGCCCCCCTGATTGTCGCCATTCTGATTGATGCCGGCAGCGCGATTTTCATGGCGCTGCTGATCTCAGTTTTCACCGCCATCATCTACGGCAACCGAGTCGACCTGCTTGTGTTGACCTTCCTGGCCTCGATGGTCTCCATTTTCTTCTGCCGTGACGCCCGCCGACGCGGACGAGTCGTTCGAGCAGCGGGGGCCGGTGGCCTCAGCATGGCGATGGCGACCGCGCTGGTGGGCTATGTGGCCGCAACGCCGAAAGAGGCCCTCATCCTGGAAGTGTCAGCCGGACTTCTCAGCGGCATTCTGACGGGCGTCGCCGTCGTCGGCCTGCTGCCGGTCCTCGAGTCCCTTTTCAAGCGCACCACGGACATCACGCTGCTCGAACTGACGGACTACAATCATCCGCTTCTCCGACGCATGCAGCTGGAAGCGCCCGGGACTTATCACCATTCTCTCGTGGTCGCTCAATTGGCGGAAAACGCCGTCAATGCGATTGGAGCCAATCCCCTGTTAGCCCGCGTGTGTGCCCTCTTCCACGACATTGGCAAGACCGCCAACGGATCTTTTTTCACCGAGAACCTTCGGAACCGATCCGATCCCCATGACGAAATGGATCCGGTAGCGTCCGCTCGCCTGATCAAACAGCATGTGAGCGAGGGCGTGGATCTGGCCCACAAGTACCACTTGCCGCGCGCGGTGCTCGATGTCGTTCGCCAGCACCATGGCACAACCCACGTGCGCTATTTCTACGAAAAGGCGCGGGCCGCCCATGCGGCGGAATTCGGCACCGACGCGCCGTTCGACGACTCGCCCTACCGCTACGAGGGACCAAGGCCGCAGTTCCGCGAAAGCGCGGTCATCTCGCTCGCAGACGGTGTCGAAGCCGCCTCTCGATCGCTCCGATCCGCAACCGCCGAACAACTCGGGCAACTCATCGACTCGATCGTCGGGTCCCGGATTGCCCAAGGTCAATTGAACGAATGCTCTTTGACGCTGGAAGACATCGCTAAGGTCAAAAACAGCTTCACATTTACATTGCTCAACATGCTTCACTCGCGGGTTGCGTATACGCCGGTCGGCGGCGAAGCGGCTTCAAATTCCGAGCAGCGCAAAATTTGACGCAGAAGCGACGAGATTGAAGGTCGTCGTCACCAACCGCCACAAGGCCCTGCGCGTCCATCGTTCGGAAGTGGAGCGACTGGTTGCCGCGCTACAGGCGGAACGCGAAAGTTTCGAACATTCCGGAAGCGTGCTTCCCTCCAAGAATCGGGAGCGTTGCACTCAGTCTGGCGCCCAGGCTTCGGTCCTATCCGTGGTATTCCTTTCCGATTCGGAACTGGCTGCCTTGCATGGGCGTTTTCTGGACGATCCATCCCTGACGGATGTCATTACGTTTCCTCCGACGCCCGATTCAGAGTCGGCCGGCGAGATCTGCATTTCCGCCGACGCCGCCCGGCGCGCGGCCGGCGCGCGCGGCTTCTCTCGAGAGCTCACACTCTACTTGGTACATGGCTGGCTCCACCTGGCCGGCCATGACGACCTGAAATCAGGTTTGAAGCGCCGTATGCGCCGCGCTGAACGACGCGCCCTTGCCCTCCTGGCAACCAAACGCGCCATACCCCAATTTACGTGGCGGTCCCAATAACCTAGTCTGACCCCCGACAATCATGCCGCGATTTACATTTACGGGCCGATGCACGTAGCCTGACACCCTGATGTCTCAGCCCCAGGCCGCAATTCCCGTTCATCCGCAACCGCCGCCAAGGTCGTTCATGGCGATGGTGCGCGACGCGTTCATTTCTGGGGTGCTGTTATTGACTCCGCTGATGGTCACCGTTTGGGCGTTTTACAAGGTGATCCTCATGGTGGGCGGCACGTTTCGGCCTCTGATATTCTTCACGGCGCCTCGTGCTCCGAGCGCGCTCATCAATCTGGGGCTGGACGTCGCCACCACCCTGATCGTCATCATTGGCATTACCCTGTTGGGTTATATCTCGCGGGACGTTTTTGGCCGGTTTTTCGTGCGTGTGGCCGAACGGTTCGTTCTCAGCATCCCCGGAGTCGGCGCCGTTTACATTTCGGTCAAACAGATCGTCGACACATTCGGCTCCTCCTCCAGAAACCAATTTAGCAAGGTCGTTCTGGTCGAATTTCCGCGCAAAGGCTGCTGGGCGATGGGATTTCTGACCAATCGCACTCAAGGCGAGCCCCAGCGCCACACCGGCCGCGAAGTTCTCACCGTGTTCGTTCCCACCACGCCAAATCCAACCGGAGGCTATGTTCTATTTGTTCCCATTGAAGAGGTGATCGAACTGGAAATGAGCATTGGCGAAGGGATGAAGATGATCATTTCCGGTGGCGCGTTTGTACCGCCCGGCCATCCGCCCGTTTGACCCGTGCCGGGACTGTCGCTTAACACTGCGGCCCTGGTGCTCGAGCGCCACCCGGCGGCCGCGGATGGATGGGTGGGTTTCCAGCTATTTGCCTCCGAGACGGGACTTCTTTCCGCCATGCGTCGTGAGCGAAAAGCCGGACCGGCCGAACCACCGCCGGACCTATTTGACGAAATCGATGCCCGTCTGGAGTCCTCCAACCAGGGACGCACCTGGTTTTTCACTGAAGTTCGCATACGCCGGCGACCGACTGGGATTGGGCGCAGCTATGAAACGCTCCGCTGTGCGAGTTCGCTGGCCCGAATCGTTTTGCGCAACCCCATTGGGCCGGACAGCCGCCCGGCCGTCTATGGCCTCCTGACGGAGGCTTTTGACGCATTCGCCCTGGGACTTCGAGCCGACGTCGTGCTATTCAAGGCGCTTTTTCGTTTTGCTCGCAGTGAAGGCTACCCGGTGAAACAGGAATGGCTGGCTGAATTGCCGGGCGACGATGCGGCGGCGGCGGAGGATATCCTCGCGCGCCCGGTCCGCGATGTTTCAATCGACCCCGAACGCGTCTCCCGCTGGCAGCTCCGCCTCGAAGACTACTTGCGCAACCGCGCTGAGCTCGACATCGAATAGTTTTCCGGCGTGCAAATCGATTTGGAGGGGCGGCGTGTCCGCATGAGCGTGGGCGAATTCGCCGAATTCACGCTGGGCCCGCGTGACGGCGGCGAAGGTCCAGCCGGCATCTGGCGCGCCCAATTGGGCACCCGCTGGCATCTCCAGATGCAGGCACAGGCCGCACTTGATTTCGGCACCGTGCGATTTGAAGTGCCCGTCACCGGACGCCTGCCGGCTGGACGCTGGATCGTTGAACTTGCCGGACGCATCGATCAATGGGTCGATCGTTCACCCAACCTGACCCTCGTTCGCGAAATCAAAACCGTCAGCCGCCCGCTGCCGGAAGGGGCGGACGTCCTGCGCCGCGAGTATCCGGGTTATTTTGCCCAGCTCGCCGCCTACCTCGCGCTGCAGCCGGCGCCTCAACCCGAAGGTGAACTTGTTTTTGTCGAGATATCGACGGGGCTTTCACAGTCTGTCCCGTGCGGGCCCGAGGACCAAATGCTGCTGCAGCAGCAACTGGCGCGCGTACAGGAATTTCTCGAATTGCAATGGCGCGCCCGCGAACGTCTGCGCCAACTCCAATTTCGCCCCGCATTTGAAAACGCGAGACCAGGCCAGGAATCCATTGGCCTGCGTCTGAACGAACAGGCCGCACTCGGCTCTGCCCTGCTTCTAGACGCCCCAACCGGATTTGGCAAAACGGGCGTGCTCCTGGAATTCGCTCTCGCGCGCCTGCGTTCCGGTGAATCCGACCGCGTGGTCTATCTGACCGGCAAAGCAACCGGACAGGTTCAGATCATGAGAACTCTGCACTCGATGGCTCCGCCGATGAATAAGGGCGGCCCCGCCGTTTGGCTCGTTCGTCCCAAGCACGAACACTGCGTCAACCGAGAATACCATTGCGTGCGGGACGCTTGCCGGTTTCTCGACGGTGTCGGGGAGCGTTGGAATTCCAGCGGTCTGGCTCGATTTTACCTGCTCGATGACCAGCCGCGCGACCTCGCTTCCCTCCGAGGCGCCGGACTCGACGCGTGCATCTGCCCGTACGAAATCACCCGTGCCGCGCTCGCCTGCAACGACGTGTGGATCGGGGATTTGAACTACGTCTTTTCCCCCGGTAGCCGCGGGCTGTTCTATCATCAGCCCGGTTTCGATCCTGAGCGGACCCTGCTGATTATAGACGAGGCGCACAATCTGCCCAGCCGCGTCGCGGATGCCTACTCGCACCAGTTTTCGGGCGGCGATGCAGCGATGGCTGGCGCTCTGCTCGCCTCAGCCCACCCATTGGCTTCGCTGGTGCGGGTTTGGAACCAGTGGACGGACCTGCTGAACTCCCTTTCTGAGTGTTCGTGCATACAACCTGACACCCGTGAATGGGCCTCGGAGCTGATCGAACAGCTGGGGACCGAGATCAAGGAGACCGGGATCGATTATGGCGCGCTCAATCCGCGCGCCACGGAGACGCTTTGGTCGGTCGCATCCTTGCACGAGGATCTTGCAAGCAACGAGCTCGAGCGGCTCTGGTGGTGCCGCAAACCAGGCATCCTCTCGATCACCTGCCTGGATGCCGCTCCGGTTACGGGGGTCAGGCTGCGTGAATTTGGCTTGGTGGTGTTCGCCACCGCGACTCCGGGGCCCGCGCCGGACTTTGCGGCCGCTGTCGGCCTGAACCCGGAGGCGACAGGCGCAGATCCGGCGACCACGACCACGGTGCCTCGCAAGCTGGGAGAGCTGACACCGCGACAGACACGTAGCCTGGCACTCGTCAGCGGAGCCGATCTGTTGCGGCGCACCGAGGCTCCGGTCCGCGTCGTTCGGGCGGAGACGCCTTGGCGGGAAGGGGCCTATGATGTCGCGATCGATGCGCGAGTGGACACGACTTTTCAACACCGATCGCAGCATGCGCGAACGACGGCACTTGCGCTGGAATCACTGGTCGGACCAGCCGGTCCCGCCGTTGGTTTCTTCCCCAGCTACGCTTACGCCGAAATGATCGCCGCCGAACTTCAGGCGCTCGCGCCCGCCCTGCGCATCGCCCTGCAGCCCCGCTCGTTGGATCTTGCCGCCCAAACCGCCTGGGTGGAGAAGGCGCTGGCTGATTGCGGCCTGCTGCTCCTTGTCCTAGGCACGGGTTTTTCCGAAGGCATCGATCTGCTTGGCGGCCGTATCACCCGCGCGCTCGTCGCCGGCCCCGCTCTGCCCGAGGTGAATGCGGTCCAGCGGGCCCGCCTCGCCACCTGGGCGCCGTTGGGCCGGGACGTCGCCGTCCGCCGCACCTACCAGATTCCCGGCATGCAAAAGGTGAACCAAGCCTTGGGCCGGCTGGTGCGGGCGCCGGGACAACACGCCAAGGTTCTCCTGCATTGCCGCCGTTTCGTCGAGACCGTCTATCAGGAACTCCTCGTTCCCGCGTATCGCAACTCCCGCACGATCGAAACCGACGAAGATTTCGCGGCCTGGCTGGCCTCGCCCTCTCCGGAAAACTCATGAGAACCTTCCTACGCCCGGCGGCTCTCTTCGGGATCGAATTGTTTTTCCCGCCCCCGCGAACTCTCCTATGACGATTCGCTCTCTATCCTTTCATTTCATTTCATGATCCGTCGTTGCTTTCTGCTCCTCGGTCTGGCCACCGCCGCTTTGGCGGCCCAAGCAGCCAGCTCCCCCACCCGCTGGATTCGGCCGCCGATGAGCGATGCCGAAGTCGCCCAGGGATACCGAAACGACATCGTGATCGCCCGCCCCCTCGCGAGCCACACCGCGACCATCGACGCCGAAGAGTCCCGCGAAGGCGTGACCGCCCGCGCCGTGTTCGATCGGCTCGGCGGCATCCGCTTTCTTCCCGTCGCCGCCGGCGAGACCCCCACCCTAGCCATTGCCCGGCTCAAGGCCACGGGTCGCTACGCCTACGTCGAAACCGACCGCATCCTGCACGCCCTGGATACGACGCCGAACGACCCGGATTTCGGCCAGCAATGGGGTCTGGACAACACCGGATCCAACTCCCCCGTTTCCGGGCCCGGCATCGCCGGCGCCGACATCCACGCCGCTTCGGCCTGGGACATCCGGAACGACGCCTCTTCCATCATTGTCGCCACGGTCGACACCGGCGCCCTTCTGACCCACGAGGACCTCGTCCCCAATCTCTGGACCAACCCCAACCCGACCCAAGGCGACCTTCACGGCATCAATCCCATCTCGTCGTACAACGATTACGGCAACCCCTCCGACGACGTCGGTCACGGCACCCACGTCGCCGGCATCATCGGGGCGGTCGGCAGCAACGGCCTGGAAACCACCGGCGTCGCCTGGAAGGTGCAAATCATGCCGCTCAAGTTTCTCGGCCCGAACAACAAGGGCAGCACTTCCGACGAAGTCACCTGTCTCGCCTACGCGCTGTCGCACCAAGCCAAGGTAATCAATGCCAGCTTCGGCTCGCCTACGCCCAGCTACTCGGAATACGACGCGATCTATCAATTGCAGCAGGCCGGCATCATCCTGGTCTGCGCCGCGGGCAATAATTCCTACAACAATACGCTGAGCCAGGAGTTCCCTGCCGACTACCCTCTGGACAATATCGTCGCCGTGGCCGCATCCGACAACCGGGACGATCTGGCCTCCTTCACCGATTCGGACTCCGGCATGGTCGAACTGGCTGCCCCGGGCGAGGACATCCTTTCCCTCTACAACACAAGCAGCTCCGCCACTGCCATCCTTTCCGGCACCTCGATGGCCGCCCCGATGGTGACCGGATCGGTCGCGTTGCTGCTCGCCCAGTTCCCCAACGACACCTACCGCCAAATCATCAACCGCGTGCTCGCCACCGTCGACACCGGCCCGAACTACTCACTCAAGCTCCAGACCGGCGGCCGTCTCAACCTGGCCCGCGCCCTCGCGTCGATTTCGAATTCGCCGTTCAACGACAACTTCGCCGCCCGCGCTCATCTGAGCGGAACCACCGTGACCGTGCGCTCCAACAACGCCGGCGCCACGCGCGAGAGCGGCGAGCCCGGGCCGGGCAATGCGACTCTATGGTGGGATTGGACCGCTCCCTGCTCCGGACCCGTGAATCTCGCCACGACCCTCTCGGCCTCATTCGGCGGCGCGGGGACAAGCTACGCCACGGTCATAAGCGTCTATACCGGCGCGACCCTGAACAGTCTCATCCCGGTCACCACGATCAGCGGCTCGGCCACCAGCTTCACCGCGGTAGCCGGCACCACCTACGAAATTTCCGTCGGCAGCCAGACGAGCGCGACCGGACCCACCTTCTTCGTTCTCAGCTACGCCAATACGACCAGCTCCACCGCCCTGACTCTTTCCGGCAACAGCGCCTCCGTCTCGGGCAGCACGTTGCCGCTCGGCTCCGAGACCGCCGGGGCGCTGTACTACTCGTGGACCGCGCCCCAGACCGGCGAGTACCAGCTCGTCGTTTCCAGCCCGAGCACGGATCCCGGCATCCAAGTCTCCACCGGCGGCGGATCGCTGGGCTCGTTCAACGGTTCCGCCATCTCCTCGACCGCGCTTTCGCCGGTCAGTACGGTCACTTTCCCGCTCGCCGCCACGCAAGGCACGAGCTACCTGATCACGATCTACGGACAGCCGGACCCCAGTTCGACCGAGGTCGCCGGCGGACAATTCACCCTCGCAATCACTCCGGCCCGCTGGGCCGCCCAGGCGACTGATTCCCTTCGTTGCAGTCCAGCCGTCGGGCCGGACGGAACCATCTACATCGGCTGCGACGACAACAATCTCTATGCGATCAGGCCGGATGGCAGCACCGCCTGGAAATACGCCGCCCAGCTTTCGTTCGATGCGGTTGCGCCCGCCGTCGCGCCCGACGGCACCATCTATGCCGGCGCGGAAGACGGAGTACTGTACGCTCTCAATCCGAACGGATCCCTCAAATGGCAATACACGGTGCCCAACGCCTACGCCGGCGGAGGCGCCAACACCATTGTGTCCTCCCCGGCGGTCGCCGCCGACGGCACAATCTACTTCAAGGACAGCACGTCGACCTTCTATGCCCTCAATTCCGATGGTTCGCTGAAATGGGAAGATACGGTCAACGGCGCCTCCTACGCCTCGCCCACGATCGGACCGGACGGCACGATCTACATCGGATCGGATGACGCCAACAACGGCGGGACCCTCTACGCGTTCAACGCCGACGGCACCACCCGTTGGACCTTCAATGCCGGCAGCCCCATCTTTACGGCCGCCAGTCTCGACGCTTCGGGCAACGCCTACATAGCAACGCTGGGCGGCACGGTCTACGCGGTGAATACCTCGGGCCAGTCGATCTGGTCTTACGCGGCGGCCAACAGCATCAGCTCGTCTCCGGCCATTGCCGCCGACGGGACCCTTTATTTCGGCTGCTACGATCACAAGCTCTACGCGCTCACCGCTTCCGGCACCCTGCGCTGGACTTGCGCGCTCGGCGGCGAAGTCCGTGCCTCCTCGCCCGCTCTCGACGCGAGCGGCAACATCTACATCGGCTGCTACGACAATAACCTGTATGCGGTGAGCCCGTCCGGAACCGTCATCGCCACCTACGACACGACCGGCTGGGTGCGGTCTTCGCCGCTGATCGCGGGCACGACCCTGTATTTCGGCAGCACCGACCACCAACTCTATGCCGTCGATCTCGCGGCGAGCGCCGCCGCCACGCCCTGGCCGATGTATCAGGCCGGCCCCTCGCGCGAAGGCCGGCTCCTCTCGCCTGCTCTGGGCATTACGGGACAGCCGAATCCAAGCGTCGCACTCGACGGCACGCAAAAACTCTTCCTCAACGTCACCGCCACGGGCCAGGGCCCCCTCACCTATCAATGGTATCTGAACGGCACGGCGATAGCGGGAGCCACCCATTCGGACTACTTCCTGACCCAGGCCAGCTCCGCGAACGACGGTGCCTACACCGTGACGGTAACCGGACCGCAGGGGTCGGTTACCTCATTTCCCTCCGAAGTCGGCCCGGGCGACATCCCCACCTTCCTGACGCAGCCGCAAAACACCACCGTCAACACCGGCGGCAGCGTCACCTTGTCGGCCCTCGTCACCGGCGGCGGCGTGAGCTACCAATGGTCCTTCGCCGGGACCGCGATCCCCGGCGCCACCGGACCGCAGCTTGTGCTGACCAACGTCGGAGCGAATCAGGGCGCCACCTTCGGCAGCTATGGTGTCGCCGCCACGAATCTCGACGGATCGGTCACTTCGAACGCGGCGTCGCTCACGGTCACGACCCACGCCCAACTCCTTAATCTGTCGGCCCGGGCCAACGTCCAGTCGGGACAAAACGATTTGGCGGCCGGATTCGTTGTAAGCAACGGCACCAAGCAAGTGGTGCTCCGGGGTGTCGGTCCGGCGCTCGCCGGTTACAAGGTTTCTGTCCCGTTGGGAAATCCCGTGCTTACGCTGTTCAACCAAGATTCCATCGCGATTGCGACCAATTCGGGTTGGAACAACAACCCCGCACTCTCAGCCGCCTTTTCGCAAGTTTTCGCGTTCTCCTTTCCCGCCGGATCCGTCGATACGGCCCTGCTCGAGTCTTTGCCGAGCGCTACGTATACGATCCAGGTGGATCCCACCGGCAGCGAAACGGGCGTGGCGTTGGCCGAAATCTACGATGATGACCAAGGCACAACCCAGAGCCGCCTCGTCAACATCTCCGCGCACGCTTCGGTCGGCACGGGAGCGGACACTTTGATTGCCGGATTTGTTATCGGTGGCCAAACATCAGAAACGATTCTTTTGCGTGGCGTTGGACCGACGCTGGCATCCCACGGAATTTCGAATCCTCTCCCGAACCCACTTCTCACGCTGTTCGACAGCAACAGCAACACGCTTGCAACGAACTCCGGCTGGGGAAACAGCACAACGATCTCCGCAGTGGGCAACGCGGTTTACGCCTTCGGCCTAGAGGCCAATTCCGCCGACACCGCGATGGTGGTCACGCTCCCCTCGGGCAACTACACGGCCCAGCTCAGTGGCCAAAACGGCACCACGGGCGTGGGCCTAGTTGAGGTCTACGAGGTGCGCTGAAGCCTTTTTCCCTTCCCAATCCGCCCCCGAACCGTCACAAAAAGGGCGCGTGGGCGTTCCGAAAACGATCGATGCCAAGGCGGTCAAGGCTGCGCTGGAGCGGCTGGCATCCGGCATTGCCGAACGCCACGGTTCGGCCTCGTCGCTCTGGCTGCTCGGCGTCGCCAATGGCGGTGTGCCGGTGGCCGAGCGCCTGAAGCAGGCCCTGGAGGAAAAGGGGCTTGAACCCTGCCTCGGCACCGTGGACATCTCGTTCCACCGCGACGACATCGGCCGCCACCCGATTCCGAAGGAATTCAAGCCGACCTCCCTCCCGGGCGACGTGGCCGAGGCCACGGTGATCCTGGTCGACGATGTGCTCTTCACCGGGCGCACGATCAAGGCCGCCCTGGACGAACTGTTCGATCACGGCCGCCCCGCCCGGGTCGAATTGGCGGTGCTGGCGGACCGGGGCGGACGAACGCTGCCCATCGCCCCCGACTACGTCGGCCTCAAGGTTGAAGCCGGCGCCACCGAAAATGTCGCGGTCAAATTGGATCCCGCCGCGCCGGAAAACGACGTGATCCGCATCGCCAAAAACGGAACCCCCTGATGCCCTGGAATCGCCGCCATCTCCTGACGCTCGAGGAGCTTACCCTCGCCGAAATCGATCAGATCCACTCCACCGCCACGGCCTTCAAGAAAATCCTCGGCCGCAGCGTGAAAAAGGTGCCGGCCCTGCGCGGCAAGACGATCGTGAATCTTTTTCTCGAGCCCAGCACGCGCACCCGCCTGGCCTTCGAAATGGCCGCCAAGCGCCTGAGCGCCGACGTCATCTCCTTCGACGCCGCCAGTTCCTCGACCAGCAAGGGCGAAACCCTGCGCGACACGGCCCAGAACATCGAGGCGCTCAACGCCGACATGATCATCATCCGCCACGCCGCCTCCGGGTCGCCGCTCTATCTTTCCCGCCTCCTCAAGATTCCGGTGATCAACGCCGGCGACGGCGCCCACGAGCATCCGACGCAGGGACTTTTGGATACGTTCACGATGCGCGAACACCTGGGCGACATGCGCGGCCGCAAGGTCGTCATCCTGGGCGACATTCTCTTCAGCCGCGTCGCGCGCTCCAATATCCATGCCCTCACGAAAATGGGCGCGGCCGTCACCCTGGTCGGACCGTCGACGCTCGTGCCGCGTTGGTTCACCGATTTGGGCGTCACCGTCTCCCACGACCTCAAATCCGGCCTCGCGGACGCCGAAGTGGTGATGCTGCTGCGCATCCAGCACGAACGCCAGTCGAGCAGCCATTTCCCGTCGCTCGGCGAATACACCAGCATGTTCGGCCTGAACCGCACCCGCGCCGCCTGGCTGAATCCGCGCGCCATCATCATGCACCCGGGCCCGATCAATCGCGGCGTCGAAATCGACAGCGAACTGGCCGATGGCGATCGGTCCGTGATTCTCCAACAGGTCACCAACGGCATCGCCGTCCGCATGGCGGTGCTCTACCTATGCTCGGGCGGACAGCCCGAACGCGCCGTCAGCGGCGAGGAGGCGGCCTGATGGCGCGCGCGCTGTGGATTGCCGACGGACGGGTCATCGATCCGGCGGCCCGCCGCGATGACCCGGGCGACGTATTCGCCCGCGACGGCGTCATCGTCGAATCGCTCTCTCCCGCCGAGCGCAAGCGGGCCCGGAAGATCGACGCCCGCGGGCTCGTCGTCTGCCCCGGACTGGTCGACATCCACGTCCATTTCCGCGAACCCGGTCAGACCCACAAGGAAACGATCGCCAGCGGCTCGCGGGCGGCCGCCGCCGGCGGCTTCACCACGGTCGTCTGCATGCCGAACACGTCGCCGCCCTGCGACACCGCCGGCACCATCCAATCCATCAAGGACGCGGCCGCGCGCGACGCCGTAGTCAACGTCTACCCCACCGGCTGCATCTCCGCCGGCATGAAAGGCTCGGCGCTGGCGCCGATCGGCTCGCTCAAGCGGGCCGGCGTCGTCGCCATCACCGACGATGGCGAATGCGTGCAGTCGAACGAGCTGATGCGCCGGGCCGCCGAGTATGCGACCATGTTCGAACTTCCGATCATGGATCACTGCCAGGACCAATCCATGACGGTCGGCGCCGTGATGAATGAGGGCATCATGTCCACCCGCCTGGGGTTGCGCGGCTGGCCGCACGCGGCCGAGGACCTGATTGTCTCGCGCAATATCGTGCTGTCCTCGTACACGGGCGCGCACATCCACCTGCAGCACATCTCTTCCGCGTTCTCGGTGGACCTGATCCGCTCGGCCAAGGAGCGCGGCGTCAAGGTGACCGCCGAGGCGACCCCGCACCACCTGGCCCTGACCGAAGACGGGCTCAGCGGCTACGACACGCACTGGAAGATGAATCCGCCCCTCCGCACCGAGGCGGACCGCCAGTCGCTGATCGCGGGCCTGCGGGACGGCACGCTCGACTGCGTCGCCACCGACCACGCCCCGCACACCGATTACGAAAAGGACCGCGAGTTCGATTTCGCCCCCAATGGTATCATCGGTTTGGAGACATCGCTGCCGATCGTGCTGGCGGTGCTCGGCGGCGAAGCCCGCTTCAAGCTGCCGCGCATCATCGACCTCCTGACCCGGCGGGGCGCCGACATCCTCGGCCTCAAGGCTGGACGCCTGGCGGCGGGCGCGCCCGCCGACCTCTGCGTCTTCGATCCCGGGGAAAAGTGGCTCTACCGGGCCCGCGAAGGCCAGAGCAAGTCGGCCAATTCCCCCTGGGATGGCCAAACGCTGACCGGGCGCGTGCGCCGCACCTTCGTCAACGGACTCCCGGTGTGGGACGCCGCCCGCGGCATCGTCGCCGCCGGACCCGCATGAGACCGCTGCTTGCCGCCGCCACGCTCGCGGCGAACGCCGCCGAGGGAACCTCCGATTGGCAGCTGCACAAGGCCGGATACACGCTGGAATACGGACTGGTGCTCGCAGGCTTGGTTGCCCTTCTGCCGATGGCGTTTCCCGGCCGCAAGCGCTGGACCCGCCAATTGGCGCCTGCGTGGCCGGGAACTTCGGATGTCGCAATCGTCGATCTGGCCACCTTTCTCTTCCCCTGGCTGGCAGTCTACTGCCTCGACGGTCTTTTTTTAGCCCCGCTTGCCCGGTTGGCTCACGTTGAAAGCGGCGCCGGCCGACTGCTTTTCAGCGTCCTGGTGGTGGAAGGAAGCTTCCTAGCGGTGATCGTCCTCTTTCATCTTTTGCGCCGGCGCCTTTCCCCGAATTCCACGCCGTTGCTGACTGCCCGATGGGGACCGATCGTGTTTCTTGCCGCCTGGCCGGTCGTGTTTGCCGTCCTCCTGGGCTGGCAATGGCTGCTGGACAAGTGCGGCCACCCGGCAACGGACCAGGACTTGGTCGACCAATTTCGCGCGCTGTCCACCTGGTCGTCGCGCGGCGCCTTCATCCTTTTTGCCTCCGTTTTGGCGCCTTTCACGGAAGAAATCATCTTTCGCGGCATCATTTACCGCACGCTCAAGCGGACGTTGCCCCGCTGGTTGGCCGCACTTCTTTCGGCGGTGGCATTCGGCGCAGCCCATGCCGACCTCTCCTCGCTGGTGCCCCTGATCGCGCTCGGCTTCATCTTCGCCCTCGCCTACGACGCCACCGGCTGCATCGCCGTCACGATGGTGGCCCACGGGCTGTTCAACCTGAACACGATCGTGGCTCTCCTGCTCGGTGTCGGGTCGTGAAACGACCGGCCTCCCAACGCGCCGCCCTGCCTTCCCGCCCTTCGCCATTTGGCGGCGAACGCGGATCGGTGGGAGCCTGGGGTGAAGCGCGGCTCATTGAATCTCTCCGCCGCTGCCTGGGCTCGGCCTCGCTGCCTTCGCCGCGCGGCATCGGAGACGATTGCGCCGTATTGACCGGCCCGGCGCCCACCCTCGTGACGGTCGATCCGCTCGTCTTCGGGCGGCATTTCGACGCGACGCTTTCGCCGAGCGACGCCGGCGCCAAGTTGCTGAAGCGAAACCTCAGCGACATCGCCGCGATGGGCGGGAGGCCCTCGTCGGCGGTCGTCGCCCTCGTGCTTTCTCCCGACGTTCGCGTGAGCTGGCTGGAGAGATTTTACCGCGGCCTCGGCGCCGCGGCGCGGAGGTATCACGTCAAGATCGTGGGCGGCGACATCGCCCAGGCCTCATTGGCCGGCCCGAACGCCAGGATCGCGGGTTTTTTCTCCGCCAGCCTGACCCTGCTCGGAACCGCGCCCAGCGGGTGCGTCGTCACCCGCGACGGCGCCCGCATCGGCGATCGCCTCTATGTCACCGGAGAACTCGGCCGCAGTTTTCAGACCGGACATCACTTTCGCTTCGAGCCGCGCCTGCGCGAAGGAGAATGGCTCGCGCGCCGCCCCGAGGTGCGCGCCTTGATGGATGTAAGCGACGGCATCGGCAAAGACGTGCGTGCGCTGGTCCCTCCGCGGGCCCTGCCCGCCCTCTGGGAAGAACGCCTGCCCCGTCGCGCCCCGGCGACCACGATCCAGGCGCTTTCCGACGGTGAAGACTACGAACTGCTGTTCGCGGTCTCTGCCGCCGCCGAAACGGATCGATTCGAAAAGGCATTTCGCGCCGCTTTTCCCCGCGTCCGGCTTTCCCAAATCGGTGAAATGGTGGCGAAAGGAAAGATGCCCAAGGGCGCCCTGCCCGAGCAGGCCCTGCAAGGCTATGAGCACTTCCGCTGAAGCCCGGCTCCGCGCCGGAGTCGTCACCGAAACCCCCGAGGCGACGCGCGCTTTGGCCGCCGCCTGGGCCGCGCAGCTGCCGGCCGATGTGACGCTGGCGCTGCACGGCGATTTGGGCGTGGGGAAAACCACCTTTGTGCAGGGTTTGGCCCAGGCCTGGGAGATTCGCGAAGCCGTGACGAGCCCCACCTTCACCGTGTGCAATTTTCATCGGGGAACGCGGCTGCTCGCGCATCTGGACGCGTATCGCCTGGCCGGCGGAGCGCAATTCGAGGAACTGATGCTCGCCGATTTCCTGACTTCGCCGTACTGCCTGGCGGTGGAGTGGCCGGAGCGGATCCTGGAGCATCTGCCGGCCGACACGCTGCACCTGGAGCTATCGCTGGAGGCCGCGGGGCAGCATCGCCTGCGATTGCGCTAGCTTGGAAGACAGCCGGAGCGCGTGGTCCCCACGCGCGGTTGGACGTCGAAAGGGGTACTGCCGGGGCCAGCGCCCCGGCCACAGCTCGATCGACTACGGCGCCGAGGAATGCTCGGACACCTGTTCTGACTGCGGCGCCACGGGCGCATCGGGCTCGGACCGACGGTTCGCGGGCTCTTCAGCGGGCGTCGCGGCCGCGGGTGCCTCAGTTGCAGGTGCCTCGGTTGCGGGTGCCTCAGTTGCGACCGCGGCTTCGGGCACCGGAGGAACGTCGGCGGACGGCACGTCACCTGGCGGCACATCGGCTGCCGGCGCACTGACCTCCACGGGCGCGCTGGCTTCCGCGGGGGCGGCGCCTTCGGGGCGATCCGGAAAATTCTCCGGGTCGTGCTCCTCGTGCTCCACTTCCTTGCGGCGGGCTTCGACCATCGGCGGCGGAGCGTAAAGGCTGCCATCGATGAATTCCGTGACGTAGCCTTCGCGAACCAGCCACAGCAGGTCGCCTTGCAGCCGCGCGATTTTTTCGCGTTCCTCGACTGAAATGACCTGCGTCGGGGCGGGTGCGCCGTCATCGGCCGGCGCCGGGGCCTCGGGCGCCAGGCCCAGGAAGCGCTTGGGGAGCTCCCCGGCCTTCACCATCGCATGGTTCTCGATGAATTGGATCAGCGTCCCGATCGTCTCGGCAAAGGTCTGGCCCGGCGTGCGGAATTTCCGCTTCACCGCGCAGACATACGAGATGCCTTTGGCGCCCTTCTTGAAGATCGTGAAATGCTCCCGCCGCAGCCGTCCGCGCAGGGCGTTGGCCGTATCCAGCGGGAAACGACGCTGGCGCTCCAGCGTGCCCTCCACCGCGCGGCGGATTTCCCCGGGGGGAAGCGTTTCGACTGCGCGTCCGTGGAAACGGGCGTGGCCCGAGGCGCGCACCAGCTTTTCCTTGGCGGAAGCGATGACGAACGTGCGGGCATCCTCCCAGGCGTCGAAGACCGGGGGCGTCTGCCCCTCCGCGACCGGCAGCTTGGACGTATAGCGCATGACCTTCTTCATCTTCTCCAGCCACTTCGCCACCACCTCCGGATCGCGCACCGATTCGATTCGCGTCTTATACGCGTCGAGCGGCATGCGGATCGCCTTGGCGGCGTGATGTTGCTGCACGATCTGGTTGTACCGGTGGTAATTCGGAGGCCCGAGCAGTTCGCCCGTGACAGTACAGCGGTTGATGACCTGGAAATTTCCCTTGGGCGGCTCCACTTCGACCTCGGCCGAATCGAAGAACTGCGCGAGATGCGTGTTGAGCACGTGCGCGATGGCGGCGTCTTCGGACTCGAACGGCAGATTGTCCGGAAGGGAAATGAAGATCTGCTCCTTGGGCGCCGCCGCCCCGGGCTCCGCGGGCGGTTCGGCCGGAGGGGCCGCCTGGCGCGACGGCACGCCGGGCCGCGGCCCGTTGGGATCGCGGCGCGTCAACAGGACCGTGAAACGTTCCGGCTTGCCCAGCACCGTGCGCGCGATCTCGAAAAGTTCGATCGTGCGGCACGACGCCCGCACCGTCTTCACCAACGCGTTGAAGCTTGTGTCCTCAGGATAGAAGGTGACCGAGAAAAACGGGCTGTCGTAGGGCGCCCGCGCCTCGTGGGAACCGCCCTGGGCGCGATTGCCTCCATATCCACCTCCGCCATAGCCTTGCCGCTCACGGTCGCCACCACCGGGTCCCCGCGGTCCCCCGCGAAAATCTCGGCCTTCAGGCCGCGGTCGACGATCGCCGCCAAATTCACGGCGCGGCGGGCCGCCTTCGTGCGATCCCGGGCCGCGAGGCTCCGACGGCGGCGCATCCGATGCCGGCGCATCGGGCCGGCGAAAAGCCCGGCGATCGCGGCGATCGGCCGGCATGTCGCCGGAATCACGACGCGAGCGCCCGTCGCCTCGATCGCGCTTGTCGCCGCCTGGGGCCGACTTGTCCTGAGTCCACTGCGTTCCAAAGCTGAAGCCCTGAAGCTGGCTCAAATCAATTTTGTTAAAATCCGCCGGGGGATTTTCCTTGGGAACGTCGTCGTCCATGAGTCGTGACAATAAAAAGCGGGGGTCAGCCCGCGACAGGTTGCTTGGTGGATCCAGTCAACGGCAAGAGATAAAGCCTGCGGACGCCAGAGAGTTGGGGCAAGCGCTTTTATGGCGCTGACCGACTCTACCGGCGTTTCCTGGCCCGTACCGCCAACATTAACATCCAGAGGCCAAACAGCAAAACCACGATGCCCCAAGACAAATTAATGTTAAGATCCGCCGTCGGGCCCGGCTCGGCATGCGGGATAAGCCCATAAATCACGAGCATCGCGCCAAATAGCGTAAAAATCAGCCCCAGGGGAAGTCGGAGATCGAAGTTCATGGTCGGATGTTCGCTCAGGCAAAGATGAAGTTAAGGGCCAAGGTGACAACCAGCACGACCACTCCTAGCAACACCGGCTTTTCGTACCACGCCTCCTTTTCGTCCTCCGGCTTGGCGGTCAGCGAGTAAACCAGGCCGCGCAACTGGTCATCGGTCCGATTGCGGGTCGTCGCCATCGAAATAGCGACGGTGACCACCATGCAGGCCGACCAGGCAAAAATGGCAGTCCAGAAATTCTGGGCCATGTCGCTGGGATAGAAATGGATTGGGTGCATCAGCCACCCTCCCTTGATTCCTCCGATCGGATCGCCCGTGGGCACCGTTATGCCGTGGTGCACGGCCGCGGCCGCCGTTCCGCAAACCAAACCCCAGAAGGCGCCGTGGCCGGTCGTGCGGCGCCAGAACATGCCGAGCAGAAACGTGGCAAACAGCGGCGCGTTCACAAAGGCGAACACCAGTTGGAGCATGTCCATGATGTTGTTGAACGCGCTGCTCAGATAGGCGGCTCCGATGCTGATCAGGATGCCGACGATCGTCGCCGCCCGCCCCATCCACAGGTAGTGGGTATCCGACTTCTTCGGCGCGATGTAGCTTTGGTAGATGTCGTAAGTCCAGACCGTGTTGAAGGCAGTGACATTGCCCGCCATGCCCGACATGAAGGACGCCATGAGCGCGGTGAACCCGAGCCCAAGCATTCCGTGCGGCAGGTAGTGGCCCAGCATCTCCGGGATCACCATGTTATAGTCGAGCGAACCATCGCCCTGGGTCGGCAGCGAAAAGCCGCCCTTGTGGTCGCGCAACAGGGCGATCGCCACCATGCCGGGCAGGATCACCAGAAACGGAAAGAGCATTTTCGGAAACGCCGCGATCAGCGGCGTCCGTCGCGCGGCGCCCATCGTTTTGGCCGCCATGGCGCGCTGCACGACCAGGAAGTCCGTGCACCAGTACCCGAACGAAAGCACGAACCCCAGTCCCATCACCAATCCGAACCATTCCACGCCCATCGGATTTTGCGAGGCGGCGCCCATATGCTTCCACGACGCGGTCCAGGTGTCGGGGGCAAAATGATTCGCGACCGAGACGCTGGCGAGGCGCGCCTTCAGCCCGGCCCAGCCGCCCGCGTCGCGCAGCCCCAGCCAGGCCAGCGGGGCAAAGCCGAACACGATCATGAAGAACTGCATCACTTCGTTGTAGATCGCAGAGGTGAGCCCCCCGAGGCAGATGTAAATCAGGACGATCACCGCCGAGACAATGATGCCCACATGGAAATTCCAGCCGAGCAGCACCTCGAGCAGCCGGGCCATCGCGTACATCGAGATGCCCGACGAGAACACCGTCATGACCGCAAAACTGCACGCGTTCAGCGCGCGGGTCTTTTCATCGAATCGCAGCCGCAGATATTCGGGCACCGAGCGCGCCTTGGAGCCGTAGTAAAACGGCATCATGAAAATGCCGAGGAACACCATGGCCGGAATGGCGCCCACCCAATAGAAGTGGCTCGTCATGATGCCGTACTTCGCTCCCGAGGCGGCCATGCCCATCACTTCCTGCGCGCCCAGGTTCGCCGAGAGGAACGCCAGGCCCGTTATCCACGCCGGAATGGAGCGGCCGGAAAGGAAAAAATCCGTGCTCCCCTTCATGTGGCGCTTCAGCGCCCAGCCGATGCCGAGCACGAAGGCGAAATAGATCACGAGAATCGCGATATCGATCGGGTGGAGTGAAAGCGACGGCATGTAAAAGAGTTTTACTCGGGGTTAGAGGGCAAAACAGCGCGCCGCGGAGACGGCGGCAAGCCAGATATCATGTTCTCCGGAAATTCCGTGCCGACGCAATCCCTCATCCACTTTTTCGAAACTGGGCTCGTCCACCAAGTGCAAGGGATCGCCGGCCAGGTCCGGAAACACCACCCGCGCCAGCGCCCAGCAGGCCCAGGCGCGCCATTGGCGCTGAAGCTTCCGCGGTTCGTTCATGCGCCCCCCATAATGCTGAAAATGGATACGCGGATTGCCCAGGAATACTCCGGGCGGCGTGTGCGCCATGATCCAGGCCATGCCGAGATAGGGCAGCGGCCATTCCGTGAGTTCCGGTTCGTCGCCGGTCAGATCCGCGCCGAGCGCCCGATCCAGGCACAGCATCGCCCGCGCCGCCTTGCGCTCCACCCACAGGCGCTGGGCATATTCCAGGCAGGCCACGTAGAATTCGCCGCCGCGGACGCCGTCGCGGTGAACATTCAGGTGACGCCAATCGACTCCCGCCGGGTCGGGCGGCAGATGAGGGCAAGGTTCGAACATCGACTCATGAGAATATCGTTTTGCGCCGCGGGCTACACCCGAATGTGATCGGCGCGCATGCCGGGCTCCGATTTACTCATCCATCAGGTGGCCGGCTGGCGCCGCGCCCTGGTGTGGCCGCTGGCAACGCTGACCCGCTTCTGGGGGAGCACGCTGCGTCTCGAAATGGACGCCGCCACCCGGGCCCTGCTGGAAAAATCCGATGAGCCGATCGTTTTTGCGCTCTGGCACAACCGCCTCTTTCTGGCGGCCGAGGTGTATCGGCGGTTCCGGCACGGACGCCGCCTCTGCGCCCTGATCAGCGCCAGCGCCGACGGCGCGTGGCTCACCGCCTATTTTTCGGCGCTGGGCATGGACGCGGTCCGCGGTTCCAGCAGCCGGCTCGGCCGGCAGGCCGCCCATGGCATGATTGAGGCCCTGCGCGCCGGTCACGACGGCGGCATCACCCCGGATGGCCCCCGGGGCCCGCGCTACGGATTCAAGCCGGGGGCGGTCGTCATGGTCAAAGCCAGCGGCGCCCGGCTCCTGCTGCTCGGCTGCCGCTTTGGCTCCGCCTGGCGCTTTCGCAGTTGGGACGCGTTTTGCCTGCCCCGGCCGTTTTCACGGCTTGAGGTGCGCGCGGAGCTGGTCGAGCCGGAAGTGCTGGAGCAGTCCGACGCAGCGAGCCGCTTCGAAGCGCGGCTGCGCGAATTCAGCCCCGATTAGAAGGTGGAGCGCGGGGGGACCACGCGTTCCACCTGCCCGGTGCCAACGGCAGTTGGTTGTAGCCGGGGGCGGCGACCCCGGCACCGGCGACATCGAAAGCGGAACGGCCGGGGTCGACGCCCCCGGCTACACCCGCCGTCCGTCTTCTCTCCGCCTAGAACGTCGGCGACAGTGTCACCGTCGCCCCCGGCTCGGCGGTAAAGTCGGAACCGGTGCTCCAGACCTCATCGTTGAGCAGGAACTTGAACAAGATCGGACGCGCGGACTTGGGCAGCGCGATGGTCCAGGCGTCGGAGCCGGCATTCTTGAGCGCCAAGCCCTTGTTCCAGCTCAGTCCGGGGCCTTCGCCGCGAACGAAGAGCGCATTGCCGAAACCGACGTCGATCCGGGCGGTGACGGTGGTGACGCCCGTGGTTTCGCTTTTGGCGGGAGCGGCCGCCGGAGCCGAAACGACGGCCGGCGGGCGGGACGGCGGTGCCGCCGGCTCAATTTTGGGCACGGCGGGTTTGGCGCGGGCGGCCGGCTTTTTGAGCGCGACCGGCGCGGGAACGGCCGCTGGTGCAACGGCTGCTTTCTTGGTCGGAGCGGCGGAGGCCGGCGCAGCCGAGGAGGCACGGGACGACGCTGGGGCGGGCGTCGAAGCGGGCTTGGTGGACTTTTTCATGTGTGCGTAGGATCGCTTTTGGCTGATTTGAGTTATTCCCCTGTCAGTGCCCACAGAAGCAAGACGGGGGCCAGTTCGCAAGCATGCTTCCCGGTGGGAAGCATGCCCGCCG
This sequence comes from Opitutaceae bacterium, assembly GCA_036502225.1. GTDB lineage: Bacteria > Verrucomicrobiota > Verrucomicrobiia > Opitutales > Opitutaceae > Palsa-1447. Next base: position 166,297 of record DASXYY010000036.1, read on the forward strand.
AAGCGGACCCAAGCCCAGCGCCACGCCTGCGCCGCTGTAGCCGGGGGCGCCGACCCCGGCCGTCCCGTTTTCGACGTCGGACAGCGCGTGGGGACCACGCGCTCCACCTTCCGCTTTCGACATCGCAGGTGCCGGGGTCAGCGCCCCCGGCTACAGCTTCCCGCACTACCCGTCCAACGCGGGTGTTACGTTTTGGCAACACCCCTCGCCCGCCACCGCTTCAACGCCTGCCCCGTCAAGGAGTTCGCATCCTCCACCATCTCCTCAACCGGCCCGGCGAACACCAGCCTCCCCCCTTCCCGCCCTCCGCCGGGCCCCAAATCCACCACCCAATCGGCCAGCGCGATCACATCCAGCTGGTGTTCGATGACGATGACCGTGTTGCCCGCGTCCCGCAGCTTGAAGAGCAGATCCATCAGGCGTTGGATATCGACCCAGTGCAGGCCGGTCGTCGGCTCGTCCAGAATATACAGCGTCTGCCCCTGCTGCCGCTTGCTCAGCTCCAGCGACAGCTTGATCCGCTGGGCCTCGCCGCCCGACAAGGTGGTCGCCGACTGGCCCAGGGCCACATAGCCGAGCCCCACCGCGTCGAGGGTCGCCAGCTTGTCGAGCGCCTTGGGCACATTGCGGAAAAGGACGATCGCTTCCCGAACCGTCATGGCCAGGACGTCGGCGATCGATTTGCCGTGAAAAAGCACTTCCAGCGTTTCCCGGTTGAACCGCTTGCCGCCGCAGCTCGGGCAAGGGGCGTAGGCGTCGGCCATGAACTGCATATCCAGCCGGATGACGCCGTCGCCCTGGCAGCGCTCGCAACGGCCGCCCCGCACGTTGAAGGAAAACCGGCTGGCCTTGTAGCCGCGCACCTTGGCCAGCGGCAGCTGCGCGAACAGGTCGCGCAACGGATCGAGCAGCCCGACGTAAGTGGCCGGATTCGACCGGGGGCTTCGCCCGATCGGCTCCTGGTCCACCCGCACGAGTTTTTCGAAAAAATCCAGGTTTTCGATGTGGCGATGCCGGCCCGGCAGCGCCTTGGCGCCGTTCAGCTGGCGGGCCGCCGCCGCCGCCAGCACGTCGTTGACCAGCGTGCTCTTGCCCGATCCCGACACGCCGGTGACGCAGGTCAGGAGCCCCACCGGAAACTTGGCGTCCACGCCCTGCAGGTTGTGCTCGCGGGCCTCCCGCACGGTCAGCCAGGCGCCATCGGGCGCCTGGCGCGCGGCGTCCCGCCCCACTGTGTATTCGCGTGAAAGATACGGACCGGTCCGGGTCGCCTTGGCCGGCAGCGCCGCGCAGGCCGCCGGCGTGCCCTGAAAGAGCAGCTCCCCGCCCTCCGTCCCCGCGCCGGGCCCGAGCTCCAGCAGCTCGTCGGCCGCACGGATCGTGTCCTCGTCGTGCTCGACGACGACCACGGTGTTGCCCCGGTCCCGCAGCGCCTTGAGCTGGGTCAGCAGCCGCTCGTTGTCATGCGGATGCAGGCCGATGCTCGGCTCGTCGAGCACATAGATGACGCCAATCAGCCCCATGCCGAGCTGGGTGGCGAGACGCACGCGCTGGGCTTCGCCGCCCGAAAGGGTCGAATAGTCTCGATTCAAGGTCAGGTAGCCCAGGCCCGTTTCCGCCAAAAAATGGAGGCGCTGCTCAATCCCGCCGACAACATCGCGCAGCGCCAGGTCGCCGCCGAACCGCTCCACCAGCGCCTCGGCGACCTTCAGCGCCGCCGCCACGTCCAGTTCCATCAGCTGCGGGAACGAGAGCGGCTCCGGAGCGCGCAGCACCACCGCGCCGCTGCGGGCGTTGAGCCGCGCCCCGTGGCACTCGGGACATTCCCCGCTGATCATGTAGGTCGTCAACCGCGCCTGAAACCCCTCGCTGTCCGTGGAGCGGAAACTCTCCTCCAAGTCTCCGATGACTCCCGCAAACGGCGTCGCGCGCGCCTCCCGCATCCGCCGCAGCTTGAAGGCGAACTGCCGGTCGCCCGCCCCGTGCAGCAGGATTTCGCGCGTTTCCGGCGCCAGCTTCTTCCACGGCGTGTCCGGGTCGAACGGCAGCTGCTCGGCCAGCTGCTTGAGCAGCGCATTGTGCTTGATGATGAGGTTCTTTCCCCCGATCCGCCACGCCTTGATCGCGCCTTCGCGCACCGATTTTTCCGGGTCGGGCACCACCAGTTCGGGCACAAACTTCAGCTTCCGGCCCAGGCCGCCGCAGGTGGGACAAGCCCCTTCGGTGTGATTGAACGAGAAATGCCGCGGCGTGAGGCGGTCGTAGACCTCGCCGCACCGTTCGCAGGCGAGCGACTGGGAAAGCCGAATCTCGCGCCAGGGCCCATCCGCCGTCTTTTGCGCCAGGACGATGGCGCGGTCCGCACCCTCGCGAAACGCCAGTTCGAGCGAATCCGCCAGCCGCGAACGCTGATCGGCCGTGGCCGCCAGGCGATCGACCACCAGATCGATCTCGACTGGCCGGACGCCCGTCGGGATCAGGTTGGGCTCATCCAGGGTGCGAATTTCCCCGTTCACGCGGACGCGCTGGAACCCCCGCTGGCGCAGCCGCGGCAGCTCCTCGCGCAGCACGCTCGGCTTCGCAAGCAGCGCCGGGGCGAGCAGCATCACCCGCTCGCCCGCGCATTCGGCCATCACCCGGGCGACATTGTCGTCCAGGGAGCGCTGCACGATCCGGCCGCCGTCCTTCGGACAAATCGATTCGCCGGCCAGGGCCCAGAGCAATTGCGCATAGTCGGCGATTTCAGTGACGGTCGCGATCGTGCTCCGCGGCGATCCCCCGCCCGTGCGCTGTTCGATGGCGAGCACCGGCGAAAGCCCATGGATGAAATCGACGTCCGGCCGCTTGAGCTGGTCGAGAAACTGGCGGGCCTGCGTCGACAGGCTCTCCATGTATTTGCGGTAGCCCTCGGCGTAGAGCGTATCGAACGCGAGCGAGGATTTGCCGGAACCGCTAGGCCCCGTGATGACGATCAGGCGTCCGCGCGGCAGCCGCACGTCCAGATTCCGCAGATTGTGCTCTCTCGCTCCCTTGATGTGGATGTGGCTGGAAACCGCCATGAATGGACGTAAGTTGAGAAATATGGCCTGGGACGTGCAGTTTCGCAACGGCGTTTGGCTGCCCCAGGTGGGATGGTGGCTCGACGCGCACTTTCCCGTCGACCGATCGTTCGTTTCGCACGCGCATTTCGACCACATCGCGGCGCATCGCGAAGTGATCTGCTCGCCCGGCACCGCCCGGCTGCTGCGGGCCCGCCTTCCGCTCGAGCGAACCGAGCGCATCCTGCCGTTCGGCCAGACGGCGCCGCTCGCCGAGGACTGCGACATCACTCTGCATCCGGCCGGCCACATCTTTGGCTCCGCCCAGTGCCGGCTGAACCATGCCCGGCACGGCAGCCTGCTCTACACCGGGGATTTCAAGCTGCGGGCCGGCCTTTCCGCCGAACCGTGCGCGACGCCGGCGGCGGACGTCCTCGTCATGGAGACCACGTATGGAAGGCCTCATTACATTTTTCCGCCCACCGCCGACGTGCTGGCCGCCATCGGCCGCTTTTGCCACGAGGCGATCGACCACGGGGAAATTCCGGTTCTCTTCGGCTACAGCCTGGGCAAGAGCCAGGAAGTGCTGAGCGGTTTGGCTTCCGCCGGCCTCCCCGTCATGCTCCATCCGCAAACGGAGCGCCTGACCCGGATCTACGAGGAATTCGGCCTGGTGTTTCCCGCTCGCCGGCCCTTCGTCGCCGCCGAGGCCCGGGGTCATGTGGTGATCTGCCCGCCGCAGGGCGCGGGCTCCCCGTTCCTGCGCCAGCTCCAACCGCGCCGCACGGCCATGATCACGGGGTGGGCCCTGGACAGCGGGGCGATCTACCGCTACCAGGTCGACGCGGCGTTTCCGCTTTCGGACCACGCGGACTTTCCCGATCTGATCGAGTTCGTCGACCGCGTCCGCCCCCGGCTGGTGCTGACGTTGCACGGCTTCGCGGCGGAGTTTGCGCGGACGCTCCGCGAACGCGGAGTCGAGGCCTGGGCGATTGCGGAGGAAAATCAGCTGGAGCTGACGCTGGCGGCCGCCCGCGGAGCCGCGAACGTGGCAGCGGCGTCCCCGCCGCTTTCCCCATCGCTCTTAAGCGGCGAGGACGCCGCTTCCACTTTGGGCTCCCCCGGCGCCGACTCGTTTTCCCATTTCGCCCGGATCGCCAACCAGGTCCGCGACACTCCGCGGAAGCTCGAAAAGATCGAAATCCTGCGGACGTACCTCTCCGCGCTTTCGCCCGCGGACGCGGGCCGCGCCGCCCTGTTTCTCACCGGCCGCGCGTTTCCGCAATCCGACGGCCGGGTGCTCCAATTGGGCTGGTCCGTGCTCAAGCGAGCCGTGCTCGGCATCACGGGCGTGACGGAAGACGACATTCGCTCCGCCTATCGGCGGTTCGCGGATACCGGCGACACGCTGGAAGCCCTGCTGGCCGGACGCACTCAGCCCGCGGTCGTCACGCTCGCGGAATTGGAAGCGTTCTACGCGGAGCTGTCCGCCGCCCGCGGGCCGGCGGCGAAACTGGACCTGATGCAGGCCCGCTTCCGCACCTTGGCTCCGGCCGAAGCCAAATACGTGGTCAAGATCATCACGGGAGATCTTCGCGTCGGGCTCAAGGAGGGCCTCGTCGAGGAGGCGATCGCCGCCGCCGCCGGCCGGACTGCGGAGGCCGTGCGCGAGGCGAACATGCTCTGCGGCGACATCGCCGCGGTCGCCCGCGCCGCCTTTGCCGATGCGTTGGGCTCGATCCAGCTGCGCGTGTTTCACCCGCTCCAATTCATGCTGGCCAGTCCGGAGCCGACCGCGCAATCGCTGCTTGACCGCCTGGGAGCGCCCGTCTGGCTCGAGGAAAAATACGACGGCATCCGCTGCCAGGTGCACCGCCAAGGCGGGCGGGTGGAGCTTTACTCCCGCGACCTGCACCGGATCACCGAACAATTTCCGGACCTGGCCCGGGCCGCGCTTCAATTGCGGGGCGACTGCATTTTGGACGGCGAACTTCTGGCCTGGCGCAATGGGCGGGCCTTGCCGTTCATCGAACTGCAAAAGCGGCTCGGGCGAAAAGGCGGCGACGACTTCTTCCTCGGCGCGGAGATCCCGGTTTCGCTTTCCGCCTACGATCTGCTTTGGCGCGACGGCCGCGTATTGCTCGGCGAGCCGCTGGCCGAGCGCCGCCGGCTGCTCGCGGATTTGCTTCAATCCCCTCCCGGGGGGTTCAGCGTGGCCCCGATCCAGGAGGCGTCCACCGCCGCGGAAATCGAATCCGCCTTTCGGGCCGCCCGCGCCCGCGGGAACGAGGGCCTGATGGCCAAGGATCCTCGCAGCAGTTACACTCCAGGCCGGCGTGGACTCGCCTGGATCAAATTGAAGAAGGCCTATGCCACGCTGGACGTGGTGGTGGTCGGCGTCGAATACGGCCACGGCAAGCGGCGCGGCGTGCTCAGCGACTACACTTTTGCCGTCCGCGACGACGATACCTCCCGTCTGCTTCCGGTCGGCAAGGCGTACACGGGCCTGACCGACGCGGAGATTGCGCAGTACACGCAGCATTTTCTCGATCACACGCTCGAGGTGCGCGGGAATTTCCGCGCGGTCGTTCCCGACACCGTCCTCGAGGTGGCATTCGATGCCATCCAGCCCAGCCGGCGGCACGCCAGCGGCTTTGCCCTGCGCTTCCCGCGCATCGTCCGCATCCGCACCGACAAGGCTCCCGCCGAAATCGACACCGTGGAAACGTGCCGACACCTCGCCTCCCCCCATGGGTTCGCCGCCGGTTGAGCGTCTGGAGAGCCCGGCGCTGAGCGAGGACGCCTTGTTCGGCGCCCTCACCCCGGAATTGAGCGTCTGGTTTCGGAAACGCTTCGGGGCATTTTCGTCGGCGCAGCGGCTGGCGGTGCCGGAGATTTTAGCGGGGAGGTCGGTTTTGCTTTCATCCCCAACCGGAAGCGGAAAGACCCTCGCGGCATTCCTGGGGGTGTTCGACTGGATCGCTCGAAATGGCGGGGCGAATGAAGCGGCGGGGAGGCCGCTTCCACGTGGAAGCGGCGTCCCCGCCGCTTCAGGGATCATGGCCATCTATGTCTCGCCCCTGAGAGCGCTCGGCTACGACCTGCAAAAGAACCTCACCGAACCTCGCGATCAGCTCGGCTGGACCCACCTTACCATTGCCGCCCGCACGGGCGACACCCCCAACGACGAGCGGGCCCGGCAGCGCAAGCACCCGCCGCACATCCTCGTCACCACGCCGGAGAGTCTCACGCTCCTGCTCAGTCAGCCCGGCTGGATTCCCGCCCTCGCCCGCGCCCGGTTTCTGATCGTCGACGAACTGCACGCGCTGGCGGAGAACAAGCGCGGCTCGCTGCTCATGGCCGCGGCGGAACGGCTGCAGGACTTGCGCCCCGATCCCTTGGTGCGCATCGGCCTTTCCGCCACGGCCGCACCGCTCGACGGTCTGGCCGACTTTCTCGTCGGCCCGGGCCGGCCGTGCCGCATCGCGGAAGTCGGAGGCCGCAAGGCCGCCCGCATCGAGGTCTTTTCGCCCCTGCGGGAAAATGCCTATCCGCCCGCCGGCTACACGACGACGCGCGTGCTCAAGGAACTGGGCGCCCTGCTCGAAACCAAGCGGACGACGCTGATCTTCACGAACACGCGGAGCGGCGCCGAAAACATCGGCCTGCGCCTGAAGGGGCTGCGGCCGAAGCTGGCCGAGCAAATCGAAGTGCACCACGCCTCGCTCGACCGCACCGTCCGTCTGGCGGTGGAGGACCGCCTGAAGCGCGGCGAGCTGCGGGCGGTCGTTTGCTCCACCTCGCTCGAAATGGGCATCGATATCGGCGCGATCGATACGGTTGTCATGATCTCCGCCCCCAAGGGCGTTGCGCGCGCGCTCCAGCGCCTGGGCCGATCCGGCCACGCCCTCGACCGGACCAGCCACGGCATTCTCGTCGCGAGCAATATCAACGATCTGGCGGAATGCGCCGTCACCGCCCGGCTGATGGAGCGGCGCGAACTGGAGTCCGTTCAGTTTCCGGTGAATCCGGCCGACGTCCTCGCCCAGCACCTCGTGGGGCTGGCCGTCTTCGGCCGCGTGACCGCGGACGAAGCCTTCGCGCTGCTGCGCCGCAGCCATCCGTTTCACACCCTGTCCCGGGATTTGTTCGACCGGGTGCTGCGCTATCTGGCGGGCGGCGGCGAATCGCTCGAACGCCACTACGCCCCCATCTTCGGCAAGGTCCGCCTCGACGCGGCCGGCCGGCTGCAGCCGAGTTCGCCGCGCGTGGCGCGCGACTACTACCAGAACGTCGGCACGATCAACAGCGACAATCTGGTCTCCGTTCGCCTCGGAAACCGTCCCCTCGGCGAAGTCGAGGAATCGTTCATCCGCGGGCTGCGTCCCGGCGATGTCTTCGTCCTCAACGGCCGGCCGGTGCGGCTGATTGAAGTGAAATTTCTGTCCGCGAAAGTGGAGCGCGCCGACCGCCAGATGCCGACCGTCCCGCGCTGGCACGCGAACAAGATGCCCCTCGCAAGCGGCCTGGCGGCCGAAGTATCGAAGCTGCGCGGCGCGATGGCGGAACGCCTGCCGCCGGGCAAAGCCCCCGATCCGCGCGTCGTCGCGACCACCGCCGCCTGGCTCGCCGCCGAATATCGCATTTCCTCGGGCAACGCATCCGCCCTCACCCGGCACTTCGCGCTGCAGGCGCAAATTTCCGCCATTCCCACGTCGAGATTTCTGCTCGTCGAACGCTATCCGCAGGGGGACCTCGTCCACTATTTTTTCCATATTCTCATCGGGCGGTCGGCCAACGACGCCCTCTCCCGCATCATCGCGCAGCGGGTGCACGCGAGCCGGGGCGGGAACGCCCTCGTCACAATCGACGACTACGGCTTTCAGCTGACCCTGCGCGCCTTTCAGGACCTGCCCTTGGCCGGCTGGCAGGAGCTGTTCGCCCGCGACCAGGCGGAGGCGGACCTCGAACGCGCGCTGGGCGACGCCCCGCTCGTCAAATGGCATTTTCGCGGAACGGCCCAGACCGGTCTCATGGTGCCCCGGCGGATCCAGGGAGGCGACCGCAAGCCCCGCGCGCTGCAATGGAGCTCGGAAATCATCTTCAATGTCCTGCGGCAGCGCGAGCCGACCCATCCGCTGCTCGCCGAAGCCTACGCCGAAGCGACGCAGCGCTTCCTTGACCTGCCGCGCGCGCTCGTATTTTTGGAGCAGGCCGCACAGCTTCCCTGGACGCTGCGCGAACTCGACCGGGTCAGCCCGTTTTCGTTTGGCATCTACGCCAGCAGAATCAAAGAGACGATGACGCTCGAAGACCCGGAAACGACGATCGAGCGGCTCTATCACGAAATGTATGGCACCTCCGCCCCCGCCCCGCGCAGAAATCCTTCCTGAGGTCTGGCTCGACGCCCGCCTCGCGCTCTGGCTGCCCGAAGTCCGGCTGCTGGTTGCCGCCGATTTGCATTGGGGCTATGCCGCCAGCCACCGCGCCCACGGCAATCTCCTGCCCGTCTGGGGCGACGGGGAAATCGCCGCCCGCCTTGACGGCCTCATTCGGGACTACGCCCCGGCGGAAATGATCTGGCTCGGAGATTCCCTCCACACGCTCATCGGAGCCGACCGCGCGGATGCCTACCTCGCGTGCTGCCGCGCGCCCGTGACCGTGCTTTCCGGCAATCACGACCGGAAATGGGATCGGGTGAGCGGCGCCATGGAACACCGGGGCCGATTCTTTTTCCATCACGGCGACAGCGATATGACCCCTCCCCCCGGCAGTCTTGAGATCATCGGCCACCACCATCCGGCGGCCACCTGGAGCGACGGCGCCGGCGCGCGGCTCAAGCTTCCCGCCCTCGTGGCATCGGCGGCGCGGCTGATCCTGCCCGCCTTTTCGCCCTGGGCAGCGGGAGCCCCCTGGAACGCCCGGCTCAAACCCACCGAACGGCTGTGGGCGGTGTCGCCCCAGCGGATCATTCCCTTTTCTCCGCAGAACACCGCGGTGAGCGCATGAAACGCGCCTGGGCCTGCCTGTTCCTCGCCGCCGCCCTGGCCGGCCACGCGGCGAACCTTCCGCTCTCCGACGGCGAGGAGCTGGTCTACAACGTGGCCTGGGTCGTCCTGCCCGGCGCGGGCCGGATCACCGTCGACGCGCACGCGGCCACCGGCTCCGACGGCCGTCCGGTCCTGGAAGTCCTCACCAAGACCGAGACCCGCAGCCTGGCCCATCTGCTGCTGCCCTTCGAGGCCTGGGCCAAATCGGTGTACGACCGGGACTCGGGCCGCCTCATCCGCTTCGAGGAACAAAGCAAGATGCGCGACAAGGTGTCGAAGCACACGATGACGTTCGACTACGCGCGCCACCTGATCGTGAACGTGGATCCGGAGCGGGCCGGGCCGGAGACGTATCCATTTCCCCCGGACGATGACCCGATCGACCTGATCAATTGCGTCATGGAGGCCCGCCGCTGGCACCTGCATCCCGGTCAGACCCGCGACGTCTTCGTGTTTTTCGAGCGGGACTTCTATCCGCTGACGATCCATGCGGTGGAGTACGAGGATGTGAACACGCCGGGCTTTTCCTCGGCGCGCGCCCTGCTCCTGGAGCCCAGGATGGACAAGACGCCGCCCAAGGGGATGTTCAAGCGGGGCGGCTCGGTCAAGGTGTGGCTCGGCGACTGGGAGGGGCACACCATCCCCCTGCGCTTCCAGGTCCAGTTCAAGTTCGGGTCCGGGATCGCGAGCCTGAGCGATTATCATCCGGGGGCGGCAGCGCCTGACCCCGCGTCCTCGCCAGGGTCTGCGGGTCAAAACTGAACCGCCACGGTTTGGCGGCCCAGACCGGTCCGGCGTAGTCGATCCCCACCCGCGGGCCGGCGCGCACCAGCTTGGGCGGCACCCGCACTCGCCGATCCTCGATCCACAGGCCGCTGGCCGCATCCGCCGCCGCGCCATTCAGCCGGCGATCGATGTCCAGCTGCCGGGTCACCCGGCCCGGTCCGGCGATGCCCTCGACGCCGCGAATGAGGACCGCCGAAGGCCACTCCGCGGGGCCGACCACCAAATTGAGCATCTCGTGGATGCCATAGCAGAGGTAAACATACCAGATGCCCGGCGGACCGTAGAGCACCTCGGTGCGTCGCGTCCGGCCCTTGGCCGCATGGCAGGCCAGGTCGGCCTCGCCGTCGTAGGCCTCGACTTCCGTGATCAGGTGCGCTTCAGTCTCGCCATTCGGAAGGCGACGCACGAGATGCCGTCCGAGCAACGCTCGCGCATGAATCGCCGCCCCCCGTTTCCCCCACGTCTCCGCGCGAAGGAGTTGCGACCTAATTTTGCCCATTTGACGCTTGCGTTCGCCGGCTTCCGGCTGGTTATATCTTCCTTTTATTTATGAGAGCGACCATTAAAACCCAAGGCCAGCAGTTCACTGTCACAGAGGGTGATATCCTCGTGGTGAACCGTTATCCGAATACGGAGGCGGGCGCCACCGTCCAAATCAAGGACGTCCTGGCGGCCGGCGAAGGCGAAGGTTTCAAGGTCGGCAAGCCCCTCATCGGCGGCGCCTCGGTTTCCGCCAAGATCCTCGAGAACAAGCGCGGCGACAAGGTCGTCGTGTTCAAAAAGAAGAAGCGCAAGGGCTACGAGCGCAAGCAGGGTCATCGCCAGGAACTTTCGGTCATCAAGATCGAATCCATCAACGTCTAACCGTCCGATTCACCTCACTCGTCATGGCGCATAAAAAAGGTCAGGGCACATCCACCAACGGCCGCGAGAGCCATTCGCAGCGGCTCGGCGTGAAGGTTTTCGGCGGACAGACGATTCAGGCCGGCGGCATCATTGTCCGTCAGCGCGGCACCAAGCTCCATCCGGGCAAGAATGTCGGCGTGGGCCGCGATTGGACGCTCTTCGCGCTAAAAGACGGCGTCGTCAGCTACGACAAGGCTCATCGCCGCGTCTCGGTCGACTGAGTTCAGGCTTTTCCCCGGACCACCAGAACAGGGATCCGGGTGTTGTGGCGCACCTTGTCGATGGTGCTGCCGAGAAAGACGTCGCCCAGCAATTTGTGGCCGTGCCCGGCCAGGGCGATGAGGTCGCAGTGATGCGATTCCGCCGCGCGGACGATTTCCGTGGGCGGATTCCCCAGGGCCAGTTCCACCGCCACGGTCAGTCCGCGCTGCCGCAGCCGGTCGGCCACGCTTTCGAGATACGCGCGGTCGCTTTTCATTTCCGATGATTCGGCGAGCTTCAGATCGTCGAAATGGCGGGCGGCGAAACCGTCCGCGACGTGGACCAAAAGCAGACGCGAATGGAAATGCCCCGCCAGTTCCGCCACGTGCGGAACGATGAATTCGTCGGCCGGGCCGTTTTCCAGCGCCACTAGGATGCGGTCGTACATGTGTCCCAGATGAGTTTGACGTTGAGGACGATGATCAGCGCGGTCGTCGCCCAGGCGAGAACGCGCAGCCACCAGGGGTTCGCAAATCGGCCCATCTTGGCCCGATCGCCCGTGAAATGGACGAGCGGCACGACGGCGAAGGGCAGCTGCAGGCTGAGCACGACTTGGCTGAACACGATCAGCCGGGCCGTGCCATGCTCGCCGTAATACCCGGCGACCAGCGCCGCCGGAACAATCGCCAGCAGGCGGGTCAGCAGCCGCCGCAGCCACGGCCGCATCCGGAAATCGATGAAACCCTCCATCACGATCTGCCCCGCCAGCGTGCCCGTCAGCGTGGAGTTCTGGCCGGAAGCCAGCAGCGCCACCGCGAAGATCACGCTGGCCGCCGTCATTCCCACCATCGGCGAGAGCAGCCGGTACGCGTCCTCGATTTCCGCAACGTCCGTGCGGCCCTTCACGTGAAACGTCGCCGCCGCCACGATCAGAATCGCGGCGTTGACCAGCAGCGCAAAAAACAGCGCCAGCACGGCGTCGAGCGAGGCGAAGCGGATCGCCTCCTCCTTGCCCGAGGCATCCTGCTCGTATTTGCGCGTCTGCACGATCGACGAATGCAGGTACAGATTGTGAGGCATCACGGTCGCTCCGATGATGCCGATGGCCAGGAAGAGCATGGACGGATTCGTGACCACCTCGGGGCGCGGCCAGAATCCGGCGATCATGCCGCCGATCGCCGGATGGGAAAACCACATCTCCAGGCCGAAGCACAGCCCGATCGTCAGCACCAAGGTCACCACCAGCGTTTCCAGCCAGCGGAAGCCGTGCTTGCTCAGCCACAGGACGATCAGGACATCCAGCGACGTCACCAGCACGCCCCAGACCAGCGGCAGACGAAAGAGCAGGTTCAGCGCGATCGCCGTGCCGATCACCTCCGCCAGGTCCGTCGCGCAGATCGCCAGTTCGGTCAGGATCCAAAGTCCGATCGAAACCGGCCGCGAATAATGGTCGCGGCAGGCCTGCGCCAGATCGCGGCCCGTCACGATTCCCAGCCGCGCCGAAAGCACCTGCAGCAGGATGGCCATCAGGCTGGAGACCAGAATGACCGACAACAGCGTGTAGCCAAAGGCGGATCCTCCGCCGATGTCCGTGGCCCAATTGCCCGGATCCATGTAGCCGACCGCCACCAGGTAGCCGGGCCCCGAAAAGGCCAGCAGCTTGCGCCAGAAACCGGCTCCCATCGGCACGGCAACCGAACGATGCGATTCGGGCAAAGTCGCGGGCCGCGACATCGGTCCATCGTTCATCCCCGCAGGACTACGCGAGGCCGCGCTTGAGGTCAACCCGGCCCCCGGACAAAGTCCCCGCGATGTCCCGGACATTCGCGCGCCTGGTCCTGGTGGTGACCGGACTTTTCCTGGCGGTGTTCTTTGTCTGGCCGCTGTGGCAGATCCTCGCGGGGGGGTTCATCGACGCGAACGGCCGGGCCACCCTGGCCTACCTGACCGCGCTCCTGGCCAATCCGCTCTATCGAACGGGCCTGGCCAACTCGCTCGGCCTGGCGTGCGCCACGACGGCCCTTGCGCTCGCCCTCGCCGTTCCCCTCGCCTTCGCGGCGGACCGCTGGGATTTTCCCGGCAAATCCGCGTTCGGTTCGCTCGTTCTGTTGCCGCTGATCCTGCCGCCCTTCGTCGGCGCCATCGGCATCCGGCAGATTTTCGGCCGCTACGGCGCCTTGAATGCGCTGGTGGTGGCGCTGCACCTGCGGCCGGCCGGATGGACGTTCGACTGGATCGCCGCGCATCAGTTCGGGGGCGTGGCGATCGTGGATGCGCTCTCGCTGTATCCGCTCATCTATCTGAACGCGATCGCGGCGCTGGCCAACGTCGATCCCTCGCTGGACGAGGCCGCGGAAAACCTGGGCTGCGTCGGGTGGCGGCGATTCCGCCGCGTCACCCTGCCGCTCATCAAGCCCGGCCTGTTCGCGGGCGGCACGCTGGTTTTCATCTGGGCCTTCACCGATCTCGCCACCCCGCTGATCTTCGATTTCGACCGCGTCACCAGCGTCCAAATCTATTACGGGCTGCGGGAGGTGGGCGGCAATCCGTTTCCCTACGCCCTCGTCGCGCTCATGCTGGCCGCCTGCGTTTTGCTTTATGCCGTCGGCAAGGGCCTGTTTGGGCGGTTCGGCGCGGCGGGCGCCAGCAAGGCGGCCGGCGCCCGGCGGACGCGGAAACTTTCGCGAACGCCGGCCTGGCTTTGCACGGCGGCCTTCGCCGCCGTCACGTTTCTGGCTCTGCTGCCCCACCTCGGCGTGCTGCTCGTCGCCTTCGCGAAGACCTGGTACCACACGGTTCTCCCGGCGCAGCTGAGCCTGGACAACTTCGGGGCGGCGCTCGGCAACGCCCTCACGGTTCCCGCGATCGCGAACAGCCTCAAGTTCGCGGGGGCGTCGGCGATCATCGATCTGCTGCTCGGCGCCGCGATCGCGTACGTGATTGTGCGTACCGACGTCCGCGGACGGCAGGTGCTCGATTTCCTGGCGATGCTTCCGCTCGCTGTGCCCGGCTTGGTATTGGCTTTTGGATACCTGGCCATGGCCCAGGATGGGCGGTTCTTCGCGTTCCTCAATCCCGTCCGCAACCCGACCATCCTGCTCATCGTGGCCTATTCGATCCGGCGGCTCTCGTACGTCGTCCGGTCGGCGGTCAGCGGCCTTCAGCAAACGCCGCCGGCCTTCGAAGAGGCGGCGCAAAATCTCGGAGCCACGCCGTCGAGGGCGTTGCGCCGCATCACCTTGCCGCTCATCTCCGCCCACCTGATCGCCGGGACGCTCATCGCCTTTGCGTTCGCCCTGCTGGAAGTGAGCGACTCGCTCATTCTCGCCCAAAAGCAGGCGTACTATCCGATCACCAAGGCGATCCTCGAACTCTTCCAACTGCTCGGCGACGGCAAGTTCATTGCCAGCGCGCTCGGCGTCTGGGCGATGGCGTTTCTGGGGACGGCGCTCATCGGCCTGAGCCTGCTGCTGGGCAAGCGGCTGGGCGCCATGTTTCGAGTGTAGGATCGAACCGGACGCCCATCCCTTACCCAGCCCGGCAGACAGCGCTCCGGTGTTTGGATACCGTGCGGCGATGCAAGAGAGATCGTTCGCGCACCCCTCGCGACGGGAAATGCTCCGGCTCGGACTGGGCGCCGGCGCCCTGGCGGCCGCCGGCCGCCTCCGGGCCGCCGCCGTTCCCGCCCTCGCCGCCCTCCGCCGCCGTCCGCCGAATATCCTGATGATCGTGGCCGACGACATGCGCCACGACCTGATCGGCGCTCTGGGCGATCCGATGGTGTGCACGCCGAATCTCGATCGCCTGGCCGCCGGCGGCACTGCGTTCCGGTCGGCCCACCATATGGGAGGTAAATTTTCCGCGGTGTGCGTGCCGACGCGCGGCGCGCTCCTGACCGGCTGCAACGTGTTTCGCGCGATGGTGGATCCGGCGGACAATGTGATTGCCCAATCCCGGATCACGATCGGCGAACACCTGCGCCTGCGCGGCTACGACACCTACTGCGTCGGCAAGTGGCACAACGATTTCGGATCGCTGAACCGCTCCTTCGCGAACGGCGAGGGAATTTTCCTGCGCGGGCTGAATCGGAATCAATACCGCATGCGGGTGCATCATTACGACCCGACGGGAGCGTATGGGAGCCACACGGCCTACGACGCCCAGAAATTCTCGTCGGACTTCCTGGCCGACCACGCCGTCGACTACCTGGGACAGCAGGATGGAAATCGTCCGTTCTTTCTGTACACCGCGTTCACGTCGCCGCACGACCCGCGCACGCCGCCGAGCGAGTACGCCGAATTGTACCCCGCGGAGCGCATGAAGCTGCCGCCGAACTTTCTCCCGTGCCATCCGTTCGACAACGGCGAGCTGCACGTGCGCGACGAGGATTTGGCGCCCCACCCGCGGACGGCCAAACGCATTCGCCAGGAGATCGCCGCCTACTTCGGGATGGTGTCGAGCATGGACGCCTCCATCGGCCGAATCCTCTCCGCCCTGGACGATTCCGGCCTGGCGGAGAACACGATCGTCGTCTTCACGGCGGACCACGGTCTCGCGGTGGGCCAGCACGGCCTCCTGGGAAAGCAGAATCTCTACGAACACAGCCTCCGCGTTCCGCTCGTGCTGCGCGGCCCCGGCGTTCCGGCCGGCGCGCGCAGCGACGCCCTGGTCTATTCCTGGGACACGTTCCCCACGCTCTGCGATCTGGCCGGCCAGCCGGCGCCGCGCGGCCTGGACGCCCGGTCGCTCGCCCCGCTTTTCGCCAACCCCGAAGCGCCCCACCGCCGGCGCCTCTCGGCCCTCTATCGGGATTTTCAGCGCGCCGCCCAGGACGAGCGCTGGAAACTGATCGAGTACACGGTGGGCGGCCGGCGGCGGACCCAGGTGTTCGACCTGCAAAACGACCCCTGGGAGAGGCACGACCTCGCAGCCGATTCCGCCGCGATGGCGGAGGCCGAGCGCCTGAGGCCCGATCTCATTTGTTAGTCAACGAAAGCATGGACTGAGGTTTGTCTAGGGTACCAGGGGCGCGCCGCGCGGCGCGCCCCTTTTTGTGGGTGGAGCGCATCGTCCCGATGCGCGGAGCCACGGCGAAGCGATGGGGTCGGCGGTAGCCGGGGGCGCTGACCCCGGCGGTCCCGCTTTTGACCCGTTTTCGCCCAGCGCACTTTAACGCCGGTCCGCGTTGGGCGCCGAGGCGCGCGGGGACCACGCGCTCCCCCCGGCTACAGCCGCTCGATGATCTCCCCCGTCGTACCCAGTTCCCCGATACGCGGGAAGATCCGGGTGAGCGACCGCTCGTGGGCGTCGAGGTGCAGATCCGTCATCGCATCCGTCGCGAACGTCAGGTTGTACGAGCGTTCCCAGGCATCCCGCGCCGTCGATTCCACGCCGATGCTGGTGGCGATGCCGCAGAGCACGAGGCCCGTGATCTGGCGGCGCCGCAGCAGCAGGTCCAGGGGCGTGCCATAGAACGCGCCCCATTGGCGCTTGTGAATGATCAAATCGCGCTCGGGGTCGGCCTTGAGCTCCGGCACGAACTGGAACATCTCGGGATCGAAGGCCGTCGGCGCCTTGGATTCCACGCGCGTATTCAGGGCGTCCGACCGGTCGGCGTTCCAGCCGACGTGAACCAGAACGACCGGCCGGGCGCGCGAACGGAACGCCTCCACCAGCCGAAGCACATTGGCGACAATCAGATCCGCCGGGTGGGCCGTCGGACGGCGAACGATCCCCTTTTGGATGTCGATGACGACCAGAGCGGTCTCCTTATCGATGGCAGTAACGGGCATAGCCTCCAGCCTTGCCCAGAACTCGCGCGAGGTCAAAACCGGCTCCGCCTGGCGAACCGCGGCGCACGGGGACGCTGCGCTCCACCCTGCCTGCACCTCGTGAAATCCTCCCGATGGGTCAGGCATAACCGTACAGCGCAAATCGAACAGCGCCGGGCGGAATCGGAGTCGATAAAGCTTTGAGCGGGTCAGTTTTTTACTGAGCGTAAGGCCGCAGTTAGCGGCGTCAGCTTCCCGCCAGCCATGATCCGGCTGACGCACCGCATTCCACTGCGCCTATGCGAAATCGCGTTCGGGATTTTTTTCCGGCTTCGCCGGTTCGAGCGGCCGCCGTGGCGGCCTTGGGCTGGGCGGCGTCCTTCCTGGCCGCCGGCTGCCACCGTCAGCCATCCATCGAGGACAACGCGGGAGGCCGTTCGCCGGACGACTTCCCGGAACTCGCCGACAACGTCTTCGCCCCGATGGACGGCGGCCTGGCGCTGGGGCCCGATGAAATCAAGGGCCGCAACACTTGGAATCTCTGGACGGGCGGCGACGAGCAATTCTGGGAGCGGATGTCGCGTCAAAGCTATGGCTTGATCGACCTCCTCAAGACGATCGATTCGCGCAACCGGGGCACCCGCTTCCAGGAAATGGGCCTCATCAACGAGCCGGGATTCCGCGCCGCGGCCAAACCGGATGAATACGGCCTTTGGATCGACGAAGCCGACGTGCCGGAACCCTCGTCGATCGACCCCCAGGTCTACGGGCGGCCGACGGGCATCATGGGCTTTCGGATTTTCCCGAATCCCGACTTCGACGATGCCGCGCGTAAGCGCTGGGATGCGGGCAAATATTACAACAATGCGGACTACGCCGTCGATCCGACGCTCGTCCGGCCCTATCGGGTCGGCGTCGCGTGCGGCGCGTGCCACATTTCCTTCAACCCCTGCCGGCCGCCGGCCGATCCGGAAAATCCCCGGTGGGAGAACCTCTCGTCCGCCATCGGCAACCAATACATCCGCGAGGGCAAGGTCTTCGCCGGCAATGTCAAGGAGGGCGGTTTCTTCTGGGAAATGCTCAAAGCGCAGCCACCTGGCACCTCCGACACTTCCCGCATCGCGACCGACCACATCAACAACCCGAATGCGATCAATCCGATCTTTCTGCTCTCGGCTCGGCTGGGCGTGGCGCATCGGGAGCACGTCTCCGGCGAGACTTTGCTCCTGCCCGGCGAGCAGGCCGCTGTCGATGTCCCCCATGTGCTCAAGGACGGGGCCGATTCGGTGGGCATTTCCGGCGCCACGCTTCGGGTCTACATCAACATCGGGATGTTCTCCCAGTACTGGCTCACCCGCCACAACGCACTGATCGGGCTTACGCCGCAGAAGCCGTTCGAGATTTCCGCCGCGCAAGAACATTCGGTCTACTGGCGGGCGACTGAGCAGAAGTTCACGGATGTCGCGAAATTTTTCATGCAGCTCAGGCCGCTGCACCTGTCCGACGCCCCGGGCGGCACGGACTATCTGACCACGGACCCGGCCGTGCGGCAGCGCGGCCGGCGGGTGTTCGCGGACGAGTGCGCCAAGTGCCACTCAAGCAAGCGTCCTCCGGCGGGCGCCAACGCCCGTGAATGGTTCGAAGCGGCGATCGAACAGCCCGATTTTCAAACCGACAATTTCTATTCCGACGAGGCGCGCTACCCCATTACCCGCATCAAGACCAATGCGGCCCGGGCTCTGGGCACCAACGCCACCGCGGGCAATATTTGGGCCAACTTCTCGTCGGATACCTACAAGCAGCAGCCTTCGGTCGGAGCGATCGACGTCTATAACCCCTTCACGGGTGGCACGGACCAATTTACGGTCCCGGCGGGCGGGCCCGGATACTATCGAACGCCCTCGCTGGTGAGCCTGTGGACGTCCGCACCGTTCTTTCACAACAACTCACTCGGCAAATTCACCGGCGACCCGTCGGTGGCGGGGCGCATGGAGGCGTTCAACGACGCGGTCGAAAAGCTCCTTTGGCCCGAAAAGCGATTGGGCGTCCAATCAATTTGGAGAACGTCGCAGGAGTGCCGCCTGCAATTGCAGCTGGCGGTGATTCCGGAGCCGCTGCGCGCGCTGCTCAAGCCCCATGCGGATCCCGACGGCTACGTTCGAATCGGTCCGATTCCAAAGGGCACCCCGGTCAACCTTCTCGCCAACGTGAATCCCGACTCCGACCCGATCAAACTGGTCGCGCTGGTCGTGAAGCTGAACGAGGCGTTCCTGAAAATCCATCGGCAACATCTGGAGGGAGCGGCGGCCGATGCGGTGATGAAAACGGACGTGGGCCCCGCCCTGCTCGAGGTCAGCAAGTGTCCGGATTTTGTCGAGGACCGCGGCCACACCTTCGGGACCACCCTCGCGGACGGCGACAAGCGGGCGCTGATCGAATACCTGAAGACCCTATGACCCTGCCCGATCTGTTGGCTCGCTCGCCGGCGCAGTTGAACGCCATGTTCAGTGCCAGCCCCGCCGGCCCCATACCGGCCGGCGACTCCATCGGAGAGGCCATCGTCTTTCCCGGCAGCCTCTGGTCGAAGCTCATCGCAGGCTTGGTTCACGGCCTGATCTGGCAGGGAAAAGTGTTCACGCCCAATCCGGATGGCGACGGCGCAACGCTCCAAAACAAGATTCTGCCGATCGGCGTGCACGAAATTGTCGCCCGCGTCTATAAGCAGGCGAGTTGGTGCGATGGCAAAGAATGCATCGTCCTCGACTATTCCAAGACGTCGCTGCTCGCCCGCCCGATCCGCGATGAAATCCGCCTCGTCAGCGCGGACGATCGCATCTACCTCGGAAAGGTCTGGTGGGGCAAGAAGGAGCTGATTGGCTTCGCCCTGCGGTTTCCAAGCTGACGCCCGATGAGGACGGAACTGCCGGGATCCGATCGCCAATATCCCAGACCCATCGCCGAACGGGAACGCCGGCTGGTCAATCAACGCCGAGGCGGCGCGCCCGCGGCCCGCGAAACGATCTCGAACGATCCCGGCACGCCGGCGAACTATATCGGGCTGGCGCTATCCGGGGGCGGAATTCGGAGTGCCACTTTCTGCCTCGGAGTCTGCCAATATCTCGCTCGCGAGAAACTGCTCAGCCGGTTCGACTACCTGTCGACGGTCTCGGGCGGCGGCTATTTTGGGGCGTTTCTCGGCGCGTGGATCCATCGCGACGGCATGCAGTTCGTTCAGGAACAGTTGCCGAAACCGGACGCGGCGCCCGTTCACTTTTTGCGCGAAAACGGCCGCTACATCGCACCGCGGGGAGCCGGCGATTTCGGTGTCGCCGCCGCGTCCTATTTGCGCGGATGGGTCTCCATCCTGCTCACGGTCAGCCTGCTCGTGTTCGCGCTCTTGGTGGGCGCGGCCGCCATCCAGGAGCTCTGCTTGCACAACCTGACCGGGATCTGGCAACCGGGAGCCAGCTTCTGGGAGCCCGGAATGCAGATCATGAATGGCAAACACCATGTGTGGTTCAGCCCGTGGTGGCGGGTCCTGTATCCGATTCTCATGGTTTGGCTCCTTCCGGTGAACGCGGCCTTCTGGCTGATCGGAGAGAAACCGTTGCGGGTCAGCCCCATCATCTGGGGCTTCCTCGTTCTGATGATCGCGCTCCCCATTGTGGCGCACTTCCAGAATTCCCAGGTGCATATGTTTCGCCACGATTTGCGGAGCGATGCCCACGGGCTGGCGGGGATCGGCACGCTGCTGCTGGCGACTCTGCTCTGGGGACATCAGCGTGAACTGCCGTGCGGATTCAAACGCCGAGCCTGTCAGTCGGTCGCGCTGATGCTGGCCTTGGTTTCGTACGACCAGTTCAACGGTCCGTTCCCGATCGGAAGCTGGCCCTTCGGCTCCGGGGAGTCCCCGCCGCATCGGCATTGGGAAATCGCCCAACTGTGGGAATCGCGGCGCTTTTCCCCTGCATCCGTCCTTCGGCAGATCAATCACTTTCACGGCGTAAACCTCCATATCGATCCGGCGCAGACCCAGATCCTGCTGACCTCCGCCACCTTGATCGGAACGGCCTGGGTCTTGGCATTCGGCTTTGCGTGTTACAGCAACAATGTCGATTTGACGCGCCGCAAACTGACGGAATTGAGCGCCTTGGGAATCTGGGCGATTGTGCTCCTCTCCGCCTTTGCCGCCATCGACACGTTGGGGCTGCTGCTTTTTCGACATTTCGGCCATCCGGCCGGGCCGGCCGCCACGAATGGCAGCGACCTGATCGCCCTGCTGCTTCAAGCGGGACCCGCGGCGGCGGCGGCGCTGGCCAGCGCGCAACGAGCGCTAAAATGGGTATCGGCTCTGCGCAATTCAAAGTCCGCCCGCGCCCTGCCGACCACCACCCTCGCTTTCATCGGGGCCATTCTGGTTGGAGTCGCCGGGCTCGCGGTCCTCAGCTTCCTGGCTCACGTCGTGGCGGATAAGTTGGGCGCGACGATGATGGGACCCGCGGCGAAGGTCAGCTCGGGCGGCTCCCAGGCGCTGGTGCTCGGAGGCATCGCTTTCGGCCTGCTCGCCTTCGCCTCATTGATGGGACACCACAAGACGCTCCTCAATCTCTCCTCTGACCTGCAATTGTACGCCGCTCGGCTCACGCGGGCTTACCTCGGCGCCAGCAACGAAGTGCGCCAACGAGATTCGAGTCTCACCAATGTGACCCAGCCCGTGAAAAATGATGATCTTCCGTATCGCGAATACCACCCCGAGGCCAAGGGCGGTCCGATCCATTTGATCAATGCCACCGTAAACGAAACGGTGCTCGGTTCCTCCAATCTCGAACAGAAGGATCGAAGGGGGTTTAATTTCGTGCTGAGTCCCGTCGGACTTACGGCCGGGCGAACCGGGCACGCCGTTTTTGACGACTCGAATCAATCCGAGCCGGGACGACCCGGCACCGTTCCATCGGCGAACCAGCCGCTGACGGAAAAAATCATCGCAGCTCTGCCGTCTCCGATCCGGGCCGTGGTCGCCTCGCGCTGGCGGCACACGGCGGTCATCCGCCCGATCCGGGTTCCCGAATTTCATCCGCTCGACCAGATCCAGATGCAGGACCAGGACCAGGACCAAGCCGAAGAGACGCCGTCGTTGGCTCCGCAAAAGGTGGAAATGATGCCGCTCGGCCTTTGGGTCGGGATTTCCGGTGCGGCCTTCAGCACCGGAATGGGAAGCCAGGGCGCCGCCGGGATCGGCTTCCTCGCCGGACTATTCAACATTCGCCTCGGCTATTGGTGGGACAGCCATTTGGGCCCGTGGCATCGAAAGCCGCGCCGCCTGAGCCCCATGCAATTCGTCGGTTGGGCGGGGAGCATGGCCTTTCCGGCCCAAAGTTACCTGTTCGACGAACTGCTGGGGCGGTTTCACGGGCCCGCCGCCCGCTCCTATTGGAATCTAAGCGACGGCGGTCACTTCGAAAACACCGGCGTCTATGAACTGATTCGGCGGAGAGTAGGACTGATCGTGCTCTGCGATTGCGGGTGCGACGATCAATATGCTTTCGATGACCTCGCCAATCTCGTCCGCAAGGCGCGCATCGATTTCGCGACCGAAATCCGCTTCCTCGAAGCGGGCGATCTCGCCGATCAACTTGATCCCAAGCCGAGGCGGGCCTTTGGGGAAATGTCCTCGTATCAGACCGGACCGGCCACGGCGCGCGCGCTCCTGGCCGATTTGATCTATCCGGATTCGCCGGCCGGCCGGCTCATAGTCCTCAAACCCATTGTTCGCGAAGATGAGCCGCTCGATGTCCGGGAATACAAAGCCAAACACGGCGACTTTCCCCAGGAGTCGACCATGGATCAGTTCTTCAACGAGGCCCAATGGGAAAGCTACCGCTGCCTGGGCGAGCTGACCGCGAATGCCGTATTTGCCGCCAGCGACGCTCCGGATTCCGCCAAATGGTCACCCCGCGCGGCCCTGATTTCGGAGGGGTGATGCCGCTACGCAAACGTTTCGGCGCCCGTCGGCTCAACGTGAGGCCGGTGGTTCATGCCCTGGCGAAACCGCGCCAACTCGGAGTAGATCAGGCGCCGGGCGCGGTTTTGATTTCCCAGCGGGCGATGGTCCTCCGTCGTGTGCCAAGGGTTGTACGAGAGCACATCCGCAAACGCGAGTTGGGCGGGCGAATCGAATTTCTGCTTCGGGATCCGAATTCGCGCGACGGGCGCGAAGGGGCTGAGTTTTTCGCTCCATGCGATGGAAGCGTCCTCGATCGGCATCCGCCGCGGATCGGTCTGCGCCTGCAACTCGAAGCTGAGTTCGACGTCCCGCTCCGCCAGCGTGGCGGCCAGCGACTGACGCAGCCAATTCGCGGGCGGGGGAATCGGCACCCGGGTTTCCCGGGCGCTCACGGGACGGATCGAATACTTGACGGCCCGGCCGGGCCCGCAGAGGCACGGCACGCAGCTCCAGTAACGAACTTCGGTCGGGCCCGTATTCATGCGGGCGTACAGGCCCTGCATCGCCAGATCGAGCAGATGGGAATCGAACGGATTGAGGAAGTAAAAGATGGGCGTCCCGGCCAGGATGCGCCGCTGCAGCTTCACGTTCTCCCCGACGTTCGGCGTGGTGAAGGTCGGGCAGCTGATGCCGAGAAAATCCTGCGTCGCCCGCTCGTCCGGGAGCAGCTTTTCGCCCGGCACTCCCATCACCTTGATGCCGATGCTCAGGATTCCCGCATCGGCGGCGTCCGCGGGTGCCAGGGGGCCAGGGCCCGACAATCGAATCCACGCCGGGTAGGTCCGCGGCTCGGCGAACATTCCGCGACGAAACTCCGGCGGCGCCTCTCCCACCGTGAACTCCGCGCGCACCACTCCGTAGGTTTTGGTGTTGCCGGCCCGCTGCACCTGGCCGGGCGGATATTGCTGCCGCAGAAACTCGGACAAGAGCTTCACGATGGTTTTGGCGCAGGGGCCCTCCACTTCCGAAACAATCTCTTCGCAAAGCCCCGTTTCGGGATTGTCGTGCGTCCAGCGAAGCAGCGTCTGCACGACGCCGGCCAGGGGCCGCCGGAGCAGCCGGTCGAACGCATCGCGATACAGGGGATCGACGCAGTGTTCCCACGTCACCATCCGCAGGATGGCGTCATTGATTGCCGGACCCAGCGCCATAGCCGAAGCGGTCATTCTGCCCTCGTTCGGGCGATGCTCAAGGATCAACTATGACGCCGCAGTCCGGCCTGATCGTGGTCGCTCCGATCCGGACCGGCCAGACGAAATCCCTGCGCGCTCTGCTGCTTTCGATGAATCGGCGGCCCGGCGAGGCGGATCCCGCCAACGAGCTGGTTCCGTTCGGTGACTTCCTCCCGCTTCACTTCGCCCGACTGGTGATCCTGGAGGACAAGACCGCGCAGGACCTCGCCGCGTTTTCCGTCCCCGCGCAACCGTATCCGGATTATTTGGCGTTCAGCGTCGACTTCGACGGCGAGGCCAGCGCGTTTCGCGCCCAACTCGTCGTTCGGGCGCGCTCCGGGTTGCGCCGTATCTTTTCCCATTGCGCCGGCTTCGACGAGAGCACCGACCTGGACCGCTGGATGTCGGAACACCTTCAGCCGATCGCGACTCTTTATGTGAACTGGATCGGACGCACGGTGGCGAGCATACGTGAAAACGCCGCCCTCTACGAATTCCTGCTCGCGGAAATGGCCGGGCCGCCGTCCCATCCGCCGCCCGGCTCCTCCCGGACCGTCGCGGAGAACTTGCGGTTGCGCGTGGCGGCGGCGGTTCGATCGGGCCGACTGACGTTGACCCCGGAAGCACCCACCCCGCTGGGCTGGCGGCTGGCCAATATCACCCATCTGGTCGGGATCCCGCTGCTGCTGCTGGTGCTGACACCGTTCCTGATCGTGATTGCCCCGTTTTTTCTGATCGCGCTGCGCCACCGCGAAAAGATCGATCCGGAAATCGCACCTCGGGTCACATCGGAAGAGGCGGCGCCATTGGCGCGAATCGAAGACGGCCAATTGACCAACCAATTTTCGGCGATCGGCCATCTCAAGCCCGGCGCCCTGCGCCGCTGGACCTTGGTCTTCGTGCTCTTTCTCGTCGGTTACACGACCCGGCACCTCTACAAGCGCGGCCGCCTCGCCCGGGTCAGCACGATCAAGTTCGCGCGCTGGGTTTTCCTGGATGACCGGCGCCGGCTCTTCTTCGCCAGCAACTACGACGGCAGCCTCGACAGCTACATGGACGATTTCATCAATAAGGTCGCGTTCGGCCTCAACGGGGTGTTTTCCAACGGCGCCGGCTACCCGAACACGCGCTGGCTCGTCCTGGACGGGGCGAAGGATGAGCAGAAGTTCAAGTACTTCATCCGGCGCCACGAATTGCCGACGGAGGTCTGGTACGACGCCAATCCGAATATTTCCGCGATCAATCTGCGCCGCAACGAACTCATCCGTGCCGGCATCGAGAACGGTCTGAACACGGACGCCGCGGCCCAGGCGTGGCTGGATTTGCTCTGACCATGAATGCTCCCGACTACCACGACGTTCAAGGCCTCGTGCGCTTTGGCTACGGGAAGCTCACGGAAGCCACCTATTGGTTGCTTCGCGTGCGCGATCGGCCGGCGGCGGCGCGATGGCTGCTCAAGGTCCCCGTGAACAACGCGGCCAAAAGCGACGATGCGCCCGAGACGGCCGTGCAGGTCGCCCTCACCCTCGGCGGCCTGAAGGCGCTGGGCACGGATCCGGGGATCACCGCGGGCTTTTCCAATGAATTCCTGGAGGGCATGGCGGGCAGCCCGAATCGATCGCAGAGGCTGGGAGACGTCGGGGTCAACGATCCGTCCCTTTGGCAGTGGGGTTATGGTCCCACGATGCCGGATCTGCTCGTCCTGGTTTTCGCCCGACCGGGAAAAATGGGCGGCTGGCTGCAGACGCTGCAGGATGCCGACTGGCAGGAGGGATTCGCGGTGGTGAAGGTTCTCGAGACATCGAATCTGTTCGGCGCCGAACCCTTTGGATTCAAGGACGGAGTCAGCCAGCCTGACGTGGCCTGGGAGGATGCGCCGGCCACGGGCCGCGACGCGCTCGCCTACCGAAACCGATCGGCCCTGGGTGAATACGTGCTCGGTTACAGCAACGAATACGGCAAATTCACCGATCGCCCTCTGACTCCGGGCAAAGCCGGCGAGCAGCGTGATCTGGGACGCAATGGGAGCTACTTGGTATTTCGCCAGCTCGAACAGGACGTGCAGGGTTTTTGGCGGTATTTGGGCGGCCAGACTGGCGCCGTCCCGGCCGCCGCCCGGGAGCTGGCCGCAAAGCTCGTCGGACGAAAGACCGACGGGACACCCTTGGTGGGAGGCGGCGGGGCCTCCCAAAATGCATTCGGCTACGAATCCGATCCGATCGGCGCGAAATGTCCGGTCGGAGCGCATGTTCGCCGGGCCAATCCTCGGAATGCCGATCTGGTGGCGCGCCCGGCGTGGTGGTCGCGGCTTTGGAGCACTCTCGGTTTGCGCGCGGGAACTTATAATGACGATGTGATGGCCTCCGTGCGATTCCATCGGCTGCTGCGGCGGGGACGCGAGTACGGTCCACCGCTGACGCCAGAACAGGCCCTGGCCGCGACAAGCGCCGATCAGGCCGAGCGCGGTATTCATTTCATCTGCCTGAATGCCAATCTTTCCCGGCAATTCGAGTTCGTCCAGGGCTCCTGGATCATGAATGGGCAATTTGACGGTCTGCCCGGGGAAACCGATCCGCTCCTCGGCAATCGCGGTCGCGCCCAGGCCTGCCCCTTCAGCCAGTTCTTTACCGTGCGTCGCGGCGCGGGCGAGCCGGGGCGGATCCGCGGCCTGCCGCAATTCGTAACGATGCGGGGCGGCGCCTATTTCTTTCTGCCGGGCATTGCCACGCTGCGGTATTTGGCGGGCGGACCCGACTGCGATCCATGCCTTGACGCGGAAGGGCGCTCCGCAAGGCTGGCACCATGAAAGGTCCTCTTTTTGCCTTCGCCCTGGCGCTCGCGTCCGCTCCCCTCGCCTTTTCCTGGGGCGCCCAAGGACACGCGGCGATCGGCCTCGTCGCCGAACAGAATCTGACCGCCGATTCCCGCCGTCACGTCGAGAGCCTGCTGGGCAATGATGACCTGGCGGCGATCGCCAGCTGGATGGACGACCTGCGTGGCGCCGCCAAAGGCTTTGGCAAGCTCGCGGCCAATCCCGAAGCGCGTGAATTCGTGAAGCGATTTCCCCAGAACACCGAGTGGCACTACGTCGATTTCCCGCTCGGCGCCGGAACCTATCGCGAGGATAGCCCGTTTGCGCGGCCCGACGACGTCGTGCACGAAATCAAAGTCGCGATCGATGTGCTGGAAGGCCACGGCACCCCGGGCATCCCCCCGCGGATCGCGCTCTACATGCTGGTTCACTTTGTCGGAGACCTGCATCAGCCGCTTCACGTCGCCTGCGGCTACTACGACCTTTCGTCACCGGAGCACCCGAAGCTCCTGACCGACCCGGCGCAGGCCCGGGGTCAGCCGGACGACCAGGGCGCCAACCTGCTCCATTTCGGGCCGGAGCGCTACGATGAGCTGCACGCCTATTGGGACAGCGCGCTGCCCCGCAAGGTCGCCCACGGCGGCGAACCGGCGAAGCTCGCCAAAGTCCTGATGGACGCGTTGCCGGCCGCTGGGGCCGCGACGCCGGGCGACTACCATCACTGGGCGGAGGACTGGGCGACCGAGAGCATCGCCGCCGCCAACCAGGCCTACGACGGAATCGTCTTCGGCTCCGCCGACGTCGAGGACGGCCGTATCCGCCAAATCACTATCACGTTGCCCGCGAACTATGACGAGCGGATGGAGCCGGTGGCGGAGCGGCGGATGGCGCTGGCGGGCTATCGGCTCGCGGCGCTGTTGAACACGATCCATTGGGCCAATTAGCGGGTGCTGACCCCGGCTTTTCCGCTTTCGACGTCAAATAGCGCGTGGGGACCACGCGCTCCACCTCGAGATCGTCAATCCGCGACCAAAACCATTTTCCCCCGGATGTGCTCCTGCTCGAGCTCATCTTGGGCCTTGGCCGCCATCGGCAGCGGCAGGATACGCTCCACGACGACGGTCACCTCGCGATCGTCGATCAATTCGCCGATTTCGGCGAGCTGCTCGGTCCGCGGGTCGGCCATAAAGCCGATGGCGGCGATCCCGCGGGACCGCGCCCCGGAATTTTCGGCCGGCTGCCCCAGCGCGCTCACCAAACGGCCGTGCCGACGGAGCACCCTCCAGGCGCGGTCCTGGCTTTCCCCGGCGACCAGATCCAGCACCAGGTCGATCTCGCTGACCTCATCCTCAAAACGCTGCGTCTGGTAATCGATGACGTCGTCGGCCCCCAGTTCGTGGACGAACTCCAGGTCGACGCTGCGCGCGGTGGCGATCACCCGGGCTCCGGCGTGCCGGGCGAATTGCACCGCGAAATGCCCGCCGCCGCCCGCCGCGCCCAGGATCAGCACGCGCTCGCCCTTGCGCAACTGTCCGTGGTCGAACAGGCCCTGCCACGCCGTGGTGGCCGCGAGCGGCACGGCGGCGGCATGGATATGGTCGAGGCTCTTCGGCTTGGGCGCGATCTCCCGGGCGAGCGCGCGGGCAAACTCCGCGTAACCGCCGCTGTATTTCGCCAGCATGCCGTACACCTCCTGCCCGCGCGGGAAGCCCGCCACCTCCGGGCCCACGGCTTCGATTACGCCGGAAACCTCGCGGCCCAGCGTCAACGGCAGCGATAGGTCCCGCCGGAAATTGCCGCTGCGAATCTTGTAGTCGACCGGGTTGACCCCGGCGGCGAACACCTTGACGAGCACCTCGCCCGGTCCCGGCGAAGGGACGGAAACGTCCTCCCACCGCAGCACGTCCGAGGTTCCGAACGAATGGATGCGCATTGCTTTCATGATCGAAAAACGTCCGCCTCGGACCGGCAAAGCGCAAAATCCCTCGGATCAGGCAAACTCCCGGGCGCGGTTTCGGACAATCCGGCGGCCGGACCTACGAGAAATCGGCCCGCGCCGCCGATTCCAAACGCGCCAAGCCGCCGGTCACGGCAGCCGTGTCGGGGCCCTCGACCAGAAAGCGCAATTTGGCCTCGGTCCCGGAATAACGCACCAGGACCCGCCCGCGCTCGCCCAATTCTTTCTCGAGCGCCGCGATCGCGGCGCCGAGCCGCGGCAACTGCTCGAGCGGCAGCTTCCGGCCGACGACGATCGCGCTGGTCGCCTGGGGCGCCTTCGTGAGGCGCCGCCGCAATTCGGACAAGGGCTGCCCCGTCTTGACCATCGCCTGGATGATCATGAGCGCCGCGGCCAATCCATCGCCCGTCGGAGAAATCGCCGGCAACAGGATGTGGCCGGAGGATTCCCCGCCCAGATTGGCCCCCTCGGCGAGCATGCGTTCGATCACATAGCGGTCGCCGACCGCCGTGCGGACCGTGCGCCCGCCGGCCGCCGCCACGGCGGCATCGACGCCAAGATTGCTCTGCACGGTGATCACCAGCGTGCGGTTCGCGAGGCGATTTTCCTCCATGGCGCCCAGCGCCAGGATCGTGAGGATCTCGTCGCCATCCAAAATCTCCCCTTTTTCGTCGCAAAGCACGCAGCGGTCCCCGTCGCCGTCGTGGGCGATCCCGAGACGCGCGCCCGATTCCTTCACGCGGGCCGCCATCGGCCCCGGATGCTCGCTGCCCACGCCGGCATTGATGTTTCGGCCGTCGGGATGATCGCCGATCGAGATCAGCCGCGGACCCAGCTTCGCCAGCACCGGGAGGCTGGTCGTGCAGGTCGCGCCGTTGGCGGTGTCGAGGACGATCGTCCACCCGGCGAGGCAATTGGGCGGCAGCAGCCGCGACATGCCGTCCACGTAGTCGCTGACGCCATCGGAACGAATGCGCGCCAGCTGGGGCCAGCGGCGCACGAACTCATTCACCCCGATCGGCACGTCGTCCGGGAGCGCCGCTTCGATCACCGCTTCCTGCTCGTCGTTCAGCTTGCGCCCGCTCGCGTCGAAAAACTTGATGCCATTGTCGAGCGCCGGATTGTGCGAAGCGGTGACCATCGCTCCCATGGCGGCCTTGAAATGCACGACCGCGCGGGCCACGGCCGGCGTCGGCAATACGCCGAGCGAGATGGGGACGCAGCCTTCGCTGCGAAATCCGCCGGACAGCGCCCGCTCGAGCGCCTCGCCCGAAAAACGCGGATCGCGGCCGATCAGCACGATCGCCGGTTCGGAGGAGGCCGCGCCGATGCGGGCCTTGAGCCAGCGCGCGGTGGCCACGCCCAACCGGGCGGCGAAGGCCTCGTTGATGACGGTGCCCCCGTAGGGACCCCGCACTCCGTCCGTGCCGAAATATTTGCGAGTCACGCCAGCTGGCATAGGCGATGGGATAGACCGTCGTTCACTGGGAAATTGCCCGCCATCCCGGCGATTTTACGTGGGGTCCCCACCGTAGAACGATCGGGCGTCGCTCAACTTGCGGCGCACCGCGCCGCCCAGCAGCAATTCGCGGGCCAGGCCCAGTCCGTCCTCGACGCGCGGCGTCTGGCCGACGATCCACAACGCGGTCGCGGCGTTCCAGACCACGGTGTCGATCAGCCCAGCGGGAGCCGTCCCGTCCAGCAAGCCGTCCGCGAGCGCCAGGTTGGTCGCCAAATCCCCGCCGGTCAGATCGGCGAACGAGCAGCGCGGGAGGCCAAATTGCTCCGGTGTCCATTCCCCCTGGACGGACGACAGCCGGCCCACCCCCTGCACGCGATTCGGCGAGGACGCCGTCAATTCATCGATGCCCCGGTCCGGCGCGAGCCGGCCGTGCACGGCCAGGGCGGCCGGCGCGCCCAGGGTTTCCAGCGCTCCGGCCAGCTTGGGCACCCAGGATTCCGCGAAGACTCCCAGCAGCGTGTGCGCGGGCCGCCCGGGATTCAGCAGCGGCCCCAGCACGTTGAAAATCGTCCGCTGTCCCCGCGCGGCGAGCGCCTTGCGGACCGGGCCGATGTGCTGAAACGACGGATGGTAGGCCGGCGCGAAAAAGAACACGAAACCCAATTCCCGCATCGCCTGGCGCGCCAGTTCCGGCGGCGCATCGATGCGGATCCCCAAGCCCGCCAGCAAATCGGCGCTGCCGCACTTGGAGGTGATGCCCCGGTTGCCATGCTTCATCGCCGGGACGCCCGCGCAGGCCATCACCAGAATGACCATGCTGGAGACGTTGAACCCGCCGGAGTGGTCGCCGCCGGTACCAACGACGTCGATCGCCCGCGGCGCCCAGGCCTCCACGTGCGGGTCGATCGAGCGCCGACGGAACGCGGTCGCGAAGCCCGCGATTTCCGCGGCAGTCTCGCCCTTGTCTGCCAGTGCCGTGAGAAAACTGGCCTTGGCCGCCCCGGGCACGTCGGACGAGGCCAGGCTTTCGGCGGCCGCTTCGATTTCAACTGGCGCCAGCTCTAGCGGCTGCTGCAGTTGGCGAGTCAGGGTGTCCAGCGTCTCCATCGGTTGTCACTCAACGGACTGGCAATTTCGCAGCCAATGACAATGCGATTGACGTGGAAATCCGCGACCGGTACGTTCTACCCTTCATCACGCAATTCCATGGCCAATCCCAAACGCAAGCAGTCCAAGCGCCGTAGCGCAAATCGCCGGGCCGCCAACGCTTTCAAAGCTCCTGAGTTCGCCAAAGACCCGACCGATGGCTCGCTTTTCCGGCCCCATCGCGTGAATCCCAAGACCGGCCTCTATCGCGGCCGGCAGGTACTGAACATCGAGGCCTGACGCCTCGCCGCCCGCCTTTCTGCGGATGGTTATGTCTTCCGGCGCGCGGATCGCCGTCGACGCCATGGGTGGCGATCTCGGTCCGGCTGAGATCGTAGCCGCGGTCAAACTCGCCTACCACGAACGCCAGGGGCTTCGCCCTGTCATGTTGGTGGGCGACGAGTCGATTTTGGAGCCTTTGGTCGCTCATGCCGGCCTGCGCCGCTACGGGGTGACGATTCACCACGCCAGCGAAGTCATCACGATGGAGGACAAGCCGCTGGCCGCGCTCAAGCGCAAGCGCGACTCGTCCATGGTGCGCGCCATCGAATCCGTGAAGAACGGCGACGCCGCGGCAGTGGTCAGCTGCGGCAACACCGGCGCCCTGATGGCCGGCGGC
Organism: Opitutaceae bacterium; assembly: GCA_036502225.1. GTDB lineage: Bacteria > Verrucomicrobiota > Verrucomicrobiia > Opitutales > Opitutaceae > Palsa-1447. The sequence goes on from DASXYY010000036.1 coordinate 198,221, forward strand.
ACTCTGCGTTTGCGCACAATGGACGGCGTGGCTCGCCCCGCGCTGGCGGCGATCGTCCCGCGTGAAGGGGGGCATTTCGTGCTTGTCGACGCCGGGGCCAATCCCGAAGCGAAGCCGGAGCATCTTGTGCACAATGCGATTTTGGGCAGTCATTTCTGCCGGGTGATGCTGGGGGTCTCCTCTCCCCGCGTCGGGCTGATGACCATCGGCACCGAAGAAGGCAAGGGCAACGCCCTGATCACCGAGACGAACGACCTGCTGCGCAAAGTCGGATCGCTGATCAACTATTCCGGACCGATCGAAGGCTTTCACGTTTTTGCCGAGCACGTCGACGTCGTCGTCTGCGACGGATTCACGGGCAACATCATGCTGAAAAGCTGGGAATCCCTCGTCAGCTTCTTCTCGGGCGTGCTCAAGAAGGAATTGCGGGCGAACCCGCTTCGCGCCGGCGGCGCCCTGCTCGCGAAAGGCGCATTTTCCGCCGTCAAGGAGCGCATCAATCCCGAACGCTACGGCGGGGCCCCGCTGCTGGGCCTGCGCGGCACCATTCTCAAGGCGCACGGTTCCTCCAACCGCCGCTCAATCAAGAGCGCCATTCTCGCTGCGGACGACGTCCTGCGCGCGGATCTGAACAAGAGCGCGGAGGCTGATATCGCACGGGCCAACGAGCTGATTCAGCCGGTCTTCAGCTGACGCTCGCATGCCCGCTGTCTCGACCGTCATTCTCGGCACGGGAGGCTACGCGCCTGAGCGAATTTTGACGAATGCGGACCTGTCGCGCATGGTCGACACGTCGGACGAGTGGATCGTGACGCGCAGCGGCATCCGCGAACGGCGCGTGGCCGCCGACGGCGAGCTGGCATCGGACATGGGCGTCCAGGCCGCTCGCGCCGCCTTGGAAGATGCCAAGATCAGCCCCGCCGACATCGATCTGGTGGTCGTCGCCACGATGACGCCCGATATGCAGATGCCGGCCACGGCCTGCTTCATCCAGCAGAAGCTCGGCGTGTCGTCCTCGGCCGCCTGTTTCGACGTCAACTCCGCCTGCACGGGCTTTGTCTATGCGCTGGATACGGCCTGCGCCCTGGTGGGTTCCGGCCGCTACAAGAAGGCGCTCGTCATCGGCGCGGAAAAGATGTCCTCGGTGCTCGACTGGAAGGATCGCACGACCTGCGTGCTGTTTGGCGACGGCGCCGGCGCGGTGGTCATCGGAGCTTCGGACGAACCGGGCCGGGGGCTGTTGGGAACCCGGCTGGGCAGCCACGGCGACGGAGCGCACGCCCTGTGCATGCCCAACGGATATATCACCATGAAGGGCCGCGAAGTGTACAAAAGCGCCATCCGGGTGATGGATGAGGCGGCGCGGGATATTCTGGAACAACACGGTCTGACCGCGCATCAGATCGGCCTCGTGGTTCCCCATCAGGCCAATCTCCGCATCATCGAATCCGTGGCGGCTTACCTCAAGCTGCCGCTGGACCGCTTCTTCATCAACGTCGACCGCTACGGCAATACGTCGGCGGCGTCGATTCCGATCGCCTTGGATGAGGCCCGGCGGGCCGGCCGGATCAAGGTGGGAGACCTGACCCTTCTGGTCGCCTTTGGGGCGGGCTTGACCTACGGAAGCGCCCTGATTCGCTGGTGAGCTTCATGTCTTTTCGTCCCCTGCGCGCGCTGCGCATACTTGCCGCCGTGGCGGTCCTTGGAATGTTCGCCCGCGAAGCCCGAGCCGACCTCGTGTGGAGCCCGGATTCCGGCTGGCGAATCGAGGGCGGTGCGCTCAGTGGACTGACCGGCGACCAGGGCCGGAATGCCCTGCAGCTGATGAACAAGGCCCGGCGCGATGAGGAGAACCACTCCTATCTCGGCGCCGTTCGAGTTTATACGAAGGTCTGCAAGAAGTACTCGACCTCCGTCTACGCTCCGGAAGCCTTCTACCGGATCGGCCTGATCCGCTTCAATCGCCGGCAATACTACAAGGCGTTCGACGCCTTCCAGATTCTGCTTGGCCGCTACCCCAACAGCCACCGCTACACGGAGGTGATCGGCTACCTGTATCAGATTTCCGCGGCGCTGCTGAACGGCGACACCAATCATGCCTTTGGCTTCCTGCCCACCTTCCGGAATCGCGAACGCGCGGTGCAGTACGAGGAGACCATCCTGGCCGACGCACCGTACAGCGACTTCGCCCCGCTCTGCCTGATGGAGGCCGCCGAGGCCGAATCCTTCCTGCACAATCCCGACCTCGCGATCGACGAACTCGACAAGCTGGTCAACACCTACCCGCAAAGCGTCCTCGCGCCCGAGGCTTACCTGCGGCTCGCGGAAGCCCACGCCTCCCAAGTGGAAGGCCCCTATTACGACCAGGCCGAAACGAATGAGGCCATCACGTACAGCACGGACTTCACGATCCTGTTTCCGACCGACAAGCGCATCGGGGACGCCGCCGGCGAGCTCGACAAGATGAAGCGGGTGCTCGCGATGAGCAAAATCAAGATCGGCGACTTCTACTTCTACAAGCGCGACAATTATCCCGCCGCGCGGGTGTTCTACAACGAGGCCATCACCTCGTATCCCGATTCTTCGATCGCCGAAGTGGCCCGCAAGCGGCTCAACTCGGTCGAGATCAAGGCCAACGCCGCCGCCCAGGGCCGGCCGCCGAAGAAGCACTTCCTGTTTTTCTGAACTGCGCCATGAAGCGGGCGATCTTCGCGATTGTTCTGCTCCTCTCCGGCTGCGCGCATTACCAGCTCGGGACCGGCGGCCATCTCACGTTCTCCACCCTCTATGTGGCGCCGGTGGTCAATCGCACCGCCCAGCCGCAGCTGGTGGCGCCGATGAGCGTCATCCTGCGGGACGCCTTCAACCACGACGGGCGCGTCGTCCTGGTGAATTCGCCGCAAGCCGCGGACGCGACTCTGCAAGTGGTCCTGATTGGCTATCACCGCGAGGTCGCGGCCGTGCGCGAACAGGATACGGGGCTGGCGACCAAATTCCGGGTCACGCTGTCCACCCAATGCACCCTGATCGACAACCGGGTCCAGCGAACCCTCTTTTCGGATCGGCCGATCGCCGTCACGCGGGACGAATTCACGGATCGCGGCCAGCCGCATTCACCCCTGATCAGCAATCAGCTGCAGGCCGAATACAATCTGGTGCCCGAGCTGGGCGCGGCGCTGAGCCACGCTGTGACGCACGCGGTGCTCGACGTCTGGTGACGGTCCCATGCCGCTCCATCCCCCCATTCTCGCCCCTTCCCTGCTCGCCGGCAATCATGCCGAGCTCGCGGTGTCGGCGCGCCGGGCGGCCGAGCATTCCCCCTGGCTGCATTGCGACATCATGGACGGGCATTTCGTCCCGAACCTGTCGTTCGGACCGGAGACGCTGGCGGCGCTGCGCCGCGCGGGCATTCGGAGTTTTTTCGACACGCATCTGATGCTGTCCGAGCCGGACCGCTACGTGGAGGCCTTTGCCCAGGCCGGCGCCGACCGGATCACGATCCATATCGAACCGGCCTACGATCACATCGCCACCCTGACGCACATCCGGAACCTGAAGCGGCAGGCCGGAATCGCCCTGAACCCCGGCACGCCCGCTTCCGCCGTGGAGCCCTTGCTGGCGCAGGTCGATCTGGTGCTGGTCATGACTGTCCAACCCGGGTTCGGAGGACAGTCGTTCCGCCGGGACGTCGTCCCCAAGATCGCCGAAATCGATCGCTGGCGCGCGGAGCGCAACCTGCAGTTTCGCATCGAGGTCGACGGCGGGATCGATGTGGAAACCGGACGCGAATGCCGGGCGGCCGGCGCGGACACCTTCGTCGCAGGCACCTCCTTTTTCAAGGCGCAGGACTTGAAGGCGTTTGCCGCCGGATTCGCGGCGCTATGAGGACGCTGCCGGGGTCAGCGCCCCCGGCTACAGCTAATCGCCGCGCGATAGTTGGCGCGAAACCGATCCGCCAGATCCTTCGCCAGGCGCACTTCCGCCACGCGATCCGCGCTGTCGAGCGCCGCCGCGATGGGACCCCGCGCAGCGTCGTAGCTGACGAACGACACATCCTGCAGCTTTGCGAGCGCGGCGGCGCGGCGGTCCGCCGGCGCCGCCTGGATTGCGCGCCATGCCTCCGCCAGCTCCGCGTGCGTATCCAGGCACATGACGCGCACGACGAACGCCAGTTCCCGAAAGACCGGTCCCGTGCGCTCCGCTCGGTAGATCAATCGGTCGCCCGGGCCGTAGGGGGTGAAGTCCGGGTCGCTGCGGTACGCCTTCCAGTCCGCGCGCGCGTAAAAATCGCGGCGAATGGGCGCCCGTCGCAGCGCAAATTCCTGGGGTCCGCCCGGCGTTCCCGGACGGAAATCCCAAAGCTTTTGGCCGTCGAGCGACAGGGCGTATTCGATGAACAGGCTCCCGGCCTCCCGATGCGGCGCGCCGCGCAGGAGCGCGATCGGGTCGATTGAATAGGCGGTGCCGCCAGCCGGTGACTCGAACCCCAGCCGGCGCGCGTCGCCGCGCCGAAGCACCGCTTCAATTTGCTGATTGCCGTAAAAATCGATGCAGACGCCCGCGGCGCAATTGCCGTCGGCCACGTCGATCGGGGGCTTCTGCGAGGTGTCCGTGAAGTACCGGGCGTTGGCGCCCAGCCGCTGGATCAGCCGCAGGCCGTCATTCCAGCCCGCCCGCACCGCCATTGCCTCCGGGAGTCCCCCGGCGCGAGCCTGCATCTTTTGCTGCAGCATATTCTCGAAAGCGGTCGCCATCGAGCCGCTCTTGGTCGGATCGCAAAGCGCGAGGGTCCCGGCGTAGCGCGCATCCGCCAGGTCGTCCCATTGCTTGGGCTCCGGCAGCCCCAGTCGCGAAAGTTCGTCCCGATTGTAAAGAATGCCGTAGGAACTGACCACCGACCCAAACCAGAATCCGTCCGCCCGCCAGAAGAGCTCGCCGCCCCAATGCTGGGGAATGACCTGGTCCGTAAACCATTCCGGCCGGCGGCGCAGCAGCCCGGAATCCCACAGATGTCCCGCGTCCGCGTGATCCTCCATGTCGGGGCCATCGCCCCCGAAATAAACGTCGATGCCGGAACTGGCCGAGGAGGCGAGAAAAGCCCGCCGGGCCTCGCGCGCCTCCGGGGCCGCGTCCGCCGCCAAATGACCGTTCTGAAACGCCTCCTGCACCGTCTGGCTCCAGGGGCGCCCGAGGGAGTTGGTCCAGAGATTCTGGAAGGACCCCGCGTAGGCGCCATTCAGATGGCGGGCGATTTCACTGGTGCCGCCAAGCACGCGCCAATCCACGGCCACCGTGCGTCCGGTCCGCGCCAAATACCACGCCTGAAATCCCAGCTCGTACTCGTGACGGATCGCCTCGTTGTGCGGCGTCACGATCACCACGGTATCCTGGGCGGCCGCGGTCGACCGCTTCGCGGGCCGAAGCGCAAAGGGGACCGCCAGGATCGCCCCCAGAGCGATCAAAATGGCCAGGCGCTTCACGGGGACCTCACTCCGCCAAAACGACGACGTCGCGGGGCTCGACCGTGGCGAATCGTTCGCCCGTTCCGACGCCATCGGAGGCGCGGGGATTCAATTCGAAAATCTTCAGCGCCGTGCCGCCCGCGGTGAAGGTGTATTGCGCCAGTTCGCCCAGATAGACCTGCCCCCCCACCTTTCCCCGCACGGAGTTCAGGGCGGCCGGCTCGTCGGACAGCCGCCAGCATTCGGGACGAATGGAAACGGTGACCGCCGAACCGGCCGCGGGCCTGGCGTCGGCATCGCCCAGCACCCCCTGGAATCGCCCCAGTGGGGTGTCGACAATGGCCTGATCGGCTCCGGCGGACACCAGTGTGCCGGCCAGGAAATCCGTTTCACCGATGAATTGGGCCACGGACCGGCGGGACGGCCGGACGTAGATCGCCCGCGGGGTCCCCACCTGCAGCACCGAACCGCCGTCGAGGATCGCCATGCGGTCGGCGATCGACAGGGCCTCCTTTTGATCGTGGGTCACGTAGATGGTCGTCAGCCGGAAGTCCCGGCAGACCCGCTTGATTTCGGCGCGCATTTCCAGGCGCAGTTTGGCGTCCAGATTCGACAGGGGCTCATCGAGCAGAAGGCAGTTCGGACGGATGACGAGCGCACGGGCGAGCGCCACGCGCTGCTGCTGGCCGCCGGAAAGTTGGGCCGGACGGCGTTCGCCCAGCGCGCCCAATTGCATCGCCTCGAGCGCCTCGCCCACGCGCCGGACAATCTCCGGGCGCGGCACTTTCCGCTCCTCCAAACCAAAAGCCACGTTCTGGGCCACGGTCATATGCGGCCAAAGGGCGTAACTCTGAAACATCATCCCGGTATTGCGCCGGTGCGGGGGCACCCGCGTCACGTCTTCCTCGCCAAAAAGAATCCGGCCCGAATCCGGCTCGTGGAAGCCCGCGATCGTCCGCAGGAGCGTGGTCTTCCCGCACCCGCTGGGGCCGAGCAGAAAGAACAGCTCGCCCGGCTCGATCGCCAGATCGACGGACCGAAGCGCGGTCACCGAACCGAACCGTTTGCTGAGCTGCTGGATGCGGATCGCGATCATGAACTAGCTTTTCACGAAAATTCCGGGCAAGGTTGGGTTTGCGTTACCCCTCTCGGTATGCCTGTCTGGGCGGCTCCGCGCAATGCCGACGAAGCGAAAACGCGCTTTCCACTCCGATCTGGAAAGCGTCCTGTTCTCCGAAGACCAAATCAAACGCCGGGTCAAAAGCCTGGGCAAGGAGCTCAAGAAGGTCTACGGCGACGGGGAATTTACGATCGTATCCCTGATCAATGGAGCCGTGATGTTCACGGCGGACTTGATGCGCGAAATCGACAACCCGGTGCGGCTGGACTGCGTCCGCGTTTCCAGCTACGGCGAAAAGACCCAATCGATCGGCACGCCGCAGATTGTGCACAGCCTGACCCTCGACATCGCCAAGCGGCACGTGCTGCTGATCGACGATATCCTGGACACGGGCAAGACGCTGGCCCTGGTCGACGGCCTGATCCGCAAGCTCAATCCCGCCAGCCTGCGGGTGTGCGTGCTTCTCGACAAAAAGGGCCGCCGCGAAGTGAACTACGAGGCGGATTTCGTCGGCTTCGAAATCCCGGACAAATTCGTGGTCGGGTACGGTCTGGATTTTGCGGAGCGCTATCGGAATCTGCCTTGCATCGGCGTGCTGAAGCCCGAGCTGCAGAATCCGCCCGAGTGGGTTTGACCGATCCGGGAGTTTAGAAGAGCAGACGCGGGCCTCGTTCGCCACAAATCGAGAAGGCCGATGGCGGGATTCGGCCCCTGGAGTGTCGTTCCGAGCGAGACTCCCGCGGCATGCCTCTTCCTCCCGAATTGATCGACCTTCGTCAGCGCGGCTATGCCCTCCTGGCCGGCACCGGCATCGAAGTGGGCGCTCTGCATGAACCGGCCCGATTGCCGTCCGAGACGGACGTCACGTATGTGGATGCGCTCACCACGGATGACGCCCGGCGGCTTTTTCCGGAGATCGGCCATCTTGAGCTCACACCGCCGGATGTCGTGCTGGACATTGACCGCGACGGTCTGAACGCATTTGCCACGGGTTCACTGGATTTCGTCGTCATGTCCCACGTGCTGGAGCATTTGGCCAACCCGATTCGGGCCCTCACGGAAGTCTTCCGCGTTTTGAAGCCAGGCGGCCACGCGGCGCTGGCCGTGCCGGACAAGCGCTTCACGTTTGATCGTCCGCGCCGGATCACGGAATTTGCCCACCTTTGGACCGATTTTCTCAACGAAGTCGAAGTCAATCCCGACGAGCACTATGCGGACTTTGTCCATGCCGTGAACCCGGCGGTCCGAGCGCTGAGTCCCGAAGACGCGAGGCCCCATCTGCAGTACGCCCGCGAACGCCATGAACACTGCCACGTCTGGGATAGCGAAACGATTCGCGATTTCCTGTTCCTGGTCCCGCCGCTCTGCGGATTTCGAGCGCGACTTCGGTTCGAGTCACGGGCGATCAAAATCACTTCGAATATTTCTCCGTCTGGGAAAAGATTCCGCCCCCGCCGGCCTGATAGCTTGGCCGCGATTGACAGCCGCCGCCCGCGACTGCGACGTTCGCCCACGCGATGCGTTCACAACCGCCACGGGCGTTGGGTTGCTTGGGTTTTGCGCTGATGATCTCGCTTGCCCGCGCCGCGCCGTGGCGGCCGGCGGCGGGGCATGAGCAGATTCCCCTCTGGCCCGGCATTCCTCCGGACCCGCAGCCGGTCACGGACGCTGAAACGGTCACCGTGACGGGGCCCGGAGCCTGGGTGGCGGGACGGCCGGTGGTGATCGTCACTCCCGTCACTGCGCCCACCCTCACCGTCTATCGCCCGACGGTCGCAAATACGGGCGTGGCCGTCGTGGTTTTTCCGGGCGGAGGATATCAGGAGCTGGCCATCGATCTGGAAGGGACGGAGGCGTGCGACTGGCTGACCGCGAAGGGCATCACCTGCGTGCTATCAAAGTACCGGGTTCCCGGCGAACATCGGCCGTTCAAATCCGGCGGCTACCCGCGCTGGCCGCAGGCGCTCGAAGACGCGCAGCGGACCGTCGGCCTGGTTCGGTTTCATGCGGCCGAGTGGAAGATCGACCCGAACAAGATCGGCGTTTTGGGATTCTCCGCGGGCGGACACCTGGTGGCGGCAACGAGCACTCACTTCAAGCACCGGCTCTATGCGCCCGTGGACGCGGCGGATCGGGTCAGCTGCCGACCGGACTTCGGCCTCGCGATATACCCCGGCCATCTTTCCCTCGCCGACAACAGCATCGCGCTCAATCCGGACATCAAGAGCCACCTCACGTCCGAGACTCCCCCCACCTTTCTGGTCCAAAACGAAGACGACGATGTCGACCGGGTCGAGGATGCGCTGTCGTACTACGTCGGGCTCAAGGCCGCGCACGTTCCGGTCGAAATGCATCTTTACGCCCAAGGCCGCCACGCGTTCGGCCTGCGCGCCTCGGACGCCCCGGTAACCACCGCCTGGCCTCGGCTGGCGGAAACGTGGCTGCATACGATCGGGATGCTGCCCAACATTCCCCAGTAGCCGGAGCGAAGGTGGAGCGCATGGTCCCCATGCGCTTTGGCCTCGATCCGCGTTTGGCGCCGTAGCGCGTGGGGACCACGCGCTCCACCCCTATCTCAAGGCATCCGCAGCGAGCGAAACCCGCGCTGCCGGCCGCCCGGGGCGCCCTTGGGCCGCGGCGACTTTTCCATCCGGGCGAACTTCTTGTGCTCGCCGGATCTCAGCGCGTTGATCTGGTCGCGGAGGACCGCGGCGCGCTCGAATTCGAGCTTGGTGGAAGCATCGGCCATATCCGCCTCGAGCTCCGCCACCACCGCCGCGACATCGTCGGCGGACTCTTCCACCACCTCCTCGTCGCGCTGGCCGGTGCCATCGTAGACATGCAGGCTGGCCTGCGCCGCCCGCAAAACGCTGCGCGGCGTGATGCCATGCGCCTGGTTGTACTCCATCTGCTTCTCGCGCCGGTAGGAGGTGATCTCGATCGTGCGCTTGATGGATTCGGTGATCCGATCGGCGTAGAAGATCACCCGGCCCCGCTCGTGGCGGGCGGCGCGGCCCGACGTTTGGATGAGGCTCGTTTGGCTGCGCAGAAACCCTTCCTTGTCCGCATCGAGGATCGCGACCAGCGCCACTTCCGGAAGATCCAGCCCCTCGCGGAGCAAATTGATGCCCACGAGCACGTCGAAATTCCCCAGCCGCAGATTGCGGAGTATCTCCACCCGTTCGATCGCGTCGATATCGGAGTGAAGGTACTCCACGCGGATTTTCGCCTCGCGCAGGTACGAGGTGATGTCCTCCGACAGCCGCTTGGTGAGCGTCGTCACCAGCACGCGCTCCTTTGCGGCGACGGCGGCCTTGATCTCCCCGATCAGATTCTCCACCTGCCCCTTCGTCGAGCGCAGGGTGATTTCCGGATCGAGCAGCCCGGTCGGCCGGATCAATTGCTCCGCCACGACTTTCGACAACCCCAGCTCATAGGGCGCCGGCGTCGCCGACACGTACAGGGTCTGGTTGGTGATCGACTGGAATTCCTCATAGCTCTGCGGGCGGTTGTCCAGCGCCGACGGCAGCCGGAAGCCGAAATCGACGAGCGTCCGCTTGCGCGCCAGGTCGCCATTGTACATCGCCCCGATCTGCGGGACCGTAGCGTGGCTTTCGTCGATCATCAGCAGGAAGTCCTTGGGGAAAAAGTCGATCAGGCAGAACGGACGCTCCCCCGCCTTGCGCCCGGTCAGATGCCGGGAATAGTTCTCGATCCCGTTGCAGAAGCCCATCTCCTGCAGCATCTCCAAATCGTAGTTGGTCCGCATCCCGATGCGCTGGGCCTCCAGGTATCGGCCGGCCGACTCGAAATGGGCCACCCGCTCCGTCACCTCCGCCTTGATCCCGGCGATGGCGGGCTCCAGCCGGCCCCGGCTCGTCACGTATTGGTTTGCCGGATATAGATCGAACTGCTCGAGCTCCCGCGACACTTCGCCGGTCAGCGGCTCGAACTGGCTGATCCGGTCGATCTCGTCGCCGAAGAATTCGATGCGCAGGGCCGTCTCCAGGTAGGCCGGCATCACGTCCACCACGTCGCCGCGCACCCGGAACCGGCCGCGCTTCAGCTCGTAGTCGTTGCGCTCGTACAGGTTCTCGACCAGCCGCTCCAGGAACGGCCCCCGCCCCATCCGGCCGCCGCGCGCGAGCGAGATTCGCAGTGTCGTGAATTCCTCGGGCGATCCCAGCCCGTAGATGCACGACACGCTCGCCACCACGACCACGTCCCGCCGGCTCACCAGCGAACTGGTCGTCGAGATCCGCAGCCGCTCGATCTCGTCGTTGATCGACGAATCCTTCTCGATGAAGGTGTCGCTCGACGGGATGTAGGCCTCGGGCTGATAGTAATCGTAGTAGCTGACGAAATATTCGACCGCGTTCTCGGGGAAGAAGTTCTTGAACTCCGAGTAAAGCTGCGCCGCCAGTGTCTTGTTGTGGGAAATGATCAGGGTCGGCCGGTCAAATCGCGCGATCACGTTCGCCATCGTGAACGTCTTGCCCGAGCCGGTGACGCCCAGCAGCGTCTGATGCCGGTTCCCGGCGGAGATCGAGGCGCACAGCTTCTCGATCGCCTGGGGCTGATCCCCCGTCGGGGAATACGCGGCATTGAGTTTGAACGACATGGGCTCCGAATCTATGGTAGAAACATGTCAAAGGCCATCGTTTCCGCGTTGTACGACTCGGACGTGTTTCGGATGGCGTGCCGGCAATTCGACCAGGCGGCCGATGCGATCAACCTGCCGGAGGCGATCCGCGATCGGACCAAGTATCCCCGGCGCTGCCTGGCCGTCGCGCTGCCCGTGCGGCGCGACGACGGCAGCGTCACGGTGTTCGAGGGGTATCGGGTGCAGCACAATCTTTCGACCGGTCCTTCGAAAGGCGGCGTGCGGTTCCATGAACATGTGACCATTGGCGAGGTCGCCGCGCTCGCGATGTGGATGAGCTGGAAGTGTTCGCTCGCGGGCCTGCCCTACGGCGGCGCCAAAGGCGGGGTGATCGTGAACCCGCGCGAACTTTCGGCCACCGAACTCGAGCATCTCTCGCGCCGTTACATGCAGGAGCTGATTGGATTTGTCGGTCCCCAGGTGGACATCCCGGCACCGGACGTCGGCACGAACGAACAGATCATGGCCTGGATGATGGATACCTATTCCAATCACTTTGGCCATGTGGAGCCGGCCGTCGTGACGGGCAAGCCGATCTCGCTTGGCGGTTCGCAGGGGCGCCGCGAGGCAACGGGAGCCGGCGTCGCCTATCTGGTGAAACGCTACCTGGAGGATCTCAAGGTGCCGATCGCCGAGGCCACCGTCGCGATCCAGGGTTTCGGCAACGTCGGAAGTGAGACGGCCGCCGCGCTCGCTCAACACGGCGCGAAGATCATCGCGATCTCCGACTACACCGGCGGCATCTTCAACGCGGGCGGCCTCGACGTCGGCCGGGCGCTCACGTACGTGCAGTACGCGAACGTGCTGCGGGATTTCGACGGCGGCGAAGCGATCACCAACGAACAGCTCCTGGAATTGAAATGCACCGTGCTCGTGCCGGCGGCGCTCGAACGCGTGATCGACGAGAACAACGCGCCGAAACTCCAGTGCCGCGTGCTCGCCGAGGCGGCCAACGGGCCCACGACCAATGCGGCCGATCGGATTCTGGCGCGGCGCGAGGAGATCGAACTGATCCCCGACATCCTCTGCAACTCCGGGGGCGTCATCGTCTCCTATTTCGAATGGCTGCAGAACCTGCAGCACTACTATTGGACTCGCGACGAGGTGATGACCAAACTCTTCGCCATTCTCGACCAGGCCAAGGAGTCGGTGGAATACCAAAAGCGGAAGTTCAAGTTCTCCCGCCGCCTGGCCGCCCTCACGCTCGGCATCGGGCGGGTCGCGGAGGCCAAGCAGAGCCGCGGACTGTTTCCATAAAAACGTCCTCGTTTTCGCGCTCGCCGTCCCGGGCAGCAAGATACCGCCTTGGCTCCCATCCTGCGGGTGCCAATTCGTTCCCGTAGGCGCGTTTCCGCATTGATCATCCGGTACGCATAACCACCCCCACGGGGGACTGGCCGGTAGTGCTTGAAGCGTCCGCTTGAATCTGACAGGTACCTTTCCTAAACTATGGGCGGAGCACGACAGAGAATCTTCGGATTGGATATCATGCGGGCGGCCGCGATCCTGGCTGTCGTCGCCGGACACGGCAGCACGCTGCTTTCCGGTCCATTCAAGACGTTTCACGACTTTTTCCTCTTTGACGGCGTGAGCGTGTTTTTCGTACTCTCCGGATTCCTCATCGGCGGAATCCTGATCCGCGACGTGGAGTCGCGCGGCGAGTCAGTTGCCACGCTTCGGCACTTTTGGGTGCGCCGCTGGTACCGCACGCTCCCGAACTACTTTCTGATCCTGGCGCTGCTCGCGTTGGTTTACCACCTGTGGCCGCATCCCCCGGGCTGGCCTCTGACGAAGGGCGAACTGGTTCGCTTCGGCACCTTCACGGAAAATTTCCGCCGGCCGATGCCGACCAACTTCTTCCGGGAGGCCTGGAGCTTGTCGGTGGAGGAATGGTTTTATATCGGGCTGCCCATCTCGGTTCTCCTGTTGTCGCGCTTTGCTTTCGGGTTGCGAAAGGCCGTGCCGGTCATTGCGGTCACCGCTCTGATTGCGGCCACGGCGTTCCGCGCCTGGCGCTTCCACGCACATCCGCCCCAGACGGTCCACGACTGGGACGGCGTATATTACAAGGAAGTGATCATGCGCTTCGACAGCCTGATGTACGGCGTGATCGGAGCTTATTTTGCCCGGTATTTTCCCTCCCGGTGGTCCGCGGTCCGGGTGCCGGCGCTGATTTTGGGCGCCGGTCTCTGGGCGTTCCATCGCTACTTGCCGCACGCGCCGTTGGGAGTCTATACCGCGGTGATCGGCTTTTCGGTGATGAGCTTGGCGACCGCGCTGACGCTGCCGTTCTTCAGCCAGCTCAAGGCAAGCGACAATGCGATCGTCTCCACGGTAACGTGGATTTCGCTCATTTCGTACTCGATGTACCTGGTGAATTATTCGCTGGTGCTGAACGGCGTCATTCCCGCCCTGAAGCTCACCGGCGTGGCGGCCTACGCCGTGCTTTGGATCGCCACGATCGCGATTTCATCCGCCATCTTCGTCGGGTTCGAACGTCCGACCACCCGGCTGCGGGACCGAAAGAAGCGCGCCCCCTCCATCGAGATAGAGGCGGAAAAAATCTCGGCCTAGGCCGAGATTTTCCGGCGAGCATCCGCGGGATAGGGGTAGGGACAGGAATGGAACCTGCCCCTCCCTCCGAACCGGACGTGCGGAACTACCGCATCCGGCTCTCCGGTTGAAGAGTGCCCGTTAAGGGACTGGAAGTGACGCGCGCCAGAGTTGCTCCAGGCTGA